>NZ_WHNX01000015.1 GCF_009362815.1 Alkalibaculum sporogenes | reverse complement strand
TGCACCGTTCCTCGTCCTCCTCGAGGTTCGAATCCTAAACGCAGAACACATCAAAAAAAACTCCCTCTTAAACAGAGGAAGCTTTTTTTGGTGCGCCCTGCAGTTGTCGCCGGGGCGACAGTTGCTCAGTCGCATAGTCTCCTTCGCAATCTCGTCACTTTGTAATATGCATTTAGCATATTACAATGCAATGCACCGTTCCTCGTCCTCCTCGAGGTTCGAATCCTAAACGCAGAACACATCAAAAAAAACTCCCTCTTAAACAGAGGAAGCTTTTTTTGGTGCGCCCTGCAGGATTCGAACCTGCGATCTCCCGGTTCGTATAAAGCACATAAGAAAATTTACTTAAGTTTACCCATGATTCCCGAAACTCACTTGTGCCAATGGGTTTAAAGAGGTCAGTTTACCTATGCTTACCTATGATTTTCTACCTAATGCAAAACTAAAGTGGGAATAGTGTGGGAATGATTAAAATTAACGAAAGCATGGGTTGAAAGACTTGTGCTTTTTTAGTGCACACTTTTATTGAAACTCCATATACTAGCTATGTATCGTTTTTATTTTCTAACGCTATGTTTGTGTCACCTGCTTTTTTGTTTCAGCTGCATTAATATAAATAAAAAATAAGAGGGTATACTCATTTTCGAGTACGCCCTCTACATTTTAAAGTATCTTAATTTTTTGTCCTGGATAAATAAGATTTCTATTCTTAATATTATTATCCTTAACAAGTTTATATACAGTAGTATTATACTTAGTTGCAATTTCAGATAATGTATCACCTCTTTTGACTATGTACAAAATAGATTGTTTGGAGTTTGTACTACTACCAGGTACCTTTAGTTTTTCTCCTACATATATCTTATTAACATTCTTAATATCATTAAGATCTGCAAGCTTGGCAACAGTAGTTTTATATTTTGTCGCGATTTCAGATAATGTATCACCTTTTTTAACTGTATAAATCGTCACGGTTGACGTTTGTGCAGGTTTAGGCGTAACTGTTGCTCCTGATGGTTCGGCTTTTTTACCTGTGAAATAATCTAATGATTTACCATTCATAAGTCTATTAAGGTCTAGATTGCCACTATAACCGTTCAATTTACCAACACTAGTGTATTGATGTAAGTCACATGCATAAGCAGGAGCAACATTAACTTTACCATTATTGATTCCATAACGAGGAATCCAAACGGCATCTGCTTCATCTAGATTAAGATTGAAGGATTTATATAAGTGATGAGCAATGTAAATTCCAACTTTTTTAGCACCTAGGGATCTAAGTTTTTTTATATAAGCAGAAATACCAGACCTCATGTCTGACATTGATTTTTCTTCTACGTCAAGAAACCAGAACACAGGATCTAAATCTTTGGTCCTGTTATAGAAATCCGTTGCTTCCTTTTCCATATCTTTTATGTTAAATCCTCTTACCCAGGCATAAGCAGCAGTAGGTATCTCACGTTTTTTAAATTCTGCATGGTGCGTTTTATAGTGTCTATCTAAAGTTCTAGATCCATACTGAGTACGGATAATAGCAAGCACTACTTCTTTGGCCAACTTATCGTAATTAATTTTACTTGGTACCTGGTGGTGACTAATATCTATTATATATCCCATTATTATTCTCCCTCCGGCTTATTAATAGCATCTATAACTTTCGATAATGCATCCTCTGTTTCTATTATTCCTGTACCTTTAACTTCTTTATTATTTAGGGATTCAATCGCCTTAGATAGTGGTGCAGGTATATCTATCCCCATATAACCGGCATTTTCGACGATACTTATCGCCTCATTGACTACATATGCAATTATTACTGCGTTCCGTATAAATTGCGTGCCTGTTAATAGGTCAAGTTGAGCTGCTACAAAGACGATTAAAAGAGTCATACCTTTACGAAATAACCCTTTAAATCCTGCTCTTGATTCAAGTTTTCCATTAACTGTTTTTGTGCTATTATTGAAAACTCCTGCAACAACTAATCCGGTGAGATAATCAATGACCATGAAAAAAACTAATGTTTGCAAAGCCATATCCCATCCCCCTAACTTCTGTAAAAACATGCTTCCTGCTATACCAATTGTTGTCAAAACTCCTGCTTTTATATTAAGTAAATAATCCATAAATTTCTCCTCTCATTTATATTTTGTATTAAAAAAGCACCCTTTAAGGTGCTATTGCTTCTGTATTTCTGTAATAAAAAAAGAGTAGGCGGTCTACTCTTTAAATTCTTCGTATTTCGATGAGTCAATATACTCGATGTCAAATGCTTTTTCATAGGTCTCTTCGTCAACAATTATTCTTTTTTGTGCCCCTTCGCTATTTTCAGTTATAATTGTAGGTATAAAGTTTCCGTCTGTATCTTCCTTTCTACCTCTCTCTATGATAATGTCTCCTAGTTCTTTAGCACTCTCTATTTCTGCTTGCTCTTCCTGTTTTATTTCTGCTTTAACTTCTTCTTTTATTTTTTCTTTCTCCGATTCGGACACGCCACATCCACTTGTAAATAGTACTACAAAGAAGATGATTAATAATATACGTTTCAAATTCATCCCTCCTATAGATATATAATATACCATAATAAGGATAAATTAAACGGTTATTAATAATTTCCCCCAAGTCTGCTTTGTATAAACACTCTCAATATAACATCTGCTTCAATTCTAGCCAAATCACTAGGTAAAATTTCAACTTCATGTCTACCCCTCGTAACTTTTCCATTAGAATCTTTGTCTAGATAATCTATTAAATTCAATCTATTCTCAGAGGTACTGTTAATTGTTACTGTATTCCCGTCAACCTTGACAGTAACAATTTCGGGCAATTCGTCGAGCTCGTATATCCCATACAAAATACCGTGGGTATGATCTTCTAATGTAAATTCGTGAGAGTGAGTCGCCACCGTAAAATTATGAGAATGAGACGGAATTATTACATTGTGGTCATGTTCAATCCGGTCTCCATATAGAATTGACTCGTGCTTGTGAGTGTTGTAATCGGGAACGCTTGGAATGTCACTTACTAGGGTTAAGCTAGTAAAATTTTTGACTGTAGTTGTTTCTGTTGCACCTCCACCGCTTTCTGTACTTGTATTTGTACCTCCGCCTGCACTTGTTGATTTTACCGTAGCACCTCCGCCTTCTATTGATTTTGAATATGCTCTAAATTTTTTAGTCCTAAAAGTCAACTCGCACGTATTAATATTTACTACGTCATCATCAACGTAAATCGGCAAGATTGCAGGGTGGTCGCTATCGCAATTATCCTGGTATCCAAAGTTCATTATATTAGTTGCCCCTTGTGAATAAGCTTCATTGACCTGTTGCTTACGTTCTAGATCAGCTTGCGTTGTTGCAATATCGTCTAGTTTATTATTAATCTGATACTTAACCTCAAACTCCCTGGATAGATCTGCAATGTTATCGCCAACAATTCTGGCCAGGTATTCCTTATCCTCAACTATGATTCTAGTAATTCCGTTTAGTACTTTTCTTTCGTGTGAATACTCAGGCTTAATAGATAGATCAGCACTATCAATTTCAAATGACACTTTAGGTTCTTTCCACTGATCTAGTAAGGATTGTGCATTTGCTTTTAAGCTTTCGGCATCTTCGAACCTTTGATCAATCCAAATGTATGACATCTTGCCCCATTTGGCGATTGACTCATCATCCTTCAAGTACTTGAGCCCACCATTGACACTCGCTATTGTAACTTGATTAACGCCTTCTCCTGAGCCTTTTGGGATTATGTAGTTAACTATATCGGTTGGGTCAGATACCTCGCTAAAATCAATCATATCCTTGCCCCAGCGAATCTCTGATTTAACTTTATCACTAACACTTTTCAGATTAAGTACCCAAGGATAAACTTGAGTGTCAAAGGTAAACTCATACGCCTCATTGAACGGTTTAGGTATTGAGAGTAGGGGAGCGAGTAAGCCATTTTCATTTTCAAAACTATAATGAAAGTACCTGGTAAAATCTACTTGACCTAATACCCAGTGGGGTGCTTCCTGGAGACTTAAAATGTACTCCAAAACTTGTCTAGTTGTGTAATTCGTGTATTGGTGGTATCCATCCATGACGTCGTCCAGGAGTGTTGCTAATACGTGTTCACAAGTGTATGTAATACTATCGGTAGATTCGTTCTTTGTTGTGCTTGTTGGCATGATGCGGTATAGACCGTAATACCTGCCACTATCTCCTGTGATGTCTATAAAGTTTAAGTGGCTGCATAACTCATTCTTTGGGTCGCTTTTGGGTAAAGAAAAAGAGGCTTGCCAAAGCTCGTTGACTGTCCTCTTTACTGATTGATCATAGGCATTTTCTAGGATGCCTATGTTGTTTAAGGTTTTATTTTTTACTAGTATCATATATCATAACCCTCCTTTTGGTATTTAAAAAAAGACCTCGTGAGAAGTCTCTTTGAGTTTTAATACTATAATATTTTTCTCCATTTGCCATTGTAACCTTTAAACTTGTAAGCATTGCCTTTTGTTAAAGTAGTGGTAACCCCCGTGTCAGCATAAGTGGTTGAACCACTAGGAATAATTACATTCCCTCTTGTCCCTATGTCGCCTAAATTATTAACGATTAAAACCATTTCTTGCCCTAACCAAACAGGAGCTTCAAAAGGGATTAAACTGTTTAATGTAGCATCTGCGCCCACAGGAGCAATTAATGTTATATACTCACCAGATGTAAGAATTTTATCCATAGTTAATGTTGTTCCATCTGTAATCATGACACCGGAGGTTGATCCATTGTTCAATTTATCTGCCATCCCTCTTAAACCGGCTAACGGTAAGCCACTGTAAGTCATTATTTTACCTTGTGTATGAATATTTCTTCCAATTGTTACCCTAAATGGAACAACATTAGCTAAATCTGATATCTCAAACATAGCATTAATTGGTGCATTTATTGATGACACATTATCAATATCTACACTATTGATACCCCGTAATAATGCTATGGTGTGAACTGTTTCTGCCTGCAAACCATTTAACTTAAATAAATAATCTTGTAAGCCAAACGTACTTCTCCTAGCAAATTCAACTAATATACCTATATGATTTGCTTTTATATTTGTTATTTCAAGTGTTCCACGTTGATTACCTGTAAGCCTTACAACCTTAGAGTTACCCGTTGGGGCAACACTTGTATCGATGTATTTTGTTTTAACATTATCGATTATTACATTATCATAATCAGCTTGGATATAAACTGAAATATTAAATTCGTTTGCTTTCTTAGTTGGAACTATTTGTGTGATATTTTTAATTTTTATATCATGTGCAATTTGTGTGTCAAAATCGGTAATACCTTGTCCAGAATATACAACAGCATAAGTATCACAAACACAGTCAAGAGTATCAAGGCTAATATTACCCCCAAACCCATTGTGAGCTAGTACAACGGGGGTGCTTTTACTGTCCACTTCTTTCACATCTTTTATTGTAACAGTATACGCCGAATTAATATCAACGACATGTCTACTACCGTTACCATAAGATTTCTCTATGTAACCATTTCGAGAATCTAATGCACAAATTCCATAACCTTCGCCACTCCCAATACCTTGTGGATGTTCAATTCTTATATTATTGGAAATAAAATTGTAACAGTTCTCGAATCTAACACAATGTCCTAATGTATTTGTTCCTAATATGTTGTCAGCAATAGCATTTTCACAACCATAAAACCAAACAAAAGGTAAATTGTGATTCATTTCTATTACACCATGCAAATTTTTTACTTTTGGATTTTTAATAACACTATCTACTTTGTAAAACCGAACAGGTCCTGTAGTTTGGTGGGAACGAATCATGTCATAAACTGTGATTGATTTTGTTGTAGTATTTATTGATTTAATTTTTACCAATTCAACATTAATATCTGTTGTCCCATCACTAGGTCGAACAGTTGCGTCAACAATGTAACCAATATCATCAATAGCTAACCCTGTTACATCATTTATAATAAAACTTGTGTCTCCGTATACTGGGTTACCTGTTACATTCCTAGGTAAACTTTCAACTGCCCCTTCAAATTTAATTACAGGTTTCAATATATCAGTAGGTATTATGATTGAGTCTTGAAGGTCTAAGTAAAAAGATTTATTAGATATAAAGTGTCCATGATATGTGTCTGTAGGGAATCTAACTTTATACCCTTCAGGAGTATCTAAAATCAATTGGTCAAAAGCTAGTGTCCAATCATCACCAACTTTTAAATGTTCATATGATTTAACATTTACTTCCCCAATTATTTTTGTTGTAATCTCTACCAAATTCGTTGAAATTTGTGTCAAATTCGACGTGACTGCATCATGTTCAGTATCTAATCTTTCTTTTAAAGTAGAATATGAAACAGTATTATCTGAATTGACTCTTGCTTGTGCTGCTTCTACTGAGGAATCGCCGTCGATGACAACTTGATTTAGTTGCTCTTGTGTGCTTTCTGAGTTTGATAAAGCAGTCGTAGACTTATTAATTGCATCCTCAGACTGCACTATCGCTGTATTTAGTTTAACCCTACCTTGATTAAGACTATCGTTTACGTCTATTAAATTTGCCATCCTGCACCTCTTTACATGTATTTATCTCTGTATTTAATCCGTAGATCAACATCTATTTCACTCCCTGTTATTGATACGTGATTAATTCCACGAAACAATATGAAATCTTTTAAATCAACTTCGTCAAAAGCATTAATACTATTTTTGAGAACTGAATACTTTTCACAATCTATAATCCAACTAACATTGTTGAAGGTAGGGAAGGTTATAGAATAGCTATTTGCACTTATAACAAGACTAGTAGCACTTCCTGTAATTTCAATGACAGGTTTTACAGCTAAACCGACTACAGTTACATCAATTATTTGTGGCTCTGTTATGTTTACTGCGCCTGCAGTACCCTCATGTCCTAATAAATAATGAGACTCAAATGTCAAAACTTCACTGCCCCACATAATTTCATCCGCATAAACAGTTGAATACTTAAGAGGATCATAGGCAATAAAGGGGAGTGTAAACTGACTAACACTAATCATTCTTTGTGGTGTAACGGTTGAATTAACCTTTATCATGAAAAATTTATCAGGTTCATAATCTAATACAGCTTTAATGCTTCGAGGTTGTCCGTATTGATCAAATAAAAAAGCAACAAAATCAGTTAGTTTCCGTTGCAACTCTATAGGATCGGATTCAATTACATCTAAGGTAATTAAAAAAGGTTTGGTACCTAGCTCTACACCAAAATCTTGTAACCCTGGAACGCTTGGTATCTTTATCGTCTTAGGTGAAATCTCTGGGATAATTGGATTTTGATGTTCTATTAAGGCCTGTAATCCAAAGTCTTCTTCAAATCTATATGTATCATCTAACGTTATCACCGCTTAACCCCCTTGCCTCTAGCCGTTGTTTTTAATAAGTCATTTAACTCTCTTGCTATTTTTGTTATATCCTGATCATCTCGTACGTAAAAATTTGCACCGTCAAAAATACCACTAAAATCATTAGTGGTTACGGAACTATTGTCATATACACTGTTATTGTTGCTCATACCTGATAAATTACCTAGATTACCACCGAGTGACCTGTATATTTCCGCTTCACTGGCCGTTAAGACTGCTTCACCTTTATGTAAAAAAGCCGGGAAGTCGTCGCTAGGTACATAATCCATACCTACTTTTAAACGGGGGATAGCCGGGATTGCAAGAGTTTTACCGCCAATGCTTGGTACCCAGTCAGGTATATCTATCTTACCAAGACTTTTCGTAAAAGCATTTATGGCGTCTATAACAGTGTTTATAATTCCTTTGAATATATTACCGATCCCGCCGAAATAACTCTTGAATATATTAGCAATGTTCTTCCAAGCACCCTTCCAGTTGCCAGTAAATACATTTACGATAAACTCTATAATCTCACCCATGATGTCCATTACTGTGTCGATTGCAATTCCTACGACGTCTGCGACCCCTCCAAATACGGCTGTAAATACATTCAGTAAAGTTTTTATGATCGGTATTAAATTACCTTTAATGATATCTATTAAAGGGGATATAGCGTTATCAATCAGAGCTGTCAATACTTCCATAACCGGAGGGATTATTGAGCTAAACAGTTCGGTTAGTGGTTCTATTAGTGCAGTGAACAGTTCATTTAATATCGGCAATAGCTCATCAACAAGGACAAAAATAGGTTCTAGCAACAGCATTAAAACGTCAATTAATGGAGTTATGATCTCCTCTAGTAATAACATTAACGGTTCCATGAGCGACGTGAACATCTCAATCAGAGGAGGCAATAAAGCATCCACTAATAGCATAATAGGTTCTAGTAGCATAGAAAAAGCTTCAATGATAGGAGCAAGGACGTCCTGGAACAAAGGGAGTACTACGTCGATTAAATCTAGTAATATAGGCATCAAAGCCTCACCTAAAGGCAATAGGAGTAATTCTACGCTTCTTTTTAAGGCTTGGAACATATCTCCTAAATTATCGTACTTAACCTCTTCCATTTCGCCTAATTTATCTTTTGTACTATCAATCGCTCCATCTGTATCAGTTAAAGCTTTTATTGCGTCAACACCTAAGTCTTCCCATTTTGTACCAAATAAAGATACTCCTATCTGATTCTGGAGAACCTGATCATCTACACCAATAAGAGCTTCAGATACCTGGTTAAAAGCTTCTTTTGCTCCTTCGCCACCTTGTGCAAATTTCTTTGTCATATCATCGGCATTTAGCCCTAGAGCGTCAAACGCTTCCATGCTTGCTTTACTGCCGTCTTTTGACCTGATACCAAACTCTTTCATTGCATCATTCAGATAATCAACTTGATAAGCACCAGTCTCAATACCATTGGCCATAGCGTTAAACATTTCCTCAGCACTAAATCCCATATCAGCATAGTAAACACTGTATTCAGCTAATTGATCTGCTAGATCTTGATTTTGGTTTAATCCGTTTTGAGCACCTTGAGCGATAAGGTTATATGCTTCCTCTCCACCTAGACCAAACTCTTTCATCATAGAGTTAGCACCACGTAAAGATTCTTGTATATCCATATCAAAAGTGTCTCTAAGCAGGTAGGCACTTTCGGTTATTTTCTGTAGGCTAGCATCATCCATATCACCCATTTGTTGAGTAACAAGTGCCATTGATCCTGCTATATCTTCAAAACTGTCACCATAGTTATTACCATATATATCTTCTAATACGTCTTGGTACCTTTCAGTTTCTTCCACACCTTTACCAGTTGCAGCAATATAACCGCCCATGGCTTTATCCATATCAGCTGCGACATTAACAGCGGCTATACCAATTCCTGCTACAGCTGCACCTGCTACTAAAGCACCAGCGCCAACTTTTAGGCCCATACTACTAGCCACGGACTCAATTTTACTTGCGCCAGCTCCAAATTTATCAGCAATAGCACCTGACAAAGACTCGCCAATTTTACCACCGGATTTCTTGGCTTCTTCACTCATGTCTTTGCCACTGTCTTTTAATTTCTTTTCAATTTGATTGAGGTCCTTGTCAACTTTATCATCGACAACTCTTGCTTCAACTATTACTTTACCGTCAGACAATTATTTCACCTGCCTTTTATAAAAAAAAGACAGGCATTGGCTCACTACTTGACGTGTGGCTCGCTCTGTTCCTTGATTTTGATTTCTATTACTTTCTTACATCTTTGGCACTTTACTTCGATATCTGCTGTCCTTGCAAATAATAAGGTCTGCCCACAATAAGGACATTTAACCTTTTGCATTTTGACTCACCGCCCTCTGTTCTAAGGCATTTACTAATTTGTCTAAACCTCGTTGGAATTGATCTTCTCTTTCTTCTTCTGTCATTTCTAAAGCGTAATAAGCTTTTGCTTTAAGTAAGGCTTCAATTTCCTTTTGGTTATGCTTGTTAGGTGCCGGTATCTCTCTAGATCTAATACCGATAACTTCAACTATTTTAGTGTTTGGAGACAAGCCTTGGAATAAAGCGATAAACTTTCGCCAATCAAGTTTCCCTTGTTGCTCTGTAAGGTCTATCCCATAATCAAGCATAAATGATGAGTAGATATAACTAGCATCTTGCTTAAAATCTAATACTTTTTCGTCTTTAGAAGAGGACTTTTTACCAGGGGAGATATACTCATTGAATATGATCTCTCGTATCTTAACCTTCTTTGGATATGACAGACTTTTTATATTCCAATAGTTTTTAATTAAAATATCTAGTGATAGTTCTAACTTGTCTATTTCGTCTATATCCTCTTTTAATAGATCAAACACCCGGAGGACTCTATCGAATGAAAGATTGAGCTTAATATTTTTACCATAAGCTTTGAAACCACTTACAGTAGGGTAGGCGATCATCTTCCAAACTTCCTATTAGGTTTATATTTCTGCTTCAATTTGCTCTTTCTCTCTTTTGCAACCTCTTGAATTTTAGGAGATATTACTTCTGTTATAAATGGGATGACCTCTTGGGCCATCTCTGTATAGTTGTCTTCGTAAAATTCAAGTATGTCAGCTGTGTTCTCTTCGCCAAATACCAGTTTAAACATAGCAATGATCGATTCACCATATATGGTAATTGACTCGCTAAGTTTTTCTTTCTGCACACCTTCTGTTTGCAATCTTCTAACCTCTTGCTCAGCTTTTACTATCTCAAGTTGTGTTTTTCGGTAATTGTTTAAAATATCATCAAAATTAAGATTGATTTTTAATGTCTTATCCCCTAACTTGATTTCTTCAACGACTTTGGAACTTCTTTTGAGTTCTCTCATTTTTATTCCTCCTAAGCGGTAGTTATAGTTGCAATACCTGCTTTTTTAGCTTTATTTGTAGATGTTTCAACCTCTACTATTACAATTTGATATCCTGTAGTTGACGTAATCTCATCTGCACCGTTCCATTCAGTCCAGCCTGTGGTAAGTACTTCATCAAACAATGGTAAGGCTACACCAGGAGCACTCTTGTATTTGTAACTGTTTGAAGCTCCTTTAACTGGGTTTACATAAATTGCAGTATCGCCTGCAATAGCCCCGGCTACAGATACTACAGTAAGGCTACCTAATAATGCATCAGTAAGCACTCTAGGTTCTCCATTTCCGTGGATGGCTACTGTAATTGCACTTGGCTGTTGGCTGTCGCCACCGCCATCGGTAATATTAGCAAGAGTAACGTCCCACTCCAATACTGTTTGATTATCTCTCGTAACTCTAAAAGTTGTTTTTCTTGCTTCACCAAACGCAAACATAACTGCATGGCTAAAGATATAATCCTGAGCTAGGTCTCCATATGCTCTAACGCCTGTTAAGGTTGCGATATATTGACCGCCGGTAACTTCCGTTGATCCCCATCCAGCGTTGTTCAAATAGCTAGCTTGATAAAGTACCTCGTTTAACGCCTCTGTTACATTAGCAAATCCTTCGCCCACTCGTGCCCATGTAGGAGAAGCCTCTTTTGGAGTTATGTTCATTTCTAATACGTTTTTATAATTTAATCCAAGTTTCATCTAATTCACTCCCTTAACATAAAATGATACCTCTAGGATTGATCCATAAAGGTGTTGACTATTTTGTTCTTTCCCTATCCAGCTAGGTGCCGAACTCGTTCTAATGTTTAAAATCTGGAATGTATCACTATTAGGATAGTCCTTTAGCTTAGTGAGGTGGCTATGTATGTTTGATAAACTTTCAAGGCATATTGAATGATTAGAGTTTTTAGCATTGACCACTAAGGATATATTGTTTTCAGATCCTTTATTTAGAAACATAGTATCTTGAGCACCTGAACCAATGTACATTGCTATTCCGTTATTGGGAGGCAATGACCCTATGGAAATCGTATAATCACTCAATAGACTTAATACAGAGTTTAAAATATCTTCATACATAATTACACCTCGTTATCCATTACTTTTTGTACTATTCTTAAGTACTTTTCTTTGTTTTCATCCGCTGCCTTTTGCGCCCATAGAGTGCTAGCATTAGGATTCTTATCTCGTGAAGGGCTCCCAACGTAATACATTTTTTTTGCGTAGGGAGTATCCCATATAAGAGTACCTTTTTTTATATTGCTCGCTCTAATACTAGATCTGATTAATTCACCCGAGTCTTCCCGGGCATAGTAATTTGAGTCTTTAAGTAGTTCATTCGCTAAGATGTAAGTACCTTTTTCAGTTGCGGTACTTATTCTTGCCTTTACCGCTTGCTTGTTAAAAGTAACCGTAACTCCCATCTACACCAGTCCTATCTCATAGTGATGAATTTTCGAGTTGTCATATAACGGATCTGGTGACACAACTATGTAAGTGGCACCTCCAAAGACAAT
Source organism: Alkalibaculum sporogenes (assembly GCF_009362815.1). Taxonomy (GTDB): domain Bacteria; phylum Bacillota; class Clostridia; order Eubacteriales; family Alkalibacteraceae; genus Alkalibaculum_A; species Alkalibaculum_A sporogenes. The sequence goes on along the minus strand of NZ_WHNX01000015.1, from coordinate 71,224 downwards.
CGCATCTCCAATTTCAAATGTCACGCCTACAGGCTTGCTATTCACACAATCATAAAACATAAGGCTATTAAGCTGTACCTCTGTATTGTCTTTGCTTAGTACACGTTTTGAGGTAGGTTCGATTCTTACTCTCTTTAGATCTCTTGTATTAGGGTAAGTTATATTTCCCCAAGTATCTTTTGTTCCGTCATATTTGTGGGAAGCATCATGAATTAGTACTTTCTTGGGTATTGGTCTCATATTACAGTCACTCCTTGGTATAAGAGTCCTGTGCGCCCTAAATACATAGAGATAAGAGGGGAGACAGGCATATTACTTTGAGAACCACCTGTATTATAGCTAAACTTACCTATTGATGCGCCTGAAATGTTTCCACCTACCATTGATTCAGTACCGCCCTGCAGGTACAATGTCTCAACTTGTGCAGCTGTAGCTTTTTTTACTTTCTCTTGAAAGGAAGAGGGGAGGGAAATAAACTCTACCCCCTGCAAATCTCCAGTCAGACTATTTATAATATCCTCAGATCGTTTTGATAAGACGCCAAATTCGTCATCGTCAATGACCATATCTGAGTATTCTTCGAAGTAGGCTTTATCTATATAAGTCATTTATACCACCGTCCTACTTGGCTTCTATCTTTGTTTTTTCTAGCTCTTCACTTATTTTTTTATTTTCATCAACAAGTTCTTTCTTGATATTTTCAAGTTCTTTGACTTTAGACTTCATATCTTTCAATTTATTGTCAGATTTTAAACTTTTGTTTTCTACATTAAGCTGTTTAATTGCATCTAGTGCCTTATTATATTCTGCTACAGATACGTTCTTTCCCCCGGTAGCACGTTCAATAATCTTGCCTTCTTTGTCGATTTGATCAAATCCATTTTTCAAATAATAAGGCAATACAGATTCTTGTACCTGCACAACCTTATTGCCTTTTTTTACTTTTATCATAATTTGTTACCTCCTAAAATAAATTAAAGAGAGAAAAATAATTCTCTCCCTTAAATAACTGCTGCTGCGGCATTAATTTTCACACCATTGACCTTTCTCTCGATCAAGAATACGTCCCAGTATGATCTTTCGTAGTACAAGTATTTACCACCAGTGGTAGCAGATGGCGGGTCTAGCGACACAAATTCATACTTCATTGGAGCGATCAAGGACATTGGGTGTACTAAAATCATGTTGACTTGTACGGCAGATGCATCTGCTACAGCGCCTACTGTAAAATCATACACTGATTTCATTCGAACAGATGGAACAAGTTCAATTTTTACATCATCAAGTGACCTTACGTTTCTATTAATGTTGTTGGTGTTTTGATCTACCCTTATATACCTGGACATTTCCTGCGCATTTTTTAAGATTTTATTTATTCCTGATGTCACGTAAAGGATCCTACCTTCTTGAGGTACTTCCGCGTCGTCCATCTCTTCCATCATGGAGTCATAGATAGCCAAAATGTTAGCTTCCGATGGTACGGTTTCATCAACGGTTCCTCCAAAATCAACAAATTCAGAAAAAAGCTTAGATGCCATGTATTTATCAATTTCAGGGATCTTTTGCTCGTCATTGAATACTCTTGTGATGTTAGCTATTGAGATAGCCATGTTTGCTTCGTCAATGTCCACAGGGTCTACTAAAGTCCTAAACTCACGATCATGTCCTAGTGTCTTAGTCTCATAATCGTTGTCTACCGCTCTTGTAAATGACCCTACAGCATCCCTATTAACGTCTACCATTCCAGATACGTCAATACGTGGAATCTGAATTGTTTTTGCATTTACGAATTTGATAGTTTGATTGTTTGGGGTATTGTATAGATCATTAAATCTTAATCCCGTTGCGAATCTTTGTTGTAGTGCTTGTAAATATTGTTGTGCGTAATTTAAAGTTGCCAATTAAATCATCTCCTATTTTATTATTATTTTTCATTACCTACGCTTGGCGGTGCAAACGCAGCATTCCATACGTCTTGATCAGCAGCCGGTTGCTTTTGAAAATTAGCCTGTGAAAATGTAGGTTTACTTTCTGTTTGTGTATCATCTTGTTTGAATAGAAAGCTCTTTGATTCCTGAAGGCCTTTCAATTGATCATCTAGTCCCACAATTTTGTCACCATCAAGCACAAGTTTTTCTTTGTCAAATAATCCTGCTACTAGATCTGCATCTTGTGCTTTGTCAGCAATGGCCAGTTTGATTGCATTTGAAATTTTTAACTCTTTTAATTGTGATTTGTAGTCATCGTCTTTTTTCTTGTTATCAGCTTGCAAAGTGTTGATGGTTTCTTGAAGTTTCTCAGGGTCCACTTTTGTCAGCTCACTAATTTGTACATCTCTTTCTTTGATTGTTGTTGATGCTTCTTTTAGTTGCTTGTCAATGTCTAAGAACGCTGTCTTTGGCACAGCATGTTTTGGAGATTCTATATCAATCTCTTTCATTGCCGCTTCCATGTCGACTGTACCATCTGCCTTTATGTGTTTCTTCATTATTGCTTTTATCCATTCCATTTTCTATAACCTCCATACATTTTTATACAGGTTTGTACCTGTTAGGGTTCTTTACGTTTATGCTCCGTAAATACTAAATCAGAGCCAATAAAAATAAACCTTTTAAAGCCTTGCTTAGGGCATAAAAATAAGACTTTAACCCAAGTCTTGAGGAAGATAAGAGATCACCTCCAAGTTATTAATAATAAGCATTAAAAAACCACCCTCACATTTACAGTTAAGAGTGGCTTAATTAAATATTGCTTGTTTCAGTTGTTCGCTTTTATCTTCAACGATCTCAAATTTACCGCCTTTATATTCACTGGCTATTGATTTCGGTTCTTTAGGTGAGTATAAGTAGTCTTCACCGCTTTCATCAATAATTCGTAACATTCCAGTTAATTCGTCAATTCCTAAAACTTCATAAATATTATCATTAAACAAGCCATCAATCCCAATATCGGGTCCTATATATTTAACTTTCATTTTGCGGTTCCAACTCCTTTCAATTTCATTTCATCTACAGGAACAAATCCATTATTTTCATACCAATGAACAACATATTCGTAATTTGCACCCTTGGATTTTCCAGATTTTTTTTGCCAGTTTTGCGGACTATATCCATAGGTACTATATAGGCGTTTTAGGTCTCTAATTGGTACGCTTGTATTCTTACCAGCCATTACATAGACATCCGATAATGTGGAATTCATGGGAACCACACCGGAGAGTCCATTGCTTAATAATGCTTTGCCTTTTTCAATGCTTACATCAATAGTATGTTTTAATTTTTCATCAGGTAGATATACACGTTTTGGTAAATTACTTTGTGCTTTTATTATAGCATCATTCTTAAGAAAATCAACTTTCCTTCCAGCCCATACTGCCTTACCAGCTTCGCTATGGCCAAAGTCCTGAACCTGTTGCCTATTTGTCCTTTGAGTTCTGCCAGTCTTCTTGGTAAACGCTTTAAGTTGAGCTTCTTTTTCTTTGAGTTTCAACTGCGCTTTAAGTTTATTATCTGTATCTCCAATTTGTTCAGCTGTTAAGATGCGTCGTTTCTGCTTTCTTACATCTCTTTCAAGCTTTCCTTGTTGTTGACTTTGCTTATATACCTTTTCGTTTTCTCTGAGATTGTAAGGCTTGTAGGTCTGTTCACTTATGCCTTCAAAAAACGGATAGAAGTCATGATCACAGTTAGCACCCTTTAAGCCAGTAACAGTACCATAGCCTGTTACTTTAACTAGATTAGGATATTCTTTTGTCTCGCCAACTAAACTGTAAATCTTGCCTTGCCACTTTGCATGATCAGGGCGAGATCCCATATGGCTTGTAGCCTCAACTAAATTAGATCCCCATTCTTTTGCACGCTGGATTTGCATTTGTCCTGCAGCTTGAGATGTGCTTGTCACAATACAACGTCTAATAGCTGTGTCAATATGATTACGTGTTTTTCTACCTGCAGCACTCTTGTAAGTTGCTCCGGTGATGCCTTTGTCAGATAAGTTCCTAACCCCTTTTTTGATTGCCGCATTGTAGTCTGTAATTCCCAAGGAAGTTTCTAGATATACCTGGTTGATAATCTCTAAAAAGCCATCTTGAGCACTCTCTAAGGCTGTAGTATTGATGAGGTTAAAGTACTTCCTGGTATTATCAATTGCACCTTTAAGTATTTGGTTTAAAGCCGGAGATGTCTTCATTGGTACCGGCATGCTAACTAAAAGACCTGCAGAGTAAGCAGCATTATATATTTGTTCGTCAAATTGTAATGCCTTAAATCCTGCATCTGTGATAATGCGTGTTATTTGCTTTAAGGTTAACTTACTTCTCTTTGATAATGCCTTTAAGTTCTCTTTGCGTAATGCTCCTAGTTGTTCTAGCTTTTTCACTTGCCAGGCGCCTACAGTTTCAGGTGTTACCTCATCGGCTAACTCAAAGCGTTTAGCCACGTTAACCAGGAGATCATCTTCTATGGCCACGTATAACCGTATAATGTCTTCACTTAAGGATTGGATTTCTTTATTACTAAGCACTATTCATCACCGTCACCTCCGGGTATAAAATCACCTTCGTCAGGAGGAGGGGAGCGTGCTTCAATTTCTGCTACTAGGTCGACTGCTTGCTCTTTTGTGTATTTATAAACTCTTTGATAGTATATTACCTTATCAATAATCCCACTGTTTAGTTCAAGCATAGCTCTCTTAGCAACGGCTTCTGTGTCCTCAATAATACTATCGTCAAAATCAACGTTTACTTCAAAATCCTCGGTTACTGTGAATATCTTATAAAGAGCTGCTACATCAACTATTGCACGGACTAAATCTCTTATAGCTTCTTCTACGAGAGACTCATGGCTAGTCATCGTTCTAAATGTTTTAGAATTTTCACTTATAACTTCTGTTGCTGTTTTAACTCCTTTACCGTCAAATGTAAAGGTGCCAGCGCTAAAGCCTACTTGCATAGACAAAATATCTAAAAAGGCTTGTATTGCAGATATATGTTCTTCTACTCTTAATTCCACTGATATATCTTGAATATTTTTAGCTGTTGAATCCATTTCAAAGTTAAGAGCCTCATATACCTCATCGTTTGCGTCAAAATACCTTCGTGGTGAACCAGTAATCGGGTCAATAACAGTTTTAACTGCTGACTGGGGGACTATTATTCTCTTTTTCCCTAATTTAAATTCACGCATAAAACTATCAAAAGCTACGTCCAACGCCTTTATGGTATCAAGACAATTTGCATATATAGAGATACCAAGCGGTGATTGGGTATCAAAGTTATTCGCAACATTAGGCTTAGAATAGATAAACAAAGGTCGTTTTATATCCTTAATAGTTACGGTCTCAGCCAAGCTAGGATATAACTCAGCGAGACTTGTTTTATATCCTATTTCTCCGCACATCTCACTTTTATAAAGCTCATTAGAGATAACGTAATCTCCATTCTCCCATGTGTGCCACTCTAAAAGAGTGTAATATATATTTTTACCGTTCATGGCTTTTTTAGATTGATTCACAAATAAGCCCTCTTGGATATCTGAGTTGTTTTGTCTTATCGGGATAAAACAATCTGCTGAGACAAAACCAATGCAAATTTTATCATTTTCATCAGCATAAACTTTTATAGCCATGCCACCTAGAGCAAACATGTACTCTAAATACCTCTGGAATTGATGATAAAACTTATTATCTTTTAAAACTTTGTCTATCTTTTCCTTGAGCCCTCCATCAGATATATTGATCTCGCATTTTTCGTTAAATATAAGTTTGGCCATTTCCTCAGATAAGACTTTAGGCATATTAAGCGTGTGCATTCGCCTAGTCTGCTCACCGCTCTCAATTGTATGATATTTTACTTTATGCCATTCTTCATAATATCCTTTATACAATACATGCCAAATATTCATGCGATCATAAAACTCATCATCGGCAATTATATTTTTATGTTGAGTTATTTTCTTAATCCCTTTAATTAGACCCATTTTATAGAGCAACCCCCTTACCTTAGAGATTATATTTTTAAACATGAATTCACCGCCTTATAGTACATATCTTCGATAAAAATAATTGTTTGCATAGCGTGCTTCATCAAGACTATGATTGTAAGCATCGACCGGTTTACCATTATCGTCTCTGCAATACATGCCGACCTCTTGTATAAAATCGTAGTGGCTATATTTGTCATTATCCACTAATAAAAATTGTTCGCTATCGATTGAATTTTGTAACCTTTCAATCCCGACTTCAATGCCTTTTAAACTGCCCTTTATGTCATGTCCGTTATTGTCTGCAGGTCTTGTTTGTATCCCGACTAAATGCAGTTCCTCGCGTAAAGACTTGCAAGCTGGATCAACGAAGAATTCACTAAAGTTCATTTCGTATTTATCTCTGCACCATTGCACAAATATTTTTATTTCTCTTGCATATACGCTCATCGCCTTTGTTTGACCTGTGTCTTTACCCGAATGATAATAATTTGCTACACGGTTTAGTCTGAATTTCTTTTCGTAGTTAGTAACGATATTGCAGCTGCAAGATGTCGCATCAGATTGACCGCCATCAGCAGAAAAATACATTTCGTAAGGATTTCCTAAAAGAGTTTGCTTAACATGCTTATTCATATCAAGCATTGAATATATAACACCTGCCGGCAATACTCTGTTACCATGCCAGTCTCGTTCAAGGAGATACTTTGAGTTTTTTAACGTATTATAGATTTCTAACTTTCTTTCTTCTGTGATAATTGGATTGTCTTTCATTGTCCAATGCGTCCATCTTGTATTCTGAATGCCAAATACATCCTTGATGACTGGATGATTAGGGGAGGGAGGGTTAAGATCTGCTAAGAAGTACCTATCCTGCGCGGCAAAGGTCCTTCTGAAACATTCCTGGATAAAATCCATATGTAATAAGTTGATTTCACAAAACATTACTGATCCTAAGGACATTCCTGTGATAGCTCCAACACTATTTACCTTTGCTCCACCTTTGTAGTACACTTTCTTTTTTCCAAGGGGAGTATGTATTAGCAAGTGATCGCCGTGCTCATCATGCTTAACATCACAATAACCATCGAATATATGCATTAGTCCTGTGCCGTCACCATCTATAAAAAGCCGAAAGGCTTGTTCTTGGTTATAGGCACTCACTAAATGATTTTGGTCTCTAGACCCAATTAGGTAGTCGGCATACCTAAAGTGTGCAGCGGTTGTCTTCCCAGATCTGGGTGTCCCCTCTAGTACGTCAAAGGTGTAATCGTAAGGGCGATATATGCATTCTAATTGTTTAGGCGAAAAACTAATTACCTTCTTCATATTTCTTTCGCCCCTCTATTAATGCGTCCATGAGTGATGTATCTTTCTTTTCACCCTTCAATGCGTCTATCTCTACTTTCAACTTATCAATCCTTAATCTTTGTTCCTCAGTAGCTAAATCGGACTTACAAAGCCCGTCATATTGCTTAATCATGCCTTCTATTGTTTTCATTGCTCGAGACTGTGCATTTAAGAAAGTCGCATGCTTATCCCAGGCTTGCTGCACTTCCCATTTTTCACTACTGCCAGAATCACTGTAGCCTTTTGCTATTTGTGTAGTGGTTACATCTTCCTGGTCCTCAACATACATGATCTTCTGCGCCCGAATAATAGCAGCATACTGAATCTGTATATTCCCCCAAAGAATGTCCAAAGGATTCATAGTTTCAATCCCATTTATGAGATCAAGAGTGTCCTGGGGGAGGTACTTAGAAAAGAATCCATGTTTCTCTGCATTCTTATTACCAGGAGCAGGGGAGCCGCCTTTATTACCTTTAGCGTTCATATTTCCAATTGGCGCACCTATTTTTTTTAGTGCACTATTTTCTTTTTTTTGTGCACTATTTTTTAATTTCTTTTCTTCCTTCCAACCTCCACGCTTTATCCAGCTTTGTAGGGTGTTGAATGGTATATCAAGCAGATTACATATGTCTTTCTGCTTAGTGCCTTTTATGTACTCGATCTTTGCTTTATTTCTAACTTCTTTTAGTTGATCTTCCACACCACCACCTACTTGTCGTTTGTTTTGCGGTATTAAAAAAGCACCCTTATGGATGCATTTAAGTTTTATATTTTTTCTAACTTGCTACTACCTGACAATTCTACCTCAGTTAAGTTCGATGATCTCAAGATGGCTTTCCCTTGGTATTTTTCATTTTCTCCAAGTACCAATATTATTTTTAACGGCTTATGATACGTTAGTGAAAATAATAGCTCCTTATTTTCTGCATTTCCAAAAAGCACATACCAGTGTTCCCCATCTTCATCATCCTCTACCCTAAGATGAGCATAATCAAATGTTATTTCTTCCTCATCGTCGCCGTAAAATACATTCTTTAGTTTTGAAATACCACAAGGTAATTTCTTCTTTCTCATTATAAAGCTTAAATAGTTTAATTTCACTTTTAAATTTGATACTTTATTAATAGTTGAAGTCAACTTTACACTATCTTCAATGTCTTCAGTCTTTAACCCTTTAACAACTTCAAATATTTCCTTTTTCCCTAATGCTATATCTTTTTTTATTTTCTCTTTGAGTTCTTCATACTTCTCATTGTCTATTAAACTCTTTTCATGTGTGTCAAAATACTCGAGAATCATCTGTATATAATTATCCATTTCAAACTATCGCTCCTTTTTCTTCTTTGATACTAATCTAATTCTACAAAATATTCCAAATACCTTTATTTTCTGTAAAATAATTATAAATCCCCAGGCGCGAGTCGCCCAGGGCAAAGGAGGGTGAGAAAAAAGAACTGCGTCTCCCTCTGTATGTCTTTCAAGGGCTATAATCGCAGTTCTTCATAATACAAGTGTAGCACATTCAAAACGAACAAAACGAACAAACTTTCTATATTCCTAAAAAACGATTATGTTCCATTCTTACGCTATCTGCTGTCGCTGTTCCTCTCATACTCCTAGCAACTTGCAACCAGGTTAAATTGTCTATATACTTTAACCTTAGTATCCGCCTAATCCTGCTATCTTTTACGGACTGTATGTATTCCTCGACTTCCACTGTTACTTCAAGCAATTCAAGTTCTGCAAGCTCTAACTGTGCTTTATTTAACCTTAATCTAGATTTTTTCTTACTATATTCGGGATAGGGGAAACCTTCGATTACGTAGCGTCTAGTTCCTCCTGCTCCGCCTTTTACGCTGTCAATAACACTACCTTCTTGCTCGATTTTTTCTATTTGCTTTTGTAACCTTTCGATTCGGCATCGTAAATCTTTTATTTCTTCTTTCTGATCTCGGTATTGTAGTAGGATATCTTTAGTCAAAGGCAACCCTCCTTATGTTCGTTTTGTATATTAAGATCTATTACGGATTATTCTTGGAATTACGCAGTATTTTTTTTAAGTTTAGACGTATAGTTCACATCGTACTCGATTTCCACAATAAATTCAGTGTCACACACATAACATTCTACTTCGTGTTCTCCTTGCTCATACATGTCGTCACTCGAGCATTCTGAAGCACATATTGGGCATATAATTTCACTCGTATTACAACAGTCATATTTAGAATGTTTTCTCTCTTTCGCTACTCTTAATGCTTTTTCTTTTTTCTCTTCATGTTCTCTTTCGTAACAAGGTTTGCATTGAAAACCATCCCGATGCCCCCAAGGTGTTTCAGTGAGTTCTTTTCTGTGAGTTCCACACGTAGTGCATCGGTCATGTTCCTCGCAAACAATATAAGAATATGGCTCATTGTTCTTTAAGCATTTATTGCATCCACAAACCCAATACCAACCATCCTCAAATCTTTCAGCATATAAGCCTCGCATAGGTGGTTCTAATCTAATTTCAGGTAATCCATTTTTGTGAAAATTGTCATTCCAGATATTTGTGTGACCACTACGTGTTCGTTGTTCCCACTCTTTTGGTATTTCAGGAATAAATATTTTAACATCTTTCCATCCCATAATTGGTATGTGTACTGCAATTACCTTTCCGTTTTGATCACGTCTAACATCGTCTGCTGTGGCTTTATAGCCTGTTTTATGTATAACTTTAATCATCACATAACCTCCACTACTATCTCAGTCCTGGGTTCAACCTTGTCATATTCACCCCTCAACCTTAGTTCAATGCATCCAAATGAATCATCTTCCAACACTCCAGCAGTGACTAGTCCGTCCATGATCATCTTACCGCTATAGTTATCCGGGTCACGTCTACTTTGTGTAGGGAAGAAGTATGTAATAGTTACGAGAGCTTTTGTTATAGGATTCTTAGGTCTTTTCCCTATACAGTTATAATATACAAGTGCTGTCCAGTTCTTTTTATCCTCTCGATACTCCCATGAGTTAGCCCTACCTGCGTAATGATTTAAACTCTTAGGAATATCATCAATCTTAAACTTATAGACACTTATATCAACTTCTTTATTACTCACTTCAATCCCTCCATTTGCGTCTCTAGCCTCTTAACCATATCCTTCATAACGTCATTTATAAGCGCCAGGTGATCATGTAGCTGCTTTATATTTGCTTTATCGACGTCCTTTATCTTGAGGTCTAAAACAACTTTTAATGCTTGTTCCAATTTGCCATAGTAGCCTATATTTTTAGTGTATTCCTGTCCAGCATTATTCCCGTCTTTAACAACGGATTTCTCCTGGAGTATGTAGTTAAATTGATCTGTCGATATTTGATACTTGTCGCTTAATACTAATTCCATCACGCTGACCTCCTAGCCATGTATTTTCCTGCGTAATCCTTTTCGTATGTCCCAAGATTGATGCCTGCTTCTCGGTAATTTTTAGCATTTGGGATATATTCATTTTTGCATGTGCAGTTATAAACAGTGTTGCAAGCTCCGGCGAATACACTTTTAGGCGCTTCGTCACGTAGTGTTATTTTTTTATAATGCCTTTTTTCTACCATGATCCATCCTTTGCCTTCACAAATGTCACATGTTTTTATCTCAGTGAAGCCGTCCATGAATTAATCACCCCTCAATCTTTAACAATGTGCTATCTATTAAATTTTTAATATCGTTAGGTAATTTTTGATACTCTCGCTCGGTTTGTGATCTCGCCTTATAACTTCTCATAAAATTTGAAGCCACTACCGATTGAAGCGTTGTCGAGTCCATCTGTGACCATTGAATTAGTTGTGTATGACTGCCTAAAACATTTTGAATCGTTAACGGTAATTTTTTAAATTCTTCGACTGAATTGTAATAACCATTGCCAACTGCTTTATAAACTAACCCCCATGCTTCTTGCTCAGTCATTTGCCCTGGGTTCGTCAGATTATATACACTATTTTTAATCTGACCTATTACTGGCGGAAATCCCTTTATGTCGTTTGCTAGGTAAGCTTTAACTGCCGCTTTTACTAAATTAATATCTTCGTCTGAAAACATTTCAACCCATAGATTTACTGCTGTATTAAGTTCTTCTTTTGTTTTGTTTTTGTAGTACATGGGATAGGCCTCTTTTAAGATTGCCATTATACCTATAGTCTCAGTTTTATTCATCATGCTCTCCTTTCACCATCTCGTCTTTAAGCATTTCTAGAAAAGGGTTACTAGATTGTTGTTGAGTTTTTAGTTTCTGGTTTAAGTAACTTTCAAACTTGTTCCCGAACAACGTCTCTGGTCTTAGATATTTCTGCATATTAGCGTCACTGAGCCATTCACTTGTTTTGATATCGATGACTTTTTTAAAATCATCTACAGTGAACCCCTCTTCTAATCTTGCATGTATCTTAGCCGTCGTTGACTTTGTCTTGGTGGAAAAGCTTTTACCGGTTTTCTGATTCAGATACTCGACTATGTATTTATAATTCTTATCATTCTTTACATTCTCTATATTCTTTACATTCTTGTTTGTGTTCACTTGTTGTTCACTCGTTGTTCGCTTGTTGTTCACTTGTTGTTCACTTTGTTGTTCACTTGATTGATATAAAGTCCAATTAAGTATTGATATTAACCTATTTTGGTTACTTGTTTGTTGTTTAATCTGTTGTTCAATTTCGAATGACTTTAACATTCTTTGCACTTTATTTTCATTAACCTTTAAAAACGAAGCTATTGACTTTCTGCCTGCTAAAAGTTGACCTGGTTGCAAAGTAATCCTCTCACCCTTAAACATACTGCCGTACTCTGTATGAGTAGCATTAGCCAGAAGATATATCCATAAAGCGAGATGATCTGAATCTTTGCATACAATTGGGTTCTCTAATGTTTTCCTATGAAGTTTTATCCAACCTTCATTCAATCCTTACCACCTACCCTTAAAAAGGATATAACCTTAATTCAATATTTTGATTCCATGCAATTTCTGTATCGATTCCTGTTGCATTTTGTATCCTAGCTTGAAAATCATCACTAGAATTATTACTAGAAAGATGAATCAAAACGATCTTCCTACAGCTCTTTAAATCTGTAAACCTAAAATATTCAATCAAGCTGTTAATCTCAAAATGGGAGTTTAAGAGCCTGTTTCTCATTGAGTGATTAATTACGCCTGTCTCTATGTTTTCTTCTAATTTATCCCTATCGTAGTTGCACTCAATCATGTAGTAGTTAACGTTATTAAATCTATATATGAGGTAGGGAGTATCTGTTGCAAAGACTAATTTTTCCTTAGTAATATTGTCATAGATCAGAAATCCTAATGGTTCTTTTACGTCATGCTCTACCTTAAAAGGCATTATTGTAAAATTATCTAGTGTAAATTGTTCGTTTGCTATATGTAATCTGTGGTGATTTAGTTGTAGGGCATCAGCGGTTCCTTGGCTCATGTAACAGTCGATGCCATGCGCGAGTACGTTTGTTACAGACTTTGCATGGTCCATATGTTCATGAGTTAGTAAACAGCCTAGAATATTATCAAAATTAAAGTTGAGTTTCTTTTTTATTTCTTCAAATCTTATACCGCACTCGAGCAGTATAGACCTCCCGGAGGAAGTGAGGAGGTAAGCGTTTCCGCTTGACCCACTCGCTAATACTTTTAGTTTAATTTTTATCACCTCTTATTTGTTGCGTACTTTGTTTGGATTACACATTAAATAAATGTTTATACTTAATTACAGTATTTACAGCCTGAAGCATCACAATAACCATTTATCAATAAATCGCCATATGCCTTGTCCGCTTGTTCGCAAGTGAGCATCTCTACAGTGTACACACCATTAGAAGTGGTACATAATAATAGTTTACTTTCTTTAATATGCGAAACGGATGTGCATAAATAAATGCTACTTCCAAATTTAACTCTCATTATTTAATCCCCTCTCAAAATTGTTATTACGCATAATATTCAGAATCTGCAATACTTAAAAGTCTGGACCATTTGTGACTTCTGGATTATCCATCTCTATTGGTCCACTAACCTCACCAGTCTCTACATCAACATCTATAAGCACGGTAGCTTGGTGTTTTTCTATCTCTTCATCTAGGAGGTCATATTGAACCTCGGGACTATTGAGTTGCGTTTCTCTCTTTTTCATCCTTTGGTAATCATCATCAATCTTTTTAGGATCTAAGGTAATATGCTTAGTGCTGTAAACTTCACGTTTGATAGTCTTTAAACACATTTCTTCAAACCATCCATCTGTTTCAACTTCTTGTTGCTTACCATTAACCCACTCTTTTTTCGTACCACCCCAAAATTCAGCAGCTGCAAATTTAGGTTTTCTTTTTTCAATATCTTTCATAGTCATGATGATGAGTTTATTTTGCTTAGGGTCCTCAAATTCTAGATATCCAAATCCACCAACTACTTTGCCTCTGTCAAAGGCATTCACTATCTCAAATTCGTAACTTTCAACTTGATTTTCTCTTGATTTTTTAAAGGGTTTGAATGAATCTGTATCATAAACTAACTCAGTTGTAACTGCTATTGGCTTATTAAGAGCGTACTTCTCAGCAATGTACTGTTTCCCGACATAACCCATCATCAAGGCAATGTCATATTTATTTGTTTTTTTATTTCTAAAAGGGATTGCGCTTATATGATTAGGCTGCATCATATCTAGTCCTAGTCTTGCATTATGGACTACATCAAGAGCCAAATCATTGAGATTGACATTTTCCCAAGTGGTAGGGAGGTTGTTATCATATTTATGGTCTTTATTATTTGAATTCTTTCTAATCCTGTTTTCTTCGGCAATTTTTAAAGCTCGATCTATGGATATAAAATAACCTTGGATGAGTTGTTTTTGATAATTACTAACTTCAATTTGTCCTGCAGCGCTTCCGAACTCTGTTAGTACTTTATTTGTAAACCTCTCACTTTGTGTTACTGGCGTTTGATTTTGTGTTGTTATTTCATTACTCATCTATATTTCCTCCATTATGGTTAATTTTTTATAGTTCTTATCTACTATTAACTTGATCATCTGTTGTTCTAAGTCCATTAAGTTTGTAACACTTTCTGAATTATCCACAAATACTGGTGCCATGATGTCATATTCCTTTGATAGTGTGTTTATAATGTCCAGTCCTGCATTGATGCGTCCTGCGTAGTTTGCAGAGGGGTATGGGACTCCATTTATTAAGATTATACAATCCTCTTTAACACCCTCATTCATTTGATCTTTAAACATTTTGAATTTCACATTATTGAACATTCCATTTACCGTGGATTCAAGAGCATTAATTTTATTTGTAGTGAATTCTTGTATCTTAAATTCTTGATTCTCTAACTCATTTAAACTGTTTGCAAGGGTCTTTTCTTCTTTTAAGAGTTCCTTTTGTCTATCCATAGCTATATCAAATTGAGTTCGCTTGCTTAATGTCTCGTTGTGGGACTGTATCTCTAGTTTCAAGCTGTTTTTCTTGGAGTCTAAGCTACTATTATCTAATTCTTTAAAGTCAGTTATTTGGATGTTTAAGTCGTTGATTTCAGATTCTAGGGTCGTCCATGCTTTGGAGTCTGCAAAATTAACAGTTTGTTGATCTTGGGATAAAATATCCTCAAGATCTTTGAGTTTGGATTCATATTCTTGAATATTCCTTTCAACATTTTCTATATCTTTTTCAGTAGTGTTTATTGATAATTTAGTTTTTTCAAGCATATTTGCAAAAGATTTTCCAGTTGAACTAATAGCTTCTAATTCTGATTTTTTACTATCATCGAACTTATTTTTTGCATCCTCTACAAGCTTTTCAATTTCCTCTCCAGGTAGCTTTTGATTACAAGTAGGGCAGTTACCATCAACATTAACTTCAAATTGTTTTACATTAACACTGTTCCATTCTTCTCTAAGAGCCAAAACTCTTTTATGAAGAGATTCATAGCTTTTCTTATCTTCTACAAGTGATGTTTTGTGTATAGCTAAAAGGTTTTTTTGTCTATCTAAATCGTTCGTAGTATCTGTTTTATCCTTTAAAGCTTGTTCATACTCCTTATTAGCATCTTCGCTCAACTGCTCTTCTAGTTCTCGCTTAAACGATTCTTTCTGTCTCAGTTGGGACTTAAAATCAAAGAGTTTATTGTTGTGTTCAATAATCTGTCTACCTTCGTTATTTAGATTCTCTAAGGCATTTTCTGCGGTCTTTATATATTTTTTTAATCCTTCAAAATCTATTCCCTGGATGTCAGGAAGGTTTTTATTTAGTTCATCAATCCTAATCGGGATTGCTTCTTTTTCTTTATTAAGCTTTTTCTTCTTCTCTGCAATGATCTTCTTAAAATCTTCTAAGGATTTATTTCCGATTAGTTGTAATAATGTTGGAGGTACCTCTACTGGAACCATATAATCTGACGCAATACTTGTAAGGATAGTTCTGCGGTCTTTCCAATTGATTTTTTCGGTAAAGTATCTAACATCAGTTAGTAACTTAAATGTGGTTTCATCTATAGTGTTATTTATGTAAGCGTCATAGTCTTTTTTCTTGGTAGGCACATCATCAATCCAATAATCTGTAGTGTGTCCAGTGAGCTCTGGTTCCAATGATCCACGCTTTTTAACCCAATTTTCCTTGTAGACTTTTTTAAAACTTGTCACTGTACCATCTATTTCTAGTTTGGTTTCTACCGTGTGTTCTAACTTATGGATAGGATTGTTATTAATATCAAGAGTCTTGATTTCAAAGTCTTTTTTACCCTCACTGTCCTTGTCAAACATAAGCCATAGGAACCCATCGTAAATTGTTGTTTTACCCGTGGCATTGTCTCCATGGACTTCTATATCATTGCCATTGCACTTTAGTCTAAAGTCTTTTAACCCCTTAAAATTACTTAGGCTAAGTTCTAATAATTTTATTTGCATGTTGGTTCCTCCTTTAATTCTACAATCTGACGTGCGAGATCGCGCATAGATGCCTTATTGTCTTCAATTTCTTGTACTAACTGCTTGTTTTTTTCTCTGTATTCTAAAAATTCTCCTATATTACGCTTAACAATTGTTTCTGTATTCACAACGCCGCCTCCTTGTGTTATAATTTACGTAAGTATTTTAGTATTCGGCCCCTGTTAGAGCAGGAGCCTTTTTTATATTTATGCGATGATAATTACTTCTTCAGCTGCTATTTCTTTCTCGAGTTTCTCAGATAAATATTCTTTTATACTTCTAATAGCTTGCAATTTCCATGCTCCACCATCGGCACAAAAGAGTGCGGCTCTTGGACCATCGGCCATACGAAGGATAAAAGGGCTTTCAGGTTGTTCGATTTCCGGGAAGGTTCTATAAGGTCTAAGTATTACTGGATTTGGTACGACTACTTCTCCTACTCTTGCAATACCTGCTTTAGCTGTAACTGATTGAGAAACACCATCATCGCTAAAATTAGTTACTTGTGAATCTGTAATATTTCCTGTTACCTTTAATATAGTTTCGATGAATGGGGTGGTTACAAATCCGGACTGCAGTTGAATGTTGAAAGATTCTATGTCCATAAATTTGTCTAATATTATATTAGGATTACAGGGAATAGCTTTTAGGTATGTTTCCCTTTGTTGTGCTCCAAATAGTTCCGACATTACATGAACCTCTTTATAAGACAGCACATTAATTACTATTCGTGTTACTATGCTTTCATTGTCTACCTGGTTATTAACATAATCTACAACTCCGTTAAGGGTATTAATGCTTAATGAATCCGCTTGGGGATCACAGATTACCTTTAGTTGATCATTAGTAAATTTGAAATCTCCAATATCAAATATTTCCGTTTTTCCTAGATCTACTATGTACTTAATAGCTTCTTTAATCATTTTATTTTCCTCCTTCAATTTTTCTTAAATTATTAACTTCTTCAACTGATACTTGTCCACGTATTTGACCGCCAAGCTCGCCTACAATTATTTTTCCTGATTTGTCCTTGTCGATATATACATTTGTACTTATTGATTTGCTTGGAACGAGTGATGCTTTTGTCTGAAAGGTTATATCAGCAATGTTTCGACTTTCGGCTGGTTTTACTGTCAACGTGATCGTTATCTTCCTTGCGGCTTTCGGTTCTGTGTTAAGATCTGCGATATTTTCAAGCAGACTTTGAAATTCTACTTCAAATTGTTCTTCTAGTGCTCCTTTAGCAATTTCACTTAGTTTCATTTTTTAGGTACCTCCTTTTATTTTGTGGTATAATACTATTAAGTGATATTTTTAGTGGTCCTGTTCAGCTCCAACTGACTGGACTTTTTTTCTTTATATCTTTTAATCCTATGGAGCATTGATGATTCATTGCTGACTCCATACATAGAATTAATATCTTTCCATTTTTCTCCTTGTGATCTCATTTTTAATATTTCCTCAAAATCATCATCTGAAAGGGAAACATAGTTATATACTTTTCCAGATTCTAAGGATTCAAATGCCTGTTCAGGAGTAAGTGGCTTAAATATAGCCAATGCAAAGGCTGCAAAGTTCAAATCATTTTCGTGTACTGCTTGCATTATCTATCTCCTCCTGGTACCAATCATTTACTAGAGATCCCATTAGTACGATTACTACTAAGATAAATATTGAATCCATCTGTCAGCACCTCACAGGTAAAATCTGTTTAGTGTCAATATTTAAAAACTCGAGTTTTTCAGTTGTTCGTTTAATTCTTAAAAATTTAGCTGGATCATACCCTTTCTCCTTAAGTAATTCTTTTTCCTTTAGAGTTAATTTTTTACCGTGTTTCAATATCTTCACTCCTTCTTAATTTGATGGTCCACACTCAACTTGTTCTTCGTAATATTGTTCTGCCCGGTCTAAAGCATCTTCGATATCCTGGGCGATATCTTCATCTAATGCGCAAAGTCTTTGGTAAGATGTTTTCATGTCTCTAATAATTTCTAATTGTTCTTCATTAGTTAAATCCAGATCATTAATGCTCATATGTACTTCATCCCTCCACCTAATAAAATTTTCATCAGCAGCCTCTTAAACATTCCATTAACATCTCCTTTACTAAAACCAGTGAGAATGTATCATCCGGATTAAAAGTATCAAGTTCTTTTAATATTCGCCTAACCATCTGGTCGCAACTAAGCGGTGGCTCTAACGGTTGGGGCTCGTCCCAAAACTCTTCAAACTTCTTTTGATTATTTGGTGTGTTTGTGTAGATATCAGCCATTACTATTCCTCCTTTTTAGTATTCAATGTCTCTAACCATACCGTTTTGAATATTCTTAAATCTTATGTACCGCGCCCCTTGCTCTATAGCTTTGAAGTGTCGAGGGTCTAAACGATAAAATCTTAATACACGTTTTTGATCAGCAGTTAAATGTTTAAGGAGCTTGTCTTTGTTTTTAGCTTTCATGACGTCACTTCTTTTACGAGTTTATTGTATTCCCGTCTAGAAATGATTGTTACGTCCTCTGGTTGTAGATCAAGTTGTATTGCAAGATTAATTTTTGTTTCTTCTTTCGTGCGATGTGTCAGAACAATACCTATTTGATTAGTACTTGTCCTAAAATGAATCATGTTTTCCCTCCTATGCTACATTATTTTTAATTGACATCTCTTTTACTATGGCGATGTACCCCTCAATTAACTTCTTATCATCGGCTATTACATCAAGTAGAGTAAGCTTGTCTCTCTTTGACTTACAAACACCCTCGTCGGCCATTCTACGCCTTTTGTTAGTTAATCTAGTTTTTATGTCTACGCCAAAACGTTCATTTAGCAGTTTGTAACTTTCTTCTCTTACATCCTTGATGTGGTCAAAACCGCCAATAGACATTGCAATTTTATTGATTAATGCGGTTGTATCTTTCCTCCAACTTGCAGGACTCAATGTAATCACGTCACGCATATTTTGAATTTCTTGTTTATTTTCTGCAATTAAAGTGTCTTGCTGTTTTTGCTTAAGTTCAATATTGATAAGTAGCTGTAATTGGGGACTGAGATTGTTTAAGTCACTTACAAGTTTTTTTCCTCTGAAATAAGTTTCTACTAACTCGTCGTATACTTCCCACGCTTTATCAGTATTTAATGATTTTGCATGGAGGAATGCTCCTTTTTCTGTCCAGAGATAGAGAGTTTTAGAATTTTTTAAACCTCGGTCAAATTGTCCCTGGTTGATGAAAGTGTTCTTTTCTTCGCCTTCTAAAGCAATATAATGTTTACCTTCTTGATACCTTTCTTTATTACGATTAAAATTCTTTGTAATTGTGTCTGTAGATGTTACATAACTTTCTGATAATTGTTGCGTCGTTAAAATTCTAATTTCGTTAAATTCGGTTACTTGTAAATCTTTACTCATTTGTTTTTCCTCCTTATAGTTTTCTACCTTCTCTTGTTGCTTGATTTAACCACTCTGCAAACAGGACCGTATTGATTTTTTTATATACTCCAATTTGTAATGCTGGGAGAGTAGGATCGCTGTGCACTAACTCATACAATCTGTTCCTACTGATACCAAAAACTTTTGCGGTCTCTGATACAGATAATAGTTGTTTCATTGATAGATCTCCTTTCTTACGCAGGGATTCGTATAACACTCACCTTATCAAAATACCTTATAAGCACTTTCTTTCTTTGTTCAAACTCTGGAATTGCAAGTATTAACCCTATATCTGCTCTTTGCAATGTCTCTATAGCTTTAATTTGTTCACCATTCAGATGCGGTCTTATACTTTTGCCTTTTGGAATATTGTTTTCTTTTCTGTACTTACTTGCGGACATTCCTAGCACAATTCTATTGATCATGTCAGCTTCATTGCTAAAGTGGTAATGCTTAGGTTCTTCGTGTGCCTCCATAATCGCTTGGGTAAAGGCAGGGTGTTCTAATTTGGCAGTATGTAAGGAGTAGATAAAGTTAGCCATTTGGTTAAATGCGTTAATGTATGATTCTTTAAATCTCATTGCCTTTTTCCCTGTGAATCCCATAGCCAAGATAGTGAATCCATCTCTCGTCAATAGATACTCTGGCAATTTTCTTCCAGTAGAATCTTTATATTTTGACTCGCCAAAATTGGCGGATGAAAACTCTTTGCTCACCCCAGAATCAGGGGCAGTAACTCTTGAAATATCCCTTAATAAGTGATCATGACGTTTATTGAACTTTTCAGCTACAACTCTACTGCTTACTACTGGAACACCTTTTCTTTCTGTCAGTCCATAGTCTTTAATTAATAATTCATTCATAGCCACACTCCATTAATTATTTTTAGTATCTTTTAAAGTTACTTGTTTTGTAAAAAAAATTTCACTCGGGTTTTCAATTCCAAGGAAATCAATCATTATTTGAATTTCATCACTACCAAATACACCTTTCTTCATCTTTTCATAAAATGTTTTTGGCGTGATTCCGATCTTTCCTGCAATCTGTTTCTGGGTGAGACCATTTTTAGTTATAATTCCTTTTAGTTCATTTGTTTTAATCAATTATTCCACCTCCTTATTATCAGTAACTTATTAAGTTACTTTAATTATACCACCCAAAAGTAACTTGTCAAGACATTTTTCTATTTACAAATAACATTTTTGTGATATAATTAAGTTACTTTAAACCAAATCCGAAGGAGAGATTCGTATGACTGTTGGCGATAGAATAAAAAAAATGAGAACTGATAAAGGAATGACCCAAGAGGAATTAGCTAAGTATATAGATTCCACCAAACAAAATATATATAAATATGAAAATAATATAGTAACCAATATTCCTTCAGATAAAATTGAAAAGATAGCAAGCGCACTGCAGGCTACCCCAACATATTTAATGGGGTGGGATCAAATAGATGAAGATTGCGACTTTTCAACTAATTTAATTGATACTCATTATAGGAGTTTGATGAATTGGAGCGAAGATAAATTATTAAAAAAGCATGAAGTGGCAATCATGAGAGGTCATATGGCAGATCTGTTTTTAAGATATAAACAATTAATAGAGAAATATGTCTACGCTCAACGGAGCTGGGATAGAGATAATGAAAGTTTTAGTAAATTTTATAAAGAAAAAGATGCCCCGCTAAGCGACGAAGAGATTAAAGAATTATTTTTAAAACAAGAATTGCAAAAAGGTATTGAAAATTTAACTAATTGGGTAAACGCTCTACCTTATTGGGTGACTAGAGAGGAGCAAAAGTACTTAAAAGATTTAGAATTACTAAAACATAATCACCTAACACCTATAGCTGCGCATAACGACAACGAATCGGAAGAGCAAATAGAATTAATGAAACAAGATCTTGACGAATTATAGAAAGGGGAGCTTATGGGGAAATACGAGAAACTTCTTAATGAAGCAGAGAATAAAGTAATTGTAATAGAGAAGTATTTTAAATCAGATGCTAAAGGGCTTTGCAAAGGCAGAAAAGTAGGCATTAGCAAAGCTATCCAAACATCTCATGAAAAAGTTTGTATTCTAGCAGAGGAACTTGGTCATTACTATACAACGTGTGGTGAAATAATAGATCAATCTATCTTGGATAACCGCAGGCAAGAAAGGAGAGCTAGGGCATGGGCGTATGAAAAACTCGTACCGATTTCTTCCTTTATAAATGCGTATGAAAGAAGACTACAAGGAAGGCATGAATTAGCGGAATTATTAGATGTTACTGAAGACTTTATTAATGAAGCGTTAGAGCATTATAAAGGAAAGTATGGTTTGTATATCAACATGGGGGAATACACTATAATGTTTGAGCCGCTGCATGTAATTAAAAAGATAAGAGGTGGAATGGATGGCTAAAAAAACTAACTATACTAAAAATGGAAACGACTACTTTAGGGTGACTCTCACCACGGGAAGAAATGAAGAAGGCAAGCCTATCAGAAAAGAGTTTTACGGATCATCAAAGAGGGATGCTGAAAGTAAAAGAAATGAGTATATTAAAATGAAGGAATTAGGAATTGATCCAAATCTAGCAAACCACTCTTTAAATGAAGCGATGCATACCTGGTTATGGGAAATAGAGAAAAGTAGCGGGCATAAAGCGTCAACATTTCAAAGATATGAAGGCATCTATAGAAATTACATTAAAGGTTCTGATATAGCTACTTTGAAAGTAGGAGATATTAGAGCCTTATCATTACAAAGATATTATAATAAGCTTGCTGAATTGGACAAGACTTATTCTCAAATCAATAACTTGAATAAGTTCTTAAGTAAATTCTTTAATTATGCCGTCAATGAAAAATACCTAATCGGTAATCCCTGCAGGAGCACGAATATTCCAGTTAGAAAAGTAGAATCTGAGATTGAGATATTTACTAATGGAGAAATCAAAAATATTATGGAAAAACTTGAGACTGATCGTATTGGTGTACTAACAAAATTAGCGTTAGGAACAGGCGCCAGGCTAGGTGAATTGTTGGCGCTTACATGGGATGACTTAGATTTAGATAATACGAATGTTGTTATAAATAAAAGTGCAAAAATGAATAAAATATTCAAGAACGAAAATGAGTGGGAATACGAAATCAAAGTTGATGATCCTAAAACTTACTCTTCTAACAGAAAGATACCATTTCCGTCAGAATTATTAGGGGATATTAAGAAACAAAGAATAAATAATAATATTGAGAAGTTAAAAGAAGGGGAGGGGTACGTAGAAAACAACCTAGTGTTTCCATCTCTCGCGGGTACCTTAATGGATGAAAGCAATGTAGGGAAGGCTCACAGAAAAATATTGAAAAAATCAGGTGTAGATCATAAGAAGTTTCACGCCTACCGTCATACTTTTGTAAGTGTAATGCAGTCAAGAGGTGTTCCGCTAGAAACGATATCTAAATTAATAGGGCATAAAACGTATAGAACAACAGTAGACACTTACCTTCACGTATCAATTGAAGATGCAGGACAAGCAATAAATAGGATGAATGATTTGTTCGTAAAGGCAAAATAAAAAGACTACTAATTGGCCTTAGTAATCTCGATGTGGGAATAATGTGGGAATACTTAAATTCCACTATGTAAAAAATGCTTGTATGTATTGATATGGTGCGCCCTGCAGGATTCGAACCTGCGGTCTCCCGGTTCGTAGCCGAATGCTCTATCCAGCTGAGCCAAGGGCGCGTAATTTTTATAGTGCAAATAATATTATACCATAAAAAAAATAATATTCAAATATATTTAACAATTCATGATTTTATAGAATATATTAAATTAAATATATTCAGGTGGTGAGTAAAATGTTGTTAATAAAGTTTCCTGTTGGAATAAGAAATCAATTGTTTACTACATATAACATTAATTTCTATTATCCAAGCGTATTTAATAATGTGAATATTGTAGCTCAAAATCGTATGAATTTTGCTGTTTATGAAAATATGAGAAGATTAAGTCTAGACCTTATTGTTCCTGACATACCTACTTATATTGATGGATCATTTGAAATCAAGAATAATCAAAAGGGTGTACTTAGTTTATCGTTGATTGGACTTGGAGACTTTAGAGGAGCTCATCCTATGACGATTATAAATTCTCTGAATTTTGATATTGATACAGGGAAGAACTATAAACTAGGAGAGCTTTTTAAACCCGATAGCAATTATATTGAAGTTTTGTCGAGAATGGTACTGGAACAATTAGAAATTCAAGAGATACCGTTGTTTGACGATTATCCAGGTATTAGTTCTAATCAAGATTATTATATAGCAGATAAAAGTTTAATAATCTATTTTCAGTTATATGAAATAGCTCCCTATTACGTTGGTTTTCCATATGCTATTATACCAATCTATGCAATACAAGATATTATAATAGAGGGCGGGCTACTTTCTAAAATGCTATCAGCCTAATTAGTTTACAAAGAGAAGGTCTAATATCCTTGTAGATATAGACCTTCTCCTTCTAGCCATTCTCCAAATAAAACTTCTTCTACTGAGGAGTAACCTTGTTTATTTATCTCAAGGGTAAGCCACGATTTACTATGACCTAGTAGAGTTAAGTTTTTCCAAACAATTTCACCATCTGATATGAGTGTAAGTGGCAGATAAATTTCCTTATCAGTAACATCATTTTTATCTTGTCTACGAGGCGTATCATATATATATTTTTTTAGAACATTTAATGTGCCATCTGTTTCTAAAATTGCATATTCTACTTCTCTCATAGTAAAGACGTCTCTTGACCTTAGTAAGTGCTGTAATTGATTCAGATCAAGATGGTTTTTTTTTAGTTCTTTAAAGGAAATTTTTCCTTTATTTATGAGTATAGAAGGTTTGCCCTCTAGAAAACCTCTAGTAGTTATAAACTTTTGAGTTATCCACTCGGTAATATAAATTAGCAAACCCCATAATGTCAGTGCAAATAAGATGCTAGAAACTCCTACTTCACTATCATAAAGTGCGTTACCTACTAGTTCGCTTAATACAATAGCTGATATAAAATCGAAAGGCGTAATTTGAGTAATTAAAGTCTTGCCTAAGATTTTTGTTATAGCGAATAGAGCGATAAAACTGACAACTAATTCTATAGCAATATTATAATAATGCACTAGATCACCTACCATATTACGATATGAATAGGTTGTACATAAAAATGAAATTTATCCTAAATAGTAAAGTATAAGCAAGTATTTATATAGGATTATAGAATAAAAATCAATTATTAAAAGTGATAATACCATCTTTAATAGATTTAATGCTTGCAAGGGATTCAACTTGTATTCCCATGCTCCTAAGAATGCTACCACCTTCTTGAAAACCTTTTTCTATTACAATTCCTGCTCCCACTAAAGTGGCGTTAGCCTGATCTATAATCTCCTTCATGCCGAGAATTGCTTTACCATTTGCCAAGAAGTCATCTATAATTAACAATTTGTCATTTGGATTTATGTACTTTTTTGATACCATAATTTTATAGCTTTTGTTTTTAGTAAAGGAAAAGACCTCACTAGAATATATATCTGAATCTAAATTTAAGGATTCTGTCTTTTTTGCAAACACAACGGGTATATTATTAAAATACTGTGCAGTAATAGCA
This sequence comes from Alkalibaculum sporogenes, assembly GCF_009362815.1. Taxonomy (GTDB): domain Bacteria; phylum Bacillota; class Clostridia; order Eubacteriales; family Alkalibacteraceae; genus Alkalibaculum_A; species Alkalibaculum_A sporogenes. Next base: position 45,877 of record NZ_WHNX01000015.1, on the reverse strand, counting down.
GCTAAACCTATGCCAGAGGCTTCAATAGTTAGTATTTTTGTAATATCATATTGAGAAAATCTCTCTTTAAATGCTTTTCCTATTTCATTATATAAAGTAACGTCTATCTGATGATTAAGAAAAGAATCTACCTTTATGATGTCATCTCCAAATACACAACCATCCTTAAGAATTTTTTGTTTGAGTAAGTTCATTTTTTCCTCCTTATTATGTATATACAGTATAAGAGTACATACGATTCTATTATTATAACCTTTACTATAAGAAAAATAAATATGGGAATAATATTAAACTAAATTTACTTATACAAAAAATATGGTATGATTTAACTAGAGAAGAGAAAATTATAGTAAAACGAAGGCTGTAAGTGGAAATGCATTATATTTTGAAGGGAGTTCTTGCTATGAACTTTTATGAAGTCAATCTACATAATATAGTAGAATATATAAAAAAAGGTGAAAAATCTAAAGATAATTTAACTATTGGTTTAGAATTCGAGCATATTATCGTAGATAAAGAGAGTTTTAAATCTATCAGTTTTGAAGATGGCATTATATTTATTATGGAGAAGTTATTGCTACATGGATGGAAGAAATCAGATAATGAACCATGGTTGTTAAATCTAGTAAAAAATGAAGATAATATTTCATTAGAACCAGGTGCTCAGTTTGAATTAAGTATGAAAAATTGTACTACAATAAAAGAAATCAAAGAGAGATACTTTTCTTTTGTTAATGACATTCTTCCAATATTAGACGAAAGCAATTACTATTTGTTGTCCATTGGCTATCGACCAATTGAAAAAATAAAAGATATTTCCATAATACCAAAATTGCGTTATAAACATATGTCTGAATATTTAAGTCAAAAGGGGAAATATGCACTAAATATGATGAAAGGGTCTGCCAGTCTTCAATTATCTGTGGATTATACTGATGAAGAAGACTATATCAAAAAAAATAAGGTGGCAAACTATCTTTCGCCAGCTATATCGTTGTTGTTTGATAACACGCCAATATTTGAAGGAGAAGTATTCGATGGGAATACACCAAGGGTAGAAATATGGAATAACATGGATAATGATCGTAGTAGAATTGCTCCAGGTGTGTTTGAAAAAGAATTTGGATATAAAGATTATGCAGAGTATGTTCTAAACCGCCCAAGTATTATATCTTTATTAGGTGGAAATTATGTATATACAGGAGAAAAGCTAATAAAAGATGTCTATAAGGATATAGAACTAGATGAGAGACAAATTGAGCACTTATTATCGATGTTCTTCCCAGATGTTAGAACTAAAAGGTATATTGAAATTAGAATGACAGATAGTGTACCTTATCCATATAATATTGCAGCAGCAGCCTTATGGAAGGGAATATTATATGATGATACGAATTTAAACTATTTCTATAATCAGGCAAAAGACTACTCGGATCATCAAGTAGAGTGTTTGAAAGATTGTATGATTAAAAACGACGATATTGCCTTAGTTACATTAGATGACATGATAAACGATATTTTAAGTAAGTCCATGAATGCATTAGATGATGAAGATAAAGCGTATTTAAAGCCATTATTAAAACTCAACAAAAATCATTATAATTTAGCTACCTATATAAAAAGCGAACTAAAAAATGGAATACCTACAGCACTAGAGATAAATGCATTGTCAATCAAGAATATTAATGGAAGAGGAATTATATGAATATAAACATTGCATATAAAGAAGAATTAAAAACAGACCCTTCTTTATACGAAAAAGAGTTTGATGAAGTAATAAAAAAAGTAAAGAATTCTACAGCTATATACAATGGAGTACCAATCGATACATTGTTTATGCCCAAGTTTTTTAGTGAATATCAAATTGAAAAGTTTCGTATATTGACAATTCAAATGATCGAGATAATAGAAAAAGTTATTGTAGAATATATAAATAATGCTATGTATAGAAAACTATTTCCTTTTACACAACAAATAGAAGAGTTAATTTTAATAGAACATGGGTTTACTAGTACTGTGCCTATATCTAGGATAGATTTTTTTTATAATGAAAACAATGAAGAATTTAAGTTTTGTGAGTTTAACACAGACGGTGCATCTGCTATGAACGAAGATAGGGAATTAACAGAGATATTTGCTGAAACAACTATTTTAGAGAAATTATCTAACTCATATAGTATAAAGCCATTTGAACTTATCGATAGTTGGATTGACGAGCTGTTAGCTATATATAAGACTTCGAAAGATCCTAAAGAAAAACCAGTAATAGCTATTATAGATTTTTTAGATAAAGCAACTTTAGAGGAATTTATCGTATTTAAAGAATTCATTGAGAAAAGAGGAATTACTGCGATAATTGCAGATATAAGAGAAGTTGATTTTGATGGCAAAAAATTAAGTCATAATGGACAAGCTATTGATCTTGTATATCGTAGGGCTGTGACTACAGAGATAAATACAAATTATGCCCAAGTTAGTAGTTTTATTAATGCGTGTAAAAGTGGTGAGGTTTGTATTGTTGGGCCTATAAAAACACAAGTTGTTCATAATAAGATGATTTTTAAGATTCTGCACATGAATGAAACTTTTGAATTTTTAGATGAGAAAGAGATAAATTTCATTAAAAAGCACATTCCTTTAACTAAAATACTTTGTGATAATGAGGTCGATGTAGAAGAAGTAATAAAAGAAAAGGACAAGTGGATTATAAAACCTATAGATTTATATGGTTCGAAAGGCGTTTATGCAGGGCTAGATTTTCAGACATTAGATTGGGAGAAAAAAATAAAAGAATGCATAGGTAAAGATTATTTAATACAAGAGTATTATTCGCCTTATATGTCGGAGTTTCCTGTTTTTAAAGATGGGAAAATGTATCTCGAAGAATTTAAAAATATAACGGGTGTGTATGTATACAATGGCAAAATGAAAGGGATTTTATCCCGGGCAGGACAAAAAGCGGTAATATCTGGAATAAATCAGGGAGTTACTTTGCCAACTTTTGTATATAATACCTTAGAAAAAAATAGTTGAAAAATGATTAGAAACCTCATATAATAGAAATGTCGAATATTAAGATGCAATACTTAAAAAATGTACGTGATTATATGGGACGTATAAGTTAAAACAAGGGGGAAGAAAATGAAAAGATTTAGTATTTTATTATTAATAGCAGCACTATTAGCGGCTACTTCATTAGGATGTACTCAAGATTCTGCAGGAAGTGATGCAGAAGAAGTTGTAGCAGGATTTATTTATGTAGGACCAGTAAATGATGGGGGTTATACTACTGCCCATGATAACGGAAGAATTTACTTAGAAGAACGTCTAGGTGATAAAGTAAAGACTATATATAAAGAAAATGTTCCAGAAGAAAAAGGTGAAGTAGTAAAAGTTATTAGAGAAATGGTAGATCAAGGTGCTAATATCATTTTCACTACTAGTTTTGGACATATGGATGGTACATTAGAAGCAGCAAAAGAATTTCCAAAGGTTCAGTTTGCACACTGTTCAGGCTATCAAACAGCTGAAAATATGACAAACTATTTTGGAAGAATGTATGAAGCACGATATTTATCTGGTATAGTAGCAGGATTAAAAACAGAAAGCAACAAAATAGCATATGTTGGAGCATTCCCAATACCGGAAGTTATTAGAGGTATTAATGCTTTTACTTTAGGAGTTAAATCAGTTAATCCTGATGCAGAAGTTCACGTTAGATGGACAAATACTTGGTATGATCCAGCTGCTGAAAAAGCTGCAGCTGATGCATTGCTTGCAGAAGGCAGTGACGTGACATCACAACATCAAGATTCAACAGCGACAATGATTGCGGCACAAGAAAATGGAGTATTTTCTATTGGATATAATGTAAGTGCAGCTGAATCAGTGCCAGACGCGTATATTACAGCGCCAATGTGGAACTGGGGAATCTATTACGCAGATGCAGTACAAGATGTAATTGATGGAACTTGGACTAATACACCTTACTGGGAAGGTATGGATTCTGGTATTGTATACTTAGATGAATTGACAGGATTGGCTCCTGAAAATGCATCAGATGAAGTAGGAAAAGCTCAACAAGAAATTATATCAGGGAATTTTAAAGTATTTGCTGGTGAGATAAAAGATCAAGATGGAGAAGTAAGAGTAAAAGACGGAGACGAACTCTCTGATGAAGAATTACTAAGTTTTGACTGGTTTGTAGAAGGTGTAGTAGGTAGAATACCTTCAAATTAATTAACGTCGCTCATAGACCTAAATGAGAAACATTTTAAATATAAATCTACTAAGGTAGAATATAAAGAGCTTTAAAATGCAAATCATTATACAAGTGAGGACAAGGTTAACCTTGTCCTCACTTGTATAGATTAATTAAATAGTTAAAACTAAAATTAGATGTCATCAATAGTGGACGAAGGTGAGACAATGGAAAACATAATAGTGAAAATGAATCATATATCAAAATCTTTTGGAAGTGTAAAAGCCTTAAACAAGGTTAATTTAGAATTGTTCAAAGGTGAAGTCCACTCGTTATTGGGTGAAAATGGTGCAGGCAAGAGTTCCCTTATGAATATTCTTTCTGGAATATACATGCCTGATGAAGGCGAACTAAGTATTAAAGGAAAAGATTTAGTATTACGCTCACCTAAGGATGCCATTGATTTAGGAATAGGGATGATACATCAACATTTCAAATTGGTTGAAGTGTTAACAGCTAAAGAAAATATTATCGCAGGGTATAATAAAGGAATTTTTGTTAAACACGAAGAACTGTCTAAAAAAATAAAAGAGACATCTGCAAAGTATGGATTAGAGATTGACCCAGATAAAAAAGTGTATAACATGTCAGTAGCAGAAAAACAAAGAGTTGAAATTCTAAAAGTTCTATATAGAGGAGCAGATATATTAATTTTAGATGAACCTACAGCAGTGCTTACTCCTCAGGAAACAGAAGGATTGTTTGATATAGTAAGGAATATGACTAAACACGGATGTGCTGTAGTTATTATCACTCATAAGTTAAATGAAGTAATGGAAATAAGTGATAAAATCACTATATTAAGAAAAGGTGAATCAATAAGAACAGTATTGAAAGAAGAAACTGATGTAAATGAACTCACTGAATTAATGGTAGGTAGAGCTGTAGATTTATCCATACAAAGAGCACCATTAGGTAAGAGAAAAAAAGTTATGGAAATAAAAAACATGACTGTATTAAATTTCGATAAAACCAAAGCAGTTGATAATATAAGTTTTGATATGTTAAGTGGAGAAATACTTGGAGTAGCAGGCATTGCTGGAAGCGGTCAAAAAGAACTGTGTGAATCTTTAGCAGGACTTATGCATATTCACAGTGGCGATGTTATTTACAGAGGAAATAGCTTAAAAGGTAAAAATCCTGCAGACATTATAAGGATGGGTATAAGCATGAGTTTTGTTCCAGAGGACAGACTTGGAATGGGTTTAGTTGGATCTATGGATATAGTTGACAATGTACTACTTAAAGAATATCAAAAGACTATTGGATTTATGTTAAAGAAAAGAACATCGAAAGAAAAAGCTCAAACCATTGTAGATGCGTTAAATATTTCTACGCCTAGTACTGATAAACATCCAGTTAAGTTGCTTTCTGGAGGAAATATTCAGAAGGTATTGTTAGGTAGGGAGATTGCTGCTAATCCAGAGGTAATTATTACGGCATATCCATCGAGGGGATTAGATATAGGTTCTTCTATGCTGGTTTACGATTTACTAAATGAACAAAAGCAAAAAGAAGTAGCAATTCTGTATATTGGTGAAGATTTAGATGTACTAATGGAACTTTGTGATCGAATAATGGTGTTGTACAATGGAACGATAACTGGCATTGTAGATGCAAAAACATCTACAAGAGAACAATTGGGTTTACTTATGTCAGGCGTAGTGGAGGATAACTTGGATGAGAATAGCTAAAAGAGATGAACTCACAGGCAAGAGTGTAGCAATTATTCGAATACTAGCAATTTTGGCAGCACTAGTTATAAGTGGTATATTTTTAATTATTGTAGGTGAAAACCCACTTCAAATATATATATCTATGGTGGATGGAGCTTTGGGGTCAGGATTTAGAATAAGAGAAACCATACATACTACTATTCCACTTCTTGTAACATCATTAGGTATTATGATAGCATTTAAGATGAAATTTTGGAACATCGGTGCTGAGGGGCAAATATATATGGGGGCATTTGGTGCTACATATTTTGCTCTGAATTTTTCTTATCTGCCAAAACCAATTTTACTAATTTTAATGGCTCTTGGTGCAATGATAATGGGAGGGATTTGGCTGCTTATACCTGCACTTTTCAAAGCAAAATTCGGTACTAATGAAACGCTTTTTACTTTGATGTTAAACTACGTTGCAATTAAGTGGATAACATTTCTTCAATTTAGCTTATGGAAGGATCCTAATGCTATGGGCTTTCCTAGAATGGCAAATTTTACTGAAAATGCAATGCTACCAAAATTATTTGGTGTGCATATAGGATGGGTTGTTGCACTTATCCTAGTAGGATTTATATACGTTTTTATGAACCATACAAAGACGGGTTATGAAGTATCAGTCATTGGCGAAAGTGAAGATACTGCAAGGTATGCAGGTATCAATATAAAAAAGACAATAATTAGAACTATGTTTATAGGTGGCGGAATTTGTGGACTTGCTGGTATGATTCAAGTTGCTGGAATTAGTGGGACTCTCTCTGTAGAATTAAGTAGAGGTGTTGGATTTACAGCTATTATTACTACTTGGCTTTCGGGATTAAGTGCTCCAGTAGTAGTTATCGCTTCATTATTATTTGCGATTTTGGAGCAAGGTGGCTCATTTATACAAACTGTTTATCAAATACCATCTTCAGTAGCTCAAATATTACAAGCATTAATACTATTTTTCGTATTAGGTAGTGAATTTAATATAAAATACAAATTAGTACCAACTAAAAAAAGTAAGGGGGGGATTTGATGTTAGTATCCTTTCTCCATGCAACAGTGCAAGCAGGAACTCCACTTTTATTTGCCACATTGGGTGAAATCTTATCACAAAAGGTAGGCAATTTAAATTTAGGAGTAGAAGGTATGATGATAATGGGTTCAGTAATGGGGTTTATAGTAGGATACAATACTGGAGATCCAATGCTAGCTCTATTAGCTGCGGCAGCAGCAGGTGCATTAGGTGCATTGATATATGCATTTCTTACAGTAACATTAAAGGCAAATCAAGAAGTTACAGGTCTTACCTTAACCATATTTGGCACAGGTTTTGCTAGTTTCCTTGGACACAATGTGGTAGGATATAGATTACCAGATGCGATAAATAATTTCTTTTTAAGAATACCAATACCTTTACTAAAAGATATTCCGTTTATAGGAGAGATATTATTTAATCAAAATATCTTTATATATTTTGGATATCTTGCAGTAGTATTATTAGGTGTTCTTTTGTATAAAACTAATTTAGGTTTAAATATTAGAATGATAGGTGAGAATGCTGCGGCTGCTGATGCTAATGGAATAAATATTGTCAAGTATAAATATACTTTCATTACATTAGGTGGTGCACTATGTGGTTTAGGTGGAGCCTATTTATCTTTAGTATATGTACCAGTATGGCAAGAAAATATTACTTCTGGAGTTGGATGGATTGCAGTAGCACTAGTTATTTTCTCCGTATGGAATCCCTACAGAGCTATATTCGGAGCCTATTTTTTTGGAGGTTTAAGCATAGTCGGATTTAGACTTCAAGCTTTTAATTTACCCATATCAATATACTTGCTAGATATGTTGCCATATATATCTACAATAATAGTATTGATTATTATGTCTATTAAAAAAAGCAAAGAAAATAAAGCCCCAAGTGAATTAGGTCATGCCTACTTTAGAGAAGAACGATAAAATAATCAATCATTACAATGGAGGTGATTTTTATCAAAGATATAACAGTGAATGTAAATAGAGATTATAACTATAATATCGTAATTCAAAAAGGTTTACTTCAAAACTTAGATTGTTTTAAAGACATATTTGATAACTATGGTAAGGTTATAATAATATCGGATACCAATGTCGCTAAGCTATATTTAAATGATGTCATGGAATCTATCAAATCTATGGGTTGTGTGATCCATGAAATAATAATTGATTCTGGTGAAAAAAGTAAAACTCTAGATAAAGCCTATGACATATACGAAAAATTATTACAATACAACGCAACTAGGGGCGATTTAATGATTGCTCTTGGCGGTGGTGTAGTTGGAGATTTAACTGGATACTGCGCTTCAACTTATTTAAGAGGGTTAGACTTTATTCAAATACCAACTAGCCTATTGGCACAGGTAGATAGCAGTGTTGGTGGTAAAGTTGGTGTTAATTTAAAGCAAGGTAAAAATTTAATAGGTAGTTTTTATCAACCTAAATTAGTAATTATAGATTCTAATACACTACAAACATTACCCGAGAGAGTTTTTGCAGATGGGATGGCTGAAGTTATCAAGTATGGATGCATATACGATGACGTATTGTTTGAAAAACTATTAAAAATTAATAAAAATAATTTGATGGAAATAATCGATGAAGTAATCGAAACTTGTTGTAATATTAAAAAAGAAGTTGTAGAGAAAGATGAAATGGAAAAAAACCTGCGAAGGATTCTAAATTTTGGTCATACATTAGGACATGTTGTAGAAAGTTATTTTCATTTAGAAAAGTATACACATGGTGAGAGTGTTGCATTAGGAATGTATGCTTTTGCCCAACTAGGAGAAAAGAAGGGCATTACAAAAGTAGGGACTAGTAGTTCTATTAAATCCATTTTAAAAAAGTATGGATTACCAACTGATTTTCCTAAATTAGATAGAGATAAGGTATTAGATATTGTAAGTAAGGATAAAAAATTCGAAGGATCTCATATACATTTAGTCTTATTAGAATGTATTGGGAAAACTAAAATACAAACTATAGAGAATTACCAGATAGAAGAGTATATTTTGAATAGGGGGGAATAAATTGATGAAAAAAGTAGAGATAACACCAACAATTTTAAGAGGAACTGTTAATATTCCTCCATCTAAGAGTATGTCCCATAGAGCGATTTTTTGCGCGGCACTTTCTGATGGCATTAGTAATATTAAGAACGTGTTAATGTCAAAAGATATTATAGCTACATGCAAGGCTGTAGAGGCAATCGGATGTAAAATAAAATATAAGAAAGCCGACGAAAATAAGGAATTATATAATCTTAGAATTCAAGGTAGACCACAAATGAAGCTTATAAATGAAGTAATTGATTGTGAAGAATCAGGCTCTACTCTAAGATTTATTATTCCACTCTTAGCTACTCTAAACAATCAAGTAACAGTTACAGGGAAAGGTAGATTAGTATCTAGACCATTAGATACTTATTATCATATATTTGATGAACATAAAATATACTATACTAATAAATACGGTGAATTACCACTCACTATAAATGGGAGATTAACTGCAGGAGAATATTCAATGCAAGGAGATGTTAGCTCTCAATTTATAACAGGTATGTTATTTGCACTACCTTTACTAAAAGGGAACTCTAAATTGATTATTACTACTGAGTTAGAATCAAAACCATATGTAGATATGACTATAGAAATGCTAAAGAAATTTGGAGTTAATATTGTAAATGAAGATTATCAAAATTTTTATATAAAGGGCAGTCAAGAATATATAGCATCAGATTATACTGTAGAAGGAGACTACTCACAGGCTGCATTCTGGCTAACTGCGGGGATACTAGGAGGCGAACTCTATAGTAATGATATAAAAGCGGAATCACTACAAGGCGATAAAGTTATAGTCGACATAATAGAAGAGATGGGCGGAAAGATAGAAAGTTTTCTTTTAGGATACAAAACCTCTATGTCTAGTACGAAGGGTGTAACGATTGATGCATCACAGTGTCCAGATTTAGTACCAATATTAAGTGTTATCGGAGCAACTAGTGGAGGCATTACAGAGATTGTAAATGCCAAAAGACTTAGGATAAAAGAATCAGATAGATTACAAGCTATAACACAAGTACTGACTACATTAGGTGCAGATATTGTTGAGTATACAGATGGATTAATAATTAGAGGGAAAGAAAAATTAATTGGTGGAGAAGTAGATAGTCATAATGATCATAGAATAGCCATGGCTGTTGCTATTGCATCAATAAAATGTGAAGAAAAGGTAATAATAACGAACTCTCAGAGCATAGAAAAATCATATCCGAATTTTTGGGAGGATTTTGTGGGTTTAGGAGGTAAATTAGATGAGCTCGATATGGGGGAATAGGATAAAGATCTCTATATTTGGAGAATCCCATAGCAATGCTATTGGTGGAGTTTTAGACGGCCTACCTGCTGGAATTAAAATTGATTTTGATGAAATTATGGTAGATATGGATAGAAGAGCCCCAGGAAAAAGTAATCTATCTACGACTAGAAAAGAAGGAGATATTCCAGAAATACTAAGTGGATATTTTAATGGTTACACTACAGGGACACCTTTGGCATTTATAATCAAAAATTCTAACACTAAATCATCTGATTATGATGAGCTGAAAAACTTAATGCGTCCTGGACATGGAGACTATAGTGGAAATGTGAGATATAGAGGGTATAACGACTATAGAGGTGGAGGACATTTTTCTGGACGATTGACAGCTCCATTAGTGTTTATGGGATCTGTTGCAAAACAGTATATAATGCAAAAAAAAGGTATCTATATATTTAGTAGAGTAAAGAGTATTGGTGATATCGTAGATGATCAAATTGATTTTGGCCTTATAAATGACTCCATATTACTTAAAAATCTAAGAACTAAAAAACTTCCAACGATAAATGAACAGAAATCTTTAGAAATGGAAGAGTATATTTTACAAATGAAAAAAAATGGAGATTCAACAGGAGGAGTAATAGAATGCACATGTATAAATGTTCCCACAGGTCTAGGCTCTCCTTTTTTTGAATCATTTGAAAGTTCCCTATCACATCTAATTTTTTCAATTCCATCGGTAAAAGGGATAGAATTTGGCAGAGGATTTGATATAACGAAGCTATCAGGTTCTCAAGCAAATGATGAAATGAGCTACGATGGAAATACGGTCAAGAATTACACAAATAACAATGGTGGTATTACAGGGGGTATTACAAATGGCATGCCTATAGTTTTCAGAGTAGCCATAAAACCGACACCCTCTATTGCAATTCCACAACGAACTATAAATATTGAACAGTGCAAGGACGAAATATTAAGTATTAAGGGAAGGCATGATCCATGTATCGTACCTAGGGCTCTTCCAGTAGTAGAAGCTTGTGCTGCTTTAAACATATTTGATTACTTGATACAGATGGAGGGTATAAATAATGCAAAGTCTAAATGATTTGAGGGTTAAAATCGACAGTATTGATGCCGAACTAATCAAGTTATTTGAAGAAAGAATGAATATTTCCCGGGAAATTGCCGAATTCAAGGAAAAAAACGGGCTTTCTATTTACGATCAAGATAGAGAAAAGAAGGTAATCGAGAATAACATTAGTCATGTCAGTGATGAGCTTAAAGTATATGTAGAAGAATTTGTACAGTGTATAATGCGTATAAGTAAAAAAATCCAGTCTAAATCGACAAATGTTAAATAAAAGAACTTACCTTTTACAGAAATATCTTTTATTTAACCTAAACATTTGATAAAATATTTGGAATAACACTTTTTTCAAAGGAGGCATTTAAATGCAAAAGTTTAATAAAGTACTTATTGCTAATAGAGGCGAGATTGCTATTAGGATTATTCGTGCTTGTAAAGAACTAGGAATAACTACAGTAGCAATTTATGCAGAAGAAGATAAACTATCATTATTTAGAAGGAAAGCAGATGAAGCTTACCTAATAGAGGATCATAGAGGTCCAGTAGATGCATACTTAAATATGGATAAAATTATAAGTTTAGCCAAAAAGAAAAATGTCGATGCCATTCACCCAGGATATGGTTTTTTGTCTGAAAATGCAGAGTTTGCAAAAAAGTGCGAAAAAGAAGGAATCGTATTCATTGGACCATCACATGTTATGATGAGACAATTAGGAGACAAGATACAGTCTAAAATTGTAGCACATAAGGTAGGTGTACCTACTATCCCAGGGGTGGAAAAACCCATAGGATCCGATGAGGAAGCAATTGAATTTGCTAAAATAGCAGGATACCCTATTATGTTGAAAGCTGCTGCAGGTGGTGGCGGAAGAGGCATGAGAATTGTTAAAACAGAAGATAGCATACTCAAAGAGTTTAAATCAGCTCAAAATGAGGCGTTAAAAGCTTTTGGAAATGGCGACATTTTTATAGAAAAATATCTAGAAGAGCCAAGACATATCGAGGTACAAGTGTTAGGTGATAACTACGGTAATATCGTACATTTGTTTGAGAGAGACTGCTCCATACAAAGGAGACATCAAAAGTTAATTGAATTCACTCCGTCACTAAGTATAACTCAAGAACAAAGAGAAGCAATATGTATGGATGCAATTAAAATAGCAAAATCAGTTAAGTATAAAAACGCTGGAACTATAGAATTTTTAGTAGATAAAAATGAAAATCACTTTTTTATAGAGATGAATCCAAGAATACAGGTAGAACATACAGTTACAGAAATGGTTACGGGCATAGACTTAGTACAAAGTCAAATTCTAGTAGCGCAAGGTTATGCATTGAATTCTACAGAAGTTGGTATTGACAGTCAAGAATCAATAAAGATGGTTGGTGCTGCGATACAATGCAGAATAACTACAGAAGATCCACATAATAACTTTATGCCTGACACAGGAAAACTAGAAGTATACAGAACTGGTGGTGGTTATGGAGTCAGATTAGATTCAGGTAATGGCTTTACAGGTGCTGAAATATCTCCTTACTATGATAGTTTGTTAGTTAAAAGTACTGCATTTGCAAGAAACTTTCAAGATGCAAGACAAAAAGCAGTTAGAGCAATTAAAGAGATGGAAATAGAAGGTGTAAAAACTAACAAGGATTTCTTAATAAATGTTTTAGAACATCCTACTTTTATAGAAGGAAAATGTGATACAAACTTTATAGATAACCATCCTGAACTTTTTAAATTGCAATTTAGAGCTAATGAAGAGAAGCGATTATTAAATTTCCTAGGTGAAAAAATTGTAAACGAAACATTAGGAAATAAAAGAGATTACGATGATGCAGTTGTACCTGTAGTAGATGCCACTCAAAAATTGTATGGTACAAAACAGATACTCGATGAAAAAGGACCACAAGGAATAGTAGAATGGATAAAAGGTCAAGATAAATTACTTCTTACGGATACAACTATGAGAGATGCCCATCAATCTTTACTCGCAACGAGAGTAAGGAGCAGAGACATGATAAAGATAGCAAGGGCGACATCTGTACTAGCAAAGGATTTATTCTCACTAGAAATGTGGGGTGGTGCAACATTTGATGTTAGCTATAGGTACTTAAGAGAATCACCTTGGAAAAGATTAGAAGAAATTAGAGAGCGAATACCAAATATTATGTTGCAGATGTTATTTAGGGGTTCTAATGCTGTAGGATATAAAAATTATCCTGATAATGTAGTTAAAGAATTCGTTAAACAAGCCGCACATTCTGGCATAGACGTGTTTAGAATATTTGATTCCCTAAATTGGTTAGAAGCTATGAAGGTCTCTATAGATGAAGTGCAAAAGTATAATAAAATTGCTGAAGTGTGTATGTGTTATACTGGCGACATATTAGATGAATCTAAAACAAAATATAATCTTGACTACTATGTAAAAATGGCAAGAGAAATAGAAAAGACGGGAGCGCATATTTTAGCCATAAAAGATATGTCAGCTTTATTAAAGCCTGCTGCTGCGTATAAGCTAATCACAACATTGAAAGAAGAAATTAATATACCAATTCATCTCCATACTCATGATACTACTGGTAATGGAGTAGCTACAGTTTTAATGGCTTCAATGGCAGGAGTCGATATAGTAGATACGGCATTTAATGGTTTGAGTGGACTAACGAGTCAACCTGCATTAAATTCTATAGTAGCTGCAATGGAAAATACCCCTAGGGATACAAATATGGATTTATCTGAGCTTCAGTTGATTTCCGATTACTGGAGTAGTGCTAGAGACGTATATACAGAGTTTGAATCTGGTTTAAAATCTGGTACGGCAGAGATATATAAGTACGAAATACCAGGAGGACAATATTCAAATATGAAGGCACAGGTCGAAAGTTTTGGACTTGGGCATAAATTCACAGAAGTAAAAGAGAAATATATGGAATCGAATGGACTATTTGGAGATATAGTAAAAGTTACACCATCATCTAAATCAATTGGTGATATGGCAATATTTATGGTGCAAAATGATATGGACGCAGAAAATATATTTGAAAAAGGCAAAAGCTTGGCTTTCCCTGATTCTGTAGTAGATTTCTTTAAAGGTATGATAGGTCAGCCAGAAGGTGGATTTAATCCTGAACTACAAAAATTAGTATTAAAAGGTGAAGATCCAATTACGGTTCGCCCAGGAACTCTATTAGAAGATATGGATTTAGAACTAATTAAAAAAGAGTACAAAGAAAAATATGGGCTAGAAATTAGTGATAAGGATGCAGTGTCAGCAGCTCTCTACCCTAAAGTATTTAAAGAATATGTAGAATATTTTGGGCAGTTTGACGAGTATATGAGGATGGAAAGTCATGTGTTCTTCTTTGGACTAAAAGTTGGAGAAACAGCACAGATTGAAATTGATACAGGAAAGAGCTATGTCGTGAAGTTAGTGCAAATTGGCAATGTTGACGATAATGGACAAAGATGTGTCGTATTTGAAGTAGATGGTTTTAGAAGAGACGTATATATAGAAGATAAAAAATCATTTGCTGCTCAGAATAAACAAACTCTGACTAAAGCTGATAAAAACAATCCCCTTCATATTGGATCTAGTATACCTGGAACAGTATTAGAAGTTATGGTGAAAGAAGGCGATAGTGTTGAAATTAATCAGCCACTCGCTATAATTGAAGCTATGAAAATGGAAACAGAGGTTGTAAGCACTATAAAAGGAACTGTAGATGATGTATCCATTTCTGCTGGTCAAAGTGTACAATCAGGTGAACTAATTATCACCTTAAAAGAATAAGAAGGATCCCAATTAATAAACCACTTAGGAAAACACCCACCAAATAGGTGGGTGTTTTCCTAAAAAAACATAAGTACAAACACATATTATTTAGGTGAAATAAGTATTAGTAGAACCTAATCGGACTTTTACAGGCAGTTAATCTCCCGCTAATCATTTTTTTCATCTTGATAAAGTAACAATAGAGTAAAAAAATTATAACATTATCCGATATATAGTATATAGGGATAAAAACATGGTGTATAATACTGAATATGTAGTAAAGAAGGTAGGGAAAGAATTGATGCCTCAGATATATGATATATTCGATAATATTTTAATACTAATTAGACCAGCAAGTATAATTGACATATTAATTGTAGCATTTGTTGTGTATAAAATGATTGGATGGATTAGGTATACCCAAGCAGAACAAGTAGCTAAGGGGATAGTTTTTTTATTACTTGCTACTCAAATAAGTGACTGGTTTGGGCTTCATGCAGTAAATTTTTTACTTAGGAATATAATGACAGTTGGACTTATTGCACTAATTATTGTGTTTCAACCAGAGATGCGAAGAGCCCTTGAACATATAGGAAGGACTAGTTTCTTTAGGACAAAATACGTACAAGATATTAAAGAGACAAAGAAAATAATTGATGAAACTATTGAAGCCATAAGTGAAATGTCCAATGCCAAGGTTGGGGCTCTTATTGTTATGGAAAAAGATACGGGACTAGATGATATAATTACTACCGGTACTTATTTAGAAGCACAAGTGACTAGTGAGTTATTGCTAAATATTTTTACACCGAATACACCGCTTCATGACGGAGCTGTAATAATACGTATAAGCGAGAATAAGTTAAAGGCAGCTTCATGCCTATTGCCTTTAACAGAAAATAAGAATGTGAGTAAAACCTTAGGTACTAGACACAGGGCAGGGCTTGGTATGTCTGAAAATTCTGATGCTATTGTTATAATAGTATCAGAAGAATCTGGTGTTATTTCATACGCAAGTGCAGGTAGACTGTATCGGTACTTAGATATAAAAAGCATGACTGAGTTTTTAAATGAAGAGTTCTTACCAAAAGAAGAAACACCAAAGAAATTCAAATTTTGGGGGAATAATAATTGTGAATAAGCTAAAGAAGAAAGAAACAAATATAAGTATAATTGGCTCGATATTAATTGCTTTTGTAATATGGATATACGTAATTGGAGAAGTAGATCCAAATGTAAAGCAAAGATTCAATAATATACCCGTAACAATAGAAAATCTACAAGTTCTTGAAGAAAATGGACTTGTTATCTCAAAAGAAGAAGATCTTACTGTTGATATAACGCTATATGGTAGAACGAGTACCATGTATGGATTGCGTAATAGAATAACAGCATCAATTGATGCTACTGATATTACTGAAAAAGGAACATACGATTTATATATTGAAATTAGCGGCATTCCTGATAATATTGAATTACAAGAAACACACCCGAATAGCATTGCTATAGAGGTTGATCGGTTAGCAGAAGACGAGAGGCGAGTGGAACTAAATATTGTAGGAGAGCCTGCGTCGGGTTTAGTAATCCTAGGATACTCGATAGATCCAGATATAGTATCCATCGACGGACCGGAGGACATATTAAATAATGTAAGTAAAATAAAAGGTGATATAAATGTTAAAGATGCTAAAGATAATTTAAATCAAAGTGTTGAGTTGTATCCAGTTGACTCAGAGGATAGGAAAGTCGAAGGAGTTTCTATAAACACTCAAACAGCAAATGTAACTGTACAAATTGGTGGAACGAAAGAGCTAGAAATCAAGCCAGAAATAAAGGGTAAAATTGCAGATGGGTATGTAGTTTCAGAAATAGTGATAGAGCCAAAGAGCATAGTAGTAGGGGCAAGAAAGAATTTGCTGGATAATATTGAAGAAATAGTAACAGAAGCGATTAATCTTGATGGTATTAACGATAGTTTTGAAGAAGAAGTGTCGTTGATTCTACCAAGTGACATCAAGATAATAGAAGGCGATTCCACTGTTTTAGTAAAGGTGGTTGTACAAAGGGTTGAGAGTCGAGAGTATAGTATTGATAATATAGAGCTGGTAAATAAACCAGAAGACATAGATATAACATTTGAAGAACAAACAATAACTGTAACTCTTAGAGCAATAACAGAAGTATTGGATAGTATTAAAAATCAAGAGTTAAAGTTGATTCTAGATTTAGAAGATATAGATATTGGAGAAAATGATGTTAAATTATTGATGGAAGATATTGATGACGTGACAATACAGTCAATAATACCAGGAACAATTCAAGTAATTGCTACAGAAACTAGCCCTTAGGGTATTAGAGTATGCCGTAGTAATATTAATAATATATCAAGAGATAGTTGCTTAACGAAAACCTAGACAATATTGTCTAGGTTTTATCCCGCATTAACAGGCACTAAAATTCCCGTCGTAGGTTGCGGGCTTCTAGCGCCTTTCGGTTGCTACAAGCCTCGCCAACCCTGAGTTTCACTTTATGAAGGAGATAACAAATGAGATACGAAATTAAAAATATAAAAATACCAATTGAAGAATTAAAAGATGATCTTGCTCAATATATCTGTCACAATTTAAAAATAAAATTAGATGAAATTAGTGCATTTAATATTACTAGTAAGTCCATAGATGCAAGGAAAAGTCATCAAGATGAGATTAATATAATATTTTCTGTTGTTTTTAATTATTCGAAAGATATAAAAAAAGGCAAGACAAAATGGACGATTAGAAAAGAAGACGAAATAGCTAATGTAAGCAGTCAAATTCAAAGTAAAGAAAGAAAATTTTCTGATAAAGCTCCGATTATCGTAGGATTTGGACCTGCAGGTATTTTTGCTGCTTTAAAATTAGCAGAATATGGACTTAATCCCATAGTTCTAGAGCGTGGAAAAGATGTTGACGCAAGAACGGTAGACATAAACAAATTTTGGCAAGATAGGAACCTCGATGAGGATAGTAATGTCCAATTTGGAGAAGGTGGGGCAGGAGCTTTCTCTGATGGGAAGCTAACTACAAGGGTTAAGGATTACACTTGCAAGGAAATATTAAGGAAATTTGTAGATGCTGGAGCTCCAGAAGAAATCATGTATCTAAATAAGCCTCATGTTGGAACAGATAAACTCAGAGGAGTAATTAAAAACATGAGAAATCAGATTATAGATTTAGGTGGTCAAGTCCTATTCAATAGCTGTGTAACTGATATTCTGATAGAAAAAGGGCAAGTAGTAGGAGTAGAAGTAAACAATAAAGAAAATTATTTCACGAATCAACTTATTTTAGCAACAGGACATAGCGCTAGAGACACTTATGAAATGATAATAAAAAGAGATATAAGTGTTGATGCAAAGGGTTTTGCTATAGGTCTTAGAATAGAACATGACCAAAAATACCTAAATAAAATACAATATGGAAAGTATTACGATCATCCTAAGTTAAAAGCAGCTGATTATCAGCTAGCTTATAGAGATGATGTAAGTAAAAGAGGAGTTTATAGTTTTTGTATGTGTCCAGGAGGTTTAGTAGTTGCGTCTTCTTCAGAAAAGGGAAGTGTGGTTACTAATGGGATGAGCTACTACGCTAGGAACCTTACAAACGCAAATAGTGCTTTGGTGGTAAATATTAATCCACAAGATTTCAATAACGATCCACTTGAAGGAATTGCATTCCAGAGAAAATATGAAAAATTTGCTTTTGAAATAGGTGGAAAGAACTACAATGCGCCAGTTCAACTTGTAGGTGACTTTTTAAAGGGAAAAGTTTCAACACATACATCATCTATAAAACCATCTTATAAACCAGGTACAACTCCCACAGATTTAGCTCAAGTATTACCAGAGTACGTATCTAGTTCTATTAGAAATGCATTACCGTATTTTGATAAAAAAATAAAAGGTTTTGCAGATTATGAGACTGTATTAACAGGAGTAGAAACAAGAACATCATCTCCAATGAGGATCGTAAGAAATAAAGAAACAAAAGAATCTATAAATGTAAAAGGATTATTTCCTGTAGGAGAAGGAGCAGGATATGCTGGAGGAATTATGAGTGCAGCTATAGATGGAATTAAATGTGCATATTTGATAGCAGCAAGTGTGTAGTATTGCAAAAAAAATTGACCTAATAAAAATAATTAGGTTATAATGAAAAGATAATTTATCGGGAGATGGTAATATGGAGATAAGAATAACTAGAACACGTAATCCAAAGAAAAAACCAGACGAGAATAGTTTAGTCTTTGGTCATGATTTTACAGATCATATGTTTATTATGAATTATACACAAGGAGAAGGTTGGCATGATCCTCGTGTGGAACCATATGGACCATTACAGTTAGATCCATCTACCATGGTTTTTCACTATGCTCAAGAAACCTTTGAAGGATTAAAGGCTTATAAAACAGATAGTGGAGATATACAGTTATTTAGAGCCAAGGACAATGCAGCTAGATTAAACCAATCCAATGAAAGGATGTGTATTCCTACATTGGACGAAGAAGATGTTATTCAAGCAATTGCTACTCTTGTAAAAGTAGATCAAGATTGGATACCTAAAGCTGAAGGCACATCTTTATACATAAGGCCTTTTGTGATTGCAACAGATCCATTTGTAGGAGTTAAAGCTTCGTCAACTTACTTGTTCATGATTATATTAAGCCCAGTAGGAGCGTATTATAAAGAAGGAATAAGCCCTGTGAAGATTTACGTAGAAGATAAATATGTAAGAGCAGTACCAGGAGGTATAGGCTTTGCTAAAACTGGTGGCAATTATGCAGCAAGCCTTATGGCTCAAGTGGAAGCAGGTAAAAAAGGTTACTCACAAGTTTTGTGGTTAGATGGCATAGAAAGAAAGTATGTTGAAGAGGTAGGCACAAGTAATGTATTTTGTAGAGTAGGTAATAAGATATATACACCTCCTTTACAAGGCAGTATTCTCTCAGGAATCACGCGTGATTCTGCGATAAAACTTTTAAGAAGTTGGGATATTGAAGTTATAGAAGAGAGGTTTACTATTGAACAGTTATTTGAATGGCATAGAAAAGGTGAGTTGCAAGAAGTGTTTGCTACAGGAACAGCGGCAGTAATTTCTCCGATTGGTGCGTTATCTTGGCAAGACAACGAGATAACAATAAATAATAATGAAATAGGTCAATTGTCTCAACGATTATACAATAGTATTACCAAGATTCAAAATGGTCAATTAGAAGACTCCTTTAGTTGGATAACTAGCATATAATATATAAGCCGGGTTACTAGAACCCGGCTATATCTATATGAACAGCACCACATATAATGGATGCTGGTTATAGGATTTTTACATTATATGATTTTAACCAAAAATCTATTTGAGTTAATAGAGCCATTACTTGTGGTCCGGTCATAAGCTGGCCATACCAAGGAACTTCAAAGTTTGACCCATTAGTATCTACAATTTCTTTAACGTACTTAGTATCGATAATATCTAAAATAGGTGAAGATTTATCTTTAAGTATTTTAGAAAGATTATCTCTTACAATATTTGTGTAAATTGGATTGTGGGTCTTAGGGTAAGGACTTTTTTTTCTATGAATTATCTCATCCGGAAGTAAATCTTTTACAGATTCACGTAGTAGACCTTTTTCTCTACCACCTAATAATTTATATTTTGCCGGGATATTATAAGCGTACTCAACTAATCTATGATCGGCAAAAGGAACTCTAACTTCTAGACTATTTCTCATGCTCATTCTATCTTTTCTATTTAACAAGGTAATCATAAACCACTTGATGTTAAGGTAAGTCATTTCTCTTATTTTTGTATCTTCAATAGGTTCACCATCTAGTTTTGGAACTTTAGACAAAGTGTCTTTAAACTTACCTCGAACGTATTCTTCTAATGGTAACTTCTTGAGAGAATCATTTAAAATACGACTTCTATAATTTACAGATTTTGCCCAAGGAAAAGTATCTGCATATAGATCTTCATTTCTAGTAAACCATGGATATCCACCAAAAATTTCATCTGCACACTCTCCAGATAATCCTACAGTGACATGCTTCTTTATCTCTTTGCAAAACAGAAGTAAAGATGAATCCACATCAGCCATGCCAGGAGTATCCTTTGCAAGGACTGATTCATTTAGGGCTTCAGCCAATGCCTCTTGGGTAAGGATTATATTATTGTGGTTAGTACCTAAGTAATCAGACATAACTTTGATATAGTAACTATCAGAATTTGGTTGATATAAACTAGATTTAAAATACAATTCATTATCAGTATAATCTACAGAAAAAGTTTTAAGATGGTTCACATTTTTAGAGGCTACGGCAGATATGATACTAGAATCTAATCCACCTGATAAAAATGTACATATAGGTACATCGCTAATTAATTGCCTCGTTATAGCATCTTCTAAAAGATATCGAGTATGTTCTAAAATTTCTTCAAGAGACTCGTTGTTTTCTATAGCCTTTAATTCCCAGTATTCTTTAAGATCTATATTCCCATTTGAAAAAACCATCCCATGTGCAGGAGGAATTTCATTAATGTTTTTAAAAATACCGGAGCCCAAATCTGTTGCAGGACCAAGCCCAAAAATTTCCATTAATCCTTGTTCATCCAATATAGGATGCACATCAGGGTGAGACAGAAGGCCTTTAATTTCAGAAGCAAATATTAATGACGATCCTAACTGGGTATAAAATAAAGGCTTAACTCCAAGGTGATCACGAGCTAAAAAAGCAGATTTATTCTTTTCATCAAATATGCAAAAAGCAAAAATACCATTTAAGTGATTAACACATTCTTCTTTCCAATGAATATAAGAAGTAAGGAGTACTTCAGTATCAGAATATGAATTAAATGAGTAACCATGAGTTATTAATTCTGAACGTATGTCTTCTGTATTGTACAACTCTCCATTATACACAATAGTATAATGTGTATTGTCTACGACTTTTGTCATAGGCTGTTGACCACCAGAAGGGTCAATAACTATGAGTCTTCTGTGACCTAAAAGAGCATTTTCATGTATATAAGTACCGTAAGAATCAGGACCTCTGTAAGACAAAGTATCCATCATTTTCTTGACTGCTAAATTATAAGAAGAAATATCTTCCATTGTATCTATCCATCCAACAATACCACACAAAAAGATCACCTCTATATTTATTCCCTAACTTAATATGTAGTATATGTAAAAAACATCGGATGTGATACACCCATATTTTACAATTAATATTTAAAATTATTTAAGTATAAAAAGTTGGTCTTTTTTTACTAGCAACTACATATAATAGATGTATTCGCAATAATGGAGGTGTTCTATGTATACAAAGTATTATGTTGAATCCGCAGATAGAAAGGGAAATGTCTGGACTGTTACAAATCGAAATACCTATAAAATTATGGGGAATTTCCAAAGTAGAGAATTAGCAATCCAATTTGCTAATGAACTATGTAAAGATGTACTAAATAGTATGATTATTGTCAATGATAAATGTACTAATAGTATTTATTTAGATAAGATGTAACTTGTAATTATGACATACTATATTAATATAAAAGAGGTAGTATGAGTAACAATATACAAATTAATATAAAAAATATTGATTAAATGCAACTAATAGTATAGACAAAAAAAGCAATGCATAGTAAAATAGAGTATATCATAGACATCACTTAAAACGCCCTTCATACGTTTAAATAAGTGTTTGTGATTATTTCCCCAGCCCCCTTGAAGAAGAGGGCTATTTTTTTTAAGAAAAATTATCCTTTTGTATTATAAAGAAAAAGATTATAAGTAATATTCCTAATTGCGAAGAAACTATTGATATAATTGCATATAAACAAAGAGCCCAAGTAACAAGTGTAATTGAGCTTATTCTCATTAGCAGATGAGATATATACGTTTTATCTAAAAAACATTGTTTTAATAAATGTGATAGTATAAAATCTTAAAATAAAGTGAAACTTTATTCAGTAGGGGTTTACCCTATTGAAGATTAGTTGAACCAATCGGGCTTTTACAGGCAGTTAATCTCCCACTTATCATTTTTTTCATCTTCAAATCTTCAAGTGGGAATCTTAGTGCCTGTTAATGCGGGATAAAGTGAAACTTTATTCAGTAGGGGTTTGAAGCGGGAATCTTAGTGCCTGTAAATACGGGATAAATATGTAAAAGGAGTGAATTCAAAAATGTTATTGAAAGATCGTATTGCTTTAGTAACTGGTGGTGCAATGGGTATAGGAAAAGCTATCGCTATTGATATGTGTAAAGAAGGTGCTAAAGTAATTATAGCGGATATTTCTAAAGAGGCTGGACAAAAAACAGTTGATGAAATAAAAAAAATGGGTGGCACAGCTTTATTTAAACAAATAAATGTAGTTGATTATGAATCCTTAAATATAGCTGCCGACGAAATTTCTAAAGAATTAGGGAAAATAGATATATTAGTAGTTAACGCTGGCATATCAATTAAAAAGTCTTTTGAAGAAATAGATGAAGCCCTTTGGGATAAGGTTTTGGATATTAATTTAAAAGGATCCTTTTTAACAGTAAAGGCTTTTTTAAACCATATAAAAGAAAGTAAATATGGAAAAATTGTAGTAATATCTTCAGGTTCTGCCCTAACGGGTACTGGTGGAGGCATACATTATGCAGCGTCTAAGGCAGGACAAAACGCTATGGTTCTAAATCTTGCTAAAGAATTAGGACCCAAAGGTATAAATGTAAATGCAATAGCTCCAAGAGTAATTCAAACAGATATATTAGATCACTTATATCCTGATGAACAAAGCAGAAAAGAATTGCTAAATAAAATACCAATCAGAAAAATAGGACAACCGGAAGACATTGCATATTTGGCGTCATTTTTAGCATCAGATAAATCAAAATATCTACATGGACAAATAATTTTATTAGATGGTGGCAGAACACATCAATAAATCTAACTTGCTATTGTGAATAATTAATTTTATTTAAGTAGTGAATAAAATTCCCCTTAATAGGTTAATAATACAATCAAAGAAACTTGTTGGGGGTTTGTTTTATGTACAAATCATTAATAACAATAGCAATTAAAATTAAGCTATCTATGTTGAGTAGGGTTAAAAGACTAATAGACATTTTTTATGTAAATAGACAAAGTGTAAAAATAAATATGAAAACAAAACTACACGATGATAGTGCCATTAGACTAATACAGAAAGCTAAAAAAGATCTAGAACAGTCAAAAAATTATTTTGCTAATGTAACAGATCCGGATTTAGTTGATTATGCAGCGCATAAAATTTTAGCAAATCAATCATTTTATGCATATCTGTTAAAGAAAGCCAAGGCAGAAAATATAACTTTTCACGTATAATTTAGAATAATTATCACATGTCTTAAATATCTTATATATAAGAAACTTAGGATGGTGATTATTAAAATGGGGATAGGATTAGAAACTGATGCAGTATTAGCATATTCCATTGGTTTATTATTATTGTATTTACTGGGAAGTTCTTTGATGAAAATATTCAAGGTTCCAGTTAAGATTATTATGACAATTTTTATTAATAGTATTTTAGGTGGACTAATATTGTTTATACTAAACATATTTGGTCAAGCATACAACTTCCAGATCGGAATTAACCCTCTTAACGCTTTGACAATAGGAGTATTAGGTATACCTGGATTAATAATGCTAATAATATTGAAGATGATACTTTGATGATGGTCATAGCTAAAACTTTACTTAAATAATTAGTAAAGTTTTTTCTTTATACAAAAAAAATGCAAACATAAAATGCAAACCATTACATACCATTACATCTAGTAATGGTATATGAAGTGTGATAGAATTAAAAAAATATTATGCATTAGTATAATATACAATGTAATTATTTACTGAGGAGGAACAAGTATGAAGGGTATAGGTGCATCTCCTGGCATAGCGATAAGTAAGGCATATGTATTGAAACATCAGAATATTGAGATAAGCACTAAGGAGATACAAGATATACAAAGTGAGGTATCAAGATTAAAAGAAGCTATTAAAGTATCAAGTATACAAATAGGGGAAATAAAAGAAAAGGCAATTAAAGAATTAGGTGAAGAAGAGGCAAAGATTTTCGATGCACATCTAATGATTCTTGATGATCCTGAATATACAGGACAAATAGAACAGATAATCAATAATGACAAAATTGCTGCAGATAACGCGACTAATCAAGTAACAGAACAATTTGTGGCTATATTTGGTTCCATGGATGATGAATACATGAAAGAAAGAGCAGCAGATATATCAGATGTTGGTAGTAGATTAATAAGAAATATTCTAGGTGTGAAAAGTCAAAATCTAAGTGAAATAAATGAAGATGTAATAATTATTGCAAAGGATTTAACTCCTTCTGATACTGCACAAATGAATAAAGAGAGAGTACAAGGTTTTGCCACTGATATCGGTGGAAGAACGTCTCATACTGCGATTATGGCTAGAAGTCTAGAAATACCGGCTGTACTTGGATTAAAAGATATCACATCAAAGGCTCAAGAGGGCGACATTATTATTTTAGATGGTTTAACTGGGGAAGTTATAGTAAATCCAGATAAAACAACTCTAAAACAATACGAAGATAAAAAAAATGAATACGAAAACTTTAGAAAAGAACTAGAAGAGTTAAAAGATTTACATGCCGAAACTAAAGATGGTCACTTAGTTGAACTTGTTGGAAACATCGGTACTCCAAATGACATAGAAGGTGTTCATAGAAATGGTGGACAGGGTGTAGGTTTATATAGAACAGAATTCCTATACATGGATAGTCACGAAATGCCAAGTGAAGAAAAACAATATGACGCTTATAAAAAAGTAGTAGAAGGCATGGAGAATATGCCAATTATAATAAGAACTTTAGATATAGGTGGAGACAAAAAACTTCCATATCTACAGTTAGATGATGAATTAAACCCATTCTTAGGATTACGTGCAATTAGATTATGCTTTGCTGAAAAAGATTTATTCAAAACTCAATTAAGAGCCATATTAAGAGCAAGTGCACATGGAAAAGCTTTAATTATGTTTCCCATGATATCTAATATTGAAGAAGTAAGACAAGCTAAAGTAATATTAGAAGAATGTAAAAGCGAATTAGATACAGAACAAATTGCATATGACAAAGAAATTAAAGTAGGTATTATGGTAGAAATACCATCAGCAGCAGTATGTGCAGACATTATAGCTAAAGAAGTAGACTTTTTTAGTATAGGTACTAATGATTTATGTCAGTATACACTTGCTGTTGATAGAATGAATGAAAATGTGTCTTATTTATATCAACCATTCAATCCTGCAATACTTAGGTTGGTAAAAAATGTAATCGATGCATCTCATGCTCATAAAGGAAAATTCACAGGGATGTGTGGCGAAATGGCCGGAGAACCTCTTGCAGCATTAATACTATTAGGACTTGGATTAGATGAATTTAGCATGAGTGCCTCATCAATACCACAGATTAAAAAAATAATTAGAAGTGTTACGCTAAAAGAAGCTCAAGAAATCGCTAAAAAAGCTTTAGATCTTGCTACGGCAGACGAAGTTAAACAAATGGTACAATTAGAATTAAATAAATTAAATATTGAAATAGTCTAGGAGGAAATTAAAATGATAAGTAAAGAGATAACAATATTAAACGCTACAGGATTACACGCAAGACCAGCTTCTATGTTTGTGCAAGAGGCAGGAAAATACAAATCAGAAATCAATATCATAAAAGGCGATAAAAGGATTAATGCTAAAAGTATTATGGGTATTATGGCTGGTGGACTTTCAAAAGATACAGTAATTACTATTGAAACTGACGGTGACGATGAACAAGCGGCACTAGATGCTTTAGTAGGATTAGTAGAAAGTAAATTTGGAGAAGAGTAATAATAATAACTTTAAAAAAGCTATTCAAAAGTAGAGTAAATCTATTTTGAATAGTTTTTTTTGAAAAAAAGTGATTAATAGAATTGTTATGGGGTATAATTAATTACAATAAACAGTAGGAGGAATGATTATGTCTAAAAGTTCAGACTTTATGAGTGGAGTATTATTAGGTACTATTATTGGTGGAATAGCAGGAATATTATTAGCTCCTGAATCCGGAAAAGATACAATGAAAAAATTGAAAGATGCAAGTGAAGATTTAGTTGACAATGTAAAAGACTTAAGTAGCGACGCTATGGAACAAATGACGGAATATAAAGAAGATATAAATGAAAAAGTAGAAAGTTTAAGCAGTAAAGTTTCCGATAAAGTGAAGTCTTATAGAAGTGAATTAGAAAGCAAGTTAGAGGAAATCAAGGATTCTGTCGAAGATGCGATAGATGATCTTGAAACAGATTTAGATCAAGACCCGGATCCACAAGATACTCAAATATAAATAATATACACAAGACAAGAAGGTGAAGAAGTGTTTGCACAGATACATTTATGGGAAGTAGGAATACTCTTTATAGGTATAGCATTTATTGTGGGAGCAATCTATATTGCAAAGACAATGAAAAACCTTGCAAAGACTATAGAAGACATGGATGAATTAATGTTAAGCAATAAGCAAAATATTGATGCCATTATAGCAGATATCGAAGTAATAACTAAGAGTTCTTCAGGGGTAATGGAAGATGTTCAAGAATCCGTAGGATCTTTAAAACATTCTGTTTTAAACGTTGAAAAGACAGTTACAACAACTAAAAATTTTATGTTAAAACCAGTTCTAAAAACATTAAATTATTCTCATTTTATATTAAAAATAATAAAAAAATTTACTAAAAAGTCTAAGAGCAAAGTATAAGATTAAGGGGAACTAATAAATTCCTTAGGTAAACAAAGGCGGAGGAGAACAGAAGTTTTCCTTCTTAAGCTTGTTATAAATTTTTAAAGAAACAAGGGGGAGACATTTTTGTTATCAATAATAACTAAAAGCATAAACGGATCGTACGACGTAAAGTTAATTGGAGAAGTAGATATTTATACAGTTGACAATTTAAAAAAATCAGTAAATGAATTAATGGATAAAGAAATTAAAAATATTTTGTTTGACTTTATAGAATTAGAGTATATTGACAGTACTGGATTAGGTGCGTTAATTGGTATACGAGGTAAATATAAAGACATAGAAATAGAAATAGTTAATTTAAAATCAAATGTTAAAAGATTATTTGATATTACTGGGTTGACTAAAATCTTTCTAGTTAAATAAGTGGAGGAATCATAATATGGAAAACAATAAAGTTACTATAAGCCTCACATTGCCGAATATACCTGAATACGTAAGTGTCGCAAGACTTACCTTGTCTGGTGTTGCAAATAGAATGGGATTCAATATCGACGATATTGAGGATTTGAAAGTTGCAATATCTGAAGCGTGTACAAACGCCTTAAAATATGGAGGTGGAAATGATTGTAGCAAGTATTTTGTACACTATACAATTGACGAAAAAAACCTTATAATTGATGTATGTGACGATGGTAAGGGAATAGAATTTGAAAAACTAAAAACTCCCGATCTAGATAATCCTAAGGAAAGCGGATTAGGTTTATACATTATTGAAACTCTTATGGATGAAGTGAAAATTTTTAAGGGAGACAATAATGGAACTACCATACGTATGACAAAAAGATTAGGGGAGTAAAAATGAATAAAAATTTATCGATTACTCAAGAGAACAAAGCCGCAAAGCGAAAAAAACGTATTGAATTATTATTCAAAGAGTACATAGATAAAAAAGACACAAATTTAAGAAATCAAATATTCGAAGAATATATGTATATAGCAGAGATATTATCAAAGAAGTACGTCAATAAGGGTGTAGACTTTGAAGATATTTATCAAGTAGCTAGCTTAGGTTTGATTTATGCTATTGAGAGATTCGATCCGAGTAAAGGATATGAGTTTTCTAGTTTCGCCACTCCAACCATATTAGGTGAGATAAAAAAGTATTTTAGAGATAAAGAGTGGATTATAAAAGTTCCTAGACGAATTCAAGATTCATATAGAAAGATAAACCAAGCAAAAGAAGCTTTACAACATAAATTAATGAGAGTGCCTAATGTAGATGATATTGCCAAGTATCTTGACCTCTCTACTGAAGAAGTAATAGAGGCTATGGAAGGAAGTTATGCCTATGCACCATCTTCCTTAGACGTAAAAATAACTAACTCCAGTGATGACAGTGATATATCGCTATTTGAAATATTAGGTATAGAAGATAATCACATTAAAGAAGTAGAAGATAAAGATTTTCTTCGTACTATTTTTACTAACTTGTCTGAGTATGATAAAAAAATTATAGTAGATAGATTTTATAATAATAAAAGTCAAAATGAAATTGCTACTGATTTAGGAGTTTCACAAATGACAGTTTCTAGATTAGAAAAGAAAATATTAAGTAGGTTAAGGGAAAAAATCAACGTATAACTTCGACTGCTTTGTAATAATGACAAAAAATGATTTGATTGCCAAGTCATTTTTTTTATTTTCTAAAATATAGATTAAACTAAAAAAATATTATAAAATAGTAGTATGTTTTGATATTGTAATACAGATTTTTTCATTGATACAACCACAAAATTATGAGGGGGAAGTTAAATGAAAACATATCCAACTAACAAAATTAGAAATGTAGTATTATTAGGACATGGTGGAAGTGGAAAGACATCAATAGTAGAAGCAATGGCATACAATGTGGATATAATTGATAGAATGGGTAAAATAGAAGACGGCAATACCATATCTGACTACAATCAGGAAGAAATTAAAAGAGGTATTTCCATAAGTTCTTCTATAGTACCTATTGAGCTTGATGGCCATAAATTAAATATTATGGATGTTCCAGGCTACTTTGATTTTTCTGGTGAGACATTTAGTGCTTTGAGAGTAGCTGACAGTGCAGTGATTGTAATAGATGCACTTGCAGGATTAGAAGTTGGTGCTCAAAAAGCATGGGAATATGTTAAAGAGAGAAAGATACCCTCAATAATTGTTGTAAATAAAATGGATAGAGAAAATGTTAGATTTAATGTAGTAATGGAAAACTTGAAAAACCAACTAGGTAATAAAGTGGTGCCTTTTGAAATGCCATACGGAGAAGCACTTGACTTTAAAGGTGTTTTAAATGTGGTAGATATGACTGGTAGAGAACGTTTAGGAGATAAATGTATTGATATTGAACTTCCTGAAGAATTAAAAGACGATATAACACCATATAGAGAGATGATTATAGAATCAGTAGCCCAAAGCACAGAAGAACTAATGGAAAAATTCTTCAATGGAGAAGAAATAAGCAATGATGAGATACACAAAGGTCTCAGAAAAGGTGTTTTAGAGGGAGATCTAATTCCTGTCTTATGTACATCTGGAGTAAATAATATTGGTATTGAAACCTTAGCAAATATGATAATCGAGTTTTTTCCAGCACCTGATGAAAAAAAAGTAGTAGTTGGAAAAGATGTTAAATCCGACAAAATTATCGAAAGAAAAATCTCGGCACAAGAGCCTTTATCTGTTTTTGTATTTAAAACTATTGTAGATCCTTATGTAGGAAGATTGTCTCAATTTAGAATCATGTCTGGAACATTGCAAAGTGGTCAAGAGCTTTTAAACTCAAAAAAGGATAAAAAAGAAAAAATAAACCATATATATGTACTTCGTGGAAAAAAACAAATAGAAGTTGAAAAACTAGAAGCAGGAGATATTGGTGCTTTTTCAAAGCTATCTGATACATTTACGGGAGATACATTGTGTGATATCAAAAATCCAATTGTATACGATGACATAGAATTTCCAAAACCTATTATATCTATGGCTATACAACCTAAGACAAAAGGCGATGAAGATAAAATAGGTCATGGTTTGCAAAGATTACAAGAAGAAGATCCTACCCTTAAAGTTGAGCGAAATCACGAGACCAAACAAACTCTCATATCTGGAATGGGTGAAATGCATATAGAGGTTCTACATGATAAATTGCAATCCAAGTTTGGCGTTGAAGTAGAATTAATTGATCCACAAATACCATATAGAGAAACTATTAAAAGCAAGGCATCATCAGAAGGAAAACATAAAAAACAATCTGGTGGACGTGGGCAATATGGACACGTGTATATAGATTTTGAACCAATAGGAGAAACAGACCAAGGATTTTTGTTTGTAGATAAAGTAGTAGGTGGATCGGTACCTAGGAATTTTATACCTGCCGTTGAAAAAGGATTAGCTGATTGTACTAAAGAGGGAGTATTAGCAGGATTTCCAGTTGTAGGCATAAAGGCTACGTTAACTGATGGCTCTTATCATGCAGTTGATTCTGATGAAATGTCGTTTAAAATGGCTGCTTCATTAGCTTACAGAAAAGGAATGAAAAATGCAAACCCTGTTTTACTAGAACCAGTTTATAAGATAGAGATAAATGTGCCAGAAAACTTTATGGGAGATATACTCGGAGATTTAAATAAAAAAAGAGGTCGTATTATAGGTATGGAACAAGGAAAAGGTGAAAGTCAGAAGATTATAGCAGAAGCACCTTTATCAGAAATGTTTAAATATGCCACAGAACTTAGGTCTATGACACATGCAAAAGGTGAATTTAGTATGGAATTTGTAAGATACGAAGAAGTACCTTCTATATTAGCAGAGAAAGTAATAGAAGAGACAAATAATAAAAAATAAGTAAAAATTTTTGCAAGTAACTACTTTGCTCCTTGTAGTTGAGATAAAGAAAAATCTGAAATAAATTCAGATTTTTTTTTATTTTTTTAGCATAAAAAATGCTTAACTACGAAAAATATAGATAGTCTTTATGAAAGGAGTTAATTAATATGAGTAAGAAAAAAAGTAAAAACAATAAAACTTTCCGAGAACAGATGAGAGATAAAACTACAGGTCAATTTTTAAACGATCAATTAAAAGAAACAGGAATGACCGATACGGGAGATATGCTCTCAATGTATAACACACAAACAAATAGTTCAAATAAAAACAAAAAATAATAATAATTACTGGATTAAAGGCTAATACTAATAAACGAAATTAAAATAAAGAAAGAAAAGGAGAATGAAAATGAATAACAATAACAATAACAATAACACTAATAACACAAACAACAATAACAACAATAACACAAACAACACAAATAACAGAGGAACACAAAACAGAAACAACAACAACACCAATAACAACAATAATAACGAAACAAATAGAAGCAACAACAACAACAATAACAGAAGTAACTAATTATAACTTAAATAAAAGTTATAAACTACACAATAAAAAGTTGACAAAAGGGACGGTTCTTTTTGTCAACTTTTTATTTACTTTTATATATAATGATGATAAAATCAAAATAGGAATATGCTGTAAGTAGGTGATAACTTGTCAAGAATGCCAAGAGAAGTTAGTGAATCTAATTATTATCATGTAATGGTAGTAGGTAATGATAATAAGAATATTTTTATTGAAGACATGGATAAAAAGAAAATCCTTCTTATAGTAAAAAAATATAGTGAAGATAATATTTTGAGCCTTCTCGCGTACTGTGTATTAGATACCCATGCACATTTTTTAATTGAGATTCATAAATACGATATTTCAACAATAATGAAAAAGATAAATATTTCTTATGCCAATTATTATAATTTTAAATATAATAGTAAAGGCCATGTATTTTATGATAGATTTAAAAGTGAATGCATAAGAGATACTCAGTATCTATTACCTATAATTAGATACATACACAATAATCCATCAGGTAACCAATTATTATATAAGTGGAGTAGCTATAACGAATATATAGAAGATAGTATGGAAAAATTTTTGTCATATAATTTATCTGCTTTTTCGGAATTTGGTAATGAAGAGACTGAGTCAATTCATAACTTTATTAATTATACTAAGATTGAGAATGATGATATTTTTTTAGATATTGAAGAAGGTATCGAAAATAAAATTAATAATATGATTCGAAGATATTTGTGTAAAAATAATATTGAATTAAAAGATCTTGGGTATAAGAAAAATAAGGTTCATAGGATTAATCTTGTTTTAATGATAAAAAATACAGGAAAATTATCTATAAGAAAGATTGGAAGTTTATTAAAATTAAATAGAGGTATTATATATAACATTCTTAGAGAATATAATAATGAGGGAGAAGAGTAATTACACATAAGAATTATTTTCTGGAATGGATAGGAGGGAATTGTATGCTTTGCCAAAATTGTAACGAAAGAGCAGCGTCAATCCACATTACTAAAATTATGAGTGGTGAAAAGCGAGAAATACATCTTTGCGATCAATGCAGTGCCTTACATGAAATGTTCAACAGTTCATTTAATTTTCAAGGTTTTATTGCAAATCTACTAGATTTAGAAGAGAATACACATGCAGTAGATTATTCTCATAGCATGGAGTATCACTGTCCACAATGTGGTATGGACTATGACACATTTAAAAAACATGGTAAATTTGGTTGTGAAAAGTGTTATGAAACATTTTCATTGTTAATTAACCCAATGATACAAAGAATGCATGGTAAAGAACAACATATTGGGAAAATCGTAAAATATGGTGGAGAAAATATAAGGCTAAAAAGAGAACTTACATCATTACATGGAAATTTATCACTTGCCATTGAAAAAGAAGAATATGAAAAAGCCGCATTGTTAAGAGATCAAATAAAAATCTTAAAAGAACAAATAAAAGACAATATAAAAAGTTAATTACATGGGGTGTAATATGTCTAAAAATGAATATAAAGAAAAAGATATAGTAATTAGTAGTCGTGTTCGGTTAGCTAGGAATATAAGAAATTTGCCATTTCCTATTTACCTACAAAGTGACAGCGCTAAGGATATTGTAGAGGTAGTAGAAAAATCTATAAATGATAAAAATAATAACTTGACACCCTTTAATAAAATAAAAGTTGAAGATATAACTGCTAACAACAAAAAAATGTTAGTTGAAAAGCACTTAACTAGCCCAGAATGGGGTAGAAATGATCATGCAGCAGTATTTATCAGAGAAGATGAAAGAGTAAGTATAATGGTAAATGAAGAAGATCATATTCGAATTCAATGTATTTTAGATGGATTTCAATTAAATTATGCTTATGATATTGCAAATGAAATTGATGATTTATTAGAAGAAGAAATAAGATATGCTTTTGATGAAAAATACGGCTACTTAACAGCTTGCCCAAGTAATGTAGGAACTGGTATGAGAGCTTCAGTAATGTTGCATTTACCATCTTTAACACTCAGTAACCAAATGAATAATTTAATGCAGACTTTAGCAAGGTTTGGGATAACCATAAGGGGAATTTATGGAGAAGGAACACAAGCTATGGGAGACTTATATCAAATATCAAACCAAACTACCTTAGGAATTAAAGAACAAGATATTATATCAAATATCCATAGCGTAGCAAAAGAGATAATTAAGAGAGAAAGAGATTTAAGGTATGAAGTGTTAAACAATAATAAAACTTATTTAGAAGATAAGATATTTAGAGCATTAGGAACCTTGACAAATGCTAGAACTATAAGTGTAGAAGAAAGTATGAAGTTAATATCTTTAGTTAGGTTAGGTACAGACCTTGAGTTAATAGATCAAGATATAAAAAAAATAAACGATTTAATGATTACTATTCAACCAGGGATACTTTTGAGTTTATACGATACTGCAGATTTACAAAGTTTTGACGTAGATAAACTACGTGCAAATTTTATAAGAAAGAGTTTAATAAAAAATACATAGGAGGTGCAGAGAATGCCTATATTTGGAAGATTTACTGAAAAATCACAAAAAGTGTTGGTACTATCCCAAGATGAAGCAAAAAAAATGAATCATAATTATATTGGTTCAGAACATTTATTGTTGGGGCTTATTCAAGAAGGAGAAGGAGTAGCTGCTATTGCCCTTAAAGAATTAGGGGTGAAGTATGAAAGTGTAATAAAAGAGATTCAAGAATTAGTAGGTAAAGGAGAAGAAGAGGTTAGCGAGATAATAGGTTATACTCCTAGAACTAAAAAAATATTAGAACTCAGCTTAATGGAAGCTAGGGCTCTAAATCAAAGTTATATAGGTACAGAACATATATTGCTTGGACTTATAAGAGAAGGTGAAGGTGTAGGTGCTAAAATACTTATAGACATAAAGATTGACTTTGAGAGAGTTCGTGAGGAAATTATAAAACTTATGAATAGTACTCCTAGCTCAGCGAGTAAAGCAAATGCGATTAAAAATACTAATACTAAGAACCTCGATAAATTTGGACGTGACCTGACACAAATGGCGGCACAAGGAGAATTAGACCCAGTTATAGGGAGAGATAAAGAAATAGAAAGAGTTATCCAGATATTAAGCCGTAGGACAAAAAACAATCCTTGTCTAATTGGTGAACCAGGAGTAGGTAAAACTGCGATTGCAGAAGGTTTAGCACAAAAAATAGTGGACGGTAATATATCAGAAAATCTTAAAGATAAAAGAGTCGTATCTCTAGATTTATCGTCAATGGTAGCAGGCGCAAAATATAGAGGTGAATTTGAAGATAGATTAAAAAACGTAATGGAAGAGATACGAAGTGCAGATAATATTATATTATTTATAGATGAGATGCACACTATTATTGGAGCAGGTGCAGCAGAAGGTGCTATAGATGCATCAAATATATTGAAGCCTGCATTAGCAAGAGGAGAATTACAAGCAATAGGAGCGACGACTCTTGATGAATATAAAAAACACGTGGAAAAAGATGCGGCATTAGAAAGAAGATTTCAGCCAGTTAATGTAGGAGAACCTAGTAAAGAAGAAGCTATAGAAATTTTAAAAGGTCTTAGAGATAGGTATGAAGCCCACCATAAAGTTAAGATTACAGATGAAGCCCTTGTGGCAGCAGTAGAATTATCAGACCGTTATATAAGTGATCGTTACTTACCTGATAAGGCAATAGATTTAATAGACGAAGCAGCTTCAAAAGTAAGATTAGGAATATTAACTATGCCACCTGATATTAAAGAAATAGAAACAACTATAGAAAAATTTGAACAAGAGAAAGAAGAAGCAGTTTCTTCTCAAGATTTTGAGAAAGCAGCAGAAATTCGAGATAAAGAAAATAAAGCTAAAACAAAATTAAAGACTATTAAAGAGTCATGGCAACAAAAAAACCATATTGGTACTGGAGGAGAAGTAGGACCAGAAGAAATCGCGGGAATTGTAGCTAGTTGGACAGGTGTTCCAGTTAAGAAATTAGCCCAAGAAGAATCTCAGAAATTATTAGATATGGAAGATGTACTGCATAAAAGAGTTATAGGGCAAGAAGAAGCAGTAAAGGCAGTCTCAAGAGCTATTAGAAGAGCTAGAGTAGGGCTTAAAGACCCAAAACGTCCTATTGGTTCATTCGTATTCTTAGGACCAACAGGAGTAGGGAAAACAGAACTGAGCAAAGCTTTAGCAGAGATTATGTTTGGTGAAGAAGATTCTATGATACGTATAGATATGTCAGAGTATATGGAAAAGCATACAGTATCAAGACTAATAGGTTCACCTCCAGGTTATGTAGGATACGATGAAGGTGGTCAATTAACTGAAAAAGTTAGAAGAAAACCATATTCAGTAATCCTATTAGACGAAATCGAAAAAGCACATCCTGATGTATTTAATATATTGTTACAAATATTAGAGGATGGAAGGCTTACAGATGGAAAAGGGAGAACAGTTAATTTCAAAAATACTGTGATCATTATGACTTCAAATGTAGGGGCACATACTATAAAAAAACAAAAGAATTTGGGCTTTACAGTAAGTGATAATGCAGCTGAGAATGAGTACGAAAAAATGAAAGACAATGTTATGGTAGAACTAAGAAATACATTTAAACCAGAATTTTTAAATCGTTTAGATGAAGTAATAGTATTCCATAAGTTGGAAGATAAGGATATACATTTTATAATAGATATAATGTTTAAACAACTAGCAAAGAGATTACAAGAACTAGATATCCATATAAGCTTTGATGAAAGTGCTACAGATTTTATAGCTAAGAAGGGCACCAATCTAGAATACGGAGCAAGACCTTTAAGAAGGACAATTCAAAAAGAGGTAGAAGATAAATTATCAGAAGAGATGCTGAAAGGCAATGTAGAAAAAGGAAATGTATTAAAAGTAACTGTCGAAGATCAAGAATTAAAATTTATTAAATAATTATGTATCAAAAAAACAAACAAAGTAGGCACGCTAACGTGCCTATTTTGTATACTAATTATCGCGAAGACAATGAGCCAAGCGTCTGCTTGCAGACATTTGGCGACTGTCCGCGTAACTACGAGAAATTCGCGAAGCGTGTTTCTTGTGGTCGTCGCGAAGTAATGAGCCAAGCGTCTGCTTGCAGACATTTGGCGACTGTCCGCGTAACCACGAGAAATTTGCAAAGCGTGTTTCTTGTGGTCGTCGCGAAGTAATGAGCCAAGCGTCTGCTTGCAGACATTTGGCGACTGTCCGCGTAACCACGAGAAATTCGCGAAGCGTGTTTCTTGTGGTCGTCGCGAAGTAATGAGCCAAGTGGCTGCTTGCAGACATTTGGCGACTACCGCGTAACTGCGAGAAACTTGCAAAGCGTGTTTCTTGTGGTTACGTTAGACAATAATGAAAACATGAGGTGTACCGATGAATAATGCACAAAGAATAATTACAGAAATTACAGATGTAATCAAACAAGTTAAGCAAGAAGAAGTAAATTTACTAGTAGAAGCTATAGGGAAAAGCAAAAGAGTATTCGTATCGGGACAGGGACGATCAGGATTTATGATAAAGAGTTTTGCTATGAGACTTATGCATATAGGAATAGATTCATATGTAGTAGGAGAGACAATAACACCTAGTATAGATAAAGATGATCTACTTATAATAGCATCTGGTTCAGGAGAGACACCAAGTTTAGTCAATACTTCAAACAAAGCAAAAAATATTGGAGCTACCGTAAGTATGATAACAACAAATAATGAATCTAGTATAGCTCAAAACTCAACTATAGTTATAGAATTAAATGCACAATCTAAAGGTGACGAAAGCAAATCCACAGTTCAACCTATGGGATCCCTTTTTGAACAGAGTTCACTAATATTATTTGATGCAATTATATTAACACTAATGGACAAAATGAAAAAAAATGGAAGTAATATGTACTTAAGACACGCTAACCTAGAATAACTATGTGCCCACCCAAGTCATCCAGAGCGAAGCGCAGGATCTTAGACCCCAGTTAACGACTTAAGTGCTATGCTTGTTTAATAATAAAACTAATTTAAAGCAATAAATATTGGAAAAGGAGAGGAACTATGGATAGTAGAATTAAAACATTGGCATCAAATTTAGTAAATTATTCCTGCGAAGTTAAAAAAGGCGAGAGAGTTCTAATAGCATTATCTGGTGAATCAGCAAAACCATTGGTAAGGCAGATAGTCAAAGAAGTATATAAAGTAGGTGCTTATCCATTTGTTGATATTAGCGATAGCTCTATCAATAGAGAGATATTAATGGATTGTGATGAGGAACAATTAAAGGTTATGTTAGACTACGGATTAAACCAAATGAAACATATGGACGCATTTATATCAATAAGGGCTAGCGAAAACACGTCAGAAATGTCAGATGTACCTACTGATAAAATAGTATTAAATGGAAAAGTCTTAAGGCCTATTACAGATTATAGAGTTAACAAAACAAAATGGGTAGTATTACGATATCCAAATAACGCCATGGCGCAATTAGCTACAACTAGTTTAGAAGCATTTGAAGATTTCTATTTTAATGTATGTAATTTGGATTACGAAAAAATGTCTAAAGCCATGAATTCATTAGTTGATTTAATGAATAAAACTGATAAAGTAAGAATCCTAGGACAAGATACGGATCTCACCTTTTCAATAAAAGATATACCTGCAATAAAGTGTGATGGTAAGATGAATATCCCTGATGGAGAAGTGTATACAGCCCCAGTAAAAGATTCAATTAATGGAGTATTATCTTATAATACTTTATCAGAATATCAAGGCTTCACTTATCAAGATGTTAAGTTTGAATTTAAAAATGGAAAAATAATTAATGCTACATCAAACAATAGCGAACGATTAAACAAAGTTTTAGATACTGACGATGGAGCTAGGTATATAGGTGAATTTGCCATTGGAGTAAACCCATATATATTAAATCCAATGAAAGACACGTTATTTGATGAAAAAATAATGGGAAGTTTTCACTTTACACCGGGAATGTCATATGAAGATGCATTCAATGGGAACGTATCATCAGTACATTGGGATTTAGTTTGTATTCAAACTCCCGAATACGGTGGAGGAGAAATATATTTTGACGATGTATTAATTAGAAAAGATGGTAAATTTGTAATCCCCGAACTAGAGTCCCTAAACCCAGAAAACTTAATTTAGTATAAAAAAGCTTTTAGCTCTGCTAAAAGCTTTTTTATACATACAAGGGTGTAATTATCTTGTTTTAAGTCAACATATTTAGATTGGAATTCAATCCATATACTTTAAAAAAATGAATGAAATCATTCGATAAAGAATAATTATATAGAATAAATCTTTATGAGGTGATTTTATTATGGTGTGGAAAATATGTTGAAGTGGCCAATTAGAAGGCGGATAATAGCTTTGCTCCTAGTTGTTGCTTTTATTACAATAGCATTAGGTATGACATCAAAACTATTTAAGAGCGATGAGATAGAAAAAGTGGCTAAGCAATTACTAAATGATATGAATATAGCTTATTTAAATGGAGATGAAGAACTGCTAAAGGAACAATATGATGTTGATACACTTTATGGTAAATGGGCATTTGAATATGCATTAAAGAAAATGGAGTATATAAAAACATGGAGTGAAAAACAAGGTATAGAATATACAGATATCAAAAGTGATTACAAGTTTACTAAAGTATCAGGGTCTGACCAAGCCTTTGATCTAACTGTTAAATCAATAGATCAATACGATTATAAATACAAAGATGGAGATACAGTGGCAAATAGTTATAGTATTGCGGTATATCATTATATGAGAATTGAGATGAAAAAAGATAAATGGGTCATAACTAAAGACTGGTTCTCAGATCCCATGAGTGATTCATTAGGAATAGAGGAAGAAAAGAAACCAGAGATTAAAGAGTATATAAATACTTACCAATATGATAATTATAAATTAGAAGGACGTCGTAAAGATGCAGTGAAATACGCAGATAAATATAGCAGTGCCCTTATAAATAATAGTTATAACGATAAATATAGAAACTATAACCCAGTAGGAGGAGATTGTGCTAATTTTGCTTCCCAAGTTTTACATGAAGGAGGAGGTTTTAAGAAAAACAGTGTTTGGAACTACGATAAAGGTGGTAGCTTAGCATGGATAAAAGCATACAATTTAACACACTACTTACTAAACAGTGGTAGAGGTTCGAGGATAGCTGTAGGTGGTTATGAATCAGTATACCAAGCAGCCTACAAATTACAGCCAGGCGACATTGTTGCCTATGAGGAAAAAGGTGATATTAAACACGTATCTGTAATAACAGGATATGATTCAAAAGGATACCCCTTAGTAAACTGCCACAATGTAGATCGACACAGAGTTCCGTGGGATTTAGGATGGAATAGAGAAGGAATTAAATATTGGTTTGTGAGGGTACATTATTAGATGCCAATCACAACCCCAGTCATCCAGAGCGAAGAAACCCGGTGCCACGTTTATCGGGGAAGGATCTAAGACCCAAGCTCACCACCCGAGTCATCCAGAGCAAAGCGCGGGATCTTAAGACCCTAACTCACTACCCCAGTCATCCAGAGCCAACAATCAGGGTGCCCTGTTTATTGGGGTGTAATATAAAGGCTCTCAAACTTCACTAGATAGTAAGCAAAAATCTCGACCAAATAAGGACGAGATTTTTCTAAAACTGCTATGTGTTAAATTAATTTTTATACTTTATATTCTGAATCATGTAGGGCATATTGTAAATCATCACCGAGTAAATAATCTAATATTTCTTGTCTTCTTATAATCCCAATAAAAACACCATTATCGTCTGTTACGGGAATAAAGTTTTGGTACTTTGCCATATGTAAAATAGTTTCGTGAGGTTCACCAATTTTAGCAGACTTTATTCTTCGGCTTAACTTTAAATCTTTTAAATCAAATCTAGAGCAGTTATCAAAATTTATATCCGGATTGTTTTTAAATCCCCAGAGCAGATCACCTTCTGTCAGTGTTCCAACGTATTTTCCTTTATCACTAATTAAGGGAATAGCACTATAGCCGTTTTTTTCCATTACTTCTAAAGCAAACTTTAATGAACAATTTACATTTAAGAAGACTACATCTCTTTTGGGTAGAAGAAAAAATAAAATATTTTTCAAATAAATATTCACCTCTTAATATTATATTATTACTACTATAGTATAGATGAAAATTATTAAAAATAACTTAAAAAAACTTTATTTATTAAAATCTTTAGTATAATAATAATTATAACCTATAAAAACGATATTGACAAATTTATATCAAGATTATTTATTGAAAATTTGAGTGGATATGAGTAAAATTATGTTTACCATTATACATAAATTATACCCAAACTTAAGAACTTATAAGCAAGATAAGGAGAGGTGAAATTCTATTAATAAAATATTTGAATTATTTAAAACCTTCTTTGTCATAGGTGCATTTACAATGGGAGGAGGTTATGCTATGTTGCCATTATTTGAAACTGAATTTGTACACAAGAAAAAATGGTTTACAGATGAAGACTATATGAATATGATTACAATAATTACTTCAGCACCTGGTCCGCTTGCAGTAAACAGTGCTGTCTATACTGGCTACCATGTTGCTGGATTACTGGGAAGCATATTTTCTGTTTTAGGTGTTATCATACCACCTATTGTGATTATACTGTGCATTATTCCATTCTATACCCAGTTTAGAGACTTAGAGATCATAGATAAAGTATTTCAGGGAATAAGACCTGCAGTGGTAGGTCTTATAATTGGGGCAGTATATAACATGGTTAAAAAAAGTAAGATAAAAGGATATTGGCTAATCGTTCCTATTATTTCATTTTGCATAATTGTAGTATTCAATATAGGTCCAGTTTTCGTAATTATTGCACTAGGTATATTAGGTTTCTTTAAAAGTATAATAGATAAGGAAAAGTTATAATGGGTATAATAATGTTGCTTTTTATTGTGTTTTTTAGAGTTGGCTTATTTACATTTGGTGGAGGATATGCCATGATTCCGATACTGGAGGAAGCTGTAATAGATACATATCAATGGTTAAGCCATGCAGAATTTATTGATATTATCGCTATATCAGAAATGACACCAGGTGTAATTGCAGTTAATATGGCTACATTTCTAGGAACTAGAGCAAGTGGAACTATAATAGGCGGAATAGTAGCTACCCTTGGAGTAGTATTGCCATCATCAATAATAGTATATTTAATATCCCATTATTTTAAGAAGTTCAAAGACAATATTTATATCCAAAAGATACTGACATTTATAAGGCAAGGAGTACCAGGTATAATTGCTACAGCAGCCTATACTCTCTTTAAAGGTGCAATAATAGATTATAAGAGTGTAATTATTCTTCTGATTGTCACTTTCCTAATAATAAAAAAGAGAACAAATCCAATATTACTATTATTAGGATCGGCATTAGCTGGAATTTTGATATATTAATTACCAATAGAGCTTTACATTTAAATTTTTACGTAAATATGATATACTACCTTAATTAGCAGACACAGAAAATCTCATGAATTCTATGAGCATAGGTGCTGTGGTGAGATTTATGGAGGGAAACTTTATGTTAGATAAATTAGAATCAGTTGAAAGTAGATATATAGATCTAGAAGAAAAGGTTAGCGATCCAGAAGTCATTGCTAATCAAAATGAGTGGAGAAAATTAGTAAAAGAGCATTCAAAGCTAGAAACATTAGTTAAAAAATACAGAGAGTATAAAATTGTTATTCAAGGTATTGATGAAGCGAAAGAAATGCTTAAAGATAAAATTGAAAAAGATTTTAAAGAGATGGTTGAGCTAGAATTA
Organism: Alkalibaculum sporogenes; assembly: GCF_009362815.1. GTDB lineage: Bacteria > Bacillota > Clostridia > Eubacteriales > Alkalibacteraceae > Alkalibaculum_A > Alkalibaculum_A sporogenes. The sequence continues at coordinate 2,514 of NZ_WHNX01000015.1, read as the reverse complement.
GAAGAATTGAACGAAAAAGAACAAAAAATAAAAGATGAACTTACAGTATTGCTTTTACCACAAGACCCTAATGATGATAAAAGCGTAATTGTAGAAATAAGAGCTGGAGCTGGTGGAAGTGAAGCAGCACTTTTTGCTGGGTCTTTATTTAGGATGTATACTCGGTATGCAGAAAGACAAAAATGGAAATACGAAGTAATGAGCTCAAATATTCCAGATATTGGAGGGATAAAGGAGATAGTATTTTCGATTAACGCAGATGGTGCGTACAGTAAGTTAAAGTATGAAAGTGGAGTTCATAGAGTTCAAAGAATACCCACAACAGAATCGGGTGGACGTATTCACACTTCTACAGTTACAGTAGCTGTATTAGCAGAAGTAGAAGATGTAGAAATTGACATTAAAGCTAACGATATAAGAACAGACGTATATCGTTCTTCAGGTAATGGGGGTCAAAGTGTTAATACCACTGATTCAGCAGTTAGGGTGACCCATGTACCTACTGGTTTAGTAGTTACGTGTCAAGATGGAAAGTCACAGTTAAAAAACAAAGATAAAGCTATGACAATCTTAAAAGCTAAACTATATGAACTAGAACAAAGTAAGCAAAATGCTGAAGTAGCGCAAGATAGGAAGAGTCAAGTAGGTACTGGAGACAGAAGTGAAAGAATACGAACTTATAACTTTCCACAAGGTAGAATTACTGACCATCGCATAGGCTTGACCTTGTATAAATTAGACCAATTTTTAGATGGAGACATAGAAGAAATGGTAGAATCTCTAACTACAACAGACCAAGCTGAAAAACTTAAGATGCAAAGCGAATAAATACTAAGAGAAATCTATAACGCTAATATATAAGAAAACTTCCGTAAAATCGGAAGTTTTTTGTGGTTTATCCCGCATTAAAAGGCACTAAGACTCCCACTTCAAGATGTGGGAGTTAAGTGCCTGTAAAAGTCGCGACACTCGCCAAATGAAAGCAAACATTCATTTGCGTACCCTAATACTATACAGTTAAAATAGCAAGCTATTTAACTGCTCCGTCATTAAGGTACTACGAAAACATATTTTCGCTTGGCTCGTTGTTTCACGAAAACTAATATTCAGTAGGGATGAAGAAAACCCCCTACTGAATAAAGTTTCACTTTATTTATGGTAAATACCTACGTGCATTTCATGCTTAATACTGAATAATTGCATAATTCAGATTCAAAGAGAATATATTTAAACAGAAGAAATACGGAGGTTTTGCTATGATTATAGATACATTATTAGGAGTTACACTATTAGGTTTTTTCGCGGGTACAGTAGGTACAGGTATAGGAGGAATTTCTACTTTTATATTTAACAAGCCATCAAATCATCTCTTTAGTTTTATATTGGGGTTTTCTGGGGGATTAATGATTGCAATAGTGTGTTTTGATTTATTGCCAGAAGCCTTTAATACAGGGTTATTTTGGCCATTAATAGGAATTATTATTGGAGTAGTGATGATCACTATTTTTGATCAAATGCTATCCTTTCATTTATCAGCTAACCATTCAAAAAATAATTATTTAAAGACAGGTACTTTAATGGGAGTAAGCATAGCACTACATAATTTTCCTGAAGGATTAGCTATAGGTTCAGGATTAGCTGCAAATTCAACTTTAGGCATCAGCTTAAGCGTTATCATACTACTGCATAATATTCCAGAAGGTATGGCAATGGCAGCGCCTCTATCTCTTAGTGGTATATCAAAATTCAAAGTGTTACTATACACAATATATGCAGGCCTACCAATGGGTGTTGGTGCATTAATCGGAGGATATTTCGGCAATATTTCAGAGTCTTTTATAGGTATTTGTTTAGGATTCGCAGGAGGGTCTATGTTGTTTATTACCTGCCAAGAGATTATACCTAAATCCAATGTCCTATGGAAAGGGAGGACCTCAGGTTTTGCAATAATATTTGGGATAATATGTGGTATACTGTTATCAAAAGCTCTTTGAAAGACATTGGTAGTTATTAATAGCTGGTAAAGGATTATCTAGAGACTAAGATCCTTCGTCGCTAGCTCCTCTGGATGACAAAAAAAGTGACTTAATTCAGTGTTTTTTTCTACCCAAGCCACTACCCAAGTCATCCAGAGCGAAGAAGCGCGATGCCCCGTTTATCGGGGTGGGATCTTCTCCCTAGAGGCAAGCTCGTATGGTGCATGGTATAATATAGTGATCTATTAAATGAAAATCCAGACACAAGATCCTTCGTCACTTCGTTCCTCTGGATGACAAAAAAGCGAAACTTAATTCAGTAGAGGTTTTTCAACCTTAGCCCATGACCAAGTCATCCAGAGCGAAGAAGCGCGGTGCCCCGTTTATCGGGGAAGGATCTTCGCCCCAAGACACATATCTGAGTCATCCAGAGCGAAGCGAAGGATCTTCGCCCCAAGACACATATCTGAGTCATCCAGAGCGAAGCGAAGGATCTTCGCCCCAAGACACATATCTGAGTCATCCAGAGCGAAGCGAA
>NZ_WHNX01000014.1 GCF_009362815.1 Alkalibaculum sporogenes | reverse complement strand
TTACAGCTTGCCTTCCCATTAGCTAGGTGGCAGGTTTTCTTTCAAACCATCAGCTCGGTATCATGCCTCGCAAACTAGGGGTCGCTGCCCACAGCGACCATATCCTCAGAGTAATCTTCATCAAGATAAGACAAGTAAAAGCGCCTACATTATTTTTCGTAGGAGCTTTTACTTGTTAACAAGAGATTAATTCACACTTCTCATTCAATAAAACCAATAAAACATATAAGAATTATAATAAAGTGTTTACAATTATTATTAAATGACGTATACTATTTTCATGATAAGATTCAAAACAGTTGACCAGTTCACAAACTTCATGTCGTTTTACTGCTCTGTTGTACATACTCAAGTGAACAAGTGCCAACGACCGAAGCCCTGAAAGGGTTGAGGTTAATCTGCAACAGATTGGCTCACAGAAATAAAATCATTTTTCATGCTCGCATGAAAAAACGAGAGGATTTCTATGAGTTAAATACGATTATAGGAGCACATATGAAAGAAAAAATTATTGAAATTGTCGATCTAACTAAAACCTTCACTACAAAAGATGGAGAAATAAAAGCATTAGATAATATCAATCTTACCATTCATAAAGGAGATATTTTTGGTATTATTGGGATGAGTGGTGCTGGCAAAAGTACTTTAGTCCGTTGTATTAACTTCTTAGAGGTTCCTACAGAAGGCACAGTTATTGTTGACAATAAAAATCTAGCTACTCTTAATAATAAGCGTCTAAGAGAATTAAGACGTACTATGGGAATGATTTTTCAGCAGTTTAATTTATTAATGCAAAAAACTGTAATAGAAAACATCTGTTTTCCCTTAGAAATATCAGGAGTAAGCAAATCAGATTCAAAAATTAGAGCAAAAGAATTATTAGAATTAGTCGGGCTTAAAGACAAAGAAAATGCCTATCCTTCACAACTTAGTGGTGGTCAAAAACAGCGGGTTGCCATAGCTCGGGCACTCTCTACTAATCCGAAGGTATTATTATGTGATGAAGCAACATCAGCCCTAGATCCCAATACTACAAGATCCATATTAGAGTTATTAAAAGATATCAACAAAACTTTAAACATTACTATCGTTATTATTACTCATGAAATGGCAGTAATAGAGGAAATATGTTCACATGTTGCAATTATTGATGAGAGTAAAATAGCTGAAACAGGAAGAGTGCAAGATATATTCACTCACCCCAAGACAGCACCAGCTCAAAGACTTGTGTACCCTCAGGGGACAAGAGTTGAAGAATATCTGTCAAAAAGGTGTTGTCGTATCGTCTTTGACGGTAGTTCATCATACGATCCTGTGATTTCTCAGATGATTCTCGCATGCAAAACACCTATCAATATTCTTTTTGCTGATATGAAAGATATCGAAGGAAAAGCATTTGGACAAATGGTAATCCAATTACCTAGTGATGAAGTACTTGCAGATAAAGTTGTAAGGTATCTGCACTCAAGAAATTTAGCTGTAGAAGAGGTGGATAATTATGTGGAATAGTACAATAATGACTATGATTTCATTAGGTTTATTAGAAACCCTCTATATGACTCTAGTAGGTACATTTATCGCTTATCTCATTGGACTCCCTCTAGGCATACTAGTTGTAGTCACAGAAAAAGGAAGTATACTTCCAGCTAAGTGGTTAAATTCGCCACTAAATTCGATTATTAACATTACAAGATCTATCCCGTTCTTAATATTACTAATCACAGTAATGCCATTTACTCGATTTGTAATAGGAACTACATACGGTTCTACAGCAACAATTGTACCTTTAGTAATAAGTGCAGCACCCTTTATTGCAAGAATGGTAGAATCATCTATTAAAGAAGTCGACAAAGGTGTTATTGAGGCAGCATTATCTATGGGAGCATCACCTTTTCAAATTATATGTAGGGTAATGATAACAGAAGCAAAACCATCTTTGATTATAGGCTACGCCATTATAACTACGACAGTACTTGGTTATTCTGCTATGGCAGGAATTGTTGGCGGTGGTGGTCTTGGCGATATTGCTATTCGATATGGCTATCATAGAGGTCAGACAGATATAATGATTGTAACTGTAGTATTATTGGTATTAGTAGTTCAACTATTACAAGAAATCGGAATGAGAACTGCAAATAAACAAGATAAAAGAAAATAAGGGGGAAACATTAATGAAAAAAATGATTATATTATTATTGATTACACTAATTGCAATATTTTCATTTGCTGGTTGTTCCAACACAGATGATAAAATAATTAAAATAGGAGCATCTCCTACACCGCATTCTGAGATACTCGAGTTAGCAAGAGAAGAGTTAGAAGAAAATGGGTACACTTTGGAAATTGTTGAATTTACAGACTTCGTACAACCAAACTTAACAGTAGACAGTGGAAATTTAGATGCAAATTACTTTCAACATCAACCATATTTAGATGATTTTAATGAAAACAATAATACAAAACTTGTGACAATAGCAACTATACATTATGAACCACTTGGAATATATCCTGGTAAGACAACATCATTAGCAGATTTAGAAGAAGGCGCAACAATAGCAGTACCTAATGATCCAACAAATGAAGCCAGAGCATTATTGCTACTAGAAACAGCAGGACTGATTAAAATTGATCCAAATGCAGGTTTAACAGCGACAATAAACGATATTACCTATAATCCTAATAATTATCAAGTACTTGAAATAGAAGCAGCACAAGTACCGAGAACATTACAAGATGTAGATTTAGGAGTAATTAACGGAAATTATGCATTACTTTCAAACTTAAATGTAAATACCGATGCATTAGTAAAAGAAGAAAAAGAATCATTGTCTGCAACTACATATGCAAATATACTTGTAGTAAGAGAAGGCAATGAAAACAATGAAAAGTTACAAGCTCTTGTAGAAGCATTAAAATCCGATAAAGTAAAACAATTTATCGAAGAAAAATACAATGGTTCAGTTGTTCCTGTATTTTAGAAAAAGACTATAATACGCTAAAATTATAAGCTCGTTAGAAGTAAAATTAGACAATGTCCGAATGCTTCAAGATGATGATTATAAAATATCTATGGTTATAAAAAGAGTAAATATACATAAACATATACTACAATAAAAATAATTATTGTTTTAAAATTCACTCAATCACCCTGTAGAAAAACAGGGTGATTTCTTAATATAGGAAGAGAACTATTAAGCTTAGTTAGGAGTAGATCAATTTGCTGCATATGACATTGATCTATCACAAATTCGCTTTAATAGATTATTATGAAAATGATTTAAAGTAAGTAGGATTTAAAAAAATACAATTATATTGATATAAAAAAATAAATTCAGGTCGCTGTGGGCAGCGACCACTACGTTTATGTGACCCTACATTTATGAGTAATCTTTAAAATTCCTATTCTCATATTTTAAATATTATCTGATTTACAGTATTGACAATTTGTGAATCTTATTATATTATAAATGTGTACATGTACACACATGTTGCTCCAAATCTTTTTTCTTAGCTAGATCATAGTTTGCAATAAATTAAAAACTTTTAGGAGGTGATTAATCTGCTGAAAACTATGAAAGATTTGGATGCTATCTAATACATAGAAACATACAGGAAAGTAAAGTGAAACTTTATTCAGAAGGGGTTTTCTTCATACCCTACTGAGTATTAGTAGAACCAATCGGGCTTTTACAGACACTTAACTCCCACTTATCTTTCTTTATTATCTTGAAATCTTGAAGCGGGAGTCTTAGTGCCTGTTAATGCAGGACAAAACTTGTAAATAAAGGTTTTAAATTAATTGAACTATATCTTTAATAATAGGAGGCGTTATTAATGTCAAAGATTGCAGAAGTAAAAGCTAAGGTAGAAGCAGGTAAAACTAAACTAGTTCCAGGTTTAGTACAGGAAGCATTAGATCAAGGAAATGCTGCAGAAGATATTTTACAAGCTATGGTTGACTCAATGGGTGTCGTAGGAGACAAATTCTCTACAGGGGAAATTTTCGTACCAGAAATGCTTATAGCAGCAAAAGCGATGTCAAAAGGTGTTGAAGTTCTTAAGCCTCTTATGGCTAGTGACGGCGCGTCTTCATTAGGTACATGCGTTATAGGTACAGTTGCAGGAGACTTACACGATATCGGTAAAAATCTTGTATCAATGATGATTGAAAGTGCAGGATTTAACATGGTTGACCTTGGAGTTGACGTACCAGCAAATGGATTTGTTGATGCAATAAAAGCAAATGAAAATGTAACTTTAGTTGCATGCTCTGGTCTTCTTACAACTACAATGCCAGCACTTAAAGAGGCAGTAGAAACTATTAAAGCTAGTGGATTAACTGGATTTAAAGTTATCGTTGGTGGTGCACCTGTAACTCCTGAATATGCAGCTGAAATTGGCGCAGATGGTTATGCTCCTGATGCAGGTAGTGCTGCTGTAAAATCTAAAGAATTAGTAACAGCCTAAAAACTTATCTAAAAATAAGGAGGTATATAATATATGTTAACAATAAGACAAAATTTAATGGAAACAATTAAAGGTGGAAACCCAGATAGATTTGTAAATCAGTATGAATTTATGGAGCTAATAATGGAAGCCCCAATGGATCTTCCATTAGCACCAGGTCCAGGTACAGTTGTTAAGAATAAATGGGGAATTACTTTTAGTTGGCCAGAAGGTCAAATCGGTTCTTTTCCTGTACATGATGATGAGCACAAAGTATTAAAAGACGTTACAAATTGGAAAGAATCTGTAAAAGCGCCTTCTGTTTTCTATACTGAAGAAGAATGGGCACCAGCAATTGAACATGCAAATTCTGTTGATCGTAATGATAAATTTGTTACTGCTTTTTGTGCACCTGGTATCTTTGAAATGACTCATCACCTTATGGGTATTGAAGATGCATTAATGAGTTTGTATGAAGAACCAGAATCAATGCAAGAACTTATTGATTACGTCGTTGAATATGAGTTAGCATATGCTAAAGAAGTAATCGATCACATTCATCCAGATGCACTTTTTCATCATGACGATTGGGGTAGCCAAATTTCTACATTTGTTTCTCCTGCCATGTTTGAAGAATTCTTATTACCAGCATATAAAAAGGTATATGGATTCTGGAAAGAAAATGGAGTAGAACTGATTGTTCACCACAGTGATTCTTACGCAGCTACCCTTGTTCCATTTATGATCGAAATGGGAGTAGATATTTGGCAAGGTGCTATGACTACAAACAATGTTCCTGAATTGATTAAGAAATACGGTGGAAAAATTTCATTCATGGGAGATATCGATAGTGGTAAAGTCGATCATCCTAACTGGTCACCTGAAGAAATTGAAAAATACGTAGAAATCGCATGTAAAGAATGCGGAAAACTATATTTTATTCCAAACTTAAGTCAAGGTTTAAATATAGCTTCATTCCCAGGAGTATATGAGGAAACTAGTGCAGCAATAGATAGAATAAGTAAAAAAATGTTTTAAAACTAATTAACAATAAATATTAGGTTGGATATTTTAATCTCCAACCTAATATTTAATTTTTTGTTACTTAGAACCTCTTAAGCAAGAGAAACTCACTTCGTAAGTTTCCCTTTACGCAGTATCATAATTTTTAGTATAATTATATTGTGAAATTATTTTAAGGAGATATCCGAATGAAAAATGATATCATTAGAGCTATGGAAGAACTAAATGAGGAATTATTGTTTCATACAATTCGAGAAGCCCTTCAACAAGGAAAAACTGTTTATGATATTCAAAATAATTTAAATCTTGGACTTGAGCTTGTAGGTAAGAAGTATGAAACAGGTGAATACTATATTGCTGATTTAATAGTAGCTGGGGAATTAATCAAACAGACTTTAAAAATCGAGGGTATGTCTTTTCATACATTAAATGATAGAAAGTATTTAGGAAAAGTAGCTGTTGGCACAGTATTTGAAGATATACACGATGTTGGAAAAGACATTTTTATAAGCATGTTGAATTCTGCTGGTTTTGAAACTATTGACTTAGGCGTAGATGTATCCGCTGAAAAATTTGTTCAAGTAATCAAAGAAGAAAAACCAGATATTATAGGAATTAGCGGTGTGTTGTCTATGATGGGGGCCAATATAAAGAGAATAATTGACTGCATCGATGAAAGTAACCTAAGAAGTCAGGTGAAAATCATTGTAGGGGGAGCATCAGTTAATAATAAGTTGTTTGAATATGTTGGAGCTGATTCATTTACAATGGATGCCTCTGAAGGTGTTAACATTTGTAAATCATGGATGGGTATACAGTGAAACTTTATTCAATAGGGGTTTTCATCATCCCCTACTGAATATTAGTCGAACCAATCGGGCTTTTACAGGCACTTAATCCCCCACTGGAAATCTTGAAGTGGGAGCGATACCCAATTTATCTAGACTGCAAGGAAAGAGAAATTGAATGGTATCTCCCCGGTCAGGGTTGGCGAGGCTTGTAGCGACTGAAAGAAGCTAGAAGCCCGCAACCTACGACGGGAGCGATACCCAATTTATCTAGACTGCAAGGAAAGAGAAATTGAATGGTATCTCCCTGGTCAGGGTTGGCGAGGCTTGTAGCGACTGAAAGAAGCTAGAAGCCCGTAACCTACGACGGGAGCGATACCCAATTTATCTAGACTGCAAGGAAAGAGAAATTGAATGGTATCTCCCCAGTCAGGGTTGGCGAGGCTTGTATCGACTGAAAGAAGCTAGAAGCCCGCAACCTACGACGGGAGCCTTAGTGCCTGTTAGTGCGGGATAAAGGATTAGCAAGGAGAAAATATGGGCGTTTTATATGTAGATATAGTAGATGATATTAAAAACAAGATACTAAATGGAGTTATCCAACCTGGTGATTTACTACAACCTGAAACAGAGATGGCAAATTCCTATGGAGTAAGCCGTACTACTTTGAGGAAAAGTTTTGCTCTTCTTGTTAACGAAGGATATATATATACCATACCTGGTAAGGGTAATTATGTATGCAAACCGACAGGAAAACAATATGAGCTGCAATTTGATGAAATAGAGAACTTAAAATGTAAAATAGATGAAGTGAGTTTACTTGACGTAAAGGTTGTGGAGCCAAATAAAAAACTGATGACCCATTTGATGTTAGGTCCCCTAGATAGGATAATCAGGATTAGAAAGGTTACCTATTGCAATAAAAAACCAATCGAATTTATCGTCGTCTACTTACCTTATGAAAAAGGAAATCCTATTGTAGAAGATGTCATTAAATTCGCAAACTTTCATGATATAATGGAGAGCAACAGATTACATTTTCAAATTAAGAAAAAAATAAGTATTGAAATAGTTAAACCAAATGATGAAGTAAGAAAACATTTGAAGTTAAACGAAGAATATGTTTTTCTCATATCTCAACAGATATACTCATTAGAAAAAAATAGCATACTTAGCTATAATGAATTTTATATTCATGGAGAACATATAACCCTAAATGCAGAAACAAAAATATGATTTTTTATGAGGGAGAATATATGGATATTGATACATTACACTTCATAAAAGGGGATTTTAAGCCTTCAAAAAAAGTCCCACAATTTTTGCTCTCAGATCCTTTATGGAATAAAAGCTACCTAGATGCTTTGGGTGAGGAATATTTAGATGAAACTGAACTGCATATCAAATCAAATATAAGAATAGTAGAAGATTTTTACTGTAATTTTACAATAGGCTTTTTTGGATTTATACCTCAAATTAATGAAGTATTAGGTCACAAAGGATGGATCCGATTTGAAAACGATGTATATCAAAGAAAATTTATAGAATTAATGTCAAGAGTGGAATACATAGAATTTATAAATGACCCTTTTAAATTTATTAACGAAAAAGCAATTCCTAGATTGTATCGATATGTTGATCATAAAAGTATTGTTAATGCATATCAATTATATAGCAAAAAGATAAACTCTTATATAAATGCTCAAAACACACTACACAATAAACATCATATTGCTAACAAATATTTAACTATAATACCAACACCTTTAGATGTATTTGGAGATTATCTCAGAGGTACAAAAAATTTGTTGCTAGATTTGCATAATTGCCCAGATTTGGTGAAAGAAGCTGCGCTTTTATTAGTTGATTTACTCTATGAAAAGGCAGTTATTGCTCGAAAAGCAAATCAAAATAATTGGTTAATCATGCCACTTCATATTCCCAGCATATTAAGTGTAAATGACTTTACAACTTTCTTCTTTCCTTCTTTTAAGCTACTAATAGACAAACTCTTGTCAGAGGATTTTATTATATTGATTCTGTTAGAAGGTAAAGTTGAGAGATTATTAGATAAAATATTTGATATAGCATCTCCCAATGTAATATTCAATTTTGAAGAAGATATTCCTTGTATTGTTAAAGAAAAAATGAATTCAACTAATACTGTTAGTGGATTTTATCCTATCCATTTGCTAAAATATGGATCTGACATTGAGTCTTTAGCATATGCTCAAAAACTACTCAATATATTCGAAAAAAACAACTACATTTTTTCTACAGATAAAGTTATCTATTCTCCAAATGATGTAGATATTCACAAACTAAAATTAGTATATAAATATGTACATGATTTTAGATATTCTTAATTTATTACTATGTCTGGACAACATTCTAAAAACTCTCAACGTCTTTTTTATGTAATCTTCAACCTTCCACTATCGACTTCCCCAATTAATATTTTTTAGATTTATTGCAACATATAAAATGATATGTCTAATGTTTTTCGCCTAAATCAATAACACCTCCCAATGTAGAGGTCTCATAAATGCAGGGTCTCATAAACGTAGGGTCTCATAAACTAGGGGTCGCTGCCCACAGCGACCCGCATTTAATTTTTTATACTTTCCTTAATAATGTTAACAGCAATGCAATTGTTTTACTGTAAAATATTCATTATAGTTTTCAAAAGCCACATTACTTAGCAACAGACTACCTATTATATATCATTTATTATCTCGTTGCTAAACTGATTGAGTTCTTCACAATGTTCATATTGCGCATCATACCAAACATCGTCAATAAAAAGATATGAACCAAACGCTTTAATGATAAGTACACTGTCATCTGATTTTACTATTTGTATATGAACGAGCTGACCAACGTATTTATCCTCCTTAAATGAAACCTTTTTATCGATGACTATATTATTAAGTATATCGACCAATTGAGTTTTCTGTTCTTTAGAAAGTGATACTTCAACCTCTGGTGGAACTACAAATAATTTTACCCCCTTTATATCATCATCTTTAAAATCATGAAAAGGCATTCCATTATTATTTAGACTTAAATCATCTTTACAGGCGGTAAGTATAAATATTGTAATTACCAGAATTATAAAAACAGCAAATTTCTTCATTGTTGGCCTCCTATTCTTCCCCAACCAAAGATCGAATATGAGATCTATGAGGTTCATCATAATAATCACTGTCTTCTAATATCTGTTCTTTATCTTTTATGACTTTTTCTTTCCCTAAGTTCAATAATGATTTATCCACATACACGTTATAACCATATGTATTATATTTATTATCAAACTCATCACTAGTAATGGCAATTTGTCCAAATACCTCTACGTCTACACCATCGTTCATATGTAACTTCATTGAATTGCCTCCATTGTTAAACAATCCTGCTATTTCAATAGTATATGAATCAACATCTTTGAATTCATAAGTTTTATCTTGTTTGAAGATATTAAACACTTTGATCTCATCCTCATAAAACACACTATACTTTTGTACAGACAATAAAAATCCCATTAGAATTATTAAAGGAAATATAATCAAGAAAGCTTTTTTATTCTGACTAATAAAAGAATCCACCTTATTAAAGAAATTACCGATAAAATTCCCACCTTCAATGGATTCCTCTTTAAAAAATAATTTAGGAAAATACAATCTCAATATAAATATGAAAATTGATATAACTGCTAATGACATATACACAAAGCTATTGTTGACAATGCAAATAATCTCTTTTGAATGATATATTGTCATATAGTATTTCTCATAGGCAATTGAAAGAAGTATTAGAATTGAAAGTGCAGAAATTATTGCTAATATTATTAATAAAATAAATTTTATAAGTTTTTTCATGTTCTCTCCTTTGATGTAAAATATAAAATATTACTTATGTAAATTATACACTATGTTAACACATTCCGACCATTTATACATTAAAAGAAAGCAGGTATCACAAGAACAACCTGAGCACCCTCCTGAATACGATAGGCGAATAATTCCCCCGTAAGCCTTTATTTTTTAATTGAGTAGAAAAGTAGTACTCCCTACTCAATTAAAAAAGAGAATAGCTTTTTACCCCTATCCTCCTCATAATTATTTATTAAATAGCTAAATTCACAAAACTTCGTGCCATTAACTATACTGTAATTCTATATCCAACTCTTGATATTTTATTATATACTATCTTTCTTTTGCATAGATATCATTAGCTGGGATTGGGCTTATAGTAACGAGAACAGACAAATCCTTAGTAACTCTTGGGATCTCAAAATCATCTTGTCCTTTTGCTGTTAAAAACATTCCTTGTACTAATTCTTTTACCTCATCATTAATTCTAATTTCCCCAGCCCCTGATAGCACGAGTAAAGAAACCGTCGATTCTTCATGTTTATGAGGTGGTAGTGCTTGATCAACTTTGAAATTTAATACAAAGATTAACACTTTGTCATCTTTATAAACTATCTTTTTAGTAAAACTATTTTCATTAAAAACTACGCTATCATTAATATTTTGTAGATTCATTTTGTACCTCCATTTTTTAAGTAATTTATCTTACTCATTTAAATCCGTTTTTATATAAAATGAACTTGTTTTAGTATCTCCACTATAGATTATATAATTCTATAAATAACGTCATTGAATAAATTGTACAACTTATTATTGCAGAGATCCTAAATATAAATAACAAACCTCAAAATATTATTCTAAGATATTATTTCAAATAATTGAACTTTATAAATTTAAAAGACTACAAAATCACACAATTACTTTCTAATGTTAAATCAAATAATTTGCTACAGAGCATACTATAATTGCAAATAATACAAATGATAAAGTGAAAGCAACTCCTTTTTTGTTAATATACATCAACATGCAACCTTCATCTCCTTTTATTAGTATTAATACAAATTACTATTAAATCTATATATTAATACTATACTCAATGTAGGTTATAGTAGTATTACTTACAAGTTAAATATATGTTATTTAATTTTCTCAGTCATCCAGAGGAGCTTTGCGACGTGGGATCTTAAGTCTTAATGCCCATTCTCAATGAATACTTTGCTAATCTTTTGGGAGTACCTCTACGGTCTTAGATCCTGCGTTTCGCTCTGGATGACTTAGCAGTGAGTTTGGGTCATTTTTTCTATTTTTAGTACTCTTTTCTCAGTCATCCATAGGAGCTTTGCGACGTGGGATCTATGTCCTTCGCCCATGCTCAAACAGCAGTCATCTGCTGCATGTATTTACTTAATTACTATTAATATGTTAATATAAATAATGCTTATTGCAATCAATATATTAGAAATTCAATAATTCGGAGGAAAACATGAAAAAACTAATTATACTTTTTATATGCATATTACTTATAAGTATTACTGCATGTACTAATGATTCAAATGTAAGTTCACAAGATCAGGAAAACAAACCATCTATTGAAGTTAATAACGATATTGATGAAACACCTTCTGATGCAAAAGATAATAATATCAAAGAAGATGAACCAAATGTAGATAATCAAAATGAAGATAAGGCAAAGGAAGATGAAATCAAGAAGAAAGAACTTTTAGATCACGTACAAAATAACACATGGATAAACGATGAACAACAGGACTCTTACATGATTTACCAAGATGGCATAACTGCCGTTGGATTTGGTTATGACAAAGCATCTGAAGAAGAATATGAAGTAGAGGAAATCAACGTCGACGAAAACTATATTGTTTTTAGAATTAATAAATACAATGATCTATGGGAAACCACATCTACTAATGTAGATTATCTTTCAAAAGTTATTGTTAATGAAAACAAAATGACTTACATACATAAACTCGGAGAAGATGATATTAAGAGTAACTGGCATATTGGTAGTATTGAGGATTTTTATAGTAATTAAATAATAAAAAAAATAATAGTACTTATAATCGTTATAAAAAAAGTTAAAATGATGCAATTATAAATATTAGTTTATTTCTATGGGTATCAAAATTTTTATCTTTGGTATCTCTGGTAAAATGTTAAGAGCGTCGTTAATCGTCATTATTCCTTTTTTTTATTCTAAATCTCCGTATCGTAAATACAATTGATTTCAATTTACTGTTATAAATACATGTCGGTTGTGAAGTTTGCTAATGAATTTTTTGTTTAAAATAGACACCATGCTATAATAAAAATAGAACATCACAAATATCGCAAGGGCTGGTGAATATTATGGAATTAAAACAACTGCAGTATTTTCAGGTATGTGCAGAGCAAAATTCATTAACCAGAGCAGCAGAGATATTGTATACGACACAACCTAATGTCAGTATGGCAATCCGTGCATTGGAAAAAGATCTGGGGGTAAAGCTGTTTATTCGAAAATCTAAAGGCGTTGAACTAACAGAGTGTGGCAGAAGAATTTATGATTATGCTATAAATGTACTGAAAAATGTAAATTTAATTTCAGAGTCTGGACGCATGAGCGATCAGATAACATTTAGCATTGCTACCAATCCCAGTAGCAATATGGCCGTTCTCTTTTCACAGTTTTACCAAAAAATCAACTCATCTGGAATCCATTTTCGCTATACAGAGTGTGGTGCTGAACAGATGATTGAGATGCTCCATGACAGAAAATATGAACTAGGATTTGTTTTTGTGGCCGAGAATAAACGAAGGGCGTTATCTCAAATTCTGGAGAGGAAGCATCTGGAATTCATTCCCTTAGTGATGACGGATATGGTTCTATATGTTGGAAAAGAGAATCCACTATATGGCAGGACGTCTATCCTGCCCCAAGAACTCTTGAGTCTTCCTTTCGCTCAATTGGAGGAAGATTATTTTACTATAAATGATATGTTAGAAAGTTTGATGCCAAATCAGGTTAATGGGAATATGTTAGAGCGTGTCATGGTGACCAACAGCAATCATGTGATGATTCAAATGCTCAAACATACAAATTTATGTAATCTTGGTAGCTACTGGCTTAGAGACGTATATCGACAGTATGATTTTCAGCGCATTACCATCTCGGGATTTGAGGAAAAGGTTATGTTTGGATATCTAAAAGCCAGAATGGAGCCCCTAACTCCTATGGGAAAAGATCTTCTTTCTTTTGTCGAGAAAGCTCTCAATGAGGAAAATGTAAATCTGACATAGCATAATATTCTATGATATAAATATTTTTTATGTCATAGAATATAAAAAACCTAATATACCAGATGAAATCTACGGATGATATAATAATTTTAAGATGTTATAAGAATTCTGTTGGATTTTTGGAGGTATATAGATGGGGAGTAAAATTTCTAGACAAACAGAACTGTCCATGACCGAAGGCCCCATTGGCAAGATGCTCTTTATTTATACAATGCCCATACTTACTTGTCAGATATTGCAGCAGTTTTATAGTGTGGCTGACGCAGCACTTATAGGTCAGTATGTAGGAGTAAATGCATTAGCCGCTGTAGGAATCTCAAGCTTGCTTTTATCAGTAATTATAAATTTTTTCATTGGGATTTCTACTGGGATAAGTGTATTGACTTCACAGCTATTTGGAGCAAAGGAGTATGATAAGCTTAGAGATAATATATCTACCTCTATACTTCTTTGTATAGTAGCAGGTATTGTGATGACCGCAGCAGGACTGATAGGTACAGATTATTTCTTGGCATGGCTACAGACACCGGGTGAAATCTATCCCTTAGCTCAGAGATTTCTACATATCTGTTTTTGGGGAATGGTACCACAACTTTTATTCAATATCGGAGCAGCTATACTTCGATCATTAGGCAATACTCGTTCTTCTTTGTGGTATCTTGTTCTATCGTCCACGACAAATCTAATACTAAATTTCTGGTTGGTCGCAGGCTGGAATATGGGGATTACAGGTGCGGCACTAGCAACAGTTTTGTCACAGTGGTTATCCGCCCTACTGCTTGTTTATAAACTGTTCAGAATGGATAAAAGATATGCTCTATCCATATCAGTGATAAGTTTACAACAAGATGTTTATAAAGAGTTATTATCCAAAGGACTTCCATCCGGTATGCAGGCTATATTTATGAGCATTTCATCTTTAGTCATTCAGACTTCTATTAATTCCTTTGGCACAGTCGCTGTGGCAGGAATGATCCTATATGCACGTATAGAAGGATTTTTGTATTATCCACTTTTTTCCTTTGGAATGGCCGTCACAGGATTTGTGGGGCAAAACATGGGGGCACATAAAGAAGATAGAATACATCGAGGAATGTTTCTTGCAGTGATAACAACAGTTTTTTTTTCAATTAGTATGAGCATTTTGTTAATCTTCTGTTCAGAACCTGTGCTGAAGGTTTTTACAAATAATCAAGCAGTAATAGAAAGCGGAAGGCAAGCTATCCTATTTATTTTTCCTTTTTATTTTTTATACGGAATAAATCAAGTATACATCGGGGGTATTCGAGGACTTGGTGATACTTCGCATCCTATGATAACCTCGCTTTTATTCTATTGCATCTTTCGGGTAACCTTTTGTATGGCAGTGTTACCATTATGGCATGATATGAGAGTAATCTATGCAGCATATAATATCAGTTGGATACTTATAGTTATTCTACTATATTTTCGATTTAATAAACTGAGTCATAATCTACTTAATGATACTATTATAACTTCTTGAACGCAAACAATTCGTTTTTCTAACCAATAGACGGGACTTACTATGATGAAATATATACTTTAATACATTTAACAGCATAGAACTTTTTCCATGCTGTTTTTTTGTGTTTCGCATATATACAACAATCAGATTTTAGTTTACCAACTATCTATCCCTTTCTTTTTCTACACGTCCATATGCTACTAAAGAACCACCTTTGATCACTGTGAGACTGGCAACTTGATATAATAGTACTCCGTCCATATCCGCATAAAATTCGTATAGTGTTTTACCAAAATAATCTTTTATAGTGCCTAAGAGATCACCATCTTTAAATGTATCCCCTACTATATATATTGGATACCAGCAACCACTTATTGGCACTTGTGGGTAGCGCACATCTACTACTTCCCTTTGTTCCGCTGAATATTCTGCCGTATCTAAATTACTGATACCTAGCATATTCATAATTCGATAAACATCTTCTTTATCTTCTACAACTTCTTGTTCTTCCCATATTCCATACTGTCCACGCTCTAGTAATATACTTGGTATACCGCAACTTCCAGCATAGTTATACGATCCACCACTGGCAACCCCTGACTTGACTCTATAAGGTGCATTGACGCATTTTGCCATCTCAAGAGATTTCTCGACTACTTCATCAGCAGCCATTCCAGGATAATAAACATAGGGGGTCAAAGTCTCATATCCATCGCCACAATGTAAATCTATGTAATAGTCCGCTCTATTATGCAATTCCTTAACTACAGTGGCAGCAATTTTATCTGTTAAAGTTCCCTCCATATTCCCTGGAAATTCACGATTTAGATTTTTTTGATCTTCATACACTAGGCTCATTGTTCGATGGGCAAAACCTGTAACATTAAGTAATGGTGCAATAATCACTCGACCCTTTATTTGCTCAGGACGGATTTCTTGAGCTAGTTCGATAGCTGCCTGAATTCCTACATACTCTGCACTGTGAACTCCACCTGTTATTAAAAGAGTTTTACCTTCCTCATGACCTACCACAACGGTAATGGGTAATTCTACATCTGTACCTTCTATCTTGATAAAACCCAATTCCTTTTGTCCTGCTATTACTTTGTCAATATTCATCTATATCTACCCTTTCTTTAATAATCATTGTCGTTAACCAATTTCCCTTTTTATAATATACGCTATAGGCTATAACTGCAAATATCCACGATAATGGATAACATAAGTATATCCCCCAAGGTTCATTTATAAAATTCAAAATCAAACTAGACCATAATATTCTAAACCCACAATAACAGATTAGTGTAATAGTCATTGGTATCTTTGCCTGACCACAGCCGCGAATAATTCCCCCTACAACTTGATTGATACCATAAATAAAGTACAAAGGAACAATAAAGCGCATCATATCTGTACCGTAATTAATTACCCTTTCTTCTTGTGCAAAAATCCCAATCCACTTTGGCGCAAATATAAATAATATACTACAAATAAGTATTGTTACCATACTGGTCATCCAAAGGGTCTTATGAGAAATATCTTTTACAGAATCTTTATCTCCTGCTCCAGTACTTTGACCAGCCAGGGTAGAACCTGCCATGGCAAATCCTTCAATTGGCATATAGATAAGCCCTTCTATTTTTACGGAAGCAGTAATGCCTGCCATAAAATCTGCCCCAAACAAATTCAATTTTGCTTGAATAAATGTATTGGAAAAACTCTGCACTACAGATTGCAGACCCGTTGGAGCACCAATACGAATTATCATCTTGAGTTCTTTCCTACATATACGGATCTTCCGTAGTGATAGACGATAAGAAGGCTCTATGTTCATCAGAATATAAATAATCATAACCGCAGATAGTATCTGAGCTAATATAGTGGCAAGGGCTGCACCTGCTACGCCCATTGACAGAACCTTTACAAAAATGATACTCAATAGGATATTTAATATACCTGAAGCCGCGAGGCAATATAGAGTAACCTTTGTATTTCCTAAAGCCCGCATTAATCCACTGCCCATATTATAAATAAGCATGGGAATCATGCTGTAAAAATAAAATCTCAAATAAGTCAAAGCGTAAGGCATAACTTCCTTTGGAACGTTCATCCATTCCAAAAATATAGGGGATAGCATAATCCCTATAATCGTTAGGAAAACACCAGATATCAGACTAAATCCTATTGTAGTATGTACGGTTCTATTTAATTCTTCTTTTCTCCCTGCTCCATAGGCCTGTGCCGCTACGATACTAGCACCAACAGATAAACCAATAAAAAAATAAGTTAGAATTAATATAATGTAACCACTAGTGCCAACTGCAGCTAGTGCATGTGCATTTACATATCTACCTACAATAATAGCATCTACCATATTGTACATTTGTTGCAATAGATTTGAGATCATTAATGGTAAGGCTAATTTTAGTATTGATTTTGATCTATCCATATAGGTGACATGCGACATAATGCTCACCTTTTAATTTTGATAATTCAGGCTTTTTAATAGTACATATTTCTTTACAATGTGGACAACGATTTTGGAAGCTACAGCCTTGTGGTAGGTCCAATGGACTAGGCGCTTCACTTTCAATAGTTTCTATTTGTGTGTTTTGATCTACACCTATATCAAATATTGATCCAATCAAAGCCTTAGTATAAGGATGTTTTGCTTCTTTATTGATTTTATCTCCTGATATAAGTTCTACAATATTTCCTAAATACATAATGGCTAGTTTGTGAGCCAAGGATTGAACCAATGCTACATCATGACAAATAAAAGCCATTGCGATATCTTTTTCTCTTTGTAATTTTACAAGCAATTTTATAATGTGATCCTGTACAGATACATCAAGTGAGCAGGTAGCTTCATCGCATAATATCACTTCTGGTTCTAGTGTGAGAGCCCGAGCTATGCCTACTCTTTGCCTCTGCCCTCCGCTCATATTTTGGGGATATTTATCCATAAACTCTTCTGGTAGATCGACCATTTTTAAATACTTCTTAGCAATATTCTTTCTTTCATTTTTTTTGATTAATTTATAATTAAGTAACGGTTCACTTATAATATCCAAAACTTTCATCCTTGGATTAAAAGAAGCCATAGGGTCTTGAAATACCATCTGTATTCGCCTATGATTTTCTCTTAAGCTCTTTCCCTTGGAATCTGTAATATCTTTGCCACGGTAGATAATTTGACCTTCCGTTGGTGTATCTAATTGTACTAACATTCTCATGAGAGTACTTTTGCCACAGCCGCTTTCCCCAACAATTCCTAAGGTCTTTCCCTTATATATTTTAAGATTTACATTATCTACAGCAGTAAGTACACGGCTATCTGCTGTTTTAAATTTACGAGTTAGATATCGCGCTTCTAAGATAGCCTCTTCAGACATACCGTTTTCCCTCCAGTTTTGGAACTGCCTCTAATAATTTTTTTGTATAAGTATGCTTAGGATTGTAAATTATTTCTTCTTTATTGCCAGTTTCTACAACTTTTCCCGATTGCATGACAACAATCTTATCTGACATATACGAAGCTACACCGAGATTATGGGTAACGATAATAATACCTGTATTGTGGACTTCTCTCAATTCAACCATCTGACGAACAATCTGTGCTTGCGTTGTGACATCTAGTGCACTAGTTGGCTCGTCAGCCAGTAGTAATTTAGGTTGAAATACCATTGCCATAGCAATTCCAACTCGTTGCCTCATACCTCCACTTAATTGGAATGGATAACTATTCATGATATTTTCTCCATTAGGAAGACGCATCTTCTCCAGCATAATCACGCCTTTTTGCCATGCATCCTTTTTTAATATATTTTCATGAGTTCGAATATATTCAACAAATTGACTGCCTATTTTTCTTATAGGGTTGATCATAGCTCCAGAATCCTGAAAAATCATAGATATTTTTGTACCTCTTAATTTTCTCCATTCTTCAGGCGATTTGTCTAAGAGGGATTCTCCCTCAAAGACTATATCTCCTTCTTCAACCCTTCCGCCTTCAGGCAAAGCACCTAAAAGGGATCTTATTACTGTAGTTTTTCCGCTACCACTTTCACCAACAATACTTACAATTTCACCTGATTTCATAGTAAGTGAAAAATCTTTTACACATGGAGAATTCTCATTATATTGTACTGTGATGTTATTAATTTCAAGTATGTATTTGCCCTTATTACTTTGTGGGTTTAACATCTTTAGTTACCCAATAGAAGTCTGATGTTGGACAATATGCTCCTTCTATAGCTGAAGTAGAGCATAAATTATAATTGTAATATCCATATACTAAAGCTACAGAATCATCAAGAAGTAATTGTTGCAATTCAACAATATACTCTTTTCGTTTTTCTAAATCAAATTCTATTATAAGTTTTTCATAAATGCCATCGTATTCTGGATTCGTATAAGAAATATAATTTGTATTACTCTTTGAATACCAGTGGTTTAGGAATTGTGAAGGATCTCCAGTAGGGGTCGTCACCTCATTACTGGCGGCTAAGTCAAAATCTCCATTTATCAATACATCCGCTTGTGTTTCAGTAATGGATACATTTACTCCTATACCTATTTTTTGCAATTGAGTAGCTTGTGCTTCTGCAACTGTATTCATTTGGCGGCTAGCCGTTACTTTGTAATCTAAAACGATATTTTTTCCGTCTAATTCTCTGATTCCATCTCCATCAGTATCAACGATACCAGCATCATCTAGAAGTTTTGTAGCTTTAGCTTCATCAAAATGGTATTTAAAAGACAATTTATCGTAGTCAAAATCTAAAATAGAGGGAATAACTGCGTATCCATAGGTATAAGAACCATTGGTTGTAATATCTGCTATAGTTTTGCCGTCAATAGCCATAGTTATAGCATGACGTAAAGTATCATTGCTCAGAACGCCGTCTAAATTTACATGGGCATAGCCTACACGAGATCCTGATACAGAACTAATATTATAATCGCCTAGATTTGCTAAAGTCTCTCTATCTGCAGCAGAAATACTCATAGCCATATCTGCACTCCCATCTTGCAGGGACATACTTCTAGTAGAAGGTTCCTGTACTTTCAGGATAGAAACTGTTTCAAAAGGTACTTCACCATCCCAGTAGAATTCATTTTTCACTAGTTTTATATCTGCATCTGCTCTCATAGATTCAATAACATATGGTCCTGTTGCAATTGGTCCCTCTGTAGCAAGATTTCTGCTTTCATCTACATTAGTAATCATCATCCATGGGTATGCCATACATCCAGGAAGATCAGGAGTTGGCTTCGTTGTAACTATGGTCACCGTATTAGCTTCGTCGTCAGCACTTAAAGAAGAATATGTAAAGAAACCCTGTGGATTACCAGTACCTCCATTTGCAGGATCAGTATCTTTATATATTTTTTCAATAGAAGCTACAACTTTTGATGCAGTCATATCTTCTCCATTAGAAAATTTGACGCCATCTTTTAATACAAATGTCCAAGTAAGATTGTCATCTGCTATATTCCAACTCTCCGCAAGCCATGGCTCAAAAGAATAATCATCAGCAAATTTTACGAGAGTCTCTCCCGTTCCCCAACGCATAACGAACCAACTTTCATAATCCACAGCTGGATCTAAAGAGTAAGAAAAAAGTTCTGTTGCTACATTTAACTGGTTTTTTTCTGGCGATACAGCATCTGAACTTGTTTGTTTATCTTCACTACTATTTCCACATCCACTTAATACCCCAATTAGAAGCGCTGTTACGGCGAATACCTTTACAATCTTTTTTAAATTCATTTTCTATTACCTTCTTTCTACATTTTTTGTTTATTCTGTTTGTATCTGGATCTAAAACATCTCTCAAACTATCTCCTAATAAGTTAAAAACCATGACAACTATGAAAATTGCCAATCCTGGAAATATTAGAAGCCAAGGCGCCCTCTGTAAAAACTCGCGCCCTTCGCTTAACATAAAACCCCATTCTGGAGTAGGAGGTTGAGCACCAAAGCCTAAAAAAGAAAGTGAAGCAAGTTGTAACATAATACTTCCTATATCTGTAGCTGCTGTTACAATCAAAGTAGGCAAAATATTAGGAAATAAATATTTCTTGAGAATATGGGGTGTTTTCGAACCAGTCAAACGGGCAGCTGATATGTAATCTGATTGCATAATTTTAATAACTAAGCTCCGAGCGAGCCTTGCGTACTTGGTCCAACTTACTACAGTAATGGCTATTATTGCATTACCAAGGCTAGATCCTAAAATACCTGCTATAGCTATTGCCAATATTAAATCAGGAAATGATATCATAATATCCGATATACGCATAATTATCATATCCATGACACCACCAAAATACCCTGCTAACATACCTAATGCTGTTCCTACTACAAAAATAATTCCAACAAGGATTAAGGAACTACTTACAGTAGTGCTAGTCCCATATAAAATACGAGAAAACAAATCTCTACCCAATACATCTGTTCCTAGCAGATGTTCTCTCCCTGGACTTTGTAAGGAATCATTTAATACTGCCTCATAGGGATCATGTGTTGCTAATGCTGGTGCAAATATTGCCACTAGAAGGATAATCAATGCAAAAATGCTGAATATGACAAATTCACGATTTTCTTTCGCAAAGTTTACGATTTTCATTTAGCCACCTCCTTTTTCCCTATACGAGGATCAAAGAAATTGTAGGATATGTCAACTACAAGATTAATGATCATATACATTAGAGATATCCATAAAACAAATCCCTGTATCAAAGGATAATCTCTAGTTGAAACAGCACTAACAGCTAAATTACCTAGACCTGGATAAGAAAAGACAATCTCTACTACTGCAGTTCCAGCTAATAGGGAGCCTAGTGAAAGCCCTAAAAGCGTAATTAATGGCAACATAGAATTTGGCAAAGCGTGCTTTATCAGGATAACACTTTCTTTAATACCTCGAGTCCTAGCTCCAATAATGTAGTCCTTATTTAATTCTTCTAGAACAACAGTTCTTACCTGTCTAGTATATTTAGCAGACATGGCAATAGCCAAAGTTATGGCTGGTAAAATTACTTTTTGAAATCCCATTCCACTAGATATTACTGGTAAAAGATTAAGTTTTAGAGCAAATATGTATAAAAGTATTAATCCTATCCAAAAACCAGGCATTGAAATCCCAAAAAATGTTAGCCCTCTAATAATATAATCTGGCAATTTATTTTTATAAACTGCTGCTAAAATACCCATAGGTATAGATACAATCACAGTTATTAGTAAAGAAAAAAAAGTCAATTGGATAGTTGGTATAAGGCGATCCATCAGTAAAACGACTACTTCCCTATGCATAAAAAATGACGTACCGAAATCACCTTGAAGACAATTAGTTAGCCATATAATATAACGCATTAAAAATGGCTTGTCCAAACCCATGGACAGACGTGCTGATTCTAACATTTCTTGTGTAGGAATGATACCACTAGCTTCATACATAGCAGAAGCAGGATCACCAGGAGCTAGATAGGTTAAGCTAAATGTTAAAAAACTTACACCAAATAGGACGACAATAATTTGCAACAATCTTTGCCCGATTTCTTTCTTGTTCAAAAATCTATCCCCTCTTTCTTTACATGCTCTCTTCTAGATGTAAATCCTATAAAGTGAAACTTTATTCAGTAGATTTTTTTCAATCCCCTACTGAATATTATTTTTCATGAACAATTAGACATCCCAAAACATGTTTTCTCGCTAGTACCTTAATAACGGAGCAGTTAAATAGCTTGCTTTCACTTGGCGAGTGTCGCGACTTTTACAGGTACTTAATCGCCCAACTTAGCTTTTTTTCATCATGAAGTCTTGAAGTGGTGCAAGACCAATTTATCTAACCTGAAAGGAGAAGATACATTTACTGATATTAACAATTTTTAATTTAATCCATTAACTTAGGGTTTTTCAATACCCTAGCGCTTTTATTATGTGAGTAGAAACCTTCCTACATAACAAAAAAGCTGCCTCACGGCAGCAAAATAGCAATAAAAAACATGCTCCTTATCTTCCGTAAGAATCACAAAAAAAGTATCATAACAAGCAGTTCTCCTGACTTAAGATCATCGCACTTCATCGCCTTCTCAAATCATTTTAGTAATGATTCAATGACATAATGATGAAGCACTCCCTACCACAGTGACGGGATCGCGCCGGAATCAAACCGGACTTCTCTATTATTCCTTACGGAACTTGTAAGACTTAGTATTCAGTTATATGTTTTATATTACCATTACAGTTATTTGTATGTCAATAAATTAAATCTTAATTTTTATATCTGGAGCCAAGCGACGTGAGATCTCACTCTTCCCTGTCATCCAGAGGAGCCAAGCGACATTATAATGTTTTGTATTTAAACTGAAAAAATATAATAAGCTTCCCCTAGGGATTAGCAGCATAAATCTATATTATTTTTTTAGTATGAAATATATTCCCTGCACATATTTATCAAGAATCACTTGCATTTCCTAAATAAACACTGTTTACCTTTCTAATTTTTATGGTATAATATATTTATGAAGTAAACGGTAATCGGAATCGCAAAAATGCGATTGCCACACAGTGATTAGTTTAGATAATCATCCTGCGGACTGGGCAGGATGATTATTTTTTATCTTTTTATGCCTTTGTCTTGCTCTCAGCGAATACTTTATTACACGCTATTAATTAATACCTGTGATAGAATACCCTAGGGTCTTAGATCCCACGCTCCGCTCTGGATGACTAGGGTCTGCCACACGGGTCTTTTTTGTGTCAGTGTTCTTTCCATTATCAGTATTCCTTTAATTGTCACCCACAGGAACTAAGTGCGAAGAATCTGACTCTTCTCAGTCATCCAGAGGAGCCTTGCGACGTGGGATCTTATAACCTCAGAATCCTTATACATTGATTTTTTTTAGAACAACTGTGTCCTTGTAACAGTAAAACTGTAAATTATTATATCTGTACTTAAATATTATGCGAAATAGTTTGAATGCCCTCGCTAATAAATTCATCTATAGTATTACTTTCCTTTACATGAATTTTAGACTCAGAAATGTACTCTGATATACTATCTTTTATTTCTATGTTATTTACAATGATTTTATCATACCTATCATATAATCTATAAAGTCTATTTAAATTCTTAGTAGAAGAAATATAAATAACCTTAAAACAATCGAGATACGAAAATAAATACAATCTTTTGATAGATTTTTCATTATACATAATTAAGTATTCAAAATCTATATTAGGATATATTCTATTTAATTCATTTAAAAATACTCTATCAACCTTTTTATTAAATAATTTATATATCTTCGGAAATCTTATTAACATATATTTTAATATCTTGTCAGATAGAGAAATGTTTGGAAAACTCCTCAATTGACCCATATAGCAAACATTATCAGGAATATCTAATAAGAATTTTTTGTTTTTTCTAAGCATACTATTAATATAACCAAGATATATATTGTACTTACTATTTTCATTTTTACTTAGCAATTCTAATATATTACTATTTTCCTCAATACGTAAATAATTATTAGATTGAATTAAAATATTCTTCTTAACCTTTTGAGTGCTAACTATATTAATATTTGTTTTTCTTTTTAATATCATCATATCGCAAATGCCTTGTACAACATCTGCTTTGTCGTATTTACAATATTTTTCTATAAAATCACTATAATTTGTAATAGAGTCATTATTTATTTCTTCGAATAAAGATTTAATGTCTTTAACATTTGCAAAAGGTAATTCAGATAAAGGAAAATATAATCCACGCTCAGCCAAATACTCTTCCTCGTCATAAGTAAACAGTATAATTTTTTTGCCCGTTAATGCAAAATCAAAAAACACACTTGAATAGTCTGTTATTAAAATATCACAAGAGTTTAAAAACTCATAGGTTTCATATTCTTTGGGGAACAGTTTTATTTTTTTGAAACTACTTATATCAATATAATCTTTTACATAAGGATGAACATTAAGATAAAAAATCTGATTATCTCTTAAACTAGCTTCAATTTCATTAAAGAAATCATTTAATTCTTTAAAATAATTATCGTTATTTATATCAGATAATGTGCCACGCCAAGTAGGCATATATGCTATCGTTTGTTTATCCTTCACCTTTATTTCTGCTCCACTTTCTTTATTCAGAAAGACTGCATTTCTGGGGTACCCACATAATAATATAGTATTACTTTTTAAATATAGCATATAGTCTTCTATCATAGTATTCATCATATATTCACTAGGATATAACAAAAAATCAGACATAAGGAAGTTCTTTTGTAAGTTTGCTATATTGTAAAAGTCGTTATTGACTTTTCTCCCTAAAGTTTTTAAAGGTGTTCCATGCCATGTATTCAAATAAACTTGTTCATCCTTTTTTATAAAGTATAAAGGTAAACTAGTATCAGAGAAAATATACTTTGCAGTTGTAAGAGCAACCAAAAATTCATCACTATCAACAACTACTAATTCATAATTACTTAATTTATAAAAAGTTAATTTACTTTGGAATTCTCCTATTAAACTTTCATCTACAGCAATATGTATTTTATACATTTCAAAACTTTTATTTAAAAGTAACTCCTTAATAATATAAAACATATTTCCATTTAAATCTTTTCCATGTTGAGAATCAATAAAAATATTATATTCATTCACTTGTGAGTTATCGTACTTCATTTGAAATCTATAACCAATTTTAATAACTTTAGCTTTAGATAACTTTTTTGCATACTTACGTATTTGGGTTTGTTTTAAAGACTTCGCTGTCCAGTATATTGCACCTGAATTGCTATTTTTTTTTCTATTCTTATCGAAATAAAAGTTTTCTTTCCATTTTGGAAATTCAGTATCCAAAAATTTAAATGATGAAGATACAAATCTATATTTTAATAGAATTGAAGAAAATTCTATTTGACTAGTAAATCTCAAATATATATGGTGTAGTGCTATGTAAGTGATATACTCTTCAAAAACATTAAAATTGTTATCTTTTTGGTAAAATTCTTTTAATTCTTTCATCACTAAAAAAACATCATCAAATTTTGAACTGAACGTAGCTGTTACAGATTCTTCACGATCCTTTATATAATAATATAGGCTTTTGTCAACTTTTACTATTTTTTCTGATTTTAAAAATACCTCATATGTAAAAAGTAAATCTTCAAAAATTTTATACTTCTTAAATCTAATATTATGACTCTCTATAACTTCTCTTTTAAATATTTTATTCCATAAATACGGTGTTCCTTCAATAAATATGTTGGGGTTTTCTAATACAGATTGATCATATTCGTATTCGTTTCCCAATTGTTTTGCATTTATAACGCCTTTCTTCTCTATATAATAGCCACATACTGAAATATCAGCACTACATCTTTTAACTTTATTATATAGCTCTTCAAACATTCTTAAATCAACATAATCATCACTATCTACAAAGCCAATGTACTCTCCTTTAGCCATGTCCAAAGCTAAATTTCTAGCACCTGCAACTCCATTATTTTCGATTCTTTCTGATCTAATTATAGTAGGATATTCATTTTGAAATTCCTCTATAATTAAATGGCTATTATCAGGACTTCCATCATTTATTATAATTATCTCAATCTCTTTAAGAGTTTGATTTACTAAAGATGTCAAACATTTTCTCAAATACTTTTCAACATTGTATACGGGCACAATTATACTTATTTTTATTTCTTCTATCATTTGTAACACCTCATTTATTTTTTGTAATTACTACAATGCATAGTAATTACAATAACTTGTATATATTTTACTTCTCTTACTATAATTAATTTAGCATTATATCATTAATTATGTAAAAATTTATTTCATTTTTATTACATTTTTATTAATAATTCCATTATCTACGAAATTAATTCAGTCTCCCTCCTCATCCAGATAAGCTTCAGCGACGTGGGATCTGACTCTTCCCTCGTCATCCAGAGGAGCTTCAGCGACGTGGGATCTAACTCCTCTCAGTCATCCAGAGGAGCTTCAGCGACGTGGGATCTTATAACCTCAAAATCTACTTATAGCATTTACCATGGTTATTTTAAAAGTAAAACAAGTACCACTGCTAGTATCCCCAAGGTACTTCTTCCTTGAAAAATTAATGGAGTTATTATTCTTCTTGACAAAATAGAATTTTGACTTTACACTATAGTTAGTTACTTAACCAACTAACTAAGATAGTATGAAAGGAGATTCTTTATTGATAATTGATTTAAAAGATGAAAGGCCTATATTTATTCAGATTGCTGACGGTATCGAAGACGCTATACTATCTGGCATTTTCACTGAAGAAAGCCAAATTCCTTCTATCACTGAGTTCTCTGTCAATTACAAGATTAATCCTGCAACTGCTTTAAAAGGTATTAATATTTTAGTGGATAGTGGAATGGTTTATAAAAAAAGGGGACTTGGCATGTTTGTTACAAAGGGAGCAGTTGAAAAGCTCAGAGAAAAGCGAAAGGAACAGTTTTTTGACAATTACATCAATAATCTTATTGCTGAAGCAAATAGACTTAATATAAGCAAATCTGAAATTGTATTAATGATAGAAAGAGGGTTGAGCAATGAATAGTATTGAAGTTAAGGATATTAGTAAAACATTCGGTGATGTATGTGCTCTTGATCATGTGACGATTAACTTTGAGCAAAACAAGATATATGGACTTCTTGGTAGAAACGGTGCAGGTAAATCAACATTACTAAATATACTCACTAATCGTATTTTCCCAGATAGCGGTCAGGTATTGATTAACGGTATATCTACAACTAATAATGATACTGCTTTAGGGAGCATGTATTTAATGAGTGAAAAAACTTATTATCCAGAAAAAATGAAAATAAAAGATGCTTATAAATGGACAAAAATATTCTATCCTGATTTTGATGAAACGTATGCAAAGAAGATTGCACAAATGTTTAAATTAAACATAAAAAAGCCTATAACATCTCTATCCACTGGGTATACATCTATATTTAAGATAACAATTGCATTGTCAGTTAATACTCCATTTATTCTTCTTGATGAACCAGTCCTAGGATTAGATGCGAATCACAGAGATTTATTCTACAAGTTGTTGATAGAAAAATTTAGCGATCATCCATGTACTATTGTTATTTCCACCCATCTTATAGAAGAGGTATCCCAAGTAATTGAAGATATCGTAATTATCCAAGATGGTAAGATTATAAGAAATGAATCTTGTGAGGCATTGCTTTCTAAAGGATATACGGTTTCTGGTAGTAAGACAATTGTAGATACTTATATACAATATAAAAATGTAATAGGGTATGATTCTCTCGGTGGGCTAAAAACTGCGTATATATTGGGAGAAATCAATAAGTCAACCTTACCAGATGGTGTTGAGACAACAAAGCTAGATTTGCAAAGGTTATTTATTCAGTTAACAAATGAGTTAGGAGATGATAGAAATGAATTTGAAAGTAGCCTATAAATTTCAATTTGCTGAACATAAAAAAGCAATCATACAGTTTTACTTAATCATAGTATGTATCTTTCTTGCATTACACATTTTTGTAGGAATTAGTGTTACGAACGACAACAATGTACCAGGTCAATTCAATGGGTTCGATAGTTCTTCTGCCATATTTCTATTTGTGTTGGGATTATGTACATTTAAAGAAAGCTTTCATATGATGATACAAAATGGTATTTCAAGAAAAACAATGTTTATTGGAAAAGTATTAACTATGATTTCTGTAGGTATAGTAATGGCACTTATTGATAAGGCGATTGTCTTGCTAGACAAGCTCGCGTCAGGTGTTTCAAGTGAGATGTTGATTCTCCAAAGCCTGTTTGAACAAATTTATCAAACCCGTGTTGAGTATATCACTACTTTTCAAATGCATATTGAAAGCTTGATATTTAACATCTGTCTTTTTATGAGCTTTATTGCAATGGGTTACTTTATCACAATCTTATACTACCGATTGCCCAAATATGGGAAAATTGCAATCTCAATAGGTGTGCCGGCTGGGTTGTTCATTATTTTACCTGTTATAGATTCAATAGTAACAAATGGTGAAATCATTCATATGATTGTTAATACTTTAGATTTTGCCTTTGGTTTCTCAAATCAAACGCCATCTCACGCCATAATTACTTTCTTTTCAATGTTTATAGTATTTATGGGACTTAGTTGGTTGCTAATAAAGAGAATAGAAGTGAAGGAATAAGAGGTCAACGTTAGGATTTATTTTTACCACTTAAAAGGGGCTGTGTACTAATTATCTAGTACTACAGCCTCATTAGATTGGTTTATAATATATTATTTGCTTGACAATTGAACCTATGGGTTCATTTTAAGAGTCCTAAAGTGTTCGGAATGAAAGAAAAGCAATAAATATTGTGACTATTGCCGATTTAAATAACTTTTGTGTGAATATTTAAGATTAAATTAATATTAAGATCCTACACTAATAGAATAACTCATATATTTCTTTAATTCATTAATTTTATCAGAAAATGTCCGATTAATATATATATAAATATATGGGGTGAACATGATCAAAAAATCGAATGCAATTCTATTACTACTGGCTCTTTATTATTTTATATATCTATATTGTACAATTCTTAACTTAAATTTGTTGGGGAATATTTTGTCGCCTATTGGACCTTTTTTTGCATTCATCTTTATATTCAAATATATTAATGGCATTCCGTGGTCCATAATCAAAATATTTGGATTATCCTTAAGTATTGGTTGTCTTTTTTATGCTCTTGCTGAAGTTTTATGGGGAATATTTGATTATGCAAATCTTGTTGATCCTGGAAGTAGTCTTACTATCACTCTTATATATACGGTAACTAATCTACTATTCTTTATTGCAGTAATGCTTTATATTGTAGAAAAATTTAAAAAATGGAATAAATTTCAATTAACTATTGATTTTCTTATTTCTTGTATTTCAGTATTGTATTTGCTCTGGGCATTATTTCTAAATAGAGATATACAAACAATTCAGTTAGTATTGGATTTTGGATTAATATCATTAATTAATATTATCTTAGATATTTTAATATTTACAATTATCACTATTTGGTATCTATCTATACGTGGAGGAAAAATACCCTTATCTATTCGTTTAATGACAACAGGTACGGTTCTCTATTCAATCACAGATATAGTATGGTACTATCTGGAATTTCATTCTCGATATATACCTAATACATTAATCGATTCCTTCTATATACTTTCAATGGTACTAATTGCAGGAGCTTTTGTAATAAATAGTGACAAACAATTACAAAATGAGTTTTATCGCTATGACTACTCTAATGTAGGTATGAATAATAAAGTATTTCTTTTTCTTCCAATATTAATTTTATTGATTCACGAAGATGGCTTTATTACGTCAGATGTTTTGTTTTTTTCTGTGTCCATTTTTGTTTATAAAAGTACAAGCAATTATATACAGCTCGCAATACAAAATGAATTTTTATTGGAAAAAGAAACAAATTTAAATGCGGAACTAGAGCTGAGAATTAAAGAACGAACTAAAGAGTTAACAGACAAAAATCTGTTGCTTCATAATATGTCAAATAAGAATATGTTAACAGACTTATATAATAGAAGATATTTCAAAAATAAGGCTGAAGAAATCATTTCAAATCTTCCTAGTTTTTCTAATATCGTAGCTCTATTTATTGATTTAAATAAATTCAAATCAATAAACGATCAGCATGGTCATAAAACAGGAGATCAAGTACTCGTTGAGGTTTCTAAAAGATTATCCCAAGTGCGATATAATGACTCTACCCTATGTCATTTTGGTGGCGATGAGTTTGTGATTGTTTGTGAAGTTGGTATTTTAAATATGAATGATATACATACCTTTGCAGAACAAATCATAGCAAGTATAGCTGAGCCTATTCAAATAGATAACTTTTCATTTAACATTTCTATGAGCATAGGGATTTCCTTTGGTCATTGTAATACTAATATCGATGACTTAATTAATAATGCAGATTTCGCCATGTACGAGGCTAAAGAACAAGGACAAAATAAGTTTGTTATTTATGATAATGATATGTCCAAAAAAATCAGAAGAAAAAATGACATTATGTATTTGTTATCTAATATGGATTATGAAAATGAATTTCAGTTAGTTTTTCAGCCACAATTAAATATTGTTGAGAATAAGCTTATTGGTATGGAGGCATTAATCAGGTGGAATAATCCCTTAAGAGGATCTATTTCTCCAGTAGAGTTTATCCCAATTGCTGAAGAGATAAATCAAATAATTTCAATCGGCAAATTTGTGTTAATTAACGCATTAAAACAAATTTCCCTTTGGAATAATAAGTACCAATTACAACTTGTTATGGGGATTAATATTTCTCCAAAACAACTTATGGATGATAACTTCGTGCCCATGATTGAACAACTTTTTCATGAATATGATATTAACCCTAAGTGGATAGATCTTGAGATAACAGAAGGCATAGCCATGGTCCATAATGAGGATACATATGCTGCACTTCAAGAATTAAAAAATATGGGTGTTTCAATTTCATTTGACGATTTTGGGACAGGATTTTCATCTTTTAGTACCTATAAATATTTTCCTTTTGACCGTATAAAAATAGCAAAACAATTTATTGACAATATCCATCAAGACGAAAACGCATATAATATCACAAAGTTTTTTTTATTACTATCAGAAAGTCTAGACAATCGTTTAATCGTAGAAGGTGTAGAGTCCAAAGAACAATACGATGTTTTAGTGGAACTAGGCTGTGAAGAAATTCAGGGCTATTATATTAGTAAACCCTTACCCTCTAATGAATTTGAAGATCAATTTTTGAAGAAAAAATAACCCACGCTCCCGTCATCCAGAGGAGCCTTGCGACGTGGGATCTTACCACACACCCCTCCCTGTCATTCAGAGGAACAACGTGACGAAGAATCTGACTCCTCTCAGTCATCCAGAGGAGCTTCAGCGACGTGGGATCTTATGCCTCTGTCTTACTCTCAGCGAATACTTTATTACACACTAATAATTAATACCTATGAGAGAATACCCCTAGGGTCTTAGATCCCACCCAGATAAACGGGGCACCGCGCTCCGCTCTGGATGACTCAGGTCTTTTTTTTGTGTCAGTGTTCTTTCCATTGTCCGTATTCCTTTAATCGTCATTCAGAGGAGCGATGCGACGTGGAATCTTTCTCCTCTCAGTCACTTCAACATGCTACAAGAATAATATGTTATCACAGAAAACCTAAAATTCTCAAAGCTATAGGCAACCAAAATGCAACTACTATAGCAATTAACACTTGAATAATAGCTGTGGATTTAGGCATTTCGTTAATTTTATAATACCCAGTCATATAAGTCAGAACAGGCACTGTATCTATTGGGAATAAAAAACAATTTGCAACACAAAGACCTAAAGTCATTACTGTAAGCACTGGACTTACTCCTGTATTAGTTGCTAAACCTACTAAAGGTGCTCCTAATATGGGAATCAAGGCTGGAGCTACTGGGACAGGAATCAGCATTAAAAATACCATTATTCCCACTATAAAAGTTATCCCAAATACCGGTAAATTCAGTGTGCTTGGAAATGCTACTGCTACTAACCAATCACTGACGCCATTTGTTACTAGAGCACTTCCAATAGAAATGACACTAGCTACAAGAAAAAAAGCGGGCCAACTTACTGAATTTAAATATTCTTCCCACGATAGTATAGAATAATTAGGAATAAACAGTAGTGTAAATGCAACAATAGTTACTAATGTAATATTTAATGCAGGAAACCAAGAACCTAGTATCCATAAAATAAACATTGATATAAAAAGAGTCAATACATACTTTTCTTTTCCGTCCATTTTAGATGGTACTATAATCTGATTTACATAATTATGTATCTGTCGACTGTTTATTTCTACTGGTCTATATACTCTAACAATGATTTGCCAAGCTAGAGGCAGTATAATAATTACAATAGGTATCCCACAAAACATCCATTGAACAAAGGTTATAGTAGTATTTGTAAGTTCCTCAAGCACTCCTATAGTCATGAGATTAAGAGATGAACCTGCCGGCGTAGCCATACCTCCTATCATACTCGCAACTGGTAAACCAATCATAAAAGCCTTGCCTGTTTTTAATCGATCCTTCTTATCTTCATAAATCTTTAAAAAATTAATAATAATGGGTATAAATACAGCTGTAGATGCCACATTAGAAATTACCGATGAAATTACAGCACTACAAAGCATAAAAGCAAACAGCATTTTTTCGATGTTTTTTCCGTATTTCATCATTAGAAATTTTAGTAATCGTCTAGACAATGGTACTTTTGTAATGGCAGTAGATATCCCAAAGGACGCTAATACAAAGAATACGATAGGATTAGTATAACCTGTCAGTGCAGTAGGTATATTAGGGACACTTTTAAAAATTACTAATAAGGCTATAGATAAGATACATGTTACTCCCATAGGCCATGGTTCTGTTATAAGTAGTACAAGTACAACTGCTAGTATCCCCAGTGTATTTCTTCCTTCAAAAGTTAATAATGGAGTTATTGGTACAAAATGCATCCCTACTAGAATTGCTATAGATATTAACAATCCTATTAACTGAGATCTTTTCATGTATTCTCACCTCTATTATTATTTAAGGCGCTAACACTATTCTGTTAAGCGCCTCATAATATAATATTCACACACTGTAGTGAACTTTCTACTTTTCTTTCATCTATTTCCTTTTGATACAAATCTAGTTTTTTATCTGTCAATTTATAACAGACGAGAATTACGAAATACAGTACTGGGTCGATTCTATTGGGTCTCGGGTCGCTGTGGGCAGCTACCCCCTACAATAACTATTTACCAGCGATCATCATTGTAAAAAATTCCATTTGAATGATATATTATCATGTATTATTTCCCATAGACGATAATAGTTCTCCCCCACTACGATATAGAAAAGCATACTTGGAGATAAAATGATGGCGTTTTAATATATTTGACATTATTTGTTTTGAATCATATAATATAAGTAAGGAATCTTGGTTTCCTTACTTGAATATTTTTATGAAAGGAGCATATACTTATGTTAGTATCTAAAATAAATGCGGAGGTTACGCATATGGAGAAACGCCGAATTAATATCTCAAGCAAACGGCAGATTACAATCCCAGCCAAATATTTTGAAGCTTTAGGTTTAGATAAAGAACTTGACTGTATATACTCGAATAATATGTTGATTCTTACACCAGTAAAAAAAGAAGACCCTGCTTTTGCTGAAGAAATATTAGCCGATTTGATACAGCAAGGTTATTCAGGCAAAAAGTTATTAGATGAATTTAAGAATATCAATTGCAAGGTTAGACCTGCCGTTGAAAAACTAATTGAAGAAGCCGACTCAATTGCAAAAATTGCATCGACTAATTATGTGGATTCAACCGATGATATTTTTGATGTCGATGAAACGGATTCTTTATAATGCTACCAGTTGAAAATCCTTCTAAAGCAAATCCTTCAACAATTTCCTCTATCACAACTATCTCAGAAAGTATCTTTTTTATTATTTGAAATTCTCTATTGTTCATAAATATTAATTACCTTATTTATCTTGATTAATGTATTTTCATCAATAGGTGCATGAATTAAATCTACTTGTTTTTGCAATTTGTTTTCAATTTCATCTTTTATATCAAATAACATGAATAATGATACATTGGAAGATAGAAATTCCACAAGCAAATCAATGTCACTGTCTTCATTTGCACTGCCATCAGCATATGATCCAAACAATGATATTTTCTTTATTGGATAATTAACTACAATATCATTTATTGATTCTCTAATATCCTTTACAGTAAACATCTGAAACCACCTTCTCCGAAATTAATTAAAACTTACTAATTAAATTATACCATAAAAATTGTATTTATAAACAATGTAAGATCTGAAATCTTAGTGTCCATTCTCGATGAATACTTTGCTAACAAGTACTTTTGGGAATAACTTTTGGGTCTTAGATCCCACCCCGATAAACGGGGCACCGCGCTTCGCTGGATGACTGGGTAGTTGCTTGGGCATTTTCTATTGTCATTCAGAGGAGCAAAGCGACGAAGAATCTTTTCTCATTTGACTGTTTGTAGTACAAAAGATTTTATCCATCGTCACTCCTTTCAAAAAAACTCTCGGTTCTATTCTATTGGGTCTTGGGTTGCTGTGGGCAGCGACCACTACAATAATAATTAATATTTAACAAGTCCTACCTCTTGATAGTATTGTAATGCTCCATTATGATAGGGAACGTCCCCTACTTCACTCATTAGATCCTCGATTGGGAATGTTCTCATATTACCAAGGGCATTGCCCAATCTTTCAAAGTTATCATATATCCCCTTTGTCATTACATAGACATCTTCATCTGATACATCTTTATGGGTAATTAAAACAGCTCGGTAGCTAGCAGTATAATATGGTTTATCTAAAGTCACTCCTGATGCGCCTTCTTCTAATTCAACAAGATATAATCCATCATAATCCTCAACTAACTTTTCTGCATTTTCCTTGCCAATATTTATATAACGACCACCAATGCTCTTTCCCAAATCTTCATGAATACTATTAGGCATAGGCGATCCAGCAAACATCAAATCAATTTGGCGATTTTTTAATGCTTCAGCAGCCTCAGAAAAATTATATGGTGTAATTGTATAATCTTCTTCTGTTAAATCAACATAACTTAGTAATAATTTTGCTAAAGGTTCTGCATCCCCTCCTGGAGGTCCAGCTGTAAATTCTGTACCATTGAGTTGATTAATATGTTTTAATTCTTCATCATTTGTAATTGGTAAAATATAATGGTGCCATAAAGTGGCTATCACCCGAATATTTTCTAACTTTTCTTTATCTTCATAAAAGTGTGTGCCATGAAAACCATTAACCACCGAAGTTGTCATAGAAATACCAAATTCCGCTTCTTTGCTATTTACGGTCATTACATTACCATTTGTAGATCCTGGTTCAACTGTAATAAGCAATGAATCTTTAACGAATTCTGATAATGTACTTCCCAAAGTATGTACAGTCAATCCAGAAGGTCCGGTCAATATTCTAACTCTAGGAACTTCATTGCTATTTACTTCATTAGCCTTTCCATCATTTGAACAACTTGTAAACACAAAAAGGCTTAATAATAATATAACCAAAAATATATTATACTTTTTCAAAATTGTTTTCCCCCTTTTGTTTTATCTAATTATACTTTCTTAATATATTCGCACCTCCTCCCTTCATCCAACTATCTTTACTCAAAACTATTACTTTTTTTAAATTCTACTTTTGTTACGGAGATGATAGCTAACCTTTTTAAATTTAAAGTCATGATAATAATTATTGGAATAGTAATCATGCCTACTATACTATTGGGACTAATTAAAGCTAAAGCTGCTGCTCCAAAAATAAGTCTTACAAACCAAGATAATCTTTGAAATAAAAACCCTTCATTACAGATTGATAATAATACAACACCTAAAACTGATGTCAAAATTATGTGTATCGTTTTAAGACTAAAGCTTTCTAAAAGCAAGAGTGCAGGATTATAGACGAACATGAAGGGAATTAAAAAAGCTGCCATGCCGACGAGTACTGCTTCTTTTCCGATCTTACTCAGGGAAGCTTTAGAGATAGCCATAGCTGCATAGAGTGATGCTCCTATTGGTGGAGTGATAAAAGATAGTGTAGAATAATAAACTACAAATAAATGTGCTCCTATTGTTGGAATCCCCATTTGCACAAGTGCTGGAATGGTGACTGGAATCTGAATTAAATACGCTAACAAGGATGGTAATCCCGTACCCATTATCAGGGTAATGAAAGCTACAAGAATAAGTAAAATAAGCAAATTACCATTGGCAATTTCCAAAAGAACGCTTGATAAACGGACACCTACACCAGTTACCCCTAACACTCCTGCAACAATTCCTGCTAATGTACAAGGAATCGCTACCATTGCAATGTTACGTGCAGCATCAGTAAAAGCAGTTACTAATCTCTTAGGGGTTAACCATCTAGAACTATCTCGATTCAAAAAACTAATAGGTACTAATAATAATATTGCCCAACTCACGGTCAACAAAGGGGTATATCCCATTATAAGTGGTACTGTTAAAATTAATATTGGAATTAGCGTACACCACTGATCTTTTAAGAGTGTAGTTGCTGAGCTCATATTAGATATGTCTAATATTTTCATATCTAGTTTATGTGCATGAAGATGGATAGTAGTAAAGACAGCAAGAAAGTATAAAATCGCAGGAATTGCAGCACTTTTAACAATATTAAAATATGGAATACCAGAGTAGTCCACCATTGCAAAGGCTAGTACACCCATTACAGGAGGAAGAATCATACCGCCTGTTGATGCAACTGCTTCTACAGCTCCCGCATATGCCTTTTCAAATCCAAGCTTTACCATTAGTGGTATAGTGAAAGTACCCGTTGTAAGAACGTTAGCCGTTGGACTACCCGAAATAGTTCCCATCATAGCACTTGAAAAAATAGCGACTTTTGCTGGTCCCCCTTTTTGCCTACCTGCTAAAATCTTAGCTAAATCCATCAATGTAGAGCCTGTACCCATCTTATCAATCAACGCACCAAACAGAACAAACATATATAAATAAGTTGCCGAAACACCTAATGGCTGTGAAAAAATACCCATCTCGCTCCAGGTAGTTAGTTCAAGCATAAATCTCCAAGAATACCCACCATGTTGAAATATACCACTAAGGTATTGACCAAAAAAGCCATACCCTACAGACAAAAGCATAACAATGGGTAAAGCCCAACCAATAATTCTTATGCCCATAATTAAAACAACGGCAAAAAGTAATACGCCAGTAACAACATCTAAATAGGTTAATGGAGCCCCCCACAAACGAGTTAAAATATAGTCCATATTAAGAAATAAATAAGCGAATGAAATAATTGTCGCTAGTAACATACATACATTAAACAACTGACTTTTTTCTTCTTTATTTAAATAGCCAAGGATTGTGATAATCAAAATAAGTCCTAAATGAATACCCCTTTGTATATATGTATACATTAGACCTGCTACCCCAGTATAGATATGAAATGTTGCCAATATTACAGCTAGTGCAGTAGCAATGATAGTAATCAAATCTTTGATCTTATGCTTTTTTTCCTTAATATGCAAAGCTTTTACCTCCAGTACTATTAATCTAAGCAATTACCAAGCTGTATAAATCTAAATCAGAGAGCAGGTCACCTTATTCTCACTTATCACCTACTTAGTTAAATTGTTATACCTACTCTCTTAATTTGTTTAATTTATTTAATCTTTTATTATACTTGTCCTTTTCTTAACTTCATTTCATCTCTTATTTCGGCAAGTTTACTATCATTTAGCGGATAGAAAAATGCTACAATTGCAATGCATATAATTGATAATATAAATGGTAACGTCGACTGCATTGAAGCTAATGTATTAAGCACCACTGCTGAAGGTGCTTCACCTGCAGCATAGGCTGCTGCATCGTATCCTGCCCTATCCATAAGAAATGTTCTAATCACAGTTGAAACAAGTACCCCTGTTGTAATTGTGATTGAATATATTGACATAGTAATTCCGTCTTGTCTCTTCCCATATTTCCAAGCGCCCCAATCAGCAGCACCTGCAAAAAGTGGCATAATAAACGCTTCTAAAAGTCCAGCAAAAAAGCTTGAACCACATATTAAGATAATAAAAGCATTTGCTGACAAACTTTTCATTGTGAAAGTAATAATCCCTAAAAAAATGATATGGCAGATTCCCGAAGCCACAAATCCTCTTTTAGAATCTTTAAATGCTTTAATCCATAAACCACCAAACATGACGCCAACCACAGCAGAAAGATTAAATGCTGCCATGAATAACGCCAACTTACCAAAGTCTTTAAAATAATACTGAAAAAAGTAGGCAGCCGTATTTAAATGAAAGAAATAGTAGGTCTTATGTATCGCCATAAATGAAAACATCGTAAGCAAGGCTTTATTCGTAAATACCGTTTTTAACACTACAGTCATAGGTATTTTTTTCTTTTTACCTTCCTGTGTGATTTCTTCTTCCATTGCTTCTCTTTCAACATAGGATCCTCTCAACCCATAAGCCAGTGCAAAAAAGAATGCCAAGCTTATGACTCCAATGATCAATCCTGTAATGGCATATGCTGATGTTTCAACTCCTTTGAACGTTGCAGTGAAATAGATTAGCATGACTGGTACCATATAACCGAAGATTACTTTGCCACCATCTCTCCCGATTTTCTGTGTAGTGGCAAGAAAAGTACGATCCTTGGGGTCAGATGATATTTTAGGATAGATGGCTGATTTTGATACCGTTTGAATCGGTTGACTGATTGCAATGACCACCATCATGAAGAAAGCTAAATAGGCAAGGTTCTTTGGATCTACACCAAGTGCCGGTATTGAAAAAAGAATAATATAGGCACCGTAGCAAACAGTGGAACCTATTAAGATCCAAGGCCAAAATTTTGATTTCTTAAATGAAAATCGATCTAGAAATGTACCAAACATAGGGCCAAATACCCAACTTACTATCGTTTGTATTGACTGTAACATTCCAGCAAGTACCACCGATAATACATAGACATCCGTAAGTAAGTACGTAACATAAGTACCGAAAAACGCTTTTTGGAATCCTCCACCCAGCTCTGAGCCAGGCCATAGGATTTTTAATAACTTAAGTTTTTTCTTATCTTCAACTTCTTGTTGGGTCAATTTAGAAGATTCATTTACGACTTGGTCTGACATTATCAACACCTCTTTATATATATTTTTGTGTAAATAGTTTACTATTGACAAAGTGAATATATAAAACTTACAATGGCATCTTCTAATTCCATGACGGTATTCTTTGCCATTTCAGGGGTCTCAGGGTTTTGTCGTTTGTACTCTTCAAACGTTCTATAATATTTGCTTTCAAAGGGCTTAACTTCAGAGTGTTTATAATCTTCTTTATGAAATGATAGCCCAGCTTTATCTCCAGGATTAGAATAGACTCCATAATCCCGTACAGTCTCACATACAGCTACAAGATTTTCAATGTTGATATCCGAAAGCACCAGTGAACTCTTGTCAAATCCAAAAATGAATTTGCCCCCAGGTGCCATTAT
Source organism: Alkalibaculum sporogenes (assembly GCF_009362815.1). Lineage (GTDB taxonomy): Bacteria > Bacillota > Clostridia > Eubacteriales > Alkalibacteraceae > Alkalibaculum_A > Alkalibaculum_A sporogenes. The sequence continues at coordinate 45,414 of NZ_WHNX01000014.1, read as the reverse complement.
GTCAATAAATTCTTTAGTTTTATCAATACACTCTTGTTTTGTACAAGTAGTGAGCACCGAGAGTGGGAATAAACATGTTAATATAAACTTATTTCCTAACTTTTCTTTGATTTTCTTTGCATCTCCATACTCAAACTGTATTCTAGTATCAGTAGGTAGATCTTGGATATAATCCAAGTAACGCATCCAATCGTGCTCACAAAAAACTCTTGAATGTAATCCCATAGACGCATAATCATTCACTTGACGGAACCACGTAGGCCACCATAATGTACTGAAATCTTTTTCCCTCATAAATGTGGGCATATGTAATGGGAAAAATACATTTCCGTAGTTTGTTATCTTAGGTGGAATTCCAACTTTATAGTTCAATGGATATAGTGCTTCCACTGCTTCTTTGACTTTACTAGGCACTCTTCTTATATCAGAACTCATACCACTGAAACTTCTCAAATTGTCAGTTAGTATATCCATTGGCGCATATACTCCACCACCAGTTCCAGGTTCATTCACTGGGTATCCATATTTTTCTGTCAAACGTCTGATCATTCCCACAGTTTTAGCCATATTTTTATTCTTTGCCATCATAGCTTGGGCAATTGTAAACATTGATCTAGCAGGGTCTTCCAAGAAATTAAGATCTTTATAATTTCTTGGCAACACTTTCTCAATGATACAATCAAATGGATTATTGATAAAATCATCATATTCTTCAGCCAATAAACCAACAGTATTTGGGTGTTGCATAAAACCTGTTGAGCTCATAACACAATTCTTTGAACCCATTGCCTGGTAATAGGAAGGCATATGTATCTTGCCCCCATACACACATACATCAGAAAATATCCTGTCACAGAGTTCATCGGCAGCAGATTCTACAAGCAAAGGATCCCATAGTGATTCCCTCCTATCTATACCAGCATATTCAGCCACTATATCCAACCCTAAACTTACATTTATAGGCACTCGTCTAGGTACCAAGTTGTCATACACTGCTTGAATGTTTTCTTTTCTCTCAACTTGTAGTTCTTTAATTCCTCTTGTATTTTCTATATTTTCCAAGATATCAATCCTCTCTACATTTATTTTATGAGTGATATTAGATTTACTTAATCCATTCCTTGCATATTTTCACACCTTCTGCCGCATTATTTGTAAAGTCATCTGCCCCAATATGAGCACAAGATTCTTTAGTTACAGGATTTCCTCCAATGATGATCTTCACACTATCTCTTAATCCCGCTTCCTGTAATCCTTCTACCGTATCTTTCATTGCCTCCAGTGCTAATGTGAGTACACCACTCATCCCCACAATATCAGGCTTGATCTCTTTGACTTTGCTCACAAAAGCGCTAACTGGCTGATCAATCCCAATATCTATTACTTCAAAGCCAGCTGCTTCAACCATACTTCTAAATATGTTTTTACCAATATCGTGTAGATCACCATGAACTGTACCTAATACGATACTCCCTACTTTTGTAGAATCATCACTTCCCAAAACAGGTTTTAGTAGTTCAATAGCCTCCGTCAACAATTCCCCTGCAAAAATCAAATCTCCTACGAAATACTCACCTTTTTCAAATAGTTCTCCAACTTCAGCCATTCCTTCCTGACAAGCTGCTACAACTTCCTGGGCATCACTCTCAGATGGTGTATCGTCAATAAACTCATTTAAAAAGCAAATGACATTTTCCTCATCTAACTCCCCTACCCATTTGGTCAAAAACTGTAAATCCATTTAAAAACCTCCTTTTAGTTAATCGTTTACAACACATGTAAAAAAATATACTACTCACACCCCCTTTCGTTTGGAAGATATAGACACATTTAAAAAATAAATGTATACTAATTTTAAGGCACCAAAAGTACAGGTACTGGTAATACCTATTGATTTTATCTGCAATTTTTGTTCACTTAATAAACAAGATACTCCGTTATAAAAATAAGGCTTTCCTGGCAGGTTTTTATAATGGTTGTATTTGTTAATTATAATGAGTGACGATTATTTTAGTGTCTTAAAAAGTTTCAATGAGCAAGCATACTGCAACTTGCATCTTGTAACTATTGATTACATTATATAAATCTACAGTTACATTGTCAACAGATTTTAGATTTTTATTTAAAAAATATATGAGGGGGTCTTCCTTATGTTTAGCTCCAGATTAAAGGAACTAAGATCACAAAGTAAATATACACAAGAAAAAATTGCGGAAATACTCAAAATATCGAGAGTAGCATACACCAAATATGAAAGTGGAGAAAATATGCCAACTCCCGATAACCTAGAGAAACTTGCAGATATTTTTAATGTATCCATTGATTACCTCTTGGGTCGCACAAATAATCCTCACCCTTACCACGACTTGAATGAACAAGTTGATATAGAAATTATAGTACGCGAATTACTTTCAGATGCTGAAATGTGCCATGCCTTACAGAGTCTTAAAAATTGGACAATTGATGAAAAAAATCTCTTAATTACTATTATTGAAGGACAAAAATTATTAAAAGAAAAGCAAAATTTATCTGATATAACGAAAAATTTGTAATAGCCTATATATTATTAAAGAAGATTATATATATTTTGAGCTGTTATTTGCTATAACATTAAGAAGGTACATATTATGAAAGAAAATTTCGAAGGAATTGGAAAAAGAATATCTAAAAGAATGAATACACTTAATTTAAAACAGACTGACTTGTGCAGAATTACAAACCTTTCTAAAAACGCAATTAGTAACTATGTAAATGATATCCGAACACCTGATACTACCGCGTGTTATAAAATATCTAAAGCATTAGGTATTTCTGTGGAATGGTTACTTACAGGCGAAGATTCTCACGAATTCTCTCCAGAAGAAATTGATTTAATTATGAAATTCCGTAATTTAGACCCTAGAGATCATGAAGAAGTACGAGCTTTAATAGAAATAAAATATAAGCGTGCAATGAATAATCTTTAAAATCATATCATCACTAAAGATTAATTTAAAATAAAGACCGCAAATACGGGTTGTAAACTCTGCATACTAAATTACTAGTTTATTTTGTAGTTTCAAATAGTAAATACATAACAAACTATTAAAGTACTTGGTGGTAACCGATTTTGATTTCAAATTTTGGTATATAAAGAAAACCCTTAAGCAAAATAATTGTTTGACTGGAGGGGTTTATGTGAGAAGTTTTGATTTGAGACGAAATAGTCAAGTGCTTCATTGTGGTAATGAAACACTTATGCGCCAAACAGGTGAATTTACGAGGTGTTTACGCGATGTAAATACAATGATTTTGATTTTCAATACACATAGGGTGAAAGGCCAGAGACGGGACGGGATGAAGTGACCCCTAGGTTTTCTAAGATTACTTTTCTAAAAGTATCGCAATAGTGAAACTGTCCTTTTGATAAGAACTTCCTGCAACATCACCAAATACCTCGCATACCTTAAATCCTGATTCTTTTGCTTCTTTCACCAGTGTTTCTTGTGTAAAGCAGGTATCCCATATATAGTAAGAAAGCATTTCACCATTTGAAATAATAGAGGTTTGCTCTAAAGTCACATTGTCTGAATATTTATAACATCCTTTTAGTTCAAGATATTTATCTTCCCGCCAAAAACCGCCATTGTGACAGATTTCCCATATTTGCTTTTCTTGAAAAGCATTGTATTTAGCCATTGAAAATACATCAAACAAGAATTTACCACCGGGTTTTAAGTGGTGATATACCTTGCTCATAATGGTTTGTCTGTCAGACGTTGATAATGCTCCATAATCGCAATATATCATTGTTGAAAAATCAAAAGCCGTATTCAAATCCATATCCAAATAATTTTGATATAGATAAGTAATATTTAAGCCCTGCTGTATTGCCGATTTTTTTGCATAGTCTATTGAACGCTTTGAAAAATCAATCCCTGTCACTTGATAACCTTCTTGTGAGAATTTTTCGGCATATATCCCCGGACCGCACCCAATATCAAAAATCAGCGGATAATCCAAAGGGGGAACGATTTCTTTTATCCGTGCAATTGACTTCTCTATGAACTTCAACTTTCTGCTTGCCCCTTCAAATTCGGGGTCAAGGTGAGCTTTTAACATTTGTTTAGAAATGTGCTCATCATTCCAAAATGCAACTTCTGTTTTTGTGTAAAGAGGTGGTCTTCCTAAAATTTTACTGATACTGTTGAACATAATTGTTTTCTCCTTTTTCTCCTTTAATAATTGGGCAAATAAAAAGCCGTAGATTTTACTCTACGGCTAATCTTCCTAAGATGAAGAAAAGTTTAAGAGTAAAATAAAATCAAACATTAGGCACAAAAACTAAACTGTTAAAACAGCTCGTTTTTATCCTATTGAATTGATTTTATCTACTCTTTTCCAGTCATACCCATGCCACTGATTTTATGTCATCTGGTACGCCGGACTTTCATCACCTTTTCTGTTGAATTTTACAATTTTATATTACAGCAAATGGTGAGTTCTGTCAATAGTAATACAAAATATGCTCTATTTTCATTAATGATATGATATGTGTAATCATATCTAAAAATAAAGATGAACATTAGAATGTAGTAGGACCCCCCCACCACTTTGTTAATTAATAATTGAAAGTTAATAATTAATAAATAATTGAAGATTATTGACAGACGTTTTAAAGGAAAACCTATACTATAATATCACCAAAACAGATCCCTAGAAATAATTACACATTTTTCATTATTAATTGTTCATTAATTAAGTGCTCAGTATTACAATCGTAAATTTAAGAGACATGGACCAGTCTTTCAAGGTCGATTTATCAGTAAAGTAATTGATGTAGATTTGTACAACCTAATCGTATCTGCTTACATACACAACAACCCAAAGAACCTGCCTAATTATAGTGACTGTGTTCATACTTATGCTTTTTCCTCTTATAGGTATACTTAGGTCATGATCATGATGATTATCGTATGCTAAATACTAATTTCATTCTTTATCAGTTTAGCAAGAATCCTAATACTGCTAAAAAAGTTTATGCCGAGTTTGTAACTAGCTGAAACAATGTTACTCAAAAGCAGAAACAGTTTGAAATCATTGATGCATACGTCTCAAAAGAACCTTATGAATATCGAAGTGAACGATATATTTATTATAGAGATCTAACTCTAAAGGTAGTCATTGAAAAGGTTTCAGAAATATTTGATATTAGTAGTCCTGATTTCATAAAAATAAAATACTGTCATAGGGTATCAAATTTTAAGGCTATTTCAATTTTCCTAATGAGATGCCTCTGTGCCTCTGTGATTACTCTTATAAAGACATCTGTAAAGAAATTGGGAATCTGGCTCTCTCAGAAGTTGCTAGGCACTCTGGTAAAGGTTTTACTCTTATTTATACTGAACCTAAATATCAGAACTTGTTACCACAATTGCTAGAACGGATAAGAGCTGCCTAAGCAACCCTTTTTAATAACTTCCCCTATTAACAATACCATTAATAAATGGTATTGTTATATCATGTCAATATCTTTCTTTTACACAAGATAACAATTAAGTTAGTCTTATTTTTTTGTCCCATTTCTCATAATTTTAAGAAATATATATTGAATAATCCACTAGGTTTTTTGAATAAATGCAAAAGGTTGAAATCTGTCCCCTAGGATTTTTTTCATCAATAAAATTATTTATGTATGCATATTGAGAATGATTACGTGCAACATATATACCGATAAGTTCTCCGATCTTAGCTTCTTTTTGCAATTCATCTGTAATTCTTATTGCCTCATTATGTATCATCTCATCTGGCATTACAGTAGGTCTTTCGTAATTACATACTAAGACATTATTTTCATCCCTATCTATACCGTTATCCTGACTTATGATAAATACACAACAATCATTCATAAAATCAATATCTTTAACTTCTTTAGGTGAACCATCTAACGGCTGGTAACCATAAAATTCTTTCATGCCTAGTTTATTATAGTGTCTTGTATATTCACTTATTAGTAAATCAAACCCATCGGATAAAAACCTTGGAAAATCCGTCCTAACAACCAATGTGGGTGAGTTTGTCAAATATTCTATTCCATCTTCAACGCTATAGTATTGTGTAATATTTAAATCAGCAAAATAGTCCAATGAAAGCCTATTCTTTGCGTTTGGATTATGAAAGATGAAAATGCCATCAGATAGATATTCAGGTGATTGGGGGCTAACAATATTTAATTTATATGGCACCTTTATATCGTTATAATCTCTGTATAAGCTATATACATTATTTATTGAGTATCTACCGTTTGATATATTTAAGGATGATATTTTTCCAATTGTAACTGTGCTTGTATATAAAATAGCCGAAATATCTGCATAATCAGGATTATTAAAAATTCCTATAGGGATATCTACACCTGTCTCAACCTTTTTAATTGAATCTCTTATTTCATATTCTTCTTTTTCTGGGCAATAGTACATTCCATATAATAAAGCCATCATAGGATAGATATATTCTCTACCATAGTTTATTTGGTCGTATGAACTTAGTGCCACCACATAAGGCTTTTCATTATTAATCCAATCACAGTTAACATAATTTTCAATAAATTTATTTCTCTTTGATAAAATGGCATTTGCTTGACGAATTATAGCTTCATCCAAAATACTATAATAATCGGTTTGTTCATACGGTGGCATAAACATGGACATTATATCTTCCATACCTCTCTCTTTTTCTGGAACTCCTTTTGCCTTTATATTTGATACAACAGCTTCAATGTAAATTTCTTCCGTCTTTTTAATAATAAAATCAGGTCTATCATGTGTCTGGTCCAATTCAAAGTCAAGTTCCTTAAATAGAGCAAATAAAAAGAATTCCCAAAAACTTGAGTGAAATGTGGTCTGAAATTCTTTGACTATCTTATTATCTCTATCAATAAGACCATCGACCCATTTTTGAATAATAATTCTATGCTCATGAAATTGGGGTGTTAATAGTAGCTTAAATTTATCATGTAGCTTATCATATGGAATATCTGGTAAAATGTTAAAAATATCTAAGATAACAATCTCCTCTTCTCTTTCGTACGTTTCCTACTTTACATAATTCATAAAGTATTACTATTTATTTTAAAGACTTTTCAACAACACCTCTTGTCCTATTTTCTAAATAACGGCTCTCTGACTTTACATATTCCTGAACCCCCTATGGGACGTATCATAGCATTCACTTGCCAGTTTTTATACTAACTTTTCCCTAACGCTAGTACCATAGCTTTTGGCTACAGCAACTTAGGGTAGTTTGAATTCACCTCCTGTATGGCGAATTCAGTGGGCACTCCACCATCATTTGTATAGCATAGCTATCTTCAAGAAATATTTATTACTTGGTATTCGCCTTTGTGGCGCACGAGATATGTCTCCAGTTTGTTTGTATTGCCAAAGGTTGAAATATGTCCCTAATCGTTTCTTTTACCCCACATTCATCCTAATTCTGTAGTTTTCTGTCTCTAAACTCCTAAAAAATGAAAAGTAATCTGAACCCTAAAAAGAAACATTCTTTTTCTTTATTACGAGAAACTTGTTATACTATTCTTCCAATTTATCAATACACAAAAATTGGGAGTGGTATAGTTTATAATCTTCATCCGTAAAATACTTAACTTTCTCTTCTGTAATCACCTGACCGTTTCTGCTCCAACGTAGATTCCAATTACAATTACATGGTTGGATAATTGGATACATCAACTCTTCATTTTTTGTTTCTATATACCATATCCATTTAGGTTCTTTTTCCTCTGCTTCATAAGGCTCAGCATCCCATAATTCTATTACATCAGCATTCCTTATATATGTAATTGATGCAGTATCTACTAAAATTCCATAGTATGTTAATTCATGTTCTGTCTGGCCACAATCACGAAATTTATGCAATCCCATTTTACTCCAAAATCGTTCAGATGATTGAGGCTCACAGAATAGTTTCACAGCTTTAAAACCTTCATTTCTAAAATACTCTGAAACAGCTTTGTAGAAGAATTTTCCAAAAAACTATCGAAAACTATCGGGAAAACTATCGGGACAGTTCTCAATTTTTAACATCTTTAACTCATTATTATATATATTCTGACAAATTACAATAATTTATTGATTCTTACTTAAAATTATGCAATAATATAACCAAACACGAGTTCGGTGGTGATTGCTATGTCAAGAGTGGCAAGAAGAAGAGATCCAGAAACGACCCATCATATTATGTGCAGAAGTATTAGTGAAGTACAACTTTTTAGATTTGATGACGATAAAGTGAAATATCTTCAACTCATGGCTTTATACTGCAAAAAATTTGAATGTAGCATCCTCTCCTACTGCTTAATGGATACTCATGTCCATATCCAACTTGATCCCCAGGGATGTGACATTTCTAAATTCATGCATGGTTTAAATCTTTGCTACGCTCAGTATTATAATAGAAAATATAAGCGTCATGGTCACGTATTTCAAGGTAGATTCATAAATAAAGTGATTGACGTAGATGACTACAACCTTATTGTTTCTGCTTATATTCATAATAACGCAAATGATCTTCCTGACTTTAGAGACTGCGTTCATACTTATTACTTTTCTTCTTATGGCATCTATCTTGGAAATTATAGCGATAACTATGGGATACTTAATACAGATTTTATTCTATCTCAATTTGGTAATAGCCCTGAAACAGCCCAAGTTCAGTATGCACAGTTCGTTACTAGCTGTAATAATGTCACTCAAAAAGACAAACAATTCGAAATAATAGATTCTTATATTTACAATGAACCTTATGAGTACCGTAGCGAACGATTCATTTATTATAGAGACTTGACTCCGGGTAAAGTAATCGAAATTGTTGCAGAAGCTTTTGATATTCAGACTCCAAACTTTATTAAGAACAAATATAGTCACAGTATTTCAGAATTCAAAGCAATCTGCGTCTTTCTAATGAGATGCTTATGTGATTATACTTACACAGACATCTGTAAAGAGCTTGGAAACCTTACCCTTTCAGAGGTTTCTAATCTAACTAGTAGAGGGTTTGTACTCATCCAAAGTGAGCCGAAATTCAAAAACTTACTAGCCACAACCACTTGAAAAGATAAGGGTAGCTTAACTCCATTCCTATCTGAAGTTTATCAACGTTCTGAAACCATTTATTATATGGTTTTCTTACCATGTTTGTATTTAAGTACCCTTTTCCATTAAAGCTATTTGATTCACATTTGGCTTTATTTTTTTGTCCGTTACCCGATTATTAATAGATATATTTGTAATATTCTGTATCTAAATTGCTAATGTTTGAAATATGTCCCCAGTTGCAGTTTGTCCCCAGTTGCAGTTTAAGAATAATCCCCTAGATTTCATTCCATAGTGCATCTATAAAACAAACAAATCCTCAATAGGAAAACTCTTAATATCTCCAGCCATATATTTAGTAATATGTACAACATTACTCTCAATTTTAAACCACAATTTAGTATACTCCGAAGTTAAAAACTCTGCATGAAACCGATAGTGAAGTGGATACCCACTAATCTGGTCTATATTTTTTTGTTGGTTCGCATACGCACGATGATTGCCATCTATTATATATACACCACTAAGAATTGGTATGAACGCAGCAATTATTGGTTCAGTATTGTTTAATGCTACATTCATAGAATATTGCTTGTCAACATCCCTGTCTCCCAAGTGCATATTCCTCAAAGAAATATTAGAAGGACTTACCTGTTGACTTTTTAGAGCCTGATATAATCCATCTATGTTCCAACATAGATCGTATTCATAGAAGTCCGGCACTTTTATGTTTTGGTTATAATTTTTAAATTTTCCGTAGATATCAACATATCCATTAGCAGTGTGGAATGCAATCAATATGTTTTTATATCTTTCTATATCTATATCGAAATTTTTATAATCATTTACAATACCATTTTGTGTAAATTTGCGTAATTTCATAAAATTTAAGAATGCTAAACCCTTATCAATGTCAACATATTTAGTCATATGTTCAATCCCCACTTTATATTATATTTATAATAATTAATTCCTTCATAAGGTATTTATTAGATTCATCATTTAAATATCTTGTTGGTATTATTTGAGCGGTAAAGCCACTTAGGTAAATAAGTATCATATCGTCATAAACTTTTATAGTTTTTATACTTTTCTTTGATATTGTTTTAGATGTAAATTCACTAAAGACTTTTATATTATTATCATCGATTAACATAGTCTTTTTACCAAATATAGATGTGTCGCCCTCCTGCAATATCTTTTTAGTTTGTTTTCTTACTAATTTTTTATATTGATTTGGGTAGGTGATAACCCATATTAATGCAAATAATATGGAGATGATAATCCAATAACTACTTGGCTGTTTAAACAAACTTGTACCTATAGCATATATAGGTATTGAAAATAATAAAGGTATTGCATACCTTAAGAAATTGTACGTTTTTTTCTGTGATGGTGAATTTTCAATATGATATAAATTAAACTTAATATAATCATCCTCTGTTATTTCAAACTCAATTTCTATTTCAATTCCCTCCAATAATTCTCGATATGACAATTCAGATTCTTACTGTGAACAAATTTCTCGAATCAAAACAGAAAGTCCCGTCGTATTCCTCTATCTGCTTAAAACCAGCTATTTTCACTTAACTCATGTAGTTTTTGTCTTAAAAGCTTCTTATCAATGAGGTTCAAAGTATACTCTGATATTAATGTTGGAATTTATAATACCAAGAAGAACGTAAAAAACAGTTATAACTTCTGGATCAGTATGTATTGAAATATTAAGATGTGATTAATCGATATCTTTATTTATTATTATCATCATCTTTTGGATACAAATCTTGAGTACAAGAAAGATTAATAAAGCCTATGTATAAAGGATAAATTAAATAAATTACAAGTAAAAAGAGACCTGTTACTGGAACCGGTTTATCTCCTGGATAGGTTATAGGTATTAATAAATTGGACAATAATCTTAAAATTAAATAATAGGGTATCCAGAGAATTGTTAAAAAATATCTTAATCCTCCTGTATTAAAATACTTAGTTGTAATGAAACAAAAAAGAATGGTTGAAACTATAAATATAATAAAAATCAATATCGAATTTACGGTATCGTTTAACCAAGGAGCTATTCTCTCTAGTCGATACGCATTTATCATAATAAAAGCTACAATAAATAGAAAAAATCCATATAAAAAAGCAAAAAAATTTAATTTAACAAAAGTTTTCATAATGAGTTATCTTGGCATAATTTATTTCAAATAATATGCCTTCTCCTTTTTTAAAAATTGCAAAATTCACTAATTATGTTATTGTTTAAATAATACAATAAAAGGAGGAAAATGTAAATGAAAAAGGTGTCCAGATTTTTATTATTTATTGTAATAAGTTTTTTTTATGCTCAACGCAATTGTACTAACTAACACAATTGTACCGGATAGACCGGATGAGAATCTTACTCTTCCCTGTCATTCAGAGGAACAACGTAACGAAGAATCTTATGCCTTTGTCTTACTCTCAGCGAATACTTTACTACACACTAATAATTAATACCTGTTAGAGAATACCCCTAGGGTCTTAGATCCCACCCCGATAAACGGGGCACCGCGCTTCGCTCTGGATGACTAGGCAGTTGCTTGGGCATTTTCTATTGTCATTCAGAGGAGCAAAGCGACGAAGAATCTTAAACCCCAAAAGGAATCCCCAACTCCAACGAGCAATCCTCTCTGTCATCCAGAGGAGCTTGCGACGTGGAATTTTACTACCCCAGCCATGAGTCCAGCGAGCATCAAAATTTTTCTGCATGTAAAAATCCGAGCAACTCGCAATTTCTATCTAAATCTATGAAATTATGTATCTAAACCTACTAAAAGTAGAGACATGTCCCTTATAACTCTATTAATAATTGATAATAGCGCCTTATGTAAAAAGGCGCCCTATTGGGGTGTAGTATGTATCTGAAAGTTTTATACTTTATTAACTATACCTTTTTAAGCAATTCTTTTGGTATAGTACCATTCCCCTGACCATAGTATTTAAAGATTTCTATTGCTTGATCTACCTGCGCTTCTGTCATTTCTTTCATATCACCAATAGACCTTGCAGAAATATAACATTTTGCTGCTTCTTCCATATATATAGCAGCATATAAAGCTTGTTTCATTGATGTACCTACAGTCATTACACCATGATGTGCAAGAATTACAGCTAAGCTATCTCCTAGATAATTAACCGTATCAATACCCATTTCAATACTACCAGGAGAACTATATGGAGATACTTTGACATTTCCAGCTGCTGAATTAGCTAATGTAGTGAGATTTACTTTAAATTCGTCGCATACAAGACCTATAGCAGTTGCATACGGTTGATGCGTATGTATAACTGCATTTAAATCTTCTCGTTTCTCAAATACGTATAGAATTGCTTCTGTATCAGAAGATGGTTTTCTAATACCTTCTATAATATTACCCTCTAAATCCATAACTAAAATATCGTCTGGCACCATATCATCATATATCATTCCTGAAGGTGTTACTAAAATCTCGCCTGAAGGCATCCTAGAACTTAAATTTCCTCCTGATAAGGCAATCAAACCGTACTTGTCTAAATTTATACCTGCTTTAATAATTTCTAATTTTTCTTTTTCAAACATCTCAATTCCTCCTGAAATTTAATTTGCTGTATTTTATACCGTTATAAATAAGTACAAACCTAATATGGTGAAAATAATTCCTAAAATTCTACAAATTCGTATTACGCCTCTAACGCTTACACTACTAAACGTTTGGAAACTCACGTTGGGATATGGAAATAAAATAAATATTATTCCTACTACCACCTGCATCAAATAAACAAGTTTCATTCCTTGCTCTAATAGCAAATTAAATAGAATAAGAACAGCAGGTATAAAGATACCTAGATACATTACTTTTTTATATTTTTTATCTCTTTCCACATATTTTAAAGTATTTTCGCAACACACATCACTACATACTATATATTTTTTCTTACTAACCTTTACTTTACAATCAACTTGTTTTATACTCTTTCCACAATAAACACAAGTATCCACGTGTATACCTCCACTTTATTTTATGGTATATTGCACTATTTTAATTGATATCTAAAATTAAGTTCTAATACCATATGACTTAAAACCATCTAAAATATTAGACATATGTTTTTGAGATAAAATTACTGGATTACCAGCCACTTTAGATCTATAATATAGCTCAGAAACAAATTCTATTTGTTCTGCTACATCAAAAGCATAAGCAATATTTGGACCACAGGCAAGTAATCCATGATTTCCCAATAAACAACAAAATCTTTCCTCCATCGTATCAAAAGCAGACTCAGCCAATTCATATGTTCCAAATTGCACATATTTTGAACAAGGGACGTTTGATCCTGCATAGCCTGTAAGATAATGTAGTGGTTCAATACTCCAATTCAAACATGATAAAGTTGTTGCAAATATTGAATGTGTATGTACAACAGCATTGATCTCAGGTCTTTTTAGGTAAAATATCCTATGCATATCATATTCACTTGATGGTTTCCTCTGCCCATCCACGTGTTTTCCTTCCGGCGTTAACACAACTATATCTTCAACAGTAGTATCAAAATAATCCATACCACTTGGGCTAATAGCCATTAAATTCAAATCGCGATTGTAAATACTAATGTTTCCGAAGGTACCCTTAGCCAATCCACTAGTAATTAATTTTTTTCCATATTCTACAACTTTTTCTCTCTCTTCTTTCATTATCATTATAGTCTTCGCCTCCATATTATTTAAAGCTTATTCTATTGAAATTAACTATCCTATCTGTTACATCTTTAGTTATTATTTGATCAACTTTATTCATCAACATAAACGGTGCTTTAGGTATCGCGTCAACTGTACTCCCAGCTATATGAGGCGTTATTACAATATTATCTAAATCCATCAATTTTGACTTTTCATCAATAGGTTCTTTTTCAAAAACATCTAATGCAGCTCCTGCAATATAATGATTTTCCAATACATGAATTAAATCACTTTCATTTACTAAACCTCCTCTTGCAGTATTAATAAAATAAGAAGTCGGCTTCATTAGTAAAAAATATTTACTATCTATGATTTTTTCGGTTTCCTCAGTCAATCGTAGATGTAGCGTAATTACATCAGCAGTCGAAAATAATTCTTCCATTGATGACACCATTGTAATATTGATCAAACCGTTGTTTTCTAATCGTTCAGTCGAAATATATTTATCATATGCGATTATTTTTATATTTAAACTTTTCAACCTCAATGCTACTTCTATTCCTATATTTCCGAGCCCAACAATACCTATAGTTAACTGATCTAATGTAGTAGTAAAATTTGAATTATTAAACTCTTTCATCCAATTGTTACTCATCAATTGATGATGTGATATTGAAATATTTCTTGTAAGAGATAAAATTAGACCTAGTACAAATTCAGCAACAGGTTTAGCATTTCTAATCACATTTACAACTGGAATATTTCTCATACTTGCTGCTTCTACACTGATGTGCTCTAAACCACCCCTACAGGTAAGAATCAATTTTAAATTTTTGGCCTTATCGATTAACCTCTTTGGAATAGGACAAAAATGAGTTATTATTATATCTATATCTTCAATAATTTCATCTAACACTTTTGAATAATTTTCTGCGTCTGGACCATTTCTTTCTATATTGAGCTGCATAGATGTATAACCAACTTTATCTGTTGCTCCCCAAAATACTTTAGTCACAATACCACACTTAATTAACGACTTTTTAATTGCAGCTTCCATATCATCAGCTGATACAAATATATCACCTATAACAACAATTTTTTGATGCGATTGTGTTAAATAATTAAGCATATCTAATCCCCTTTCAAGGAAAATAAAGTGAAACTTTATTCAGTAGAGGTTTTCTTCATCCCCTACATGTTTCTGTAAAATTAGCCGTTATAAAAACGGCTAATTAAAACTCAAAAATATAATTGATCAATTGTATAGATAACTACTAAATTAGACCATACTTTTAATCTGATTGGGATCTTCATTACATCTTTCAAGAAAATCGACAATTTGGACTTTGTATTTTTTAAAGGTAAAGTGTAATACAAAGTATAGAACTATAATACCGATAATCAGTAAAGGATTTTGCGTTAAGAATGCCAAAAATGATAATGCGATTAATGGGTGAGCCATTATACCAAAACTTATTATCATTAAGCCTCCTGCTGTTAATTCAGGATTAACTTGTGTCGCTACCTGAGTAAAATAAGGTGCAACTTCAGAACAAATCAATAAGCCTAGTGAAAACCAAATTACACCTGACACAATACTTTTAGCAATATTCCCATTTGATATAGCTACAAAAACTTCAACCATATAGGGTAATGCAAGAAGATCAATCATTGGTAACGTTTGATTTCCTGGCAATATAAACGCTATACCTAACATTATAGGAATTAGTATTATACCAGTTACAAGAGTATTAGGTTCACCATAACCTACTGCATCGTTTACTGACATGTACCATTCTCTCTCTTTTCCACTCTGCTTAGCTTTTGATTTATAGGCATCAGTCAATGTAGTAAATGCAGATGCAAATATACCTGCAACTTTTGGAAATACTGCCATTACAGAAGCTGTAGAAATAGCAGAAGTTGTTATTGTTCCCCAAGTAGCAAGTTCTCCAAGCTTATTATATCCTCCTATAATTGCAATAAGTGCACCAATCAAGAGACCTATAAACATTGGCTCACCAAATATCCCAAATTTTTTCTGCAGTTCTTGAGCATTAAGTTTTATTTTATTAAATCCCAACTTACCAAGAATAATATTCATTAAAACTGCAAAAGGAAGAGTTTCTAAATGATGTGGTGCAGTCATACAACACTTTGGATATTGATAATAAGTTGACCATCTTTTTGCCGCAACCTCACTAAACAAAAGGATATACAAGTTTTGTACTATCATAAGAAGTAATGCTAACCAAATATTATTTGTAAGTAAGTACAACATAGATCCCCAGACCATAAAAGAATAATTATTCCATAGATCACTAGGCATAAACACATTAGTCCATTTTAAGAAGAATAAACCTACTTGAATGAAAATAGCTAGACCAAAGAAAATTAGACCAATATTTGTTGAATAAGCTATAACTGATGTGGACTGCCATCCAGTATCAAGTATAGGTAAATTAACTCCTGCATTTTCACTCATTGAAGTTACTACAGGTGAAATAATCGCACCATAGCTGTTGATTACTAAATTAAAACCCGTTAACCCAACTGCACATAGTAACCCTGAAGTAAAAGCTTTTTTATTATTAACACCCATAAGTTTTGCTATAATAAAAAGCATAACTGGTACTAGTACAGAAGCACCAAATGTCGATAAAATTTCACTTAGTGTATTAAAAATATCAACCATTTAAAATTTCCCCTTTATTTTATATTTACTAATCCAGTTTACTTAAGATTTCCAGACATTCTTCAATTACTTCCTCTTCTCCAAGACCTGTTAGTAATCCCACACCACTTACTTTAGGAATGTTATATTCTTGATATACAGGACTAACACAAACCATTAAGTCAAAGTGATTCCCTCCTAAATCAGATTCAATACTATTAGGACTAGATTCTACGGTTTCAGTAAGATATCCATGTTCAGCAAGCATATCTTTTAATTTACTTGCTACCATTGACGAACTAACTACACCTGAACCACAAACACATAAAATTTTTACTTTTTTCACGTAATTCACCCCTTTCTAATTTAAAATAAGTACTCTTTTAATTAAGAAGTATATTTTAGTTTAAATACTTCTTAGCTATTCTATAGAGTTCATCATTATCCCTTGCGTTAGTGAACTCTAGCGCTGCCTCATCATCTTGGAATACACTCATCATTCTTTTTAGTGTATCCAATTGTTTGTTAGGATCTGTAATTGCCATCATAAAAATCAATTCCACTTGTATATAGTTATCAGCACTACCCATGTGACAAAATGTAACAGGTTTGTTTAATCTAGCTACACAGATAGCAGGCTCATTTACATGTACACTATCTGTATGGGGCATTGCAACAGAAGTGCTTTTTAGCTTGAGACCTGTTGGGAATACTTTTTCCCTATCTACAACTGCATTAATATATGTATTTTTAACATAACCTTGATCAAATAATATCTTTCCAACTTTTTTAATTGCATCTTCTGAATCGTTTGCATCTAATGATACATCAATTAATTCTTTTACTATCATTCCCATCTTAAACTCTCCCTTAATTTTTTGAGGGTTATTAATCTCCCCTTAAGCTTTATTCATTTATCTCACCATTCTATCTTCAATACTATTATCAATTAATAGAGCATAAAATCACTTCTGAACAAATGTGATTACTAATTTATCAATTGTTCATGATTTAACATAACTATACAATATGCACTAGCAAACGTAAATTGTTAAAGTATCATGTTTCTATAAAATATCGTTAAACATAGAGGCTTATAATTCTAATCAGATACACACATTTTTTTGATGCACTTTTGATATAAATTAAAATTCATCATTACATTTAATAACGGATTTAACTCCCTCTCCTTTTATTGATATCTGGAAAGCTTCTCGCCATTGCTCAATCGATACAATCTTAGTTACAATTATTTCTGGATCGACTACACCATCTTTCAATAGTTTAATTGACTTTACCCAGGAAGATGGTTTCTGACTCCTAGAACCTATATATGTAATTTCTTTATTCAAAATCAGATCTGTAGCAATATTCATCTTTGATTCTGGAAAAACTCCCATCTGGATTATTTTTCCCTTCTTTTTGACGATTTCAATCCCTTTATTTAGAGCTGCAACAGCACCTGAACATTCAAAAACAACATCTAACCCCACACCTTTTGTAATTTTTTGAACAATATCATTAATATTCTCCTTCATTTGGTCTACTGTTCTATCTACTCCGATTTTTTTCCCAATTTCTAAACGATCCACATCAGATGTTAATCCAGCTAAAATTACATACGCTCCTTTAGATTTTGCAACTTGTGCTAACAATAATCCGATAGCACCCACACCAAATATACATATCAAGTCTCCTCTTTGAATATTAGCTTTTTCAATACTAGCATGCACACTGCAAGCAAGAGGTTCAGTTAACGCGGCAGACAGCAGACTTACATTTTCAGGTAAAACGTGTATGCTCTCCTCTCTTGACAATGTATACTGAGCCATACTCCCATTTACCTGAGTACCTAATCCTTCTCTATTTGAACAAAGATTATAATCTTTTGATATACAATGTTCACACTTACCACAAGTAGTATAAGTAGTTTCACTAGTGACTCTATCTCCGACCTTTACAGTCTTGACTTGAGGTCCTATTTCTGTGACGACTCCAGAGAATTCATGCCCTAATATAACAGGAGCCTTAGTACTAGAGTACACTCCACTAAATGCATGTAAATCTGTTCCACATACACCTGAGTATGCAATCTTAATTTTAACTAAATTTCCTATTGCTACTGGCTCTACTACTTCCATTAATTCCATATTATCGTATCCACTAGCAGTTTTTACGACCGCTTTCATATAACCTCTCCTTTGTTGAACATCCGTTCATGAGTTTTTACTTTATTTCACGACTACAAAATAATTATACTGAATGCATTTATATTTGTCAACAACGGTTTGTTAAAAAATAGTATTTTAATAGTATTTTTTTAATATTGCACATAGTCTTTACTTTTTGTTTAGTTTAAGTATAAAATTATTTGGAATAAAAATATATTTACCTAATTAAAATGATACTATTTATTTATGATTATATTTTTACTTAATAGTGTATCTACTCAAAAGTATATCGAAAGGATTGAAAATAATGAGAACAAAAGAAGAGTTGCTAATACGAGCCGCTGAACTCTATTACCAACAAAATTTAAGTCAAAGTGCAATTTCAGAATATTTTGGAGTCTCCAGACCTACTGTATCTAGGCTTATTGATGAAGCAAAAGAATTGGGTATAATAGAGATTATTATACATAACCCAATTAAAAAAAATATAGAATTATCAAAGGAGTTAAGAATAAGATTTAATTTAAAAGACGCCATCGTAATATCAGGTAGCTACCTGTATAATGAAGCTTTACAAAAATGTAGCATTGCAGCATCACAGCTAGTTCACAGTATATTAGAAAATAATATGTCAATTGGTATTTCATGGGGTGCTCCAATGAATTATTTTGCTAACTCATTAGCAGAAAAAGAATATTATAATGTCAATGTCGTTCAAATGGTTGGATGCTTAGGAACTGGAAACCCTAATATTGACGGACTGGAACTTGCAATTAAAATTTCTCAAAAACTAAAAGGGTCATATTCTAATATCTATGCTCCTGTTTTTGTAGATAGTTTAATAGTTCAGAATTATTTTTTAGCTGAACATCACATTGAAACTACAATTAAAAAAGCATTAACAACAGATATTGTAGTGACAGGCATTGGCTCTATATATGATGAAAGTTCAACTCTCCAGACAACTGGGTATATCACAGAAGATGAGCGTATTAAATTACTTAAAAAAGGTGCAGTTGGACATATACTCGCTAGGATGATTGATATCGATGGCAATGAAGTAGCAGTAGATAATAAATACGTCATCTCCTCATCTCTTGAAAGCTTAAGATATCCACGGTGGTCTATTTGCATTAGTGCTCATCCAAAAAAAACTAAACCTATTATTGCTGCTATAAAAGGTGGATATATTAATACAATAATCGTTGATGAGAGCCTTGCACACGCATTAATAAATTATAGAGAAGAATTTGACACTTCTTTAGAATCATAGGGTAAAACGGATGGGACAGAACTTTTTGTATCGAATTTAAAACAATAAGTCCAGTCCCAAGCGTTCCAAGTGTTTCACTCAAAGCGTGTTTCTTGTGGTTTTGGTTTTCTTAAGTTAAATCAACTTTAATACAGATGAAGCTACATCCGAAATGGAATGTCCGTCATTAAAATACATACTTAGATCTCTAAACCAACTCATATTGCATTCATTACAATGAGGTCTTACTAAATCCTTTTCTTCAAGTGTAAAAATGTTACCAATTGTATCTGGAACCTGCATACAAGGGTGCACATCAAAAAACCAATCAACAAAAAGTGTTCGTTGTCCACCATAACAAGAAAATTTAGCTGAGGCAGGATCTTGCAGATAATTAATAATATTCTCCATGGAAGAAATTTCATTGACAATATTATATTTTTTCTCTTTCTTAAGTTGAATAACTTTCTTAAGTCCGGTAATCACATTTTCATTTGATAAACTCACCCATTTCCCTCCGAGGGGATAGACCTCCGAATTAGAAAATGTCGGATAATTAAAACAGATTAAATCAAATCCCATATTAGTTGCCCGTTCACACACATCTTCAATTTTATCGTAATTATCATCCCAAATAAGCACACATGCAGCCGTTTTAATATTTGTAGTTTTCAATATTTTCATTGCTTGTGTCATTTCAGCCATAAGATTTGGCAGTTGGCGTTGTTCTTCCATTGTTTCAGGATCACCAGAGTCAAAAGAAATAGCAATAATATCACATCCTGCATTATCAAGTTGTTTTACTATATATTCATCAGGCCTATAGTTTTTCACCAGTCTGCGGAGCAAAAGCCTTGGAGCTGCATTTAATACCATAGTGTGTATATTATGTTGGGCTGCCCTTTCCACAAAGGCTACTGTATCTTTGTGGTTTAGTGGATCACCCCCTGTGAAAATTAAATGACTTACACCCAAATCTGCAAGCTTGTCAATTGCAATAAGAGTTTTTTCTTTGTCCACAAACACTTTCGGTTGCTGCCTCCATATATCACAGAAAGAACACCTTGCCATACAGGCATTCGTTATTGCAAATTGAGCAAATCTTAATCTCCCTGAAATATAGTTCTTAGCAATATTTTTACATTTCGCTGAGGTCATTTGTTTGTCACTATTGAAATAGTCAGTATATTTCATAAAAATCTCCATTCCACCGCTATCGCCTGCGGCGCACATAGTTATGAAAAAGTGGTGTGCGATTTACAACACTCGTTTATATTTTTTGAGGGTAGCTTTTACTACATTATCAACACATATAAAAAACCATAAAAATATTATCAGTATAACTGACAGTACCTTCATGGCTTCATTTATTAATATAATTATTATATATTTTAACTGTAGCGGTTACTACATGTAACCATTTTATATAAACTTAACATTGTAAATATTGATTGTCAAGTAAATTTAGCAACTCGTTTTTTTATCCATTAAATGTACATCAGAGACTCTTTACTCTTACAACAAATGAGTAATCGATACAGAAAGTCCCCGATGAGTCATAAACAAGATTTTGTTCCTCATCTTGAAAAATTATTTCATCATCTTGTTGATGTCACTGAGCCTATTTGTCACAATATCGATAGTCATCTGGCTTCTATGTTGATTTATGATACTACTGGTATTGAAGCCTTTGTTACAGAGAATAATGATAAGTTTCTTAATAGTATCATTAGGCGTGTTAAATCTATGAACAAAGGAAAATCATCAGATCACATCAATAATATTGCCTATTCCAAAATGCCTAAAGTTTCATCAGCTAATGATGAAATAAGAAAAATGTATATCAATGGAAAGTTTTGTTACGCTTATAAGTTTGGAATCCTTACGAATGGACTTGGTATCGTTAGAGATATTACTTGCTTTGATCGCATAAAACCTGTAATTTCTAACTTTCTAAATGCACACCCTACTATCCATCCTAAAATAGTATGAAGTAAAAACAACTATTAAATTAACTTCAAATTTTTTACATCACTTTTTGGGTTTATTCAGCAAATGCCTATTTTATTTTTAATATATTCATTGATTATACTCCCCCTCTATTAAGCATGTATACTCCAGTCAAACAAAGACGTTGCATTTTTTTTCCAAAATTCGTATGAGAAATATGTGTATATGACACCCACAGAATGGATGAAAATTGAAATACATTATCGTCTAATGGACCTGTAAAATATTCTTTTTGGTTTTTCGCTGTTTCTATAGCTAATGTAGCATATTCTTCAAATTAATCTTTTAACTCTACATTAACAACTTTAAACAGTTCCGATTAGTAATATTCAATTCAAAAGTCACACAATATAGTTATCTAAGTTCTTAAGCATTCCTTTATCCAAATATTCATTTTATTCTCCTCTCTCTAATTATGTATTTTAAAATAATCCTCAATTCCATTTTATACCATACGCTTAATAAATAAAAGTGTATCCTATACTATTCTATTACTTTATAGTTAATCGATATAAAAAGTCCCGACCCTGTTTTTTCAATCCCTGTGTTTAGTTTTTATTTACTGGAATTCCAGTATTATTTGTTACTTGAATTTAACATAATATCGATTAACGGGATTGATCATCTATTAAAGTTGGATTATCCTATTCAAAAAAAGAAGACTGGGTCCTGCCATACATAACCCAGTCAATACCATTTTTAACATTACATTTCAAATAACTTAATTACTCTTACTCATTCTCTACACTTATTTCCATATCCACCTTATTATTTCTAACAATTCCAAATATAACAGCAAGTATTAATACTACTACATTTCCGATTAACCCCCACTTACTCAGGTTCTGTGCAAGTAATAGGGTTTGAATTACTAATACTATCAATCCGATAATATTAAAGGTATAAAACCAAAATGTATTGACATGGAATGGAGAATTATTCCATTGTTCTGGAAACAATTTTGGTAACCTTAATACACCAGCACCAACTACAAATAAAGATACATAAAGTAAGATTAATGCTGAATTTGCAATGAATTCAATATCCCATTCCGTTAATATGGGTATCATACCAATAATGTAGTACACGATCAACAGCCTGTAAGGTGTATTATATTTGGGGTGGAGTTTGGCAAATGATTTTGGGAACCAATTATCAACACACGCCTGCATAATTGGCTTTGTAATCCAGCTAACTTGAGCGTTTAAGGTTGAAATTAATGCAAACATTGCTCCTCCAACAACAAAGAATACATATATCCAAGTTGGCATGATTTCTTTTGCGACCACAGTCAAGGGCTGCCCTGCAACCTGCTCAATAGGTAATACCCCGGCTGCCACTGTACTCATCAAAGCATAAAGGAGAGCGATAGCAATAGTCGAGACGATAATCACGAAAGGGATATCCTTCTTAGCATTTTTTGCTTCAGCACTTAAATTCAATATAACAGCAGCGCCACCCGTTGCAAAGGTTAAAAACGCCATAGCTGTCAATAAACCTGTAAGACCATTTGTGATAAACCCTGGATTTTGAAAATATCCTGGCTCAACTTTAAATAAGCCAAATGCTGTAAAACATGCCAGTGCAATTGCCAACACAATCACCATAATAGTTTGTAAAAAAGCAGCTTTCCCTACACCGAAATAGTTTACAATGAAGATAATTGTTAACACAATTACTGCGATTAACTTTGTTGGAATACCTGGGACAAGAGCTAAGAAATAATCTGCAAAGGAAACTGCATACATTGCTAATGATATATTGGAAACGATAAAAATAATAATAAACATTCCTGCAAATTTTTTCCCAACAAATACTGCAGCCTGTGTGTATTGCCCTCCCCTTAACCTAACTGAACTGGCTAAGAAAATGGTGGGAATTGAGATAGCAACAACTGCCAGTGCAGCGAGCATAAATGCCAAATTAGCTGATCGTCCAGTCAGTGCGATTGCCACTCCTGTTAACGCCATGATTCCTGCTCCTATAATTTGCCCTGCAGCTACAGAAAATAATTCTTTACGACCTAGGGACTTATGTAAATCTTTTGTTGAAACACTTGTTGTAGACATGTCTTTCCTCCTTTTATTTATTCTTTATTTAACTGTTTGTCACATTCATAATTAAGTTAAATAAAGATTTCTGGTTCTTTTCTTTCTTTGTTCATTACATCTAACAGTTTACTTTGTGTTACAAATTTAGGCGTTGTTATGCTTCGAGCATTCTGCTGGCATTCTCTAATGCACTTAAAGCATATAATACATCTAAAATTATCAGTTCGAGTGTAATCGCTAGGGTCAATTGCTTTCATTGGACAATCAATCTGACATTTCCCGCAACGAATACATCTTTGTTCATCTGTATCTGGTGAAATTGGAATATCCATAGGATATTTATACGGATCATTACCAGGTACTTCAATCATTACTCCATTAATACTAGGTATTTCACTTATTTTTTGAGCAATTTTTTCACCAAATCCGATTTGAATATCCTCATCTTTTTCATCAGGTCTTCCCTTCCCTACTCCATTATTAATAGCGTGTTCTCCTATGAATATTGCCGCAGAGATTATTATAAATCCAGATTTTTCACATTTATTTTTTAATTCTAGTAGCGCATCCTCATAGGCTCTATTTCCGTATACAACGACTGGTACACAAGGAGTTTTATTAGCAATTGTTCGATTAAAAATTTCTTTTGCTGTAGGTGGTATTCTCCCCCCATATACTGGCATTCCTATCAGTACCAATTCATCTGAAGCAAAGTCCCTTCTTTCCCAACGCATATCAAAGTCTGTTAAATCCATATGTACAACTTGATCAACGTCTAAACCATTTGCAATGTTTTCTAATGTCCTTTTGGTGGTACCGTTAGGAGAAAAATACATTAGTGTAACTTTATTAAATTTCATTTTGATCCTCCCGTAGTTTTTCTAGCATTTCATCAACATTTGGAATATCTGCCGGATCCAATCCATATTTTACATACTTTGCTTCTTTATTTACGTCATAAAGAAAAATTGCAGGAAATTGCATCTCATTTCCCTCGTAATCTCCATGCTCTATTCCAAGTTCTATTGCCTTCGTTCCTTTTTCTAGTAGTGCTTCTGAAAGCATTCCACCCATACTGAAAGCGCTATTTAAATTGTAAAGTTTGTAGATCTCTTGTTCCGGATCACAAATGATTTCAAAAGGTATATCTTCCTTTACCACTTGTTTTTTCAAGGTTTCTGGATGGCTTTGTAATACAACAAACACTTGTGCATTTTTATCAATAAATTCCTGATACCTTTCCTTGATATAGCGCATATCTAATTGGCAAATTGGACATCCATGATATCTTAAGAATAATAGATAAGTTTTCTTATTAACTTTATTTTGAAAGTCAATCCCCTGTTCCCAAGGTGAATCATAAGTAAAATTACGTAGTTTGTCATTGACATTTACTTTATTTATGGTGTTGGCAATACGCTCCAAACATTCTTGAAGAATACTTCTTGGACATGCTACATTGATCCTTTGAAAAGTCTCACCTTCAGAACCAAACATGTTCCCACCATCTAACAATACCTTTGCATCTTCCACTATCAACTGGTTTAGTTCTTCCCCTTTTAATCCATAGTCTTTAAAATCAATCCATGCAAGATATGTTCCTTCCGATGGTACAAATTTTGTTTTAGGTAAGTTCTTGTCTAAGTATTCCTTTAAATATGCCATATTGCCATCAATATATTCATTTACTTGATCCATCCAATCTTCACATTCATCATAAGCTGCCTGTACGGCCCATATGGAAATCGGGTTCAGCATTTGCATCCCCACAATTTCCTGCCATTTTTTTTGATACGCCTTATTTTTTATAACAATGTGGGATGTTTGTAGACCTGCTAAATTAAAAGATTTACTTGGAGCAGTACAAGTTATGATTCTATCATCATCAGGAAATAACATATCAAGGACTGTATGGGAATAATCTTTTCTTATAATATCGTAATGAATCTCATCACTTACTAATACTACATCATTGTCAAGACATATCTTTCCAACTTTTTTTAATTCCTCTACGCTCCATACTCGGCCAACAGGATTATGGGGAGAACAAAGAATCATCATCTTATTGTTGGGATTTCTTGCCTTCTCTTCTAAGTCGTCAAAATCCATTGTGTAGTAACTATTATTGTTTATTAGTGCGTTGTTTACCACAACTCGACGGTTGTCTTTTATACTGGATGCAAAAGGATAATAGACGGGTCTCTGAATAATCACTCCATCTCCCTCATTAGAAAAACACCTGACTAAAGCACTTAACGCTGGTACTACTCCTGAAGATATGAAAATATCATTAGAATTTACATACCATCCAAATCTTCTTTGCATCCATGATCCTACCGCTCTAAAATACTCCCCAGTAAAATGCATGCTATATCCATATATTTCCCTATCAATCCTTGCTTTCATAGCATCCTGTATAGGCTTAGCAACTGCAAAATCCATATCAGCTACCCAAAGAGGTAATGTATCCATATCAACTTTTGGATTAAGCATAGTACCAAATTCATATTTGGCACTATTTGTACCCATACGATCAACCACCCTGTCTAATTCATATTTCATATGGCGAATCTCCTTTCATTTTTTCTTACATATAAATTATTTAATATGTTTTCATTTATTTTGATAATAAGCTATTGCTTCAATTTCTACTAATGCATTTTTAGGCAATTTTGCTACTTCAAATGCTACTCTAGCTGGAAATGGATGATTAAAAAATTGTGCATATATTTCATTCATAGATTTAAAATCATTCATATCATTTAAATAAACCGTTGTTTTTATGATATGTTTCATATCCAATCCAACTTTATTTAAAATTGCCTTTATATTTTCTAACGATTTTTTGGTTTGCAGTAAAATATCATCTCCAGCAAATTCACCATTCTGAGAATCAATAGGTAATTGCCCTGAGACAAAGACTAAATCACCAATTCTTATTCCCTGAGAATATGGTCCAATTGCCGCTGGAGCTTCTTTTGTTACAATTTCTTGTTTCATAATTATAACTCTCCTTTATTATTTGATTTTTATAATTATAATAATAAATATTTATCATTGTAATTATTTATTATTATATAAGAGGGCATTACTTCTTGTCAACTCAAAAAATATAAAATGACAGAACATTTAAATTATTTATCATCATTGATAGTTCTGTCATTAGTATTAACTATTATTTATTATTTTTCATCAATATAATTTTTTTATTGTATTAATTTTTTATTATTTATACACCTTTTTTCGGCGGATGTCAATAAAACAGCAAAAATGGATTTCAATAAGAAATCCATACAATTTAAAACCCATTATCGTTTCTTTAATTTACCCAAGTATCTATATATTGTTGCCTCGGATACCTTTAATGCTAATGCAGCTTCGCTTACCGCACCCTTTATTAAAAAGATGCCTTTTTCATTTAATTCATATACAATTTTTATCTTCTCATCTTGATCCATTCTTTCAGGTGGTATTCCATACCCTTGCACAACTTTATATATACTATCAAATGTTAACTCATTAGCTGTTTGACTAAAAGTTTCAGAAATTTGTTCATTTTTTTCTTCTTCCCCATGGAAATTAAATAATCTATCAAAAAATGTTTTTATTTGATAGATTCCCTGAATATCCATATTTATACAAAGGGCTCCAACAACTTTATTTTCATCTTTAATTAGATAAGTTGCAGACTTTAAAGTATTGCCAGATCGTGAAACCCCTTTATAATTTGATAAATAGCTATACTCTTCATATTTTGGATTTTTTAATATTTTTAATACTAAATCAGTAGCTGGCGCACCAATTTCTCTACCACTAATATGATTATTTCTAATAGCAATTACCGAATTCTCCAAATCAGCTACGTCATGTAAAACTACCTCGGCATCTTCACCTAAGAAATCTGCCAAAAAATCTACCATGCCCATATAATGTTTAAGTATTTTATTCAATATCCACCTCTCAATTATTATTATTACAATAATTATTTATTATAATATATATACTGTTTATTGTCAAATAATCACCAGATCAATAAAAATGAAGTAGCTTCTGGACAGATTTCTCTACTCATTTCTTTTATTCTAACTTTACCATTTTTAATTTCTACATAACCTGTCGAGTCTAAAAAGTTAAATTCATAGATTTTTACTTTCATTGGTATTATTAAGAGAAATTTTTTTTACTATTTCATTACCTACCTGTATGATAATCTTATTATGAGAAACAAAAGATCTTGAAAGTGTTAAAATAATCATTGCTGATAAACTAAATAGTAATACAAGCGCAATAATTACTTTATCTACTTTTTTCATATTACAGCACATCGTTAATCATTTATACTTTTGGATCCATTATAATGGCATAAGCATTAAAGTCAATTATACCTACTATTCTTTAATAATGAAAAAAACTGTCACTTTTGTTGAATAAATTTTATAATCGTCACCAAAATTCTCTATCATCACAGCTTCTTCTTTTTTTAGATTTTTTATACATAATCAAAAGAACTGGAGCCATTATAAGAGTAATAATCGTAGGCCACTGTATTAGAAATCCAACAATTATTAATGTAAATCCAGTGTATTGTGGATGCCGAACATATTTATAGATGCCATGAGTTACTAATTCCCCACTCGCATAATGGATTTGTTTCCATCCTATAGCAATTACTACGAGTCCACTAAAAATAAAGATATTACTTAATGGGTGCATTATAGAATATACTACTGTCGAACCACCTGCTAAAGCCATCCACAAGTGACCATTTAGATGCGTAAATGGATCTAGAATAGGATAATTTTTACCTAATATTAATGTTAAAAAATATATCGTTAGTGGAAATCCAAACATTTCAGAAGGACTCATACGGGACGGTTAGTTTTGACCCTTTGGACTGTACTAGCCCCTATCTCTAATACGATCTGCAATCTTTCTATTAGAAAGGTCTGTTTCTTTATATATATCTGTTCAATTAACTCATTTATTTTTCCATCCTTCATTACTTGCTTTCTCTCAGTGTAATGATGCTCAGTACAAAATTTTTCAATTATGTTTTGAGCTTTGGTTCGTCTTAACTTTTCCATATCTTCTGGTGTATCCATATATACATTATCATCTATTTCCTTATGATAAGACTTAAATTGTTCTAAATTTAACACCTCACCAAACATCAGAGTAAGCAATTCTTTTTTTTCTTCCTTGTTTAATACTTTTTCTTTATTTATGTATTCGATATAACTACTATATTGGTAATCTTCCAGATTTGTTGCTATGCCCGCTTTTACAGGATTATTATGTATATAACGCAATAGTGAAAATAGATATTTATCAGTTTCAACGACTTCACTTTTAAATCTATCTTGAAAAACATGACCAACTGTTCTATTTTTTTTATTATAGTAACTGGCATACTTTATATTCATCTTTTTTATTATCTCACTTATATTCTCTCGATCCTCTTTTATGAGTAAGTGAATATGATTGTCCATAATCACATATGCATATAATTTATATGTCCCTACTTCACGGGTGTTTATGATCTCAAGAAATTTATCTTTATCTATTTTTTCCATAAATATATATTTCCGATTATTTCCTCGCATCATTACATGATATATACCCGTAGCACTATATTTTCTGCTGCTTCTAGGCATTCTAACTCACCTCGGATTCTTATTACTACATTACTACTTTGCTTATTTTTATAGATCCGTGATTATAACTATCCTGTTTTAAGTAGTCAATAACAGATCAATAATTAATCATTATCCTACTTTTAATTTTGAGTTAATATATGTAATAAATCATCTATATACTTTATCAATATTATAATCATATTGTATCTCATATATATCTCCATCAAATAATTTTCCAATAGTCTCTTCATTAAAATCATAACTTTAACCCAATATCACATCCTGAAAACAGTCATCAGAATTCAAAATAATTTCAAGTATTTTTTTCAATTTAGTTTCCGCTCTATTCACTAATTCTTTAAGAACGTTACTTGTATCTGCTAGACTTGAAATAGCTTCAACTATTAGATCATCCGCTTTTTCAATATCAGTAGTTAAATTCATCCACGTTGCAGGATCATAGTATTCTATACTTTCATCAAACTGCTCATCTATCTCAACAATGGTACCCCAATATTCACTATAATCAAAATACTCACCTACTGAAAGCATAAAAGCTTCCTTTAGATCGTCTACATTATTCAAATCAATAGGTTTTGTTCTATGACTCATTCCTAATGCCTGATTTAAAAAGTTGATTTTTTCAACATTTTCTTTATCAAAATAATTAATCACTTCTAACAAACCACCTATCTTTGCTTATTTGTATTAATAATTAAATACAACCCATTAATATTAATCGAATTACTGGACCACTTTTAAATTACCATAAACACACTGTATCTTTCCCCATCTTTAGCCTAATCCCTATAATTTTCCGTACCCAAACTGTATACTAATAAGGGGTCACTTCAAAGCGTCCCCTAGACAATAATATTTAGAACCAAAAAAACGAGACTTAAATAAAAAAGTCCCGTGCTACCTCGAGTTCAATATGTTTAAAAACAAAAATACGAGATGGTGCAGGCACCTTCTCGCTAAAAACTCAATATAAGTTTTTGTTCCTTATAAATATAATACTCTTGATTCGTAAAAATAGTCAATTGCTTTTTTTACAAAATCATAGTCTTCTTTTGTTAATTCTTTTATCTTTTAAATTATTCATTATTAACGTGTTCTTTTTTGGTGCCTTAGTCTAACTTTAACAAACATATAGAGCTCATCTCAGTATTTCTTATCCCATATTTTAGCCAAGTCAGTAATTTTATAAAAAGATGATAAGCGTCCCCTAGAGATAGATAGATATTCCCTAGATATTCCTGGAATTTATCTAAAGTAAATGTTACACTTTAAATCGATACTTTCCTTTACCTTTCCCGACTACTTCAATAATTATATTTGCCCTTTTCATAGAAACAATTACTTTTCCAGCATTTGAATAAGAAAATTTTAAGTATTCTGCAATATCCTTTCTTCCAAATATTAGATCATCTCCAGAAAATCCATAAAATGCAGTAATTCTATCTATCATGATATTACTTAATCCAGCATTTACACATTTCGTATAAATTTTTTCAATAGCTACTTTTTCATTATCAATAGTTACTTTTTCATTCTCAATAGTTACTTTTTCACTTTCTATCGCTACTTTTTCATCTTTTTCTATTGGAACATCATAATTAAGATTGAAGAGTGTTACCCAAAACGAATTCTTATCTGAATAAAATTTTGGTTCAAGATTATTTTTGTAATTAAATTCTTTATGATAATCACCTTTGATTTTCTTAAAACCACTGCCTCTACGTTCCATATAATTCATTCGATTGAATATATCTGCTATAATTGGATTTCTTCTTCGCGATGGAATCCTATCGGTATCAAGATTTTGAACAATTGAACCATCATACATTCCACCAGGAGAATATATTTCAAGGCGATCATCATACATATCAATATGAACTTCACTTCCTAATTCTAAATAGTCACGATGAATTAATGCATTCACAATACATTCAAGTGTTGCTCGCTCTGGATAATCGGGCATTTCCAATCTGCCATTGGCCGTTTTCTTCCATCTTTTCTTAGAGTTGTTTTTTACAAATTCTTCTCCGCTTTGAAGTAATGTTACAAGGCTTCCACTAAATTCTTTATCATCAATAGCTTCCATAACACCTGAGGCTTTATCAAGCCCATACCATCTTGTGCAAAATAATCTGGACTGTCTTATCGGTGAATCGTCCGCTAGTAAAGCACCTGCATTAGTTAACATTCCATTCACATCAGTCAAACCAAAAGATGTGAAGTCCGATTCCTCCAATTCTTGTCCAGCTCTTTTTTTATATACAGAACGTAATTTTGTAAAAGCAAAATTTTCGTATTTATACTGTGTAGTAAGACTATCATAAGTTTTATTGCTTCCCTGTAGCACCAAGCGCTTTAAGTCCATGGTTCCAGCTGGAATACTCTGATTACCAACCCTAATAAATGCAGTTCTATTTCCTTCTCCAATATAGTAATATGGTGTTTCCACGCCTGTTGGAACTTTTAAAACCACAAATTTCTTTCCTGCTTCTTCACAAATTTCCATAATTACTCGTGGTATTGGATCCATCTTCGTTTTGATAATCTCACTTATTTTTTCAGATACATCTTTTGAATCCGAAAGACCAACAAGTTCTTCATTATCAGTAACTCCAAATATTAATGCACCACCAATACCATTTGCAAAAGCACTTACACTTTTTAACCAGCTCTTTGGTCTTCTCTCTTCCAGTGTTTCCTTTTTATCATATTCTGTAGCTTCACCAATCAAATCTAATATTCTCAAGATTTCACCTCTTAAAATCAATTATATTCCTATTCTTGTCAGTTTCATTGTCTTTTATAATCGCTTCATATCAGCTTCTAAAAATTCTACTGGATATCCATGCTCTTCATCCAAATGGGAATTAGATATCTCGATTCAAAAATCTACAAATATATCTAATTTGCATTTACTGCTTTAATTGCATTCTTCATCTGAAATCGAATGATATGAAATTTTCAATTTCTCAACTTTTACCACCTTTATTCTATTATCGTACAGGCAAGATTAAATTACAACTTTTATCCAAAACCAATTGCATAATTTGGGTTGAATGAAAAACTAACTTCCAGTTTTTCATAACCCCTTATTTTCTGTGGAACTAACGTCCACTTTTGAGCTTAACAAAACTCTTTTTTTATATTATAATGTCTGTATTAGCACAAAAAACATGGTTTTTCTGCATAGCAAACAGGCATCTGAAAATAGTGTGCGAGACTAAATTCCACATGCCTTAGTGTAAGACTAAGTTCTATACAGTAAAATCTCTGCCTGTGCTACGACTATTTTATCTTAATAATGCTGGCATAAGGGTTACATCATCTGGTTTGATTGCCTTAAGATGGAGTTGTTTATGTAATTCCTTGTCCAGTAGAAGTTGGGACAGTTCAAATGGGGTATGCCCATTCAGACTGTCTCTTGCTTCGCTGTTGATATAATTCATTAACAAAGTTGCATCCTTTTGTTTCAGTTCATTAAAAGATCTTCCTTTTGGCAGGACATAACGGATGTATTCATGATTCTTCTCAAGCATTCCTTTTTGCCTGGAACTGTAGGGATCACAGTAACTTGATATTGGTACTCCTGATTTCATAAAAATAAAATACAGTCATAGTATATCAAATTTTAAGGCTATTTCAATTTTCCTAATGAATTGTTTGTGTGATTACTCCTATAAAGACATCTATAAAGAAATTGGGAACCTGACTCTCTCTGAAATTGCTACGCTCTCTGGTAAAGGGTTTACTCTTATTCATACTGAACCTAATTATCAGAACTTATTACCTCAATTGCTAGAACGAATAAGAGCTGCCTAAGCAACCCTTTATAATAACTTTCCATTACTATCCAAGACCCATTAATAAATGGTTTTATTATCATGTCAATATCTTTTATTTTACACAAGCTAACAATTATGTTAGTCTTTTTTTTGTCCCATTTCTCAAGAATTAAAAAAATATATATGATTAAATACAAAAGATTGAAATCTGTCCCTTAAGTTCATAGTATTATTGTCTGAGGGTTTAATTAGTTCACAATAAAATTTTTAAGCTTTCATTTTGTACTCTTAGCATATCGATATAATCATTAAGTTTCTTTGTAAACTCTGCCAGATCTGCGTTGCTCGTTGCGATATTCATGATGTTGGAAATCATATAGACATTTCTTACCGGAGGATCGATAGATAGTTCATAAAGTTTAAATTCGTATAAGTTTTTCATATTATAGCACACACTAGCAGGGGCAAAAAACCAATATCCAACTTCAAGCAATTCAAAAGCAAGCTGAGCAGAATCGAGTTTAAATTTTGGAAAGCATTCGAAGGAAAAATGTGAATTATGCCATTTGATATAATCTTCACCCCAGTTAATATACAACTGATTGCCAAGATCTGAATTTGCTAGAATTATTTTCTGTGAAGCAAAAATAGGGTTATGCTTGCTGACAATATACAGTGGGTCTTCGAATATTTTAACGGCTTCTGTATTGGGGTAGTTATAATAGCTTAGTGCGAATCCAATGTCCAAAGAGCGAAAACTAACGTTCTCATAAATCTCTTTTGTATGCTGTGTACGAACAGTTACTCTCCAATCTTCTTCGCGGCTATTAAGTAGTTGTTTGTAAAGATCTTTAAGTATAAAGTTGTGAACGCTGTCAACAGCGCCGATAATTAGGGATTTAAAAATCGTAGAAGTAGAAAAATTATGAATATCTTCCGAAATTCTTTTGTATTCTTTTGCGAGATTCATCATTTGGGTGCCGTGTTTTGTTAACGTGATGTTCTTATAGCCTTTATCTCGTTCAAAAAGAACTACATCTAATTCTTTTTCCAAGGTCTTTAGTCTATAACTTATAGTAGATTGCGACATGAAGAGAATGTTTGCTGTTTTTGTAATACTTTGGGTTTTAGCTAAAATTAAAAAGGTTTCAATTAATTCGGGATTCATATGACCTCCTATTTTAGTATATTCACTATAAAATTCTACATGACATTTTCATTATATCGAAAATATCGATAAATATCATCAATAATATTCGTTTTTATTAATTTGTTTTGTGTGTTATTATTTGTTTGAAACAAAAACATTGAATTTTAGAGGAAAAATATTCAAAAGTCTTATTATCTATTATGGTGGTATTGTTGTTAGCAGGATGTTCAACAGGATCAAAGACAGATGAGTCCTCTACAAATCCAAAGGCAACAACAAAGGTAAAGGGAGTAGTTATAAAAAAAACAACATTGCAGAGTAATGTTGTTTTTACATAAAATAATTTATTATTAAAGGAGGAAGAATATGAGTCAGGCAGTATCAACGAGGCTTAAAGAATTTGCCTTATACACAGCAACAGCACCATGGAAGCTATATGTGAAACCGTTTAAAGTTGCTCCCAGAACGTATTATGTTGGAAATGAGTGGGTCGGGATTTATCTGATTGATTCTGAGGCGGGATTGATTTTAATCGACACAGGAGTTTATGAAAACGTTTATTTAACACTTGAAGGAATTAGAAGTCTTGGCTTTGATCCAAAAGAATTGAAACACATCTTACTGACACATTGCCATGTAGATCATTCAGGGGGGGCGAAGGCACTTAGAGAATTAACAGGAGCAAAAATTTGGTTATCTAAAATTGATGCGGATTTTCGAACAACGAAAGCAAATCTTGAGGGAATCAAAAGTATGGATATAAAGATAGAAATGCCGGAATTTCAGAATCATTATTACGAAGTTGACGAACTTTATAATGATAATGAACCGATGGTTTTTGGCTCTGTGGAGATAACATCTAAATTATCACCTGGCCATACGCCTGGAACTACATCCTTTTTTATAAAGTCCGCAGATGAATCAGGTAAAGTAATCGTAGCGGCAATTCATGGAGGTGTTGGACCATTAACTATGACCGACAAGTTCTTAAAGACGTATGACCTTCCAATGGATACAAGAGAGACATTTATACATGATTGCAGGGAAATGAAAAAAATCACAGTGGACATTACATTGCCAAGTCATCCGTCGCATGGCAAGCTATTTGAGTGTATTACGGCGGACCGTATGGATTATACAGTTTTTATAGATAGAGATTCTTGGGGTGAATTTTTGGATGATCGTGTAAAAATTGTAGAAGAATTAGATGCCAAAGAAAAGAATGGGGGGGCTTAATATGGATAATTTAACGATTGTATTATTGATCTTTGCTTTTACAATAATCAGCTATTTGCTTCAAAAGATAACTTTAGCTACAACTGCATTAATTTCAGTTATTCTTCTTGTGGGATTTAAAGCGATAGACAACCAGGCAGTAGTCAGCAGTTTCGGGAATACAACAGGCATATTGATGGTTGCCATGTTTGTTATTGCAGCAGGGTTTAATAAAACTCAGTTAGTCAAAAAAATGGCTGCCAATGTATCAAGAATTGCAAAAGGAAGTATTACAAAAGTTATGGCAGGCTATGTATTTCTTGCAGTCTTGTTAACACAACTGATTCCTTCCAATCTTGTTCCATTTTGTATTTTATATCCACTTTTAGGTGCAACATTGGATGAAATGAAAATCAGCCGAAGCAAAGGCATGTTTGGGTTGGGTCTAATTGATATTATAGCGGTAGGTACGCTTCCAATCGGTGGAGGGGCTACAATATTTGCGGAGCTTAACGGATACCTTGTAGCAAGTGGTTCTAGCTATCAGATGTTAATTACTGACCCTATGAAGCTCAGACTACCTCTATTAATTATTATAGCGTTATACTGTATTTTCTTTGCAATTAAGGTATCTCCAGATAAGCCTCTAACTGATATCGAAGAATTTGAATTGCAAAACGCGTGTGTAGCCGCAAAACCGTTGAAACCATTTCAAGAAAAAGCAGGATATCTGATTTTTATCTTTGTCTCAGTAGCGCTGCTGTTTTCAACGCAAATAGGTATGCAAGCTTGGCTGATTGTTCTGATTGGTGCAATATTAATGGTTGTTACTGGTGTTTTGGATGAGAAGGAAGCAATCAAATCTATGCCGATATGGGTTTACTTTGTATTTGTAGGTGGGTTGATTATGGCTGGAGCATTATCTACATCAGGGGCAGGGAAACTTGTTGGTGACTTCATTGCAAGTATAGCTCTTCAATCTCGTAGTACAATCTTGCTCTATACCATTTTTTTCATGGGTCCATTTATCCTTACGCAATTTATACTTAATCGTTCTGCAATGATGATTTTTATTCCGATTGTCATACAGACTTGCTTGAGTTTAGGCATTAACCCAATTGGTCCTATTATCTGTGTTCAGGCAGCTACATTATCTGCATTCATGACACCTATGGCCACTGGAACAGTACCTTATCTTATGGGTGTTGGTGGATATAATCAAAAGAGTATTATTAAGCAGGCGATTATACCAACAATAATTTGTATAGTAGTGACAATTGGCTGGAGTTCGATAGCATTTCCTCTATTTTAAGGAGCTAATAGAACATCTGACATAAAGAAGAATGTACAACAAAGAGAATTGTAAAAAGCAGAATACAAAGAAGCTGGTCTAGAACAAATCATTGATGTTTGATAGTTAAAAATTTCCCTCCCCTTTATGTTTAGGATGTTGGTCGTCCCATATTTTACCATAATTGGTGAGGGATTTTTTGTAAGAGTGAGTGAGAACTCCAATATAATTAAGGGTACTAGGCATTTAACGAGTGTCTATAGCTAAATACGAGGAGATATAAGTATGAAAGTTTTTTTGAACGAATTTATCCATCCGGCTGCAGTTAAAAGACTTAGTGAGTTTGCAACCATTACAGAGGATCTTACAGATATTAAAAGTGTTGATGCGATTATTTTAAGAACTTTAAAAGTTGACAGGAAGTTGATGGAGACGGCCGTTAATCTCAAGGTCATCGGTAAACATGGCGTTGGCGTTAATACGATTGATGTTGAAGCTGCAAAAGAATTAGGAATCAAAGTGGTGTATACACCAACTGCAAATACAAATTCTGTTGCAGAATTGACATTGGCGTTAATAATGGATATTGCTAGAAATATTACAATGGCAGATAGAAAATCCAGAGATAATCAATTTGATAAAATAGCACCCCCTGAGCTCTCTGGTACTGAGATTACAGGTAAGACTCTGGGACTAATAGGTATGGGTAATATCGCACAGCGATTAAGCATCATCATGAAAAGCGGATTCGGTGTTAAAGTGATTGGCTATGATCCATATGTAAATCACGAAAAAGCCAAACAGCTAAGTATATCCAAGAAAGAAACAGTGGGAGAAATTATCAAAGAAGCAGATATTGTAAATATAAGCGTACCGCTCAATAAATCAACAGAAAATTTGGTGTCAGGTGAGTTGTTTAATATGTTCAAGAAAGATGCAATTCTTGTTAATGCGGCCCGTGGTGGTGTAGTTAATGAAGATGATTTATACAATGCACTCAGAAATAAAACTTTGAGAGCTGCGGCTTGTGATGCTTTTGTTGTCGAACCACCTACAAATGAAAACAAATTGCTGTCATTAGATAATTTTGTAGCAACGCCCCATATTGGAGCTAACACTATTGAGGCTTTATTAAGAATGGGAATGGATGTTGTTGAAGATGTTAAGCTTGTACTACATGGTAATAAGGCAATTAATGAGATATGTTAAACAAATGTCATAATAAGTTAATGCCTATAATCATTAAATCGGAGGTAAAGTAATG
This sequence comes from Alkalibaculum sporogenes, assembly GCF_009362815.1. Classification (GTDB taxonomy): domain Bacteria; phylum Bacillota; class Clostridia; order Eubacteriales; family Alkalibacteraceae; genus Alkalibaculum_A; species Alkalibaculum_A sporogenes. Next base: position 7,106 of record NZ_WHNX01000014.1, on the reverse strand, counting down.
AGTAAAGTAGGATGTAGAATAAGAACAGATTTTGAGAGACCGAGTCGTGAGTTGATTGAGAAATTTAAAGATATTCCTGTCGCCAATTTAGATGATTGCATGAACAGGATATCAGCAATTGATGAAAATATAAGACCAATCAATAACTCTAAGATTTTAGGACCGGCATTTACAATTAAGGTTCCGGAAGGCGATAATCTTATGTTCCACAAAGCTATGGATATTGCGAAACCAGGTGACATAATTGTAATTGATGCCGGTGGAACTACAAAAAGAGCTATTTTTGGAGAATTAATGGTTAACTACTGTATGATAAGAGGAATCGGTGGGATTATAGTTGACGGTAGTTTAAGAGATGTAGATTTTATTTCAAAGTTGGTTGACTTCCCAGTATATGCAAAAGGGATTACTCCAAACGGTCCGTATAAAAATGGACCTGGGGAAATAAATACAGATGTGGTTGTAGGTGGACAAGTAGTATCCCCTGGGGACATTGTTATAGGAGATGGCGATGGAGTGTTGTTTATTAAGCCTTATGAAGCGGAAGAAATTTTAGAACGGGTGCAAAAAGTACAACAAATTGAAGCTGAAATTATGGATAAAATAAAGAATGATAAAACGTATATACGTCCATGGATGGATAAAAAATTGGAAGAGATTGCTTGTGATTATATATAACATGAGTTGATTTTATATAAATAATTTATTGTGTTGTTTACAAATTTTCATTCTCACTTTATGGAAATTTGAATTTATGGCAGGAATTCTTTGTGGCTAAGAAACCCGGTTGTAAATTGAAAATAGAATCCTACCAAGCACCGCTTTTGTAGTTTGGAAATCAATAAAACAATAAAAGTGTGTTCTGCTGGATGTGTTTACTCTTATGCTGGAGGACTTTTATAAAATTATAATGGATTTGCTTTCTTTTAGTAATGACATTCTATATAGCAATTCACAGAGATTTAAGTTAATTAATAATTAGTCGATTATACTGGTCAAAAACAATCCACAATAAACTAACAAATGGTAACAGCACCCTGTCATTAAATGGGGGCCGTTACCATTTTTAATTTACTAGGGCGTGCTGAGTATAGAAATTAAAGAAATATATATGATTAAATACAAAAGGTTGAAATCTGTCCCCTAGGTTCATTCTAGCGCAGTCTAAAAAAGATTTTATATTTAAAATGCACATAGCTCTAAAAGAATCTAATGAAACAAAGTACTGGATTATTTACTTATAGCAGCTACAGTGGTCATATTCTATTTTCTGAGGCATCTTTCAAATTATTCATTTTTCATTATTCATTTTACATTAATGAAGTGCACAGTATTATAACAGAAAGTATAGGCGACATGGTCACGTGTTCAAAAATCGCTTCATTAGTAAAGTAATAGATGTGGACGAGTACAACTTAACAAAAGCGTCCCCTAGATATCACTACACAAATAAATGCAAAATGTCGTTTATAGATGCGATTAATTTTATTCCTCTATCTGCTTGAAATCAGCTATTTCACTTAACTCATGTAGTTTTTGTCTTAAAAACTTCTTATCAATAAGGTTCAAAGTATACTCTGATATTAATGTTGGAATTTATAATACCAAGAAGAACGTAAAAAACAGTTATAAATTATGGATCAGTACGTATTGAAATATTAAGATGTGATTAATCGATATCTTTATTTATTATTATCATCTTTGGGAAACAAATCTTGAGTACAAAAAAGATTAATAAAGCCTATGTATAAAGGATAAATTAAATAAATCCCAATTAAAATGAGACCTGTTACTGGAGCCGGTTTATCTCCTTGATATGTTATAGGTATTAATAAATTGGACAATAATACTAAAATTACATAATAGGGTATCCAGAGAATTATTAAAAAATATCTTAATCCTCCTGTATTAAAATACTTAGTTGTAATGAGACAAAAAAGAATGGTTGAAATTATAAATAAAATAAAAATCAATATCGAATTTACGGTATCGTTTAATCAAGGAGCTATTCTCTCAAGTCGATACGCATTTGTCATAATAAAATCTTCAATAAATAGAAAAAATCCATATAAAAAAGCAAAAAAATTTAATTTAACAAAAGTTTTCATAATGAGCTATCTTGGCATAATTTACTTATTTCAAATAATATGCCTTCTCCTTTCTTTTAAAATTTCAAAAATTTACTAATTATGTTATTGTTTAAATAATACAATGAAAGGAGGAAAATGTAAATGAAAAAGGTGTCCAGATTTTTATTATTTATTGTAATAAGTTTTTTTATGCTCAACACAATTGTACCGGATAGACCGGATGAGAATCTTTCTCTTCTCAATCATTCAGAGGAGCAACGTGACGAAGAATCTTATACCTTTGTCTTACTCTCAGTGAATACTTTATTACACACTAATAATTAATACCTGTAAGAGAATACCCCTAGGGTCTTAGATCCCACCCCGATAAACGGGGCACCGCGCTTCGCTCTGGATGACTGGGTAGTTGCTTGGGCATTTTCTATTGTCATTCAGAGGAGCAAAGCGACGAAGAATCTTCCACCCCAAAACGCATCCTCCTTATATGTCATCCAGAGGAGATTTGCGACGTGGGATCTTACTACTCCAGCCATCAGTCCAGAGCATCAACGTAAAAATCCAAGCAACTTACTTACTCGGATTTTAATATTCATTACCTATTTTACTTATCTATTATACATAAAGAAACTAAAAGCATCTTTTCCATTGCCATTAAAATAACCTTTGTTTTTTATATTTCTAATATGAAGAATCTTCCCATCAAAATCTTTAGTTTGGTTATCGCAAATATATGCGTAATCGTAATTTCCTTCCTTTACCCAGCCCATGAAAATAAAGGTATGAGTAGGTCCTCCATTCTTATTGCCCTTTGAATCTGTAGTAAAGCATACATCGCCACGCTTTAGTTTAGTATAATCCCTTTCTTTCTTCCAACCTCTTTCTTGCAGTAGTGGCATTAGTTGGTCTATATTGTAGGTGTTTATGGGAAGACTGACTTTGCCTCTTCTTAGAGCCTCAGAAGCAAACCATACACATGCATTTGACTCTCCTCTACCCCAGTTACACTAAAAGAAATTCTTAAACTTTTTATCATCTTCCACTAAATATTTTTAATAGCATACCAATTTTTAGGAAACCCCATTTCTAATAAAACATCACCGATCTCTATTGTATTCAGTTGTTTTTCTAATTTTTCTATTTCAGTTTTAATTGCATAAAATGATCTATTAAATGAAGTTTTGGATAATACTAGCTTAAATATTATTACTATTGAAAATAAATCATTTTTACCATGTTTATGGTTCCCACTAGAATCTTGTGGAATAACAAGAGAAGTATGTAAAGGTGTAGACTTAATCATATTTGGACGTCCATTTTTATTAATTGCTTTTAGATTATATAAGCGTTCGTCATGAGCACAAGCATTCCTATAAATAGATAAAACAAATAGAATAGATGAAAGTTCGTTAGGTTTAAGCTTAAACTTTCTACCTACATCATTCTGATCTTTTACAACCATATAGCTATAAAATTTACTTATTGTTCCTAAAGTAAGTGTGTTGACCAGTACCCAAAAAGGCACATATCCGTATAAGCATATGATGAGATATCATAGAATTATTTTTTGATAATTGCCTTGATATTTCATTCTGTAAATTAGCTATTAGAGAGGATACTTCTCCAACCTTTTGTGCTTGTGTTTTATTTTTTTCATATGGTTTTAAAGACGTTTCGAAATTGGATATTTTTAAATAATTATCATGTCCATATTTATCTGAAAAAATATGAGAGAGAACGCTTTTAATATTGTTTTCAATCTCAAGTATATATCTAATAAATATATTTCTAAGTTCCCTATCAAATAAATACAAAGCATAGATTTCATAAAAATTTGTATTACTTTTATATTTTTCATCCGGACCTGAATAATTTTGATCGATAAATAAATCCTTGTATCCGTTGATTAGATTATAGTAGTTTTCCATCTCAATAATCTGTTTCGGTCTACTTCCATAGATCTTCATCCCTCTAGATCGAAGTTTTCTCATTTGACTGTTTGTAGTACAAAAAATTTTATCCATCGTCACTCCTTTCAAAAAAACTCCGGGCCCTTGGGCTACCGGAGTGTGATCACTTTATTATTATGCTCATTAATATTTTTTATGCATTTATTTTAACATATAAAATAATATTTGTCCATATTTTTGCTGTATTTTCTAAAGTAAAAATTTCAAGTTTAAATATTGTATTTAAGCTACTACTTCATTGGGAGTCTTATATTGATTATCTACGTCACTCAGCCATCAATTATCTATTATACATAAAGAAACTAAAAGCATCTTTTCTTTGAATTTAGCTAGTATTTGCATGAGCGCAAAAACTACTCATTATAAAAATCTCTATAACTTAATCCGAATAGCACATGTGCTGCATATCTAGCATAAAACGCTTTATTATTTGAATAATCTACAGGCCATACAGTTAATCTAGGGATTTTACCGTAAGTATTATTAATAACTTCAAATGTCTTATCAGCTTTATCCTTATAATCATATTTTGCATAAAATGCCAACATCATACCTGTTCCCCATAAGTTTGAAGGTCTCTCATTAAAAAGTTCTAAATCACCTATGTACACCTGATTTTGAGGATAAAAGAAAATCCGATTTTCTTTCCAAAAGCTATCAACTGAAGCAATAGAATCTTCTTTAGAAAATGGAATTTTAACTTCATCAAATTTATTTCGGTACTCTTCTATTCCCCAGAGAATATAAATGTGATGGACTAAATCATTTGTTTTTATCTCCCTATCATCTAAATATTCTGCATAATCCCAATATGGTATACCTTCTTTAAAGTGAACAGTATTAACTAATTTATTTGCAATAGCATGTGTTCTTTTTAAAACAAATTGTTTATCACTTTCATTAAAAATCCCATCATGTTCTGTTATAATTCTAACTAAACTACTTAAAAACATACTTGAAACGTTTGGAGTATAAATCATATCTGTCGGTTCTGGACTATACCCTAAATATCCTATGTCATCATCTCCGATATATACCTCTTTAAGCCAGTATAATATAACTTCTGAAACAATCTTTTTTATTTCTTTTTCTTCAGCTTCTGTCCAAAAATTATCAATAGATAATGAATCCATTAAACCATCAAGCACTATAGCCGTTGTGATTGTATATGAGTGGTTTTCTGGGTTAATTGTACCATCAGCAAATGCATCAAAGGATTGTGGTAAGCCCCAACCTAGATTGCCATCTTGGTTGGCATCTGAATTTTCAGTTATCCAATTTACAGCATTTTTGATTCTATGTTCACTTTCTTTATTTTTATCATATTTATAATGTAGTGATTCTGATGCTAACACTAAGCCATACGTCATTGGCTGTTGTGACGGTATTGAAGCTTTTAATTCGAGTCCATTTCCTTGTTCATCAACAGGGAACATGCTTAATAAAATTTTATAATCATCATCAACAATACTACGATTGTTTGTAATTGATAAAATTAAGATTATAAGTACTGTCACAATAATAAGTAATTTGATCTTCATATTCTCCTCCATAATCTTTATTAACTGATATTTTCTATAGTAGCATACTCATATGTTCATGTCACCATAAACTAATACTACACACATATCAAATATTAGGTTAAAACAGTTGTCGAGAAACAACTAGTCACTATTAAATTACTTTTTCGACTATATTCGTGTTATAATATGAAGTGATTATTTTTTTACAAAATCAAAAGGTAGGTGGCTTTTATTGGCTAAAAATAAAAAGAAACAAAAGAAAAAGGGAAATCGTACTAAAAAAGTTGCAATTACATTAGTAATAATAATAATCTTGTTAACTTCAGGATTTTTTCTAGTGTATAATAAATTTTTAGGTGGTATTAATACCGTTGAACTTGGCGACGATTTAAGTATTTCCTCAGAGTTAAATAAAAATAAGAATATTACCAATATCGCACTATTTGGTATAGACACAAGAGGAGACGATTATGATGGTTCACGTGCTGATACTATTATGATTGCTACTGTTGATAAACAACACAAAAAACTAAAACTAACATCTATTATGCGTGATACATATGTAAGTATTCCAGGAAAGAAATTTGATAAAATCAATCACGCCTACGCCTTTGGAGGTCCAGAACTGACTATCAAAACCATTAATCAAAACTTTGACATGAATATTATGGAATATGTGACCGTAAATTTTACAGCCCTTGAGAAAATTGTTGACTCAGTAGGAGGAGTACAGATTGATGTGAAAAGTGCGGAAATAAATAGTTTAAATCACAATCTAAGTGAACTAGATATAATTGAAGGTAAATCTTCAAAACAAGTTACATCTGCTGGCTTACAAACACTTACTGGAAGACAAGCTGTAGCATACAGTAGAATACGTAATGTAGGTAATAACGATTATGCACGAACTGAAAGACAAAGAACTGTACTTCAAAATTTAGTTACTGGCGTACTCAAGGGTAGATCTTTAACTCAAGTCCTGTCTCTTATTGAAACCCTTTCCCCCTATATTGAGACAAGCTTAAGTAGTGGTGAAATGATTGGCCTAGCTACAACAGTATTTACATTAGGCATTAGCGAAATGGAAGATACTAGACTGCCTCTAGACGATTATTCAAAAGGTGGTACTTGGGGTGGAGTATATTATCTAAAGCCGAATACCTTGGTAGATAACGTTGCTTATCTACATGAGTTTATATTTGAAGAAGAAGATTATGTTCCTACATCAGTAGTTTCTGGGATAAGTAATGAGATGAATTAGCATTTTGTAATGTTTTCAAAAATTTGAATACTAGTATATAAAAAAGATTAGGTTTAATTCTAATCTTTTTTATGCTTCAAGGTAATGTAATTAATCTTGTGTCTTTTGAAAATACAATTTTTTGTTGTTAATAACATTTAAGAGGTGAGCTGTGGAAGTTTATAAAAGGTAGTGTAATAAATTTTGTGTCTATGGTAAAAAATAACTCTTTAATGGCAAGAATTTAGATATGAATTCAAACCAGTAAGGAGTTTTTTAATATGGG
>NZ_WHNX01000013.1 GCF_009362815.1 Alkalibaculum sporogenes | reverse complement strand
CAAATACTTTGAAGAATTAGGATTAATCGATTTATGTAAATATGAGGTTGGATTGTTGTCAAACTACTACGAAATGTAGTGTTTGGAGAAAGTATTCAGGAGCCGGATACGGCAAACGTAAGTCCGGTTCTGTGAGAGCAAAGAAACAGGATTAATTACCCTGTTTCTAGCTACTCGATCAATAAACTTGTCTTATAAAGTATTACAACTTTTCAATAAAGTGATCATGTTCACCACTTAACAATGGCGCTAAAAAATCTCTTTTAGCGCCATTTGAACAGATTTTAGAGACTATCGGTGCAACTACATATAAACTCCAAGAAGGTTTTTGTAGTTACATCATTATAAGCCAAATTCCTATAGCTGCTGCTGCTATAGCAAATATATAGAATAAAAATACTGTGCCCTTTTCTCCAAGAACTTTTCTAAACATTTTGATTTTAGGCATATTCCAAATAGATTCTGGTTTTTTTAATGTAATATAAACAACCACTATAGCGTAGACGATAAGTAAAATCCCTAATAAAGCATAACCATTCATAATTTATATTGCTCCCCCCTTTTTAATTTAAACCTCTTTTAATTTTTTTACTAAGCAAGGCAAATATAATACCTGTTATTAAAATAATAATGCTACAATTTAGTAATACTCCACTCCAAGTTGCTTCTTTTAGTATTATGCTATTAAGAGCATTAAAAGCCCAATAGAATGGAGACCAGTATAGTAAGTAATGCCATTGACTACCTAGAAATATAGCTCCAAAGATAGAACCTAAGATAGGGATAAATAGCATCTTCATACTAGATATGGCACCAAGTATATTGTCATTAGTCACACCGATTAAAAAACCGATCAATACACTAATCATTGCTATACATAGAATAACGACGATAACCATTAGATAATTAATTTGCCCATAATTTAGTATCGCTAGTATTCCTATGGAATGAATTATTGGAACCATAAATCCAAGGAGACCTTTTCCTATCACATATTGGGTTCGCGTAATAGAAGAGACATTTACAGCTGAAAGTGTATTTTCTTGCTTTTCTTCTACTAAATTAATTAATATGATCATACCACCAAATACAGATATAAATACTATTAGTAGATTTCCACCATACTGTTTAATTGGCGATAAATTCCAACCAATATCGGAAACTTCAACCTCAATAGGCAAATCTAAATTCTGATTTTCATATGAAGATACCATGTATTCCAGTAAATCAACAGAAGATGCTCTTTCATTACCTTCTTGAATAATACTATAAGTTAATCCCTTTTTTGTAAGACCAAATACGTCGTCTGTATCATTGACGCGTTTATTTACTCTTTCTATACTATCAAATGTTTCTACATTTCCAAAGTCTTCAAGATATTCTACCATAGTACTATCTATTGAATTATCTACAGCTATATTTACGGTGGTTGCACCAACAGAAGAAGTCATCATCCTTAATATGACAGCAAGTATAAATGGAAAAATAATAATATATATAATCATAGAATCTCTTAAGCTCGATACAATATCTCGCATAGTAATAGTAAATATTTTCTTCATCATTATCCTCCCCTATACCGTTAGTGTTTTCTTAAATCTATGATTTGACCATAAAAAGAACAATGCTGCTAAAACAGTAAAACCTGCTACATTAGAGTAAATATAGGCTATATCCGGATTTTCTAAAAAAACCTCTCTAAATGCAAATGCCATAGGGTATGAAGGTAGTATTCTAATTATTATAGGATTAAAACTAGGCATGAAATATGAAGTTGTTGCAAATGCCAGTGTCATAAAAGTTACTAAAATTGCTCCCATAGCCTTCATTATTGAGTCGTAAAAACTTGAAATAAATAAACCTATCGATGTTCCAAAGAGATTAGTTGCTATTAGTAAAGCTATTAAATGAAGATAGTTTGCTTTTAATCCTGCAACTAACAAGGTAGTAATCAAACCCGTAAGAAGCCCAGTCACAAGCATTACACCCATTTTAGAGAGAAGATACTCCCAAACTTTAGCTGGCGTTACTGCAAAAGCCCTAATGGTACCTTCTTCTTTATCCATAAAAATATAAGTTGCTACAATGAAGAGTCCCGTAAATGCTGAATTAAGCAGTAAAAATATCGGCAACATATTTAATCTGTCTGAGAGCCTTTCACTAGAACTAGCGAGAGTTACTATATTGGTGTTGCTCCCGTATTCAGGCAGATCCTTTATTCCTTCAGCTATCAACGACTTTTCTATTATATTTCTGTACTTTTGACTTTCATACCCTTGGAGAATAACATTATACAATATCTTTTGATCTACCATAGATATAGAAATACCTATACTATTTCTATCTTCCTCTAACATGTATTTTATTTCATCCATTGAGTCTAAAAGTATAATATTGCTAGAGTTATCCGATTCTAGTGCCTCTACTATTTCATTTGACTGTAATGAGGAATCAATATGAGCATACATATTAATATCAGAAGAAAAATTTTCAGGTACCACAAAGAGCAAGATGGCAACAAATATTAAAGCCATAAGAATTTCTATATAAATATAGAAAGTTTTAAATGATACTTTCATATCCTTAATAAAGTTATGTGCAAATTTCATTATACTAGCCCCCTACCGGTTACCTTGATAAATATCTCCTCAAGAGTTGCCTCCTTTGTATGCATTAGTTCAATTTCATAATTATTTATAATATGGTTTAACTTTAATCTTTCTTCTTCTTTTATTAGTGAAAAACTATCTTTCTTGATTTCATTTCCATCTTTATACTCTATATCTACCAATTTCTGACCATATTTTAACTTTAAATTTCTAGGAGAGTCTATAAGTTTTAACACTCCATCAATGATAAATCCGACTCTATCACATAGTTCGTCGGCAATGAACATATTATGAGTAGTTAAAAATATTGTAGAACCTTCTTTGCTTTTTTCTTTTATTACATCTTTTATTTGATTTGCAATAGCAGGGTCTAGACCTGTAGTAGGTTCATCAAGAAACCAGAGTTCAGGCTTATTTAACATGCTTCTAGCAAATGTTAGTCTGTGTTTCATACCTTTAGAAAAAGTTGAAGCTTTTTTATTTGCTACATGTGATAATCCAACTATTTCGAGGAGTACATTAGGTTCTATAGTTTCCACATCAAATAACTTTCTATAGAATTCTAAATTTTCTAAAGCCGTTAGTTTACCATAGACATTAGATTGTTCAAAAGATACTCCTAATTTGTTAAACATTTTTCTAGATGGATTTTTCATATTATAACCTGCAACTTCTGCTAATCCATCTTGCATTGGTAATAAACCAGTTAATATTCCCTGTGTAGTAGATTTGCCTGCACCAGATGGTCCTAAGAATCCAAAAGCTTCTCCTTTGGCTACCTCAAAATTAACATCATCAACTGCATATTTTGAATCCTTTGTATAAGAGTAAAAAAGATTTTCAACTTTAATCATTACTACCATCCCCCTCAATCTTTGATATACCGTATTGCACAAAATCTAAAAACTTTTCAACTACAACCATCATTTCTTCGTTGTACTCCCTCTTATTAGTCAATTTTGTATAATAATCTACTATGGACAAATTTAATGATGATAAAATATATGAAATCATTTTTAGGTCTAGATTTTCTCTTATCTCTCCTCTTTCCATAGCATTTTTTAAAAGCAACTCAAACATTTCATCAGATTTTCCTTTATTATCATCTATTATTTCAATGTATATTGGATGAGTAGTATCCGCGATAAGTTTGTTGCCAATCTCTAAAAGCTGTGGATTTTCCATAGCAAAACTTAAACCTGATTTATATATTTCTCTCATTAATGTATAGAAATTATGATTAAAAGGATTCATCATAACAGGTGACATATATTTAATTTTTTTCTCAACAATAATACTAATTATGTGTTTGTATAAATCTTTTTTATCGTCGAAATATTGATAAAAACTCCCTTTAGATATTCCACTACTCTCAACTATTCTATTTATCGATGAGGTATCAAAACTATAATCTTTAAATTCTTGTATAGCCGCATCTTCAATTTTTTTTCTTTTTTCTTCTGGTAAATTATAAAAAGTTTCCTTTGGCAAGAGTGTCCCTCCTTAGATGACTTAATAGTCATATGACTCTATAGTCATAAGATATCACGATTTATTATCCTTGTCAATATCATTAATACTAAATATTGTACATTTCAATATTTAGTATCTCAATTAACCCTTGCCTAATAAAGCTTTTATTGTTATCTTTATTAATATAACTACAACACTTAAGTTGAGAGTTAAAATCTATTACTTCTTTGGAGGCAAAAATGCGTAAATTAGTTTTAATCATCTTATTTCTTTTGATTTTATCACCCTCAATTGCTTTAGCTCAAGAATACGAATATGACCCTGAGTATGACTCGGAGTATGATTATTATCAGGACGACTCAATGGTTCCTATACATTCTAAAGGACAAGTATTAGAAATAATTGATGAAGAATTAGATATTGATATAGGCGGAGGTCTTAAGGTCGCTCATCAAACTTTGAAAGTTAAAATAACTAATGGACCTTTTAAAGATCAAGTAATTACTACTGAAAATTCTACATCAGGCAATGTCGCTTATGATATGTGGCTTGTTGAGGGAGACAAGGTCTTACTATATTTGGAGACGACAGAAGATGGAGAATTAGTTGAAGGCTATGTAATGGACTTTGTGAGAGATACCTACCTTTTGGCCATAATTGCTATCTTTATACTAGTACTTATTATTGTCGGGAAAATGAAAGGGCTTAAATCCGTATTTACTCTTGGTTTTACGCTATTAATAATTGGTAAATTTTTATTACCATTATTATTTAAAGGTTATAATCCTGTTTTATTAGCTCTACTATCTGGATTTATTATTGCAACAGTGACATTCTTAGTAGTTGCTGGGAGAGGCAAAAAAAGTATTGCAGCTATTTTAGGAACAACAGGTGGCCTACTTACAGCAGTACTTATCTCAATTATAATTGGCAAAATGGCCAATCTTCGAGGTTTAAGTGGAGAAGAAGCACAAATGCTTATGTATATACCACAAGAGATACAATTTAATTTTCAAGGATTACTTTTTGCTGGAATTATGATTGGTGCTTTAGGAGCAGTAATGGATGTAAGTATATCTATTGCTTCAGCTATGGAAGAAATTAAAAATGTTGGGAATAAATTAAATTTTAGAGAAATGTTTAAATCTGGTATGAATGTTGGAAAAGATATTATGGGCACTATGTCAAATACTCTCATCCTTGCATATACAGGAACATCGATACCATTACTTTTATTACTAATGGCTTATGATGAGCCTATATCTAAATTGATTAATATGGAATTTTTAGCTACAGAGGTAATTCGAGCTTTATCTGGAAGTATAGGGTTAATACTAAGTATACCAATTACGGCATTTATAGCCGCAATATTAATGAACACTAATAACAAGTCATAGAAATTGTATTAATAGTAAAGTTAATAAAATACAATACAAAGTATACAATATAATATAAAAGTAAAGGAGATTTTAATAATGTCGTTTATAGAATTAGCAAAAAAAAGGCATTCTGTCAGAGATTATAAAGATATACCTGTAGAGAGAGAAAATATACTCCAAGTATTAGAAGCTGCTAGATTTGCTCCATCGGCTGTTAACTATCAGCCATGGCATTTTGTAGTAGTTTCAGAGAATGCTCTAAAAACCAAAATTGCAAATACTTATTCAAGGGACTGGCTTAAAAAGGCACCAGTTTTAATAATCGTTTGTGGCGATCATTCTAAGTCTTGGAAACGAGATGATAATAAAGATCACTGTGATATCGATATTGCAATTGCTGTAGATCATATGACCCTTGCAGCAGCAGAAATTGGATTAGGAACTTGTTGGGTATGTAAATTTAATGCTAAAGAATGTCATGAGATACTTGAATTACCCGAAAATATTGAGGTAGTAGCAATTCTTCCAATAGGTCATCCATCTTCTGATAAGCTTCCAGAAAAGAAAAGAATGAACTTAAATGATATGGTTAGCTTTGAAAAATATAATGGATAGGTATTAGATTTACAAAGAATAGGGGCACAATTATTGTTGCCCCTATTCACTATAAACGAGAGAAAACCCCTACTGAATTAAGTTTCACTTTATTTAATTTTTAATTCCATTGAATTTGTTCCCAAGATAAATTGAAAGTCTTTTTCCACGTAATGATGTTAATAATAAATAAAATTATTATATATACTAATAATCCAAATGGAATTAATGTAGATAAGTAATGTACAAGGGCCATTATACCTCCTACTATCATTAGAAAGATTGTTTTACCGCTTTCCTTATTAATATCATTAAATGACATGGAAAATGGCAGATTTTTATCTAACATAAAAAATGTGATAAGGGTTAATAATACAAAATTCAAATAAATTGCAAGCAAATGTGGTATAATCCTTACTCCAAAAATTAATATAAAAATAATACTATTTATTGATAATACTGGCAGTACCAAATGAATGACAAAAGCTTTGATAGTACCTGTAAAAATAGGTTTTACATTATCTATAGGTAATGCTTTATAGATCCAAGCACCTCTATAATTACCAGAATATTTTATCATTATTAATATACTTGGAATAATGATAGCGCTAAAATATAAGTTTAAAAATCCATTTCCACTCGGTAATTCTTGTATGCTTTGCATTTGTAATTGATTCATAAGAAATATATAAGGAAAAATAAAAGCAAATCCTAATGAAGGATACACCTTCAATTTGAATTCTCTTTCTTTTTTCAACATAGAACTTGCAAATCGGTAAAATATTAATTCTTCTCTACTAGTGCATACTATCCTGGATATTATATTGGGATTTTTTTTAGGTTTAGTCTTTTTCTCACTATTCTCATTTAATTTCAAAAGATTCTTCTCAAAAGAAGGCATTAATCGAATATACGTAATTATTGCTAATATAGGAATCATAAGAGTAAGCAAAGAAAATATTATATACGATATGTTTAAATCGCCTCTCAGTAGCAGTTGAAAAGGTCCTCCAAACCATACAGGTGGAATAAGAAACTGCCACCATCTTGGAACAAAAACAATACTCAGATCTACAAAGTTAAAAAGTCTTGCCACTAGTTGAAATCCTACAGTAATTACTAATGATAGTCCTATTTGAACGTAATTTATTACATCCTTAAGTTTCTCTCCATCAAAATATTTTAGAATTATAGTATATAACATGGCTGTCAATGTAATAATTAAGAAGTTCATCAATACAATTTCTACGAGAAAAAGTAAAAAGAATAATACACCAAAACGAATTAGCGAAGTAATGAGTACTCCTCCAGCTAAAGAAATACTTAAGTAAAACAAGTATAAGAAAATGTGAATTGCTTTAGCAGTATTCATGGTACGACTATTTACTGGTCTGGTCATCATGATATTTTTATCTTTTACATCTAATAATACTGATGAAAAATCTGATATTAAAGAAGTCATAATCATAAACATAAAGATACCAAAGATTGTGCTCATGGCAAATATATAATCTTCGCTAATAAATAATAAGGGTATCAAAAATAAACCAATTAAGATATATAGCCATAGTGAACTAATAAAATAATTCTTTTCATTATTTTCTTTTTTTGTATTAGATTGTGACATAAAAGTGGATACTCTTCTGGTATCCATAGTAAGTTTTACTTGAAGTATGCGTCGCATAATAGGATAATCAACTTCAATAGCTAAAAATATCTTTTGAAATTTATCTAACAAGCGTAATATCATAAAATCTTTCATATACTATCTCCTGTTTCAATGATATCTACAAAATCTGATGCTAAGGATTGATGTTCATTAAATCCTGTTAATTGATTAAATATTTCTTCTAGAGAACCTTCTGATTTATCTCTTAATTGTTCAAAGCTACCGTCTGC
The DNA here is from genome assembly GCF_009362815.1 of Alkalibaculum sporogenes. Lineage (GTDB taxonomy): Bacteria > Bacillota > Clostridia > Eubacteriales > Alkalibacteraceae > Alkalibaculum_A > Alkalibaculum_A sporogenes. The sequence continues at coordinate 98,330 of NZ_WHNX01000013.1, read as the reverse complement.
AAGTATTAATCCATCGCTAATTAGTAATATTCGATTACTGATTTTTTCTACAACCTCCATGATATGTGAGGAATAGAAAATAGTTTTACCTCTCAATGATAATGTAGATAATATTTCTTTTACCACAATTACACTATTGGCGTCTAAACCACTTAATGGCTCATCCCAAAACAAAATATCTGGATTATGTAATAAGCTTGATATAATAAGTACCTTTTGTTTCATTCCTTTAGAAAATGATGAAATACGCGATTCATAAACATCTTCAATACCTAATATTTTCATTAAGCTTTTAGCTTTTTTGTTTACTTGATCATGTTCTAAACCATATAATTCTCCTATGAATGTTAAATATTCCTGTGCTGATAGATTATCGTAAATATCGGATGATTCAGGTACATAGCCAATTCTTTTTTTATAGGAGATTTGATTGACAATAGATTCACCAAAGATTTTAACTTCTCCGGTAAAACCCTCTAAAAGTCCCAATAATATTTTAATAGTTGTGCTTTTACCAGCACCATTCGGACCAATATAGCCTATAATATCACCTTTACCTACTTCAAGATTAATTCCTTTAAGAACTTCATTATCACCAAATTTCATTTTCAAATTGCTTATAGAAAGAATGGATTTACTATTCATCTCCAATATAATTCCTCCTTTTATTATGTATTAATTTACATTTTAACACATTAATTACTTATTGCGATTATTTTTTATTAATTTGGGTAGTGAATAATGGTTATATACAGTACTAGTACTTTATTCACATCAAATATTGTATTAAAATCAATAAAAAATGTTTTGATAAGCAATTTTATATGCAAATCAAAACACCTTTTTTTATGCAACATTATACTCTTTTATTACTTCTTGAATTACTATCTTTCTTGCGTAGTCAAAGTTGTCAAATAATTTTTGAGCTTCAATCGGATTATTATACACTTTCCAGTACCTACATAAAATACAATTTTTGCCTTGATGTTTAACAAATCCACATACATCTTCTGCAGGAATACCTAGAAAAATACCCATTTCATGAGGACAAATATTTGAATATCGTCTTCGTAGCAATCTCAATTTATTATCGAAACTAATATTTTTTTCATATCCAATATTCTCAAGATAATTCTTGTTTTTAGCATCACTTAAATGTAATTCTAATGATTCTTTTCTGTAAAACAATACACTTACGCTATCTTGACGTTTAACTAATTCGTAGTAGTCTAAACCGAGTTCACTGCATATTTCTTCTTTATATCTATTCCATATATAATAAACATTTTTACGTTGTTTTTTTAGTGTCAAAATCGACGATGGTTTTTTACCTCTTAAAGTAGGCGCAGTGCCAAAAGCAATAATACACTTAACATAATCTTTTCCTGATAACTTGTTCATTGTATTGGAGAATTCGAGCTTTAAATCTTTATTAATCATGAACTTTAATTATTATTAATAAAATTTGCTAGACGCATTGCTAATTCTTTGCATTCTGGCAATCTTTCATCAATAGTATCTTCTTGAATTATAAATCCATCTTCAATTAGATTTACTCCAGCATCTTTCATTCTTTTTTCCCAATCTTGCATCCACTCGCCATCTCCCCAACCATAGGATCCAAATAGTATCATAGCTTTTCCTTTTATATTTTCCTTTTCTAATTCTACAACGAAAGGTTCCATCTCATCTTCTTCAAGTATTTCTGCACCCATAGAAGGACAACCTAATGCAATACCATCCGATTCAACAACACTGGTAATAGATGCTTTATCAACGGATAGTAATTCTACTTGAACATCCTCTAGTCCTTCCTCAATTGCCTTAGCCATTAATTCTGTATTTCCCGTACCACTCCAATATACAATACTAATTTTCTTCATCATATTACCTCCTAGAATTAGTTGATAGTGATAATCATTATCACTTGCTATTGTTATTATATTATATATATCATTATTTTTCAACGTATAAATATTATTTTTTAGTCTTATTTAATTTTTCTACTTTTTCTTATTAAAATATTAGAGTTTACATATCTAGAGTGATCAAAGATCTTTAACCAAATCAACTACCTCATTATTAAGATGAAAAAGCTGTGCCCTGTATATCGGGGTAGAATATTAGACCTAAGCGGTTATACCCAAGTCATCCAGAACGAAGCGTGGGATCTTGGACCTAGAGTCATGATTATAAATGCTCAAAGGTACTAGCTATAAGTCGTGAATTGTTAAATAGTGATTGACTAAAGATGAGCATCACGACTTAAGATCCTTCGTCACTTCGCTTCTCTGGATGACAAAAATAAACTATAACAATAATTTAGGAGCTACTTTACTTTTAAGATAGAATGTGAAACAGATACGTTATCAACTATATCTGAATAAATTAATATAAATATTTACAATAAACTATACTAATTTTTGTTTGGTTTTATAAATTTATGTGTATATTATTATTTATAATAATTTGAATTGGAGGAGATATTAATGTCAGCATATCATGAACCTGTTGAAGAACTTGATCAAAAAACTAGAGATATTTCAAGAGCTATTAATAGTTTAAAGGAAGAGCTTGAAGCAATCGATTGGTATAATCAAAGGGTTGCTACTACACAAGATTCATCTTTAAAGGAAATTTTAGCCCATAATAGAGATGAAGAAATAGAACATGCATGCATCACTTTAGAGTGGATAAGAAGAAACATGAGCGGTTGGGATACAGAACTGCATACTTATCTATTTACAGAAGGATCATTATTAGACGCAGAAATAAATGGACCTTCAACAACTGCTCCAACATCAGGAATTAATATAGGTGATTTGAAATAGAAAGGAGAATTGTTAAAATGGATATGTTAAAGAGAGATTTAGCACCTTTATCAGAAAGTGCTTGGAATGAAATAGACAAACGTGCAGAGGCTATTTTAAAAACATCATTATCTGCAAGGAAAGCTGTCAAAGTAATAGGCCCTAAAGGTTGGGATCATACAGCAATATCAGAAGGTAGACTAGATATTACTGATGCACAAGAAGGTGAAGTTAAAACTGGTGTTTATAAAGTGCAACCACTCATAGAAGGAAGAATGAGCTTTTCATTAGATCGATGGGAAATGGATAATATTACACGAGGAGCTAAAGATATCGATCTAACAGCTCTAGATATCGCAGTTAAAAAGATAGTTACATTTGAAGAAAACGCTCTATTCAATGGCTTAGATGCAGCAAATATTACAGGATTAATCAATGGTAGTGATAATGAACCTATTCCTTTTGGTCAAGATGGAGCTACAATAATGGATGCAGTGACAAAAGGTTTAATTATTCTAAAGGAAAACTTTGAAGATTCTCCTTATACATTACTTGTAGGAAAAGAAGCATGGACAAGGTTAAACAAAGAAGTTCAAGGATATCCTCTTATTAATCGTATAGAAAACTTAACTGGAGGAAAAGTATTATTTAGTAGCGTAATAGAAGGTGCAATTCTTATACCATTCGATAATGATAATCTTGAGCTCACAATTGGTCAAGATTTTGCCATTGGGTATGAATATCACGATTCTAAAGAAGTATCACTGTTTATTACAGAGTCATTTACTTTTAGAGTATTGGATGGAAGCATAATTGTTCCCTATATAATGTAACAATTAAAATAAAAATCAGTAACCACATTAAATGGTTGCTGATTTTTTATTTAGGATGGTGCTTATGCTTATTAAATTTATCATTACTATTTCTTTCATACCACTAGCATACCACTAGGTTGAAATTGGCAATATTATTGAGATTTAATATGTTATATAATGTAGGGTATAAAGGGGTGATTATGACATGGAAGCAACAGATATTAAGCTTAATTCTAAACAACAAGCTAGATCAATAAGTGGAATATGGAGAGGTACATTGATTTATATTTCAATAGCTTTTATTACTTTTATATTAACGAGATTAGCACCCTTAGATGCTGAAATGGTAGAAAAACTTTTTTCCTCTACTTTATATCCGTATATAGCAAAATTTATAGGTTTTATTAGCAATATAATTCCTATTTCTTTGACAGAAATTCTGATCATAATGTTGTTTTTATTAATAATTGTAATGATATTACTTTTACTTTTTAATCCTAAAATATATATAAATAATAAAATCTTTATTATAAACTATATATTGAGATCATTGGCACTTGTATATATTCTCTTTTATTTTTTATGGGGATTTAATTATTTTAGACCAGATTATATAGATTTAGCTAATATGAACAAAGATAGTGGAACAATAGAAGATTTAGAAACTTTATCACTTGAAATTATTAATAATATGAATATAATTAGAGAGAATTTAAGTGAAGATATCGATGGAATATTACTTATTGAGGAGGACTTTACACAATTAAGCCGACAAGCACAAAAAGGCTTTGAAGATTTTAAAGTAGGAACATTAAATTTAGGTGGAAATTATGGTCAGGTTAAGCCAATTTTATTTTCTGAATGGATGAGTTACACTGGTATAATGGGCATATTTTTTGCTTATACTTCTGAACCAAATATAAATACTAATATTCCTATTCAAGATCTACTTTCCACAATTAGTCATGAAATAGCACATCAGCGTGGTTTTGCTAAAGAGGATGAGGCAAACTTTATTGCATATAAAGCTAATATAAATAATCCTGATAAGAATTTCCAATATTCAGGTTATTACTTAGCAATTCAATACATAATGAATGATATTTACAAAGAAGATCAAGATTTACATATTGAACTTTTTTCTAAAATGAGTGATAGTGTTAAAAGAGATATTAATAATAGTAATAGTTTTTGGAAATCAAAAGAAAGCAGTTCAAAAAAAATAGTAACTACTATGAATGATACATACCTTAAATCTAACAATCAAAAACAAGGCGTTCAAAGTTACAATGGGGTAGTAAAACTATTAATGTCAGATTATAAAAGCAACTAAGTATTATCTCCCACATGCTTTACAATGCTCCCCTAAAACCCTACTTAACAATGAAAGACTTTTGTAGTTTTTAGCTTCATTAGGATTTGCATTAACGATTTTTTCTAAGCAATTTGAACATACTTTGTTACCTGCTGCATTAATTAAAGACTCAGAAAGACCCATGTTTTTTAAACGTACTTCTCTGTCAATTACACTTATATTTTTAATGTGCACTGCATTGTTACTTACTACTATCAGCCCAGTTTCTCCCTTAAAATCTGGATTGTTTACTACTGTGTACCTTCTACCAGATTTTAGAGCTAACTTTTCATATTTTTGTGAGAAACGACTGTTAATGTCGCCATTAATCACAATTTTTGATACTCTTTTGTCATTTAAAGATTCAATTATCTCAGGATACACTATAGGATCTTCAACTTGTTTCTTTGTCAGCAATCTAATTACTCGCTCTCTAAATTCTCCTAAGTACAGAATTTTTTCTTCGTATTTAAACTCTGGAGCACCGTTTATACCAACAGTCAATATTTTTTCTAACTCGCTTTTATTATTCATAAATACCTATTAGCTTTACTTTTAGATTTGAATTTACTAAGTAAAACCTCTTTCAATAGTTTATTTATCCAAAAATTTACAGCTAAGATTATTACTAGTAAGTGAACTATACACTTATTATTATCATTAAGACTATTTATTATAAATGTTAATTTTTTAGTCAATAGTTGTCATATAGTATATTGCTTCTAAAACTCCACCTGCAATATTTCTTGATTTATCAGAAATCGTATAACAATTATCCTTTTCAGTAATTCTAGGATCTATATCTGCTATTTTTAATCCTGCTGTGACTAAACTACCATTTTTGATAATTCCCCTCAAAAGTCCAGAGATTTCTGTTATTACAGGTTTATCTCCCACATATGCTATTATTTCATCTTTATCAACAGTTTCACCTATATCTTTTAAATTTTCTATTTTGCCATTACATGGCGAATAAACAACTCTTTCTATAGAATATCCACCAATCACACCAGGGATACCCGTGTCTTTCTTAGCCTCACCTTTAAAAATCAACCTACCTAAATCATGTCCTCTGGATGTTTCAATTACTATATCTACATCTTTTCCAGCTGTAAATCCAGGACCAAGGGCAATAGTTATAGGGGCTAAATCTATTTTCATTCCAAGATTTTTTTTAGCAACAATGGCATCTACTACTATATTAGGTTGTAAAAGACTAATATATTTTCCATTTGGGTCGATAATTACTGGTATATTCTTGTTAGACCATGCTTCATTTATGTGATCTAGGCAATTTACATAAACTGCTGTGATACCCTCAATTTTTACCTGTCTATTATAGATAGCTTCGCTAAATGAAGTCCTTCTCCTAATAGAGGATGGATTTTGTATCTCTAAAATTAATACCTTAAAACCGCACCTATACAGTTTTTGAACTACCCCTGAAGCTAAATCTCCGCCACCCCTCACTATAACAATATCATTCAAAATCATATATGTTGACCGTCCCAATCTAGTATTTTTTCATAATCTTCTTTAGTATCTATATCAAATATAATTCTCTCATCTTCAATTTCTAAGAAACGTACTTGTTCAAAGTTTTTTCTTATAATTACTTTTCCACCTATATCTCCTTCGAGTTTCATTAAATCTTTTTTAAATTTTTCTGGAAAAATAACTGGACTTCCCTTTATTCCTTTGTATTTTGGAACAATAATATGTTTTTTAGACTCATCGAATAAATGCAATAGTGATTTAATGATAGTTTCATTTACTAGTGGTTGATCGACTGTGAAAAATATGTACCCATCACATTTATCAGTATATGATAGTCCTAACTTAATAGATTCGCTAATACCTAAATGTGCATTTTTATTTTCTACTGTAATTAACCCACTTTTTTCACCTAATTCTAATATTTTATTTTCTCTTGCAACTAAAATAATCTGTGAAAAGTCACATTCTAAGACTGTATCAATTGTTCGTTGAATCAATGTTTTGCCTTTATACTCCAAAAAAAGCTTATTTTTCTTCATTCTTTTAGAAAAACCTGATGCCATTATGATAGCGCTGATCATAATACTGTATCTACTCCTTTATTTAAACCAATGTTAGTGTAATTCTTGTTCTTAATACTTCCAACAATAATTTTATCTACAATATTTGCACAACTGATTATTTTACTATTTATTAATTGCATTGCCATATTTAAATGATGTAAATTATCAGCTTTATTTATAAACAATATTTTCTCCCCTTTAGAATTTTTAAATAATCCCTGAGGGTGTATAATAAGTTTTAATAGATGATCTAGAGTTATTTTTTCTCCTTTATTTGAAGTAGTAATTTTACAAAATTCTTCAAACCTATGAATACTATTTTCACAAATAGTCATCCCTAATGACTGAATATCTAGAAGTCCAATTGTTTTTGTAGTTGCACTATATATAACAGGTTCAGTAGAATTCCATCCTTTAAGAGATTTTTCATTAGCTCCATCAGCTTCTATAAGCATGTAGTCAAAATAGCCTAAAACGGAATTTAATTGATCTTCGGATAATCCGATAATTTTACCTTCTGTATTTATAGTTTTTCCGTATACATAAATGCCTTTTTTATCACTAATTAGACTCTTAAAAATTAGTTTATCATTTAAAAAAATATAATCGTACTTTTCCTTAGTAGGAACATAAATTTTAGTAGTCGTTGTTGTTAAAATCTTTGATTTTTGCTTTTTTATTTCTTGTGCTAATTCAAACATAAGAGATGTTTTGCCACCAGCTCCTACTATAGATATAATATCTTTTTCATTTAAATCAATACAACAAGATAGTTTCATTAAATCACCGACTATTTATTATTGATAAGAGGATTTTTTCTGAGGTAATAGGTAAACTTCTGATGTTCACACCTACTGCATTGTAAACTGCATGAGCTATTGCTGGACATGGAGTATTTATAACAACCTCACCAATAGATTTTGCACCAAAAGGTCCTGTAGGTTCGTAACTACTTTCAAAATTTACATGAATATTTCCTATATCAAGACGTGATGGTATTTTATACTGCATAAATGAATTATTCATCATCTTACCTGTCGTACTATAACTCACTTCTTCGTATAGTGCCATTCCAATACCTTGTACTATACCACCTTCAACTTGTATTTTTGCAAGTTTGGGATTAATAGTTGTACCACAATCGACAATACCAAAAAAATCTATTATATCTATCTTTCCCGTTTGTGTATCTAGCTCTATTTCAACAAAACCTGCCATAAATGGAGGAGGTGAAGAAAGGCTTGAGTGAGATGCATTTGCCATTAAATAGTTTCCATCACCTACAACTAGTTTTTGAGCTAACTTATCTAAAGTAATGCTTTTTTCGCTATTATATATTTTTTGTCCATCAAATTCTAAAGTTTCTTTCTGAACTATTAAAATTTTAGAGGCCTCAACTATCATTTGTTCTATTAGTTTGTTACAAGCTTTAACGACAGACATACCTGTTATGTAGGTAGTACTTGAAGCATAAGAACCTGAATCATAAGGAGATTGATCTGTATCTACACCATTTACAACTATTTGATCCATATTACACTCTAAACACTCTGCTGCCATTTGTGCTAATATTGTATCACAACCTGTTCCCATATCAGTAGCACCAATAAGAAGGGTATAATATCCATCGTCATTTAATCTAATTTGAACAGATGCCATGTCTATACCTGATATACCTGAACCTTGCATAGTTATTGCGACCCCTACAGACCTAACTTTACTGTCACTGATACGTCTATAAGGATATTTTTCATTCCAACCAACTAGTTCCTTACCTTTATTTATACAATTATCAAGATTACAGCTTGTAAGAGTTTCTCCATAATATGTGGTCATTATGTCTCCTTCTTCAAGTAGGTTCTTTTGTCTTAACTCAATTGGATCCATATTTAGTTTTACTGCTAGTTCATTGATAGCAGATTCAAGAGCAAATGCACCTTGTGTAGCGCCATAACCACGAAATGCGCCTGCCGACATTGTATTCGTATAGACAACATCGTAATCAAATTTAAAAGAACTTGCTTTATTATAAAGAGTCATAGTTTTATGGCCGGACAATCCTACAGTAGTAGGTCCATGTTCTCCGTAAGCCCCTGTATTAGAAAGAGTGTAAATACTTATAGCTTTAATATTTCCCTCTTTATCTGCTCCAAGCTTGATCCTTATCTTCATCTCATGTCTACTTGTAGATGCACAAAAAGTTTCGAATCGGTTAAATATCATTTTAGCAGGTTTTCCAGTTTTCATCGTTACAATAGCAGGGAAAATTTCGCTCACAACTGTCTGTTTTGCTCCAAACCCCCCACCTATTCTAGGTTTAATAACTCTTACCTTAGTTTTTGGTATATCCAGAGCTTTAGCTACTATTCTTCTTACATGAAATGGAATTTGTGTAGAAGTGATAATATTTACTCTACCATTATAATCTAAATATGTATATGTACTAAATGTTTCCATCATAGCTTGGTTGTTTGCTTTAGTATGGTACTGTTCGTCTACTACGACATGGCAAGATTTTAATTCTTCATCTACATTTCCACTTTTAAAACTACCCGAGGCACAAAGATTTCTTTTAACATCATTACCAATATCAAAATTTAAATGATAATCATCCTCTGAATGTATTACTATACTATTATCAATAGCTTCTTCCATATTTAATATTGGTTTTAGCACTTCATAGTTAACTTTAATGAGTTTCAATGCTTTATTTACAGCTTTCACATTAACTCCTGCGACGATTACTACTGGATCACCAACATACCTTACATATTCATCTAGTATTAACCTATCGTATGGACTTGGTTCAGGATAGGATTGACCTGCCATTGTAAATCTTTTTTGAGGCACATCTTGATATGTTAGAATACATTCTATTCCTGGGACTTTTAGGGCTTTGTCAATAATTATACTGAGTATTTTAGCATAAGCATGAGGGCTTCTAAGGACTTTTACAATTAAACAATTTTCTGGCGCTATATCATCAGTATATACTGGTTTACCTGTAACTAAGCTCATTGCATCTAACTTATCTATACCTTTGTTAACTACTTTCACTTAGGCACCCTCCTCTTGTAGCATTGAGAAATTTCTTTATTGCTCTTAATTGCCCCATATATCCTGTACAACGACATAAATTTCCTGATAGGTAATGTTTTATAGAGTCTTCCGTTGGATTGACCAACTCTCTTTTCATGGCAAGTACGTTCATTATAAATCCTGGACTACAATAACCACATTGTTCTGCACCTTCACTTGCAATAAATTTACCAAACTCTATGGCCTCGTCTTGTATTCCTTCTAAAGTCGTAACATGTTTTTCGTTAACACTTACAGCTAAAATAGAGCATGATAATACTGTTTTATTATCTATCCAAACAGTACACAGTCCACAATTTGCAGTATCACAACCTCGTTTTACACTCAAAAAACCTAAATGACGTAAGAAATCTATAAGAAGCATATCTACTTGTATATCTTCGACAAAAATTCTATTATTTATAGTGCATTTTATCTGCATATTTCTTCTACTCCTCTTCTGATGAGTACTTTTGCTAATTCACGTCTATACTCAGCTGAACCTCTAATGTTTGTGCCAAATTTCATTTCACTTACAGCTTGATTACATGCAGATTCAATTTGATCTGGCCTATGCGAGAGCAATTCTGACGATTTTAAGGCTATCATTGCTTTATTCGGTCTAGCTCCTATAGATATTTTCCAATGACTATTATATCTACTGATTGCAACAGCTAATACAGGTAAATCTGTAGCAGATTTTCGATGGCTTTGATAGCTTGCTTTACGTGTATCCTTATTTATAATTATTTTGATTAGTATATCTTTTTTGTAAGTCATATTTATAAATTCTTCTAATGGAATTACACCACCATGAAATAAATGAACATGAGTATCTAGTGCTAGCAATGCCGTTAATAGATCAGAGAATCCAAATCTTGAATATACACTTCCTCCAACTGTTGCACAGTTTCTAAATTGAACGCCAACAATATTTTTAACAGATTTTACTAATAAGCTGTTAAAATAGGTATTTAAGACTTTACTTATTTCAATTTGCCTAAGTGTCACCATACATCCTATTTCTATAGAAGATTCATTCTCTATAATAGTATTAAGACCTAATTTAGACAAATCTATACCCTTATTGTAATTTTTATTTCCCATTTTGAGCCAAAGTAAGCCACCTAATATTACATTATTTCTATTTTGATTAAGCAATTGAGATGCTTCTTCAATACTCTCTGGCACTATATAATCTTTTAATGTAAACACTTTAATTCCTCCTTACTATGTATATAGAGCAAAAATATTAATTAATTTATATTCGTATAAAGTCTATCCTATATAATAATCTGAAGTAGTAATTAATCTAGTAAATATTAAAAGCCTCCCTTGAGCAAAAACTAAATGGAAGGCAATTCCTGTTAATGATTAGCAAGATCTAATACATTTAATATATGTGATTATTTAATTCCATCAAATAGATTATTCTAGTTTATCTTGAAGAACAATGACTAATATTATTAAAATAATATGAAACAAATACATGAAATCAAATAATAATTATATCATATGAAAATAAGTTTTTCAATTGAAAAACTTATCATCTACACGGCATTTAACCTCCACCCTTTAGGAAAGATTTTCTAAGTTCAGCTATGAATTCCTCTTGTATATCAATTGAGATTTCTATAGTAATTGTTATTGTTATAAATTCCATTGGACCAACTAATTCTTTCCTTTCATCTCCTAGATATACCAACCAACCGTCACCTATATAGACACCTGGATTTTTGCATTTTCCTCGATTAGAAAAGTAATGCTCAAAATCTTCTTTATGAAAGGAACGATATGTTTTCTCTATAACATTAACTTTCAGGTATACTCCCCCTTTATTAACACTGTATACAATCATCTAACAATATTCACAAAAAATAGTTAAAAAATACTTTAGATTAGGCTTCTCATTGCATGAATAGTCATAGTAATCAATCTATCTAGATCTATATCCAACATCTTTGCACCGCGTTCTATGACATCTCTAGAGCAACCTTTAGCAAAATTCAAGGTTTTATATTTCTTTTTCACAGATTTTAGTTCTAAATCTGCAACACTTTTTGAAGGCCTCATAATTGCTACAGCGCCGATAAGACCAGATAATTCGTCAATTGCATAGAGGATCTTTTCCATCTTATGAATTGGTTCAATGTCTACTGTAAGCTTATATCCATGACTTGCTGTAGCATGAATAATTTTTTCATCTAGGTCTAATTCCTTCATTATCTCTTGACTCTTAATACAATGTTCTTCAGGAAACTTTTCAAAATCTAAATCGTGTAACAGCCCTACTACTTTCCACATCTCTTCATTTTCAGGATCGTACTCTTTAGAAAAATAACCCATTATACCTGCAACTGTTTCAGCATGCTTTATAAGAAATTCTTCAGTATTATAGGTTTTTAGTATTTCTAATGCACGATCATAACTTGGTATATAACTCATATAAATCACCTTTCACTTATAACTTTGATTACTTTATATGTTTTTTAACTAGTGTAGTTTATAATTGTTATTTTATTTGTTTAATCCAAGTTTTACAAGTATCTATATTAGAATATAGAATAAATATTTACTATATGCATACATGAGTAAACACCTTATACTAATGATGACATATTATATATTAATTAAAATAAAAGTAAACTAAGATCTAAAAAGAAAGGATATTGATATGTCTCCTAGGTATTTAAAAAATATTGATTATTACACTAAAAATATTGATAGTTTCGAAAATGAGATTGAAAAATATATTGGTCAAACTGTTACAGTCTTTACAGCTAGTGGTGGAGAATCTGGTTCAGGGTTTACAGGTGTTTTACTAACAGTAAAACCATCATACATTGAGCTAATTAGCCAAATTGGTTCACCTCCATCAACTAGATTTAGTAGCAACAATCAAAGATCAAAAGATATTAGATATACTAATAAGAATAATGTGGAAGATAGTATATGTAATATACACACCTTAGTTAGAGGTTCAGCAGTTATTATCCCTATAGATAAAATTGTTTCATTAGCCCATAATACAATGTAAAAAATTACTTAACTTATTTAATTAATATTAACTATGCTGCAATATCAATAACCGTTTATAAAGTATTATTCACCATTACTTATAACTGTCATACTATGTACTATGGGAACATTGTTCTCTAAATATTAATAAGGAGGTCATATATTGTCTAGCAACTTAGGGCGAGATTGTTTTGCAGGTGTAGACTTTGGCAAACAATTATGTAAGTATATTGGTGAAACAGTAACAATATTTACAGCAAGCGGTGGTGAATCAGGTTCAGGGTTCACAGGTGTTGTTTTGAGCGCTAATGAGACATTTGTAAGGCTTATAACAAGAATCGGCCCAGCTCCAGGATGTGCATTAGGTAATGCTTGTACTGGATTTAACACTGGAAGAAAATGTTATTCAGGTAGAGGCAGTCGTAATAGTGTATCAGGAGCTGCTTCTGCTGGTGGATGGGACGGTCTTCCGGTGTGGAATGTTGGATCTGTGACAGATATCCCAGTAAGAACTATAGTGTCTTTTGTTCACAACGCAGTTTAAAATAAATTAAAAATAAAACCTACTTCTTCAAAAAATTTGAACTAGTTAGGTTCCTTTAGAAACCTGCTTTGAAAAAAGCAGGTTTCACTATTATTCATTTAGAATCTAACTGAATAAAATAAATTGACATTTAAAATTTAATTGTATAAAATTTAATTTATACCAACATATATTATTTATATAAAGAAAAGGGTTGTTATAATGGAAGAAAAGAAAATAGCAGGTAGATATTATACTGAAACTGGTAATACTAAGAAACTAGTAGAGGCTATTGGTAAATCAGTAGGAGTACAAGCAGAGTCTATAGAAGTAGTTCACAATTATGTTTTTACTACTATTAAACTAGACAAAATTTAGGAGGTATAAATTGTATGAACGAAGAAGTTTTAAAACTAAAGAATCAATTGTGTTTTCCTCTCTATGCTTGTTCAAAAGAAGTCATAAGAAAGTATAAACCTTTTTTAGATAAAATTGGTTTAACTTACACTCAATATATATGTATGATGGTACTTTGGGAACAAAAAACCATCAGTGTTAAAAACCTTGGTGAGCATTTATTTTTGGATTCAGGAACACTAACACCATTACTAAAGAAAATGGAAGCTCAAGGTTTGCTTATTCGTAAAAGATCAGCGGAAGACGAACGTAGTGTAATTATAAGCATAACAAAGCAAGGAGAACAATTAAAAGAACAGGCTGCTAATATCCCAGAGAAAATTGGACAATGCATTGACTTATCGCCAGAAGAAGCTAAGTCACTTTACGTGCTGCTATATAAAGTATTAGGTCAAATATCTTAAAAATAAAAGGTCAATGTATATGTTTTGATCTATTATAGTACCCTCCTTGTCAGAATGAATAATACCAAAATTTATAAAAAACACCGGTAACATGAATTTGTACCTTTACCAAGGTTATAATTCATAATTAATTCAGGTGTCTTTTTACTGATTATACTATTTTAATATTCCTAGTTAATTAAACAATTAACTAGGAATTAGTTCGAGTCAAGCGAAGCAGATATATAAGTTATTTATACAATAATAGTTTTATTTTAAGTATGTATCTAAAAAATCAAATACCTTTTTCATATTCCTCTTATTCTCAAATCGTGTATCTACATGAGAATATCCATCAGCAATATCAAGAATACATTGATTTTTCCCGCCATTCTTTTCAATTGCCTCAGCTAATATTATTGATTGTTGATAAGGTACAATTGGATCAATTTTACCATGTTGTATCATTATAGGTGGAAAGGATTCATTAATATATGTAATTGGATTAGTAAACATTGCTAGTCCCTTAATATCTTTTAGACTTGCTCCTAATAGCAATTCCTCAGGTGTAGGTACTCCGTCCTTAGGTGATGGTATGACAATTGATAATCCACTTTCTTCAAAATGATCTCTAATACATAAAAAGTTTGTCGGTCCGTACCAATCTATTACAACTTTAACTTTTGATGAGAACTCACTATTTCCAATATAAGCACCTTCAAATTCTGGATTATCTTGAGTCGCAGCGGTCATAACAGCATAATAGGCTCCAGCGGAGGCACCGGTAAGGGCAATGTTGTCAGGATTTAAGTTATACTCCAGTGCATGAGCTCTAATCCATCGGATAGATGCTTTGATATCAAACAATGGTTCTGGAAATTTAGCTTCGGTACTAAGACGATAATTTACACTAATAACAGCGTAGCCTAACTCAATTCCTTCTAAAAATGGTAGTACTTGTGAATCACTTTTATCCCCAAGTTTAAATGCACCACCATGCAAGTAAATAATCACTGGAAATGGACCGTCACCATCTTCAGGTAAATAAATATCCAATTTTTGTCTTTCATGTCTACCAAAGCTTAGATTAAGAAATTTTCTTTTAATGTGGTCAACTTCAATAGTATAGGGCATTTCACGTCCAAATAATTCCTGTAAACTTCTTTCCTTTTCCATAACTTCTCCCCCTTGTAAAACACAATATTACTTATACATATATATTAATATATATGTATAAGTAATATTGTGTCAACGTTTATATATCATAATTATTATGATTACTTATTGAGCCAGAGATCGAAAGTTGACTGGGGAAATTAGAAAAGTTCATTTTTGAATCATAAGCCTTGGAGAAATTTACTATAACATTGTTGAGCCGAAAATTATAACTGTCTGAAATCAAAATGTTTTCTTAGAAATATGTATGTTAACCCATAGTTAAAAACATTGTAATTTTCGTAATTATATATTTTACCATCTGCTATTTTTATGGTATCCTATAATAATGTTGAATTATAATGGAATATTATAATGTCATATTATAGGAGGTTATTTTATGTTAAAAAGAAAACTTAGTGTAATGTATGAGAAAAAAAACCGTTTTTATTACGGTTGGATTATATTAGCAATTTCTTCATTGGGACATTTCTTTTCTGGGCCTGGACAAACATATTTTATATCAATATTTATAGACTATTATGTAGTGGATTTTGGGTGGGATCGCTCTACTGTGTCCAGTCTTTATTCTATTGCAACACTGTTAGCTGGTTTGCTTTTATTTACTGTAGGTCGCTTATCTGACCGATACGGACAAAAAAACATTATACTTATTGTTGCTACTTTATTAGGTGCTTCTTGCATTTGGAATAGTTACCTATCAAGCTTATGGATGCTTTTTATTGGTTTTTTTATCAATAGATTGACAGGACAAGGATCTATGACGCTATTACCTTCAATTGTATTGCCACAATGGTTCAATAAAAAGAGAGCATTTGCCTTTAGTATTATGTCAATGGGTGGAGTTATTGGTTCAGCTGTAATCCCACCCTTTAATACATGGCTTATTAGTATAAGCAGTTGGAATTTTGTATGGAGACTATGGGCAATACTGTTATGGTTTTTCTTTATACCAATAACAGCTTTTTTCCTTTACAACAAACCAAAAGACTTGGGTTTGTTGACTGATAATAAAATAATCGATGTTATAGAAGATGTAAGTACACTTCATATAGAAGAACAAACAGAATCTTGGACTTTGATAGAGGCCATGCATACAAAACCCTTTTGGGGTATGCTCTATTGTCAGATACTTGTTCCTATGATTACAACTGGTGTTATTTTTCATTTTTTTTCAATTTTAGGATCTAAAGGCATATCTGCCTCTTCAGCATCCTTTATGTTGAGCTTACTTGCCATTATAAGTTTCCCAATTACTTTATTAGCAGGACATTTTCTTGATCGTTTCAAAATGAACTATGTTATTGCATTTATTTCACTTTTACAGCTAATGGCATTATCCATATTGCTATTATCTAAGTCTATACATACTTTTATATTTTTTGCTATAGTTCAAGGAACGGCAATCGGGCTTCAGCATGTCAGTAATGGAGTAGTGTGGCCTAATTATTATGGACTTATAAACCTAGGAAGTATAAGAGGATTTATTATGACTGCAACAGTGGTATCATCCGCTATAGGGCCTATTCCTTTTGGTCTTACATTTGACATCTTCGCTAGTTATCAAGTAGCCATACTTATTATGATGCTGTTGTCAGGTATAGGTATTTTTGTAGGACTATTATCTCCTAAACCTAAAAAACCATAGTACGATACAAATACACTCATTAGTCTATATTTTAAACTCTAAGATAAACTAATACTAACTCTTTAGCGATAGTTAGTATTACCAATCTGGTTTCTTCTTTCCAACAAAAATTCTTATTTTAACTTATATTTAATATAAACTTAGGAGTTTTTTAATTGAAAATCATCAGATTATATAGAATTATATCAGAAATTGGCTATTACCTGAGAAATGATTATTAAATAATAGATATAGCCAATTATTAAATTCATAGCTAGTTTACATATAATATAAAGAAATGAAAACTTATCTAGCTGTTTTAATGTCTTAATATTCTAGATAATTTTAATCAAATTTAATTGATACATCTCTGTCCTACTTGTAGTTAACCTATATTATAGTTTCTATCATGCAATACCTGATCAATTACGAGAACTAAAACAAGCATAAAGACATGGTCAGCATCATTGATAATCATTCTACTTATTTCCTGTTGAAAAGACTTTTACTATAAATTGATCATATTCTTTTGATGATCTTTGATTATAGAATTACCACCTAAGCTAATTATTTTTGCTTGATTCTATAATTCATAACCATAACTCTTTCCCATAGAGTACTAATATTAATCATATAACATTCTGTTAAATAATTATTTCTTAAGATAGTTGATGTTAATATATAAAAGATGCTTGCTCCCTTGAGAAGTGAGGGGTAAGATACTAGGGGTTTAGAGCATGAATCTAGAAGTTCTATGACTTTTGGATTGGACAAGTGTAATTTTTTCTGATATTATGTCACAATAGAATATCATAAAAAGGAGTAATTAAATGGAAAATAAAGTATTAGCTACAGTAAATAATCACGAAATTACATTAGAGGACTTAAGCCGTTTTTTGCAAAGTCTTGATCCTAAAACATCAGCACAATTTCAATCAGAAGAAGGTCAAAAACAAGTTTTAGAGGAGCTTATTAACCAGGAATTAATATTCTTTGATGCAAAGGAAAAAGGATTAGATAATGAAGATGTTTTTCTTAGAGAAGTTGAAAGAATGAAAGATTCTCTATTAAAACAATTTGCTCTAAATCAATTATTAACTAGTATTCCAGTTTCTATTGATGAGATAACTGCTTTTTATGAAGAAAATAAAAGTCAATTTGTAAGTCCTAAAAGTGTAAAAGCCAGTCATATTCTTGTTAAAGAAAAAGAAGAAGCTCAGGAAGTACTTAAAGAATTGCAAGAAGGCTTAAGCTTTGAAAAAACAGCTGAGAAATACTCAACTTGTCCTTCAAAAGCTCAAGGTGGAGATTTAGGATTCTTTAGTCGTGGCCAAATGGTACCTGAATTTGAAGAGGCTGCATTCTCTATGGAGTTAAATAAAATCAGTGAACCTATTAAAACGCAATTTGGTTACCATATTATTAAAGTTACTGATTCAAAGGAAGAAGGTACTAAAACTCTACTAGAGGTTAAAGAACAAATCAAACAACAAATTATTGGACAAAAGCAACAATTAATTTACTTTGATAAGATAGCAGAATTAAAGAAAATATATAAAGTAGAAATTAGCGCATAAAGTACAATGCTCTAAAAAAGACAATCATGGAAAACTTCTCATGGATTGTCTTTTTTATTATCGTAAAGTAATGAGCCAAGTGGCTGCTTGCAGACATTTGGCGACTACCGCGTAACCGCAAGAAACTCGCAAAGCGTGTTTCTTGTGGTTAAAATTATTATACATAAGAATATTTAGATGTAACTTCACAGTTAGATTCATCTATATTTACGCATGTTAGAGTTTCTGCATTTTTAAAAAGTAACAAACAATCATCACTAAGGCGTATTAGCTTTAATCTCTTGCCTAAACTGCAATATCTTTCTGTTATACTGTTAATTGCTTCAATAGCAGAATGATCTACGACTTTCGCGTACTTAAAATCAATTACTACTTCTTTTGGATCATTTTCAATATCAAATAATTCCTTGAAATTTAATATTGATCCAAAAAATATTGATCCATTAATTTTATATGTTTTAGATCCATCTTCATTATTCTCTACATTTACATAAATTCGTTTTCCTTTTTCCCAAGCAAACATCAATGTTGATAGTACAACTCCGACAATAACTGCTGTGGCTAAATCGACAAATACAGTAATTATAGTAACTACAATTATAACTAAAATATCTTGAATGGGAATTTTATTTCGATACTTTAGACTCTCCCATTTAAAAGTTCCAACTACAACCATAAACATTACTCCTACTAAACCAGCTAAAGGAATAGCATTTATCAGACTAGAGGCAAACATAAGGAA
Source organism: Alkalibaculum sporogenes (assembly GCF_009362815.1). Lineage (GTDB taxonomy): Bacteria > Bacillota > Clostridia > Eubacteriales > Alkalibacteraceae > Alkalibaculum_A > Alkalibaculum_A sporogenes. The sequence goes on along the minus strand of NZ_WHNX01000013.1, from coordinate 78,750 downwards.
AAACATTAACGCTACTGATGCAACTAATGCTGATAATCTTGTTCTACCTCCAGACTTTATATTAATAATCGACTGACCTATCATAGCATCTCCGCCCATTCCTCCGAATAATCCGTTTATCGTGTTAGCAATACCTTGAGCTAAACACTCTTTATTAGTTCTTCCTCGGGTATTTGTCATCTCATCAATTACTCTAAGTGTTAGCACTGCCTCTGTCAATCCTACTAGTGCACCAACTAATGCATATGGAAATATAATCTTCAACATATTTATACCTATTTTAACTTGGGGTAAGTAAAATTTTGGTAAAGCTCCTTTTAGTTCCATACCAGCGAAGTCTTGTACATTTCTTAAATGGTAACCACTTTTATCTAATAAAACAGCTATAATTGTCATTAAAATAATAGCTACTAGGCTAGATGGTACTGCTTTTGAAATCTTAGGAAATATATGAATAATGGCCATTGTAAATAACACAAACCCTAGCATTATTACTAAGTCCGTATAAGGCATCCAAACTTTTTGAACAGATTCTACACCATTTGCTATTACAGTTTGATCAACTTTAAATTGAGCAAACTGGGCTAAAAACATAACTATTGATAATCCATTTAAAAATCCTAACATAACAGAATAGGGTATTATACTTGCAAATCTCCCTAATTTAAATACTCCTATTAATATTTGAATAATGCCCATTAAAACTACAGTAGCAAAAAGATAATCTAAGCCGTGTTGTGCTATTAACGTCGCAAATACGACAGAAATTGCTGCGGTTGATGAACTTATCATTCCAGGTCTTCCAGTAAAAATTGCAGCTATAAGCCCCATCATAACAGCTGTTTGCAAACTCAATATAGGGCTAACACCTGCTACAAAAGCAAAAGCTACTGATTCAGGAATTAATGCGAGCGCTACTGTTAATCCTGCTAAAGTATCATTTTTAATCGTATCTTTATTATTACTTAGAAGGTTAATAATACTTTTCTCCTTCTTTTTAAATATTTGAATCAAAAAACCATCTCCTTATTTGATATATTCTAATTTCACTACGCTAAATAAACTAAAACTTTATTCAGTAGGGGTTTTCTTCATCCCCTACTGAATATTAGTAGAACGAATCAGGCTTTAACAGGCACTTAATCCCCCACTTATCTTTTTTTACATAATAGTAAATTATTATGTAAATTTTTATTCCACAATAAAAAAGTCCCTAATGCTAAACATAGGGATTATTGTGAATAAATCAGAAAACATTATCTAACTATATTAATTTCCTTTGTTATATGGCTGAGATATAGTTTAACATCTTTTGACCCAAAATGGAACCTTTTTGATACTTTTTATTGCCTTTAATTTGTGGTATAATGTTGTAAACGTTATATGTTAGGAGATTATATGTTAATAGGATATATGCGACCACACCAAGATGATTTAAACTGTGAAAAACAAAAATATAAGCTATCCCAATTAAATTGTGAGAAGTTTATTATTGAAGATCATTCTTCATGTAAAAAAAGAATTCAGCTTACTAATATGATAAGTAATATCAGTGCAAATGATAAGATTATAGTAATTAAACTCTTTATAATAGCAGACTCATCTAGGCATTTAGTAGATTTATTGCAACAAATTAAAATAAAAGGTGCTTACCTAATTTCACTTAAAGAAAATATAGATACTAGTATTCATCTTACTTATGATTTTTGCGATATTCTTAATTACCTTGTAGAGTTTCAAAGTGATGTAATTAGTGAAAAAACGAAAAAAGGCTTGACAGATGCTAAAAACAAGGGCATAACAACTGGCAGACCAAGAAAAGATGACAAAAACATACGACGAGCTATTGATATGTATCAAAGTAAAAAATTTACTCTTTCTCAAATTAAAGTAGAGACTGGTATAAGTAAATCTACTTTATACCGTTACTTAGAAAATGAAAGCGTCTTTGACGGATATTGAGTTAAATAGTAAAGTTAAACCTTAGTAAGCTTATCCATCTATCATGTCATAAAATAAAACTAGAAATATTCTTAGTATTTCTAGTTTTAAAATCTAATAATTATAATTTTGCTTTATTAAATTAATAATTTTATGGAAATAGTATTTCCATAACTTCATTCATGTGATATATAATCTTATGAGCAGATGATAAATCTTGATTTCCAGAATTGACATTTTTGAATCCAATAGTAAACATCCCTGCAGACTTTGCAGCATGAACACCATTTTTAGCATCTTCTATTGCAACACATAATCTTGGTTCTACTCCTATTTGTGAAGCTGCCTTAATATATATATCAGGTTCTGGCTTGCTTCTCACTACCTCATTTCCGCTTACCACTGCATCAAAGTATTTAGATATCTCTAGTTCTTTAAGTATCATGTTTATGAAGTTCCTAGGAGAAGAGGATGCTAAGCCTATTTTGTATTTCTTTTCACTTAATAATTTTATTAAGTTTATGGTACCATCTACCGCTTTAATACTTTCCTTTTTAAAAAGGATTTCCCTATGTTGATCTTGTTTCTCAATAATCTTTTCTACTGTAGTATCTAAATTATTTTCAGATATTATACTTGCCCACATTACATGATCAGCTACACCTACATATTTTTCAAAGTCACTGTATGTTGAAATAACATTAAAATCCATTAAAGTTCTAATATTGCACTCGAAATGTGTAGGTTCACTATCGATAATTACTCCATCCATATCAAATACAACGCCTTTTATTTCACTCATATAATTCCCCTTCTGTCATAAACTATTATTTGATAAACACGTTTAGTATACCATAATTTTAAAATATATATATAATTAATTATATATTAGTTTTAACTGTTAATGTTAGTTATAATAATATAAAGTAGTTTATTTTTAATAAGTTATAAATAGTATCAGAAAGGATGAATTGATTTGATAAATGAATTCAAAAAAAGAAGAAGTATTCGCAAGTATAAAAAAATACCTATCGAACAAGAAAAAATAGATAGTATCGTTCAAAATGCATTAATCTCCCCTTCATCAAGAAATATAAGACCTTGGGAATTTATTATTATTACTGAGGGATCTGTCCTTATAGATCTTTCGCAATCAAGACAACACGGTTCCACTTTTGTTAAAGATGCACCTTTAGTTATGGTTATTGTTTCAGATCAAAACAAATCAGACATGTGGATAGAAGACTCAAGTATTGCGGCTTTTACAATTCAGTTATCAGCATATAGTATAGGACTCGGAAGTTGTTGGATTCAAGTAAGAGATAGAATGAGATCTGATAATGAATCTTCAGAAAACTATATTAAAGAAATATTAAATATACCTAAGCATTATAACGTAGAGTGCATGGTTTCATTAGGTTATTCAGATGAAGACAAAGAAGAATATACAAAAAACGATATGGAATTTAGTAAAGTACATTATAACGAGTATACAAAACAATAGATAATAAGAAGCGTTTTATTCTCTAAGTATAAAGTAGGGCAAATTATATTCGACCTACTTTATACTTAATTTGCTATTTACTTTAGATTACAATCCTAATAATTTATCTATATTTTTTTTGTCGAATCCTACAATTATGTTATCATTGATATCAAGTACTGGTACACCTCTTTGACCTGATTTGCTTACCATTTCTGTAGCTGCATTTCTATCTTTTGAAACATCATACTCTTCAAAAGAAATATTATTTGATTTTAAATAATCTTTAGCTTTGACACACCAGGAACAAGATGGGGTACTATAAACTTTAACACTCATGATATTACCTCCTTTTCTTATATATTATATTTATATATTACACTAATATTAATAGTATCAAACATATATATTTCTGAGTCTATTGTTTGATAGTTCTTAAATATTTTTTTATACTTTGACCTGCATTAGCTCCTTCCCCTACAGCAGTTGATACTTGTGCAAATCCTCCTGTACAATTACCTGCTGCAAAAACTCCACTTATATCTGTTTCTTGTTCTTTGTTTACTATAATATTGTTGCTTTCTACGAGAACGCCTAAATTTCTTGCAAAATCAGTAGATGATGCTGTTCCATATGCTACAAATAATCCTTCAATTTTTTCTTGTTCTCCACTCTTAAACTCGACAAATTCTAGAAAATCTCCGCCATCAACTGATAGGATTGGACTTGTGTTTATTTTAATTTTATTATCACTTAAGTATTTTTTACTTTCTTCATTTACTACAAGTTCATTTCCATTTGTATATAGCGTAATATTTGTTGTTATACCTTCAAATTCTTTTAGCTCATGTATCGCATAATCAGTATATCCAAGAATGCCAACGCTACTACCGTTATAGAAGTAACCATCACACGCTACACAGTAATGAATACCTTTGCCCTCAAATATGTCTAAGTTCTTTATAGGAACTTGTATTTTCGACTTACCTGTTGCTAGAATGATTGATCTCGCTACATATGAATTTTGATTTGTTGAAACTATAAATGTATTATCTAATTGCTTGATGCCAATAACTTCTTCTTCTACAACCTTAGCGCCAAAATCCCTTGCCTGTTGAATACCTTTTTCTATCATTTCTTTACCTGTGGCTCTAGGAATAAAGCAATAATTCTCAATTACATGTGCTTTTAATAATTCACTATCACTACCAATTATTAGGGTACTTAGGTTCCCTCTCGTCGTGTATAATGAGGCAGATAAACCTGCAGGTCCTTTTCCTATAATTATTACATCAAATATCATGATCATTCCTTTCTATGAAAGAGTTTTATATTAACATATTAAATTCTTTCATGCACTTTATTAAAGTATCTTTTGTATCATCAAAATATATCCCTTTTGATTTTATCTTGTCTGTATTTAATCTTATATCCCTTTTATTTTCTAGATAGCCAGCTTTTGGTATTAACAATTCATCAATTTTATCATTAGATAAACCGATAGTCATCATAATATATTTTGCAATATCATATCTACTAAAATTATTTGAACTTCCCACATGATAAATCCCACTATCTATATCAAATATTTTATCAAATTGATCTACTAAATCATACACATAGGTCATGCCACGAAATTCGCGTTTAGATGCTATCTGTGATGATTGTTTATATGCAGTTGTAAGTGTTTCCCAAAGAATATTTGAATTAATCTTAAGATTTCTTTCTGGGAGTGAAAATAACCAAGTTAACCTCAATATCCATACCTTATCAAGGATCTTATTTATTTCAATTTCTGCTTGTAATTTAGTTTTACCATATTGAGTATTTGGTATAGCAATATCATTTTCTAAATATGGTCCATCATTAGTATTTCCGTTGAATACCTGTTCTGTACTTATAAAAAACAATTTGCTACGTACAGCTTCGCAAGCTTTAGCAATATTTACTGTACCTCTTACATTTAAATTGTATGCAAATTCAGTATTTTCATCACAGAATTTTGTTTCTGCAACTGCTGATGCATGTATAATATAATGAGGTCTAATTTCTTTTATGAGTTTGTATACACTGTCATCGTTAGTAATATCTAAAACTTTTGAAGTTGCAGATATTATCTCGTATTTTTCTGAGTATTTTTTTATTATTCTTGAACCCAAAAATCCAGTTCCACCAGTAATAAATAACTTTTTCATATGTTTCTCCTCTATAGTCTTATAGTATCTATATTATATTATATTACAATATAGATACTATAATTATCACTATATTACTAATGGGTTTGACTTATTAATATAGATATTCACTTTACTTTAATTTCAAGATCTGTATATGGCTGCAATCCCGCTTTGACTTGGCATTCTTGCCTTTGGAAGCACTACTACTTCTCCACCAAGTTTTAGTACTAACTTTGCAAGATCGTCTATTACATCGCCATTTTCAGGATTATTAAGGTCACCAAAGACTAAATCTCCTGTCAATCTATTAATTTTTCCTGAAATAATTTTTTCATCTTCTACCAAAATAGTCTTTACTCTATTTTCAAAGGCAGCTTTAACAACTTCTACTAAAATATCTGACCCTTGTGTTGCAGATTTTTGTCTATTAAATTCCTCAATTAAATTATTAGTTTTTTGTATATAATAGGGTTCTATTTCTTTCCATACTTTCTCTTTTAATTGATCTGTTTCTATAGAATCATAAGATTCTTTTACTCCCTTTTCAACTAGATATGGATTACGGCTTATCTTTTTAAATATGGAATGGTAATCACCAAGAGATACTAAAATTAAAGGCAAATTATACACTTTAGAGTAATTTTCTAGTACAAACTTATCGACATATCTAAAAAATTTATCTATATCTATCTCTATTTCTTCTTTTTTACTACCATGACCATGAAACATAGCTGATCCTCCTGTTGCTGCATTTCCTCCATAAGATCCGTGGTTTAGATAAGGTTGAGAGTATTCTTCACCTAGTACTTCTTCAATTGTTCTCGGGACATCCGGGCCTAGTTTAATTTCAGAAAAACCGTATCTATTTCCTTCATAAAGTGTAAACTTACTACGATCTAATCCTAATAGCTGATAATGATCTGCTGATTGAAAAGCTCTGATAAGTGGCTTGATGTGAAAACTATTTGCTACCACTACTAATGTTTGTACAGATCTTTGTAGTCTGTATATTACACATTTCTTAGAATTTGCGAGTATTGCTAACCCATCATAGGTATTATTCCAAAAAATATTATCTTCTTGTAATTTATATAAAGGTGCCATTATAGTCTTTATATCAATTTTTTGATACTTTTGTTTTAACGATTCTTCTATTTCTTTTAATGAATTCTTATATAATATTGTATCCTGTTTATTGTCTGGTGCATATCTATGAGTAGGTATATATATGGATATACAAGGCACCTCGTTTTCGTAAATTATTTCATTTGGAAAATCATTAACTATTTCGTACATTATAAACGCCTCCTTAATCTTGTCAAAATACTTATAACATTAATACCCTTATCCCTATAAATAAATCATCCCGGATTAATTCTTTTCTAATTCTTAGATTGTACTACTGTTATATCCATATACTATATTCAGTATTCATATAACAGTTATATTATAGATGAATTAACTTTGTGTCTATCAATATATAGAATCTGTACATTAAAAAAACACACTATTATAGAAATCTATAATAGTGTGTTTTTTTGATAATCACTTGAAAATACCAAAAGGTTTCCCCACTGGTAGAAATATCTTATCAAAATGATTGTTAAGTACAGAAGCTCCACTGCCGTAAAAAGAAAATAAAGCTATCATCATCTCAGAATAAGCTGCTAGTTTATGAGAGAATTCTGGCATTATCTCAAAGGTACTCAGTGTAAGTCCAATGAATAAAAGATCGATTAATAAGAAAATAATGAATAATACCTTATTTGTTTCCATCGCCCCTATTGTCATAAAAATTGTAAATATAAGATACCCGATAAATGCAAAACCTAATTGCTTAGAATCAGCATTTGTTGCTAGCTCAGAACCGAATACACCTAATTTTATAAGCCAACTTGAAGCAACACCTAACCAAAAGAAACCAAATGCTCCAAATGCCGTCATTCCGAAAGTATTGTTGTGCTTTGCATCAATAATACTTGCATATATCTGTGCAAAAGCTCCTAAAAATATTGCCCATGGGACAATAAGTGACAATCCCTCAGTAATACCTAGTTTTTGTGATGAGGCTACTAAGGTAACCATTGCTAGTCCAAATAAACCTAAAGCTGATGGATCAGCACATACTATTTTGATATGTTTTATTTCTTCTTTCAAGTACAATTCTCCTTATATATGTTTTTAAATTAACGATCACTATATAAGGTATAATAAATCATTTTTTGCTATATATCAACATTTTTAGACAAAATAACTTTGTATTTTTATGTTTATAAACAAATGTACATTTATTTAACTAAGGCAAAGTATAAAATTACTATAATTCCAAGTACTATTCGATAGTAACCAAATACTTTAAAATTATGTTTTTTAATATATCCTATAAGAAATTTAATTGATAGTACCGATACTAATAATGCCACTATAGTGCCTGTTACTAAGATAATAATCTCAGTCCCAGTAAATACAAAACCGAATTTAAGCATTTTTAATAGGCTTGCTCCAAACATTACAGGAATAGCTAAGAAAAATGTAAACTCTGCTGCTAAGTTTCTAGATGTTCCTATCAACATAGCTCCTATAATTGTAGCTCCTGAACGAGATGTTCCGGGTATTAATGCTAAAACTTGGAATACTCCAATAATAATGGCTGTCTTGTATGTAAGTTGTGGAAAATGGTTAATCCTTGGTTTTTTATTTTTATTTCTATTTTCTACAATTATAAACAAGACACCATATATTACAAGTGTTATACCAACAGTTTGAAAATTATAGAAAACTTCATTTATCTTGTCATCAAATAGTACTCCTATAATACCAGCAGGTATCACCGCTACGAATACTTTAAACCATAATTCAAATGTTGCTCTTTTTTCACTAATAGATTTTTTTGTAGAAAATGGATTAAGTTTTTGAAAGTACAACAATACTACAGCCATAATGGCTCCTAGTTGTATTACCACAAAAAACATTTCTTTGAATTCCTCTGACATGTTCAGGCTAATAAACTCATCTACTAAAATCATATGACCTGTGCTACTTATAGGTATCCATTCTGTTATACCCTCTACAATACCCAATATGATTGCTTTTACAATTTCTATGTATTCCATACAAGTCTCCTTTATAATACTAATTATTTTTAGTCTTATTTATACCTAGTATAATATTATATAGTATATTTAACATAATCTCAAAACCTAAATGTAGAAAATTACGTATAATTCATAAAGTGAAAGTTTATTCAGTAGGGGTTTTCTTCATCCCCTACTGAATATTAGTTTTCGCGAAACAACGAGCCAAGCGAAAATATATTTTCGTAGTACCTTAATTGCGGAGCAGTTTAACTACTTAATAATCAGTTATATTATTATTGATTCTTAATTTTTGCTAGAAAGGATTGTGAGCACAATGAAAGGTACTGTTGTATCAACATGGTTAAAAAGTTTAAGTAACCTTTTTAGTAGTGAGATAGTAGATAATGCATTACTTTATATTAATTGGGATAAAGATAGTATTATCAACCCATTTGAGGAAATTCCTGATGATGAAATATTTAAAGTTATTGCTAGTATGACAAATGAATTTGTTGAACATTTTGGCCAGATGTAGGAAAACAAAACATCGAAACTTTTAGGGAGTATTGTCTTCTAATATTGACCTTTTAATTAGTAATACTCCCTCTTTTAAATTTTTCTACAGTGGAAAAACACTTATACTATTTATTCATTTTTTCAATAAAGATGTTTATATTATCTTGTTCTTTTCCATAGTCTACATTTAATCTTCCTAATCTATCGCAAAAACCAAGAAGAGCTATCTCGGATAAATCAACTTCTTGTTTCATAGCATCTATATCTGCAAATGGCAAATTATTAACTACAAATAGAATTTGCATATGCCATCTCACTAAAGAAGTAACTTGACTTATGAAGTCATTGTCATTGACAAATTCCATTAGAAATTCTCTTGTCATCTTTGCGCCAACTATATCGTGATCATACGATGTTATCTTGCCTTTTCTTTTTGCTGTTGTACTTGGCTTTCCTATGTCGTGAAGCAGTGCTGCCCACATAAATATTCTTTGATTTTTACTGTGTTCTCTTTGACCTGCTGCTGCATCTACAACTAACATTGTATGATTCCATACGCTACCTTCTGGATGATACTTGGGAGATTGCTTTGTTTGTTTTAACTTTTCTAGTACATCAAAAGGATACTCTATTAGTAAATTACGATTAGAAAGATCATTAAGAAATTTCGATGGATATATATCTTTCTGTAAATGTTGATCTATCTCATCGAACAAATCATTTTTAAGTATCATCTCTTGCCTTCTGTATTTTCACTTTTCATACCAAATACAGCTCTAGCACTTTCTGCTTGGGGATCATGTTTTACATGTCTAGAATGAAATTTCCCATCATCTTTTTTATGATTTTTTGTACTTTTCTTTTTTCTATCCACTTTCATATAAGCAAATCAAGCCTCCTTTTACTTCATAGTATAAGTAATTATAGTTTTATTATGTGATTTAATTCGCTATATATAGTTTTTAAAACGTTACCTACAGACATATTATTAGTTTTAGCTATATTCTTTGCATCTTCGTATTCAATAGTCCTTTTTATAATATCCTTATAAGTGCCTATTTTAATTCTGACTTGTCCTAATGATGAATTGAAATCTTCTAATCTTCTATTCATAATATATCTTCTATAATTGTGCACTCTAATACCTAAAGTTGATGTATGCTTAAAGATCAATTTTTTCATCAATTCACAATCATCATTATTACAGATTACTGAAAACATATAAGAAGGTCTGTTCTTTTTCATGTAAATAGGAGTAAAGTATGCATCTAATGCACCTTGTTCTAATAGTATTTCTAGTGCAAAACCTAATTCCTCACCTGTTATATCGTCAACATTACATTCTAATATAGTAATGGTTTCTTCATTATTTTTCTTTATTATTTCGTCTATAAAAAATCCTCTTAAGATATTGGCTTTCAAAAAATCTTTTGTACCTGCACCAATTCCAATTTTTCTAATTTTATAGTTGTCTGGAAGTTTATTAGTAGTTTTAATTGATGCTGCAATAGCAGCTCCTGTTGGGGTTACCATTTCACCTATTGTTTCAGTAATCTTAATTTCCAAATCATGTCTATTGACTATTTCTACAACTGCAGGTACTGGAACTGGTATTATACCGTGTTGACACTTAACATGACCTGTACCTTCATAAAGTGAAGAAATAATAACACTACCAATGTTCAAATTATCTAAACAAATAGCTGTTGCTATTATATCAACAATTGAATCAATAGCACCTACTTCATGAAAGTGTACTTCTTCAATACTCTTGCCATGTACTTTTGATTCAGCAATGGCTACCACATCGAATATTTTTTTTGCTAATTCCTTGGCATTAGCAGTAATATTTGATTTTAAAATAATATCGTAAATATCATTAATATTCCTATTCAGATGCAATTTCATTTCATTATGTTTATGGTTTTCTATATCACTTGTAAGGCAAACGTCGAATTTTTTAGCAACAATTCCACATTTTTTTGTTTTATAAATATTTAATGAATAGCCGCTCATATTACAACTTGCTAACCCATTCAATAAGACTTGTTCATCTGCCCCTAAATCTAACAAAGTTGCTACGACCATGTCACCACTTATTCCAGAGTAACACTCTAGATATAAAGTATTTTGCTTCATTCTATATCGCTCCTATACAATTACATTTATATGTTTATTAAGGTTTACTATATCTTACCACTTTCACTAGACAAGAAACATAGAATAGAAAATAGTATACAGTTAAAACAATAGTTCCATTACTGCTGTAACGAAGTAAATTATCATATATACTAAAAACCAGCCTACTTATAATAGTAGTCTATTTTTTTACATTAAAAGTTAATTCATAATTATTTCAAAAGCATTAAGGATGTGATTGAGTTCCATTCCTTTAGGATAATCCCAAATTTCTAAAACATCGAATCTTACATTATACTCAAATAGTTTATTCTTTTGTAGATAATACAACGCTACCTTTGATATTTTCTTTTGTTTACGATAAGTAACTGATTCACTAGGGTATCCATACTCATTATCTCGGCGAGTTTTGACTTCAATAAAAATAACAGTGTCTCTATTCCTAGCAATTATATCTATTTCGCCTATTTTACATCTAAAATTTACGTCTAATATCTTAAGTTTTTTACTTTTAAGATATTCAATACCTATACCTTCACCGATTCTTCCTTTGTTTAGGTTGTCTTTTTTACTCATATTATCCCCACTTATGTACTAATTCTAAGACTTTGGTACTTGTAAATGAACTCATATTTCCTATGTTTTAGAAATCTATAAACGAGAGAGTTGTTAGTATGTAAAGTAAAATAATATTATGCTAATATGCAAATATATTATTTAGTATTTAGTAATTTAGTATTTAGTATTTAGTTTTAACATAGCATATAAGTATTTATACTTAACTTCAATATATTAATATGATAATCAATTGAATTATCCATTCTACAAGTTCAACTCAACTTCTTTAAATGTACCGAGAATATTATTTAAAAATGATAATCTATGTATGGGACAAATACCGTATTTCTTTATGGCTTCTATATGCTCATTGGTTCCATATCCTTTATTTGATTTAAAGTTATACTCAGGATAAGCATCGTGATAAGAGTCCATAATACGATCTCTGGTTACTTTTGCAATTATACTTGCAGCCGCAATTGAATAGCATTTTTCATCCCCTTTTAGAATAGATTTTTGTGGAATTTGAAGTGCTTCTATATGCATAGCATCTATTAATACAATCTCAGGTAATAGACGCAGATTATCTACTGCATCTACCATACTTTGTTTAGTCCCTTGAAAGATATTAATATCATCGATAATATCTTTCTCAATAATACCTATACCTATAGATAAAGCGTCTTCTTTAATCGCATAATACAGTTCTTCCCTTTTTGACGATGATAGTTTTTTTGAATCATTCACGTACAATATATTAGAACTCTCAGGCAATACAATAGCGCAACTCACAACGGGGCCAGCTAAAGGACCACGTCCTACTTCATCCATTCCTGCTACTAACTTATAACCACGATTATACAATGAACTTTCGTATGATTTTAATTGTTGTATCCTCTGCTTTTCTTTTGTATACTTGTTGTATTTACTGATTAGTGAATCTTTTAGTTGTTGTACACCTCCCCTATCATCTAAGTCGAGACGATTTATAAATTCGGGATATTCACTTATCACTATTTTATTAATTTCTTGTTTAATCTGTGAAATGCTGAGTTGGCTTATTTCCATGAAATTCTCCTTTTAAAACTAATATAATTGCTAGTATGATTTGTATAAATCCGAAAGTAAAAAATGAAATGTGAAGGACATGAATAGAATTTAGAATATAACATTGAATTACAATCCACATAGTCAATATTAAACCCATACAACCACTTATGTAGTATTGAAGTTTGTAGTTTTTCTTACATATAATATATGTAAGAATATTACCTAATCCTATAATTACAAACAAAAAAATGCCAGGGATTAAGAAGCTAGTGAATGGTGAATCTTTTAACACCTCAGTTGCTGGCATGCCGAATTGAATACCAGTAGTATCTGTAAATGCAAAAAAGCCACCAAATAATGCCCCTATACCTATAAAGATATGTAAAAATAAAAGAATCTTTTTAATCAATTAAATATCATCCCTTTCTATTAATACTATTATATTGTATGGGTTAAAGTTTTACAATAATATCCCTTTAATACATCTAATATTTTCTTATAATTAAAAAAGACTAGACAAGTATATTGCCTAATCGTTATATTAAAGTTTGTTTATTAAAACTAAGGATTCTCAAAGCTAATCTTGCCTATCTTTGTCTTTTTCAACTCATCTAGTAGCATCTCAGCAGTTCTTGAGTAATCAATATTTCCACCTTTTTGAATAAATCCACGCTTCTGAGCTATTTTTTCATATATATCAATATCTTCATCTGATGGATTTATATCGATATTGTAGCGCTCTATTAAGCAATGTTCGTAGCTCTCTCTTAGGAATGAAATCAATTTTAATGCTGCATCTTCACGATCGTATATAGTTTCCTTAATAGAGCCAATCCAAGCTAATTTTAATCCAACTATTGGATCCTCAAATTTTGGCCATAAAATACCAGGAGTATCGAGTAATAATATTCTCTGACTTACCTTAATCCACTGATTTGATCTAGTAACACCAGGAAGATTGCCGGTTTTTGCTGAGGCTCTACCTGCCATAGTATTTATTAATGTAGATTTTCCAACATTTGGTATTCCGAGAATCATACATTTTATTTGTCTATTTATTCTACCTTTTTTCAAATCTCTTTCTATTACATGAGCCATTTTTTTTTCAATCGCTGTAATAAGTTCTTTAATGCCCTTTCCCGTAATAGAATTTGTATATATATAATCTTGTTTGTTTTCATCATAATAATGACCCCATAACTCATTTGACCTGGGATCAGACATATCACTTTTATTAAGTAATATAACTTTAGGTTTCCCCTTGATTAGACTATCAATCTCAGGATTTTTACTGCTTATGGGAATCCTAGCATCAAGTAACTCAATGACCACATCAATTAATTTTAAATCTTCTTGTATTTTTCGCTTGGTTTTAGCCATATGACCAGGATACCATTGAATAGTCAATATATACACATCCCTTCCTATTCATTACGCTATTATGTTTAATATATTTCTTGCTTTAATACTCTAAATTTTCGCTTTCGCTTACTCAATTGTTCCTATATTATTAAATGGAAAAATACGAAATAGTACTTTACCAATAATCTTATCTTCACTTACAAATCCTACATCGCTATATCTACTATCCCTGCTATTATTTCTATTATCACCTAATACAAAATACGTATCCCTTGGAACTACAACTTGATCAAAGTCAAGATATGGCTCTGTATTAATATAGTCTTCTTCTAGAGGTTCATTATTCAAATATACTATAGAATCCCGTATTTCTACTGTATCACCAGGTCTACCTATAATCCTTTTTACAAATTCTACGTTGTTGTTATAGTTTAATATTACAACATCATCAAATTCAGGTTCACCAAAATAATATTGTATCTTTGTTACAATTAGACGATCATTATGGTTAAGTGTAGGGTACATTGAATTACCATCTACCATAACAAATTCGAATAAAAAGAATTTTATTAACAATGCTAGAACAACTGCAATAGCTGCTGATTCTAACCATTCTCTTATTTCGCTCTTTTCTTTTTTTGCTCTCACTTATTCACCCTCATATAAAGAGCATGGTCAACGCATTATCTTGGTCAAATGCCGTTTTAAACAAAGGGCAACAACCTTGTTAAAGCTCTTAGTTCTCAGCTCTTAATTTTAGTCAACAATTCAACATTGTTCTATGACAATATTTATTATAACACAACCACAAAAAAAACGCTTTGCTAGTTTCTTGTGGTTGTGCGGACAGTCTCCAAATGTCTGTAAACAGCCATTATTCCTCTTCGAACATCATTTACAAGCAGACGCTTGGCTAATTGTCTTCCCTAATATAAAAAAATCAAGGGACTGAAACTCAGCCCCTACATTTTTTCTTTAACTTTTGCCGCTTTACCAATTCTATCTCTTAGATAGTATAATCTAGCTCTTCTTACTTTACCTTTTCTTATTACTTCAATTTGATCAATTCTAGGAGAGTGTAATGGGAAAGTTCTTTCTACTCCAACACCATAAGATATTTTTCTTACAGTAAATGTTTCTTGAATTCCACCATTTTGTCTTTTTAACACAACACCTTCAAAAATTTGTATTCTTTCCCTTTTACCTTCTACTACTTTAACATGCACTTTTACAGTGTCACCAACGTTAAATTTAGGTATTTCTCTCAACTGCTCTTTTCCAATTATATCTAATATGTTCATTTGTTAGCCTCCTCTATTTTTGGACGTTCTTATCTTACTAGAGATAGCGGACCGCCTGAGATAACAGATAAAATTATAACATATATCATTTATTTATACAATCATTTATTTTATTTTGATTCCTTATCGTCTTTGTTTTCTTCATACTTCTTCTTATACATTTCATATAAATCTGGTCTTCTCTTTTTAGTAATATCCAGAGATTTTTCAAATCTCCATTTTTTTATTTTTTCATGATCTCCGGATAAAAGCACATTTGGTACTTCCATTTCTTCAAATACTCTGGGTCTTGTGTATTGTGGGTACTCTAATAGTGGTTTTGTAAAAGATTCATCCATTGAACTTTCATGATTTCCTAATACGCCATCTATTGTTCTTGATATTGCATCAATAAATACCATAGCTGGTATTTCGCCACCTGTAAGTATATAATCTCCCAAGGATATTTCATAATCTACGTATTTATCTACTACTCTATAGTCTACTCCTTCATAATGCCCACAAACTAGTATAATCTCTTCTTCCTTTGAAAAGCTTATTACTTTTTTTTGATTTAATATAGTTCCATGAGGTGAAAAGTATACAACTTTTGCTTTACTTGACATGCTTTTAGCATATTTTATTGAATCTGCTAAAGGTTGTACGCTCATTACCATACCTGGTCCGCCACCAAAAGGATAGTCATCGGTTTTTTTATGTTTATTCTTTGAGAAGCTTCTTATATTAATATATTCAATCTGAATAATGTTTTTATCTATACTCTTTTTAATAATACTTGTATTTGCAAAGCTCTCAAATATCTCAGGGAACAATGAAATAATATGAAATTTCATAGTTCTTTCAGTCCATCAGGAAGTTGTACTATTATTTTTTTGTTACCCATATCTATTTCTTGAATATACTGTGATACAGCAGGTATTAAAATATCTTTTGCAGATGTTTTTATAGAGTAGATATCTGTTCCACCTGATTGTATTACATCCTGTAATTCTCCTAAGAGTATATCATTTTCGTAAACTTTTAATCCGATTAAGTCAACTATATAATATTCATCTTCTTCTAATTGTATTCCATCTTGACGATCTATTTCAACATACTTATTCTTTAACTCTTCAGCTGAATTTCTATCATCAATACCATCAAGTTTTACTATAAGATTGGATTTTTGATACTTGATTTTAGTAATACTATATTCTTGATATATTTCTTTATTTTTTATATAAAAAGTCTTTAGGGCATCAAATCTAGATGGATCATCTGTAAGTGGAAAGACTTTTATTTCCCCTTTAATTCCATGTGGTGCTCCAATTTTTCCAATAACTAATGTTTCATTCACATTTACACCTTCTTATTATAACAGTATTCTCGTTGTTTCTTAAGTTTTTAAAGTAATTGTAGATAAGCAAACATGCTTTTGTATGACTTGTATTTGAATCTAGTAAATCAACTACATACAGACCTATGACGCGATTACAAAATAGAGTTAGGTTCAAACCTAACTCTATTTTTATTGAATAATTTCTAAAATTACTCTTTTGTTTTCTTTTGCTGCAGCTGCTTTTATTACTGTACGAATTGCTTTCGCTATTCTACCTTGTTTACCTATTACTTTGCCCATATCATCAGCTGCAACTCTAAGTTCAAGTGTAATAGATTGTTCTGCTGTTACTTCATTTACTACAACAGCATCAGGGTTTTCTACTAATGATTTAACTAGTACCTCTACCAAATTTTTCATGAAACGCACCTCGTATATAATATATTAGATGATGCCATTCTTTTTTAATAAAGATTTTACTGTTTCAGATGGTTGTGCTCCTGTTGATAACCATTTTTTCACTTTATCAGCTTCGATTTTAAATTCATTTGGTTCTGATAACGGATTAAAATATCCAATTTCTTCAATGAATTTTCCATCTCTTGGTGCTCTTGAATCTGCTACTACAATTCTATAAAATGGCTTTTTGTGTGAACCCATTCTCTTTAGTCTAATTTTAACTGCCACTAATTTCACCTCCTTTAAAATAAAATAAATATGTTTACATAAATGGAAATTTCATTTTTCCAAGTTTTTTGTTACTCATACCACTAAATTGCTTCATCATTTTTTTTGACTGTTCAAATCCCTTTAGTAGTTTATTTACATCTTGAACTCTAGTTCCAGAACCTGCAGCGATTCTTTTTCTTCTACTAGCATTTATAATTTCAGGATTTTGTCTTTCCTTTTTTGTCATTGAATTAATAATTGCTTCTGATTTTCCTAGTTCTTTGTCACTTACGTCTACTCCCTGTAAAGCCTTTTTATTTGCACCAGGAATCATTTCAAGGATATCGCTAAATGATCCCATACTTTTCATCTGTTGCATTTGTTCTTTAAAGTCTTCAAGAGTAAACTGTTGCTTTCTAAACTTTTCTTGTAACTCCATAGCTTTATCTTCATCAAAGTTAGACTGTGCTTTCTCAATTAATGACAAAACATCACCCATACCTAGTATTCGAGAAGCCATTCTATCAGGATGGAAAGATTCTAAATCTGTAATTTTTTCTCCCACACCTACAAACTTTATATGTTTACCTGTGACAGAAGTAATTGATAGTGCTGCTCCACCTCTAGTATCACCATCTAGCTTAGTTAAAATAATTCCTGTTATATCTAACTTTTCATCAAAACTTTCAGCTACAGTAACAGCATCTTGTCCAGTCATTGCATCTACATTCAATAGTATCTCAGTAGGACTTATTTCATCCTTAATATACTTAAGTTCATTCATAAGCTCTTCATCTATATGCAATCTACCTGCAGTATCTACAATTACTATATCAAAATAGTTTTCCTTAGCATGTTTCATTGCTGATTTAACTATACTAACTGGTGAAGTACTATTACCTAGAGAAAATACAGAAACATCAATTTGTTCTCCTAACACTTGCAATTGCTTAATAGCAGCTGGTCTATATATATCACATGCAACAAGCAAGACCTTTTTACCTTGGCTTTTAATCAAATTAGCTAATTTACCAGCAGTAGTAGTTTTTCCGGCGCCTTGTAGCCCTACTAACATAATAGATGTAATACCCTTACTATTGAAAGATAATTGTGAATTTGCACTTCCCATAAGATTGGTAAGTTCATCATTAACAATTTTAATTACCTGTTGTCCAGGTGTAAGACTTTGTAGTACTTCTGAGCCTATAGATCTCTCATTTATCTTTTTTACGAAGTCCTTAACTACCTTAAAGTTGACGTCTGCCTCAAGAAGAGCAATCTTTATTTCTCTTGTAGCCTCTTTAATATCCTTCTCTGATAGCTTCCCCTTGCCTTTAAGTTTCTTAAAGGTATCTTGGAGTTTATTACTTAATCCATCGAAAATCATATATAATCCTCCATTAAAGTTGTTTTAACGTCTTTTTCAAGTCATTTTCCACATCTAAAAGAATTTCTCTGTCAGTATCCATACCTTGGTTTTTAATATGATTGCTTAACTTATCTAGTGCATTACTAATTAATTCTTGATTAATTTGATATTTATCCATTAATTTTAGCTTACTGTCATATTCATGAAGAAGTTCTTCAGATCGTTTTAACGAATCGTATACACCTTGACGACTTATAGATACTTTCTCGGCAATTTCTCCTAATGAAAAATTGTTATTATAGTAGTAATCTACTATTAACTTTTGCTTCTCACTTAATAATTCCCCATAAAAATCATACAATATAGAAATCTCAATAAATTTTTCCAAGAAGCATCACCAATCTCATTTAAGTGTCAAGTAATCTACTTAACAGTGACTAGTATATATAATAATTAAGTACCTGTCAAGAACATATGTTAAATAATCCACGGCAATCGCATGAAAAGATATTTGGTTCAGCGAACCCTTTTTAAAAAAGCATATATCAAAGCAGCTAACTTTATAGAGTATTTTTAAAACATTAGCAAACGATAGCTTCGCTAAATTCAAAAGAAGGAGACGATTAACGTTAAGAATTTTTGACTGTTTGAGCGTAGCGAGTTTCAAAAATTTAGTTTATCTTCGAGTTCTTTCATACAGTATGCGACAGCGTGTTTGCGTTTGTTTTAAACATACTCTGGCTCTCATCATGTATACGAGACAAAATTCTATTCCATCTTTTCTATGTTTTTCATGGGATATCCTAAAATAGTGCGTCAACAAAAGTACTTGCATCAAATTCCTGCAAATCATCCATTTGCTCTCCTACTCCAATAAAATGTATAGGAATTTTAAGTTGTGACTTAATAGGGATGACAATGCCACCTTTAGATGTTCCATCTAGTTTTGTAAGAACAATACCATCAAGTTTGGTAGCTTGATTGAATACATTAGCTTGGTTAACAGCATTTGTGCCGCTAGTAGCATCAAGTACTAGTAAATTGTATTGAGTAAAAAACTCTGACTCATTAGCTATTACTCTGTTAATTTTTGATAACTCGCTCATTAAATTGTCTTTATTGTGAAGTCTACCAGCTGTATCACATATTAATACGTCAGTTTTTCTAGCCTTTGCAGCCTGTAATGCATCGTATATTACTGATGCAGGATCAGCACCTTGATCATTTCTGATTATATCTATGTTTAATCTTTGGGACCATATAGTTATTTGTTCTACTGCTGCTGCTCTAAAGGTGTCACCTGCTGCAAGTAATACCTTCTTTCCTTGTTTTTTATATAGATTAGCTAATTTAGCAATAGTTGTGGTTTTTCCAACTCCATTTACTCCTACTACTAATATTACCATAGGATATTTAAATGAAGTCACTTCGTCATCAATTAAAATTTCTCTTACAATCTCTTTAATAACTGATTTTACTTTTTCTTTATCTTTGATATTATCTATTTGAATTCTTTCTCTAGTTTTATTAATAATTGTATTAGTAGTTTCAACACCTAAATCTGCCAGTATAAGAATCTCTTCTAACTCTTCAAAAAATTCATCATCATAAACACCTGAGTAGTTAATTAATTGATCGATTTTACCTGAGAAATTATTTTTAGTTTTTACTAAACTATTTTTTAATTTTGAAAAAAAGTTGTTTTCATTATTCATTATTACACTTCCTCTTTTAACATTTGAGTTATCCCGTATTAACAGCCACTAAGACTCCCAATTCAATAAAACCCCTACTGAATAAGTTTCACTTTATTTCAACAGATACAACTTTTGATACACCATCTTGACCCATAGATATACCGTACAAACGATCAGCAATCTCCATAGTGCCCTTTCGATGAGTAATCGTAATGAATTGGTTATCTTTTGATACCAACTGTAAAAAATTTGAGAATCGTTCGACATTGCTGTCATCAAGTGCTGCATCAATTTCATCTAATACACAAAATGGTGTTGGTTTAATACTAATGATAGCAAAAAGCAAAGCGATAGCTGTTAGTGATTTTTCTCCTCCCGAGAGTAAAGAAATATTTTTCAAGTTTTTCCCTGGCGGCTGAACTTCTATCTCTATTCCTGTTTCCATAATACTTTCAGGATTTTCTATACGCAATCTGGCAGTTCCACCATTAAATAATTTTTTAAATGTTTCTTGAAACTCTTTTTCTATTAGATTAAATTGTTCAATAAACTGAGACTTCATATTCGATGAAATTTCAGTGATTATATCACTTAATGCGTCCTTAGCTTTTACTAAATCATCTTTTTGGAATGATAAAAATTCAAAACGTTCTTTTATCTCTTTATACTGATCCATTGCACCAACATTTACAGTTCCTAATTCTGATATTTGAGTCTTAAAGTTCTTCATTGTTTTAACTTCATTGTTTATGTTATTAATAGGATATTTATAATCTAAAGCCATACTGTAATTCATCTCATAACATTCAAAGATATTGTTTTGTAAATGTTCTAATTCAGAATTTTTGTTGTTAATTTTGATTTCAATTTTACTTAATCCTTCATTAATTAATACATTTTGGTTATTAAGTTCTTTTAAAGTCTCTTGAAGTACATCTATTTTTAGATTATTTGATATCCTTTCATTTTGTAATCTCTCATAGTCGGATGATATATTGTTTTTTTCTGCATCAAAGGTCATAAGTAATTCATTATTTTCATCAATAAGATTTTGCAATACTTTATTTTCATTAATCAAATTTGCTTTTTCATTGTTCTTAGCATAAATTTTATTTTTGTTTTCATTTATGGCATGACTGTAATCGTTAAGTTGCTCGCTTAAATGTATATGTTTTTCTTCTTGTTTCGCTATATATAGATTTATTTCCATTATCTCTTTCGATAATTCAATGATTTCCATATTTAATTTTTCGTCTACTTGTATTACTTCAATTAATTCTAATTCTGATTTACTAATATTAAGTGCTTTAATTTTTTCGTGTAATGAATTGAATTCTTCAATATCAGTTCCTTTACTTTCTTTAATTGTTTCTATTTGTGATTGTAAACTTATGATATTTTTTGTCTCATTATCTATGAGGACTTGTATTTGACTTAATTTTTGCTCTATTAACTGCTTTTCTGTGGAAAATTGATTTGCTTTATATTCTAATAATCTCAGTTCTTCTTTATTCTTAGTTAAACTACTTTGTAATTTTTCTAATTCGCTTTTTAGAACTCCAATATTATTTTGACTTTTTTCAATGTTTATCTTTAAATCTTCAATTTCTTGTTTTCTTTGAATAATACTTACATTTCCATTTTTATGAATCCCACCGACAATTGCACCTCCTGGAAAAAATATCTCTCCTTGTAAGGTTACAATTTTATACTTGTAGTTACATTTCTTATGAATGACTTTAGCAACGTTAATATCTTCTACTATAAGAACTTTGCCTAGCAAATTATGAAATATTCCAGTATATCTTTTATCAAAATTAACTAAATTGCAGGCTAAACCAATATATCCCTTTTGTAATGCTATAGAATTCTCTATATTAAGTGCTTGTCCTTTTATAATATTTAAGGGTAGAAATGTTGCCCTTCCCCATTTATTTTTATTTAGTATCTTTATGCATTCATGTGCAATATCTTCATCTTCTGTAATTAAGTTATGTATTGTATTTCCAAGAGATGTTTCAATTGCCAGTGCATATTTTTTGGGAACGTCTACGAGATTTCCAACGATATCATGGAGTTTATTCTTCAATAAAGCGTTATTTTTCTTCTCTCTTAACAATTCTTTGACACTACCAACATAACCTCGTAAATCTTCGTTATTATTCATTAAAGTGTATTTTGATGAAATCATATTGTAATTATTTTCATATATGCTTAGTTCTTTTTTTAATTTATCAAGTTTATCTTGTATAAAACTTATTTCTCTCTTTTTAATAGTTTCTAGTTCTCTAGTACTTGATAGATTTCTTTCTAAATCTACCTTAGTTGTACTACATTGATCTTTAGTGTTTTTATTTTCTTTTACTAACTCATTTAAACCTTCAAGACGAGAAAATAAGTTTTTAAAAGTTTCTTCATTGTAAAAATTCTTATTCTCTAAAATGGTTATTTTATTACTATATGTTTGCAAATCATTATTTATCAGCTGCAACTTTTCATTTTTGTTTTTGAACTTTTCTAATTGAGTTTGAACTATATTCTCTTTTGTATTTTTCTGCGAATGTAAATACTCTAACTCTTTACTTTTATTATAGATTTCTTCAGTGATTTTAGAGATACTATCTTCTATGTAATTAATTTTTCCTTCTAAATTTTTATTATTATATTCTGTCTGTAAAATATCATCTTCAATAGTTAAAATACTACTTTTATTATGTTCTATTTTTGTTCTAGATACTTGTATTTGAGTATTGCTTTTCTGATTTATTTCGCTTAATTCTAATTTTTTCTGATTTAAGTTATTTATTGTTTCATCTAATTTAAGGATTTTTTTCCGTAAATCTTGAAATGCTAAGTCCTTATTTGATATTTCAATACCTTTTTCTTTTATATTAATAACTATATTATCTCTATCAAAATACAATTTATTTAACTCTTCTTTGATAATGTCAACTTTATGAATAAAGAGGTTTAATTCCACTTTTTTTAGGTTTTCTCTTAAGTCTAGATATGATAATGCTTTCTTTGCCTGTTTTTCTAGGGAAGGCAACTGCTTTTCGAGTTCAGAAATTATATCAGTGATTCTATATAAGTTATCCTGAGTTTTTTCAAGTTTTCTCTCTGACTCGAGTTTACGATTTTTATATTTAACTATACCAGTAGCTTCTTCTAATATTAATCTTCGATCTTGAGGGTTGCTACTTACAATATGATCAATTTTCCCTTGTCCTATTATAGAATATCCTTCTTTACCTAATCCAGTATCTAAAAACAAATCTTGAATATCTTTTAGACGGCATAAAGATTTATTAATATAATATTCGCTATCACCAGAACGATAAAGTCTACGTGTTACACTTATTTCTGTGTATTCAATAGGAAAAACACCAGACTCATTATCAATGGTCAAACTAACTTGAGCGTAACCTAATGATTTTCTCACTTTAGTACCAGAAAAAATAACATCTTCCATCTTACTTCCACGTAGGTATTTTATTCGCTGTTCACCTAATACCCACTTAATAGCATCAGATACATTGCTTTTTCCACTACCATTTGGTCCTACTATAGCCGTGATACCATCTTTAAACTCTATATCTACTTTATCTGCAAAAGATTTAAATCCAAATATCTCTAATTTCTTTAGATACAAATTTGTTCACCTCAAGTTAGTTCATAATATTTTTACAGTGCCACTCATTAGTTAATTGATTTATTATATCATTATAATATTCTTTCATCCTCAATAAATAATCATAATTCTCATATTGTATTATTATATCATCTTTCAAAGAGTCATTCTTTTGAAACTTGTATTCTACATTAAAATAATCTTTAATTAATACTCTATTTTCACCTTTATTACCTGTAATTTTCGAGAAATCACGTGCATTAGCAATAATTGTAATGTTTTTATTTTGTAGTCTATAACGCACTATAGCTGATTTGATCATCGCCCAGTATATGCTAGATTGGACCATTTCACCAAAGGCACTATGAAATGGTCCTGCTACAATATTGTCATCTAACAGAAGAGATTCTGATGCATGTAGACCAACCCTAATAATATTACTACCTAGATTTTTAAATATAATATACGGTATTATACTAAGTTCCCTCGCTTCAAGTAAAGTAAGAGGAGTATACTCCATATTTTTATACATTTCTTGTAGTTCTGTATTCACAATAACTAGAGTCGGATAAATTCGAAGGGTATTAGGTTGTAATGCTGCTAATTCAAAGCAAGTATTAATCAATCTTTGTCTATTATCTCCTGGTAAACCAATCATAATCTGAAAACCAAAATCTATATTGTATTTACTAAGATTCATTACAGCCTGATTAATAGTATAAATACTATAATAACGTTTACTTAATTTTAGTACCTTAGGATGGGTAGACTGAATACCTAGTTCTACATGGTCAACATTGTACTCTTTTAAAAGTGATACATGTTCATCTTTCATGTAATCAGGTCGTGTAGATAATCTTATGCTATTTATACTTTTTCTATCTTTATAATATTTAGCGACCCTCAAGTACTCTATTTGTTTTTCTCGTTTAATAGCTGTAAAACTACCACCATAAAAAGCTAAAACAATATTATAACTATTATTATCTAATGTAGTAAGAGCAGTTTCAATATGCTCTTCAATATCTTTAATATCTGGAGATTTTACTGAACCGGATATCTTTTTTTGATTACAGAACACACAATCATGAGGACAACCTTCATGTGGAATAAATATTGAAATAACTTTCGTGCTAGTACTATTATCCATTTATTTCTCCTAAAAAGATCAAACCATTATATGCAGCTCGTTGTTCTGCCTCTTTTTTACTACTTCCACACCCTGTTCCAATAATTTCTCCATTCAAATGCAAGTTGATATTAAATAATTTATCATGCTCTGGGCCTTGTTCACTTTCGACTGTATATTCAATGATATTAGATGAATTCTGTTGAATGAGCTCTTGAATCTTAGTTTTATAATCAAAAATAAGTCTGCCCTTAATAGCATCTTTCATATTTTGATCCATTTTTGACAATATAAACTTTTCTGCTTGTTCTATACTACTATCTATATAAATAGCGCCGATAATTGCTTCAAATGAATTTGCAAGGATAGATTTACGATTTCTACCACCTGTATTTTCTTCGCCTTTACCCAGTAATATATAACTCCCTAGATTTAACACATTTGATACCATAGCAAGTGACTCCGTACATACAATCTTTGCACGTAATTTAGTTAATTCTCCCTCTGATGAATAGGCATGATTTTTATATAGATAAGAGCTTACTACTAACTCTAATACAGCATCCCCCAAAAACTCGAGTCTTTCATTATTGAGCATTTTACTCTTTTCATTGACAAAGGAGCTATGAGTAAGAGCATTTTTTAGTATCGCTGGATTATTAAATTTATAGTTTAAAACAGTTTCAATATTGTTAAAATTCATTTTTTCCTCCATGTTTTTATTTCTTATTGTTTATCTTACTGTACATCAACTAAATTAACGTATCCTTAGTGAATTCAAACAATAATAACATATTCGACTCTTATTTAAGTAATTATATAAAATTTGGACCTAGCGAGCTAGTCGAATTTTCCTATCATAAAATAAAAGTCCCTTTTAGGACTTTTACTTTTCTTTGAAATAGTCTACCACATGACCTACAGTTTTAATCTTCTCAATATCTTCATCATTAATCTCTAGTTTAAACTCTTCTTCAAAAGCCATTATCATCTCTGCCACATCAAGTGAATCTGCACCTAAATCATCAAGAAAGCCAGAATTTAAAGTAATTTTTGATTCTTCAATATCAATTTGATTGAGTATGATTTTTTTTACTCTATCGAATATATCCATTTATTTCACCCCCATATAAGAATATATATAAGTTATTCTTGAACTTTAACTATTTTATTTGATATTTTATCTATGATATTCTTCTCTTGGAATTCTATGCCTTGTTTTATAGCGTTGTAGATAGCCTTTCTATCAGAATTGCCATGAGCCTTTATAATACCTCCATTTACACCTAGTAAAGGTGCTCCACCTACTTCAGTGTAATCAAAGCGTTTCTTAAAAATTTTTAAGGCAGGTTTTAATAAAAGTCCACCTATTTTCGCTCTAGTTGAACTTATAATAGATTTCTTCAATGCATCAAAAATAAACAAGCCCAAACCTTCCATTAACTTCAATATTATATTTCCAGTGAATCCATCACATACTAATATATCAGCATTTCCTTCAGGGATGTCCCTTGCTTCAATATTCCCAACGAAGTTTACATCTGTTTCTTTCAATAAACCATATGTCTCTTTTGTCAATTCATTACCTTTTTTCTCTTCTGAACCAATATTTATCAAACCAACTCTTGGTTTGGTAACCCCTAATAGCTCTTCAACATAAATACTTGACATAATAGCAAATTGTTGCAAATAGCTTGCTTTACAATCAACATTAGCACCAGCATCTAATAAAAGGGAAAACCCTTTCTTAGTAGGTAACATTACAGTTAATGCAGGCCTTTGAATACCTTTAATTCGCCCGACTATTAATGTGCCACCTGCAAGTAATGCACCTGTACTACCTGCGGAAATCAAAATTGAACGTCTATCTGCCTTTATTCTCTGTAAACCTATAACTAATGACGATTGTTTTTTCCGACGTATAGCTATGGTTGGATCTTCATTATTAGTTATAACCTCAAGAGAAGGTATCACTTCAATTAATTCTTTTACATACTCTTGTTTATCTAATTCAGCGTATAATTTTTGTTCTTCACCTATAATACAAATCTTTCTATTAAAGCTCTTTGCAGCCATTATACAACCTTGTACAATTTCACCTGGCGAATTATCTCCACCCATACCATCGACGTATATATTCATTGAAACTCACTCCATAATAATAATCAAATATACCAGATCTCAATATAAAGTAAAACTTTATTCAGTAAGAGTTTTCTTAACCCTCTGTATAATAGTTTTAGTGAATCAACGAGCCAAGGCCTGTTAATGCAGGATAAATTGAGTCTTATACACCTGATGCAAGTTATCCTTGCTAATGTGGCTGTGAATTTACCACAGCAATCTTAGTACTTTATTTAGTCTGTTTAACAATAGAACTACCTAAATTTCTATCATAAAGTAAGCCCTCACCCCATCTAAGAGGTGAGGGCTTACTTATCTGTAAAACAAAGGCAAAGATTTACTCTACCTATTATTTATACTTCTAATACTGCCTTATCTTTATAAGTTCCACATGCTCTACAAACTCTATGAGGTAGTTTGATTTCACCACATTTAGGGCAAGTGCTCATACCTGGTACATTTAATTTGTAATGAGTTCTTCTCTTGTCTCTTCTAGATTTGGATACCTTTCTTTTTGGTACTGCCATTTCTACACCTCCTATTCATCCCCATTTAACAGATTGTTCAGAACAGATAACCGAGGATCTATTTGATCCTTATCGCAATCACAATTATGAATATTTTTGTTTTCCCCACATATCGCGCACAAACCTTTACAGCTTACATCACATAAGGCCTGTATAGGAATATGTAACAAAATACTCTCTCGTATCAATTCTGTCAAGTCTAAAGTATCGTTTTGTAACAGTCCTTGATTTTCGGCCATATCATAGTCTTCAATTATTTCTATATCTATTAAATAATTGAATTCTTCAATACATCTTGAACATACCATATCAATGTACAACTTTACATTAAGATTTATCTTAATGGATTGATTTTCAATATGAATTCTACCCTTAACTTCAATAGGTTTGTCACAATTCAATTCAGATATAAAATTGGGTATTTTTCTATTTACTTCTATTACTTTTTCCTGTCTCGTCAATAGAGATAAAATGTCAATAATCATTTAAATCACCTCTGAACTAGCAGAGATAATTATATCTTCAATATAATACTTTGTCAAGCACGTCATTTACTATTATCTCTTTTGTATCTCTTGCAATAGCCATTTCTTCATCTGTTGGAATCACAATTATTTTAACTTTAGAATCTGGTGTAGAAATAATTACTTCTTCTCTTCTTATACTATTTTTTTCATCATCTATAGTCATTCCTAAATAGCTTAATCCTGAACATATGTTTTTTCTAGTATACGCTGAATTTTCACCAAGTCCTGCTGTAAAGACAATAGCGTCTACTCCGTTCATAGCTGCTACATATGACCCTATAGAAGTTTTTACTTTATAGTCGAAAACATCTAATGCCAGTTGCGCTCTGCTATTTCCATCTTCAACAGCAGATTCGATATCTCTGAAATCTGAGCTAACACCAGATATACCAAGTACACCAGACTTTTTGTTTAATATTTCATCAACTTCATGAGAATCAATATTTTCTTTTCCCATTAGGTAAGTAACAATTGATGGGTCAATGCTTCCACATCTTGTTCCCATAGCTAAACCTTCTAAAGGTGTAAAGCCCATAGTTGTATCTATAGATTTTCCATTCTTTATCGCCGTTAAACTAGCACCATTACCTAGATGACAAGTTATAATTTTTAGTTCTTCTATTGGTTTGTTTAAGATACAAGCAGCCCTTTGTGAAACATATTTGTGTGAAGTGCCATGAAAACCGTATTTTCTAACTTTGTATTTATTGTAATATTCGTATGGTAGAGGATAGATATATGCCTCTTTTGGCATTGTTTGATGGAAGGCTGTGTCAAATACTGCGACCATTGGTATACCAGGCAAAAGACGCTTACAAGCATTTATACCTAGGATATTTGCAGGATTATGCAAAGGTGCTACCTCGATGCATTTTTTTATAGCATCTACAACATCATCATCTATAAGTACAGAAGAAGAATAGTATTCTCCACCGTGTACAATTCTATGACCAACAGCATCGATCTCTGTAAGTGCTTTTATAACTCCATATTTTTCATCCACTAAAGAATCCATAACTATATTTAATGCTTCTTCATGATCTTTCAATGTTCCTTTTTTAACTAATTTATATTTTCCATCTGGACTATGAGTAAATATTGAATCTTCTAATCCTATTTTTTCTGCAAGCCCTTTTGCTAAAACTTTTTCATTACTCATGTCTACTAATTGATATTTTAAAGACGAACTTCCACAGTTAATCACTAGTATATTCAATAAAAACATCTCCTATTTTATATTTTACATTATCTCTCTTTGACTATTTTATCACATTATAAAAATATTTCTACTAAATCACTTCAAAAAAACATAATTTTCGGTTATGATTTTTGTACTACAACAATTATTGGAGGTTAAATTATGAAACTACTTAGTATTATTGCCGAATATAATCCTTTTCATAACGGACATGCTTATCATTTAAATATATCTAAAGAAAAAAGCCAATGTTCACACACTATGGCTATTATGAGCGGTAGTTTTTTGCAAAGAGGTGAACCAGCCTTACTAGACAAGTGGACTAGGGCTAGCATTTCAGTAAAAAATGGTATCGATTTAGTAGTAGAACTTCCATATGTATTTAGTTGTCAAAGTGCAGAAATTTTTGCATATGGTAGTGTAATTACTCTAGATGCACTCAATATTGTCAGTACTCTAAGCTTTGGATGTGAAAATGATAGTCTTTCAGAATTATCTGAAATAGCAAAAATTCTTATAGATGAGCCACCTTACTATAGAGAACTTCTAAAAAGTTATTTAAACAAAGGCAAATCTTTCCCTAGTGCTAGACAGCTAGCACTAGGAGATTTCCTAAATACTACTGACCATATAATCACTACTCCTAATAATATTTTAGCTATTGAATACTTAAAATGGTTATATAAATTTAATAGCAGTATAGCTCCATTGCCAATACAGCGAGTGAATGTAGGTTATCATGATGAAAAAATAGTAAACAATTTTGTTGGCGCTACACATATACGTAACCTTCTACTCAAAACTATGGATATAGAAAGTGTAATTGATGTAGTACCAGATTCAACTTATAAAAGTCTATACCTATATGGCAATCAATTTAATAATCTCGAAAATTATTTTTCCTTAATAGTTGGAGATTTATTCAAATCTTCTCCAGATGAATTAAAAGAATTCTTTGATGTAAGTGAAGGACTAGAAAATAGAATACTAAAATCAGCGTACGCTTGTAAAACAATGGATGAGCTAGTTAATCATATTCATACAAAAAGATATACAAAAACAAGAATTAAAAGGATACTTATTAATTTTTTACACTCACATAAAAGCGCTGATGCCAAACAAATATTTAAAAATTATGACTATAAACCATATCTTCGCGTATTAGCATTTAACGAAAGAGGAAAAGAAATTTTAAAGCAAATTAAGCTAAATAGCGAGATAAAAATTGTTACAAATCTCGCTAAAGATTATAAGGATTTGGATAGTTTTCAACGTTATTCTATTAACAAAGATGTATTATCTACTAACTACTACTATCTAACTACTGATATAAATAAAATAAACAGTGATTTTATTAAAAAGCCGGAAATAATACAAATATAATAATTTTTTCTGTAATTGAATAATAGAATAATATATGATAAAAAAAATAGCAACTAAAAATATTCTCCTTATCTTAATAACAAGTATTATGCTGGGTTTATTAATATCTGATACTAGACTTGCCATTAAATCAGTCTTAGACGGTATAAATTTATGGTTTTATAATGTCATGCCATCTTTATTCCCTTTTATGATTTTTAGTCATATTCTATTTCAATTAGATACAGCGTATTTGTTGCAAAAATTATTTAATAAAGTCATGAATAAAATATTTAATATATCAGGAAGTGGAATACTACCCTTAGCAATGGGATATATATCTGGATATCCATTAGGTGGAAAAATAGTATGTGACTTAAGAAAGGAAAATGTAGTCTCAGTAACTGAGAGTTATAAATTATTAGGTTTGTGTAGTACAACTGGTCCAGCATTTATCATAGGTATAGTTGCACTCCAGATGTTTGATAATATGGTAGTAGTACCGATTTTGCTCATATCAAACTATTTAGGTGCCATAATAAACACCTTGTTTTTGAAGAATTTCTATAAAGAGAAACTTTCAACAGGTGTATTTAAGCGAAGTGAAAATAAAAATTTTTCTATTATAATCAATAGTGCCATTGTAGACTCTACGCAAAATATTCTTAAAATAGGAGGATACATGGTATTTTTTAATATATTCATAAATTATCTTGAAATCACTGGACTTATTGATTTATTTGCCAATATGTTTTCTAGACATTTGAATTTTATGCAATTAAGTGATCAGTTAATCAATGGCATTTTATACGGCTTATTTGAGATCACGCTTGGAATAAATATTATAAGTAAGTGTAGTGACCCTCTCTTTATAAAAGTAGCTATAACGTCGTTTATTATCGCCTGGAGTGGTCTGTCTATTCATATGCAGACAAATTCCTTCTTAGTTGAGACGGATATAAAATATTCAGGTTTTTTGTTAGGCAAAATTAGTCAAAGTTTCATATCAATGGGTATTGCCCTATTAAGTTATAAACTAATTTACCCTACTTCTTTGAGTGTATATAGTAACTTGGAAATTATGAATTCATTTGAAAATTTCAATTACTCAATATTTTATTACCAAACAATATCGATACTAGCACTAATAACAATATTTATATTTATCTGTAGAAAGATCAAAAAAAACTAACTACTTACCTCTTAATTCTTTTCTATTATTTTCAATTTGCTCCATTAGTGATTTTAAATCAAATTGCATTTTTTTAAGGACATTATCAGCATATTCATTAGTAGACTGTCTTATTTCTTTAGAGATATCTTCAGCTCTTTTTCTAATTTCTTCTGCCTCTAAATAAGCTGATTGAGTAATCTGATTTTCATCAACCATTTCTCTTATTTTTGATTCTGCATCACCTAGTACTCTCTCAGCATCTTTTTGAGCTTCTATCAATATTTTTTTACGCTCTTCTTTAACCCATTGAGCTTCTTTCATGTCATCAGGCAAACTTTGTAGTATTTCTTGAATTATCTCAAGAATTTGCTCTGGATTTACTAGTATTTTGGATGATAAGGGCAGATTTGTACTTTCTTGTATTATTCTCTCTAATTCGTTTAATAATGAGATAATTTTCATATGTTAAACCCCTAACTTTTTTTGTAATTTATTGTACACATTATCTGGCACTAAATCCTTCATATGTCCATTAAAAACTGCTACTTCTTTTACTGCACTAGAACTTAAATATGAATATTCTACCTTTGTAATTAAAAATATCGTCTCTACATCATCCCAAAGCTTCTTATTCATCAAAGCCATCTGGAATTCATTTTCAAAATCAGACATAGCTCTTAGACCTCTAATGACAACATTTACTTTTTTTTCGTTTAAATAATTTACTAATAATCCTTCAAAAGAATCTACCTCAACATTATTTAAATGAGTTATAGAGTTTTTTATCATATCTATTCTTTCATCACTAGTAAACATGGGTTCCTTTTTATTATTCAGTAATACTGATACTATAAGCTTGTCAAACATTTTTGAAGCTCGTTCTATAATGTCTACATGTCCATTTGTTATAGGATCAAAACTCCCTGGGTAAACTGCTATTCTCATATCACACCTTCTTTTGTAGTTAGAGATTTAATCTCTTGTAGTACGTCATTGTTGTATTGCCATAAACTCTTTTATTTGATATTTGGTAATCTAAGATAGTTTCCTCAGGTATATACTTTTTATCGTGTTCAGCTACAATAATACCATCTTGTGATAAGATATTGTTTTTGCTAATCTGTTTTATTATACTTGGAATTATATCTAGTGCATATGGTGGATCCATAAAAATGATATCTGCAATTACATTTTCTTTTGACAGATTAGAAATCGCATCTTCCACATTCATTTCAATTATATTACCCATACTATTTAAATCGGTTGTATTTAAGTTTTTTTTAATTAGTAAAACACTTTCTTTATTATTGTCGATAAAGTACACTTCTTTAGCACCTCTACTAAGAGCCTCAATACCGATAGCACCAGTACCTGAAAAACAATCAATAAATACAGAGTCTTTAATTAATGAATCAATTATATTAAAAAACGATTGTTTTATTTTATCAGAAGTAGGTCTTACCCTATCATCCTTTGGTGAATACAACTTTTTTCCTTTTGCCTTGCCTGTAATTACCCTCATATAGACTCCATCCATCCATTAATTCATTGATATTTGTTTCAATTTATTGTTAAATACGTCTAAAATTTTAAATTCAATGTCTTTATTGCCACTTTCCATTATATACTCTACAATATTATTTGCTGTCAAAAGTATATCCTGATGTTTAGAAAGGTCAGCTAACTTAAAACCTGGAAGTCCGTGTTGATTAAAACCAAAATAATCACCAGGTCCTCTAAGTTCTAGATCTCTCTGAGAAATATAGAACCCGTCTGTACTCTGTACTAAAACATTCATCCTTTCTTGTACTGTATTGCTTTTATTATCGGTTAACAACATGCAGTAAGATTGTTCATTTCCTCTTCCCACTCTACCTCTAAGCTGATGTAACTGAGCAAGACCAAACCTCTCAGCATTTTCTATAAGCATAATTGTTGCATTTGGTACGTTTATTCCAACTTCTACTACTGTGGTACATATCAGAACTTTTATTTTATTTTCATAAAATAATCTCATAGTTTTTTCTTTTTCTTCATTATTAATTTTACCATGAAGTATATCAATTGAAACATCTTTAAATATACCTTTTTTTAGACTCTCATAAATTTCAACTGCAGAGTTTAATTTTTCATTGATTTCAATACTAGGACATAATATATAGGCTTGTCTACCTTTATTAATCTCTTCATCTATAAATTTGTATATCCTATTTCTATAAGTAGTGTTAACACAATAGGTTTGAATGGGCTTTCTCCCTGCAGGTAAGACATTAATAGTAGATATATCTAAATCACCGTATAATGATAAAGAAATAGTTCTAGGTATTGGAGTAGCACTCATTACTATAACATGAGGATTTTTCCCCTTATTGGTAAGCTGTTTTCGCTGTTTTACTCCGAATCGATGTTGTTCATCAGTAATTACTAAACCTAAATTTAAGAACTCTACATCACGTTGTATTACTCCGTGGGTAGCAATAATTAAATCATATTTTCCAGAGGAAACTTTACTTAAAGTTTCTAACCTTGTTTTTGAACTTTTAAATTTAGTCATTAAAGCAATATTCGCTTTGATCTCTAATCTTGAAAATAAACTTTCAATGTATTTATAGTGCTGTTCAGCTAGTATTTCCGTTGGAACCATTATTACACCTTGATACCCGTTTAAATGACAAATCAACAACATTATTACGGCTAGTATGGTTTTACCACTTCCCACATCACCTTGTATTAGCCTATTTATAGGAATATCATTTCTCAAATCTTCATACAATTCATCTAATACATTTTTTTGTGATAAAGTTAGTTCAAATGGTAAACTATTCACCAATCTATCTATTTTGGTCATAACTTCTCTATTTATAGAGAAACGTAGTGCATTACTATTTTTCAATTTTTCATTTTTCATATATTTAAATGCCAACTGAGTTTCTAAAAATTCGTTTAATATAAGCCTATCTCTAGCTGTGTTTAATTGTCTATAACTTTCTGGGAAATGTATATGCTTATAAGCCTGTTTAAGTTCATATAATTCAAACTTTTTTACTAAATCGTTATTTAGATAATCATCTATATCAACATTATTTATAACTTGATTTATGCTCTTTCGAATATCATTTTGAGATAGACCTTTAGTTAACTTGTATTTTGGAAATATCCCAAAAATTTTTTTATTATTATTTATCTCAGCATATTCAGGCATCTCTATTTGTATTTGACCGTGAGTTCTATTAATTTTACCATAAAAATAATAGAACTCACCTAATACGATACTATTTTTCATATATGGGGTATTATACCATATTAGTTGAAATTGTCCACTTTCGTCCTGTGCAATAGCCTTAGTAATATTTAAATTATTTCTTATTTTTCTAACTTCTGGACTAGTAATGATTTTACCTTTTAGTAAAGCTTTACTACCAAGTACAACTTCATTAGTAAGTTGTATTTGTGTTCGATCTTCATAGGTAATGGGATAGTGTTCAATTAAATCCATTATTGTAAATATATTTAGAATATTAAACAACTTTTCCTTAGCTGTTCCAATCCCCTTTATATGTATAATTGAATCATTCACATCCATATTAAACTCCTCATAAGTTTTACTCTATTTAATATCACAATTATTCAACGGAGACTATTAAATAATATAAACCTTGACCTCCATAATTTAGTTCAACATCTAGATCACTGTATTGTTTTTCTATATTATCAAAAAAAGATTCTACTTCATCTTGTTTTGTATCTGATCCATAGTATATTGAGATTAATGAGCTTTCATCATCAACCATTTTCTCCATAAGTTCAATAGCAACTTTGTATACATCATTACCTACAACTTGAATATTATTATCTATAAGTCCAATAATGTCGCCTTTTTTTATAGTAAGATCTTTATATATCGTATCTCTAACTGCATATGTTATTTGTCCAGTTTTTACATATTCTATTGCATCTATCATTGTAGCTGTATTTTCTTGTATATCAATATCACCATTAAAAGACAGCATTGCAGTAATCCCCTGTGGTACAGTTTTAGTAGGTATAACTATAATACTTTTATCAGATATCTCCTTTGCTTGATTAGCAGCGAGAAGTATATTGCTATTGTTTGGAAGAATAAATATTTCTTTAGCGTTAATTTTTTGTATGCAATTCATAAAATCTTGAGTACTAGGATTCATTGTCTGTCCTCCTAGTATTACCTCATCTACTCCTAAGTCCATAAACAATTTTTGTAATCCATCTCCAGATGCCACGCTTATAAAACCGTATTCTTTTTCTACTGCTTGTGTATGGTGAATCGCATTATTTGCAACTTGTTCTCTCATATTATCAATTTTTATCCTCGTTAATGCTCCTATGTTAAGTGCCAGTTTTAAGGCTCTATCAGGATTATCAGTATGCACATGTACTTTTATATTATTTTCATCACCTACCACTATGACTGAATCTCCAAAAGTGGATAAATCTAGTTTTAACGACTCTTCAACAGAGATGTCATTATCTTCTTTTAAAATTATAAACTCTGTACAATACCCATATGTAATATCTTCTAAAGACATAATATTATCTTCAAACATTCTTTCAGAAGTTACTTCACTATAATTTTTTTTGGGTATACTTTTGCCAGATACAACTTCATATGCACCTTCAGCAATAAATAATAAACCCATACCTCCTGCATCTACTACTCCTGCCTCTTTTAATACAGGTAATAAATCTGGCGTTTTAGCTAGTGACTTCTCACCATGTGCTATAATTGCTAAAATCATTTCATCTATAAACTCAAATTTATCTTTATTCTCAATAGCAAACTCTGACATCTCTCGAGCTACAGTAAGAATTGTTCCTTCAATTGGTTTCATTACTGCTTTATATGCCATGTCAGATGAATCCTTTAATGCAAAAGCCAATTCACTTGGGCCTAAATTTGTTTTATCTTTACAGCCCTTAGCAAAACCTCTAAATAATTGTGATAGTATTACACCAGAATTCCCTCTAGCTCCCATGAGTGCTCCACTAGAAGCTATTTGTGCTACTTTGTATAAATCTTCTTCAGAAGACTTTTTAACTTCTGACGCAGCGTATTGAATAGTAAGTGACATATTTGTCCCAGTATCTCCATCTGGAACAGGAAATACATTTAAATCATCAACTGTATTTTTATTATTCTGTAAATTATCTGCTGCATTTATTATCATATTCCTTAGCATATTGCCGTCAATATATTTAACTTGCATTTATTGTCCTCCTTAGACTCTGACACTCTCAACAATCACATTTATTTTTTCTACACTCAATCCAGTTTGTTTTTCCACATTGTATTTAACTTTTCCTATTATATTTTCGGCTACTACAGAAATTTTTACACCATACTCTATAATAACATATAAGTCGATTATTACTCGATTTTCATGTTTTGTTATCTTGACACCTTTTTTTAAATTTTCACCCTTTAAGAGGTCAACAAACCCATCGGTACTTCTCTTTGATGCCATCCCCACTAATCCATAACATTCCATAGCTGATAGTCCCGCTATATTCGCGATTACACCTTCAGCTATATTTATATATCCTAATTCATTGTAAATTTTAGAGACCATATTTTTCCCTCCTTACTTCCTTTAATAGTATTCTAATTTAAGTTAGAATTTTATTCAAGTAATTTAAGTGACTTTAACACCTAGCTAAAACAGATAAGGCTTTAAATTTTTGTTGATATTATGATAAAAAATGTGTTATAATGTTGTTGCTTTGCAATAAGAGCGTTAGTAAGGAGGTAAGGTATATGTCTAAAAATTGTCATGTTTGTGGTAAAGGTACAGTACATGGAAATCAAGTAAGCCATTCTGTTAAACATACAAAAAGAGTTTGGAATCCAAACTTACAAAAAGTTAGAGCAGTGGTAGATGGTTCTCCAAGAAGAATCTTAGTTTGTACAAGATGTTTAAGATCTAATAAAGTTGAAAGAGCAATATAATTTTTATCAATAGTATTAAAATAGGGATAATTTATTCCCTCTTTAAAAAAAACTTAGAAAATCCAGTGGGTTTTCTTTTTTTATTGAGCAGAAAAGTTCAACTTTTCTACTCAATTAGCATACACTTATTGTTAAAAGAAAAAAGTTTTGGGAAACTTAAAGAACCCAAAACTCTAAACTATTGAACTACTTATGTATTTATTAACTTCTTTGTCTGAATTTATCAAAGAATTTTATCTTGCGTAAAACAAAACATAAACACCCGATGAGGCCAAATAAAATCACATACCATAGCCAATATGGAAGCAATATGACTAATAACACAACTACTAAACAATACATGATATAGTGTGCATAATCCTTATGTATTCTCATTTTATTCACCACCACAATCTCTTTTACTATATTCTATTCTCATAGAGAGAAAGTGTTCTTAATCTTTTGAAATAATGACCAATAATTCTCCTTTAGTTACTTTTACCTGTGCATTATTTGAGGTTAATTTATTGCTAATACCATAAGGAACTTCTTTTACCATAAAAGATTCTTCTAATGTATAATATAGTCCAGTAGAAGTTATACCTTCTACTGTATCTGATAAAGGTAGTAAAGAAATTATACTATCTTTTTTATCAGATATATCTATACTATTATCTATAAGATATATATCATTTTTTTCGTCGATGATATTTCCTATTATATTATGCTTTAATAACTTATTAAGTAGATAAATATTTGCAAGGGAATGATCTATCCTGTCGCCAATACAACCAATCATAGTTACAAACTTATATCCATATTGAATAATATACTCTAGTACTAATTCTGTGTCTGTTTCGTCTTTATACTTTGAGTATTCTATGACTTTTATATTGTTTCTCTTTATAATATCTATAGATCTTTGACTGATAGAATCAAGATCACCTATAACAACATCAGGTAGTAAATCTAATTTTAATGCATTATTTACTCCACCATCAGCACATATTATCATATCGTAATCAGACTTATTTATTATTTCATCTTTATAAAATTGTATATCTTTAACTCTACCATTTGCTATTAACAATGCTTTCATAATTACCCTCAGTATTTTCTAGTATCTTTTATTTGACTTATTATTTCAATATAGCTATCATAACGAATTTTTGAAATCTCATCATTTAAAACTGCTTCTTTTACTGCGCAGCCAGGTTCTTTATGATGAATACACGAATTATATTTGCATTTACCTAAATACGATGAAAAATCCGGAAAATAATTCATTAATTCTTCAACTTCAATATTTTCTAGTACGTCTATATTACTAAATCCAGGAGTATCCGCTATAAATGTATCTTCATCTATTTCAAATAGTTCTACTTGTCTTGTAGTATGCTTACCTCGTTCTATTTTCCTACTTAATTCTCCTATTTCAACTTGTAGATTGGGAATAACTCTATTTAGAATCGATGATTTACCAACACCTGAAGCTCCAGAAAAGACATTCACATTATTTTTTAATACTTGTTTTAAATCTTCTATACCAGAATCATCTACAGTACTTGTAAAAATAGTTTTATATCCAGTATTCTTAAAAGCACTCTCAATTTCCATTTGTGCCTCAATAGTAGCTAGGTCTACCTTATTAAAACAAAGTACGTTAACAATATCCATAGTCTCTGCGTAAACTAAAATTTTATTTAAAAAACCATAGTTGATTTGAGGATGAATCATAGCTGAAACAACAATATTCTGAGTAATGTTACTGATTGGTGGCCTTATGAGGTAATTTTTTCTTGGATACACTTTGGTTATTGTTCCAATATTAGTCCCATCTAGCTCTAATTCAACATAATCTCCTGGCAAAGGCTTGAATTTATTCTTCCTAAATAATCCTCTAGGTTTACACTCATGAATATCTTTTCCACTCTTTACATAATAAAATCCGCCGATTCCTTTTATTATTATTCCATTTATTTTATTCATATTAAAAACTTATAATTGCAGGTTCATACAATGTATTATTAATTTGAACCTGATAATACTGTACTCCTACACCTTTTAAATTTACTGTTATAGTCTCATTAGAGAGATGCTCTTGATTATAAGCAACAGTGGACTCATTTGCTTGGTTAATTAATAATACTCTTACTCTTAACTTTTGCGGTTCACTTTCTTCGTCATCATCATCATTGTCACCCTCAACATAGGGATTTAAATTTATTGTTACAGATTTTGTTTTAATTAACCCACTGCTAACAGTTAGATTGACTACTGAGTCTTTAGCCACTTCCTGACCACCCTTTGGAGTTTGCGATACAACAACATTTTTATCGTATTTTTCACTTGTTACCTCTTGTATATCTCCTCCAACTACTAGGCCTGCAGACAATATTATATTTTTTGCCTCTTCAAGACTTTTTCCTGTCAAATCGGTAATTACTACAGTATTTTTACCTTTGCTCACGTATAATTTTATTTCTGATCCTTCCACTAGTGAAGTTCCTGCAGCTGGATACTGCTCATATATTTTGTCTTTGTCATATTGATCCTTAAACTCCCTTGTAACTTCTTCTATAACAAAACCCATGTTTTCAAGGATTTGTGTACCTTCTACTTCAAATTTATCTGTCACATCAGGCAATATCACTTCTTTAGGACCATCACTTACTATTAGTTTAACAGATTGATCTTCTTTTAAAACTGCACCTGCAGCCGGGTTTTGTTTAATAATATGATCCTTTTCTACCTGTGAACTATGCTCTCTTTTTTCTATAATGTATTCTAAATTATTTTCTTCTAAAATTTCAATTGCCTCAGTCAAGCTCTTTCCTTCCAATGCTGGAACTTCAACCTCTTGAACCTGTATCATACTATTTAGAGCAAATATCACCATTCCACACAAGACAGATAGTATTACTACTGCTATAATAACTTTCTTTCTAATTTTTTTCTTATCTTTACCTTTTTCTTGTTTATCTTTCTTGTTTAATTGATTGTCGGCTATAATCGGCGTTTTTTTTGTTTGAAACTCACTTTGCAAATCATCAATCCTAGCAGCAGGATTATTTTGTATTAATATCAAGTCTTTAATTAACTCTCTAGAATTTTTATATCTGTCGATTGGGTTCTTTTTAACTAGTTTCATTATGATATCTAATAACCCTAAAGGTACATCATCTAGATCATCTGGGAGCTCTATATCTTCTTGAATATGTTTTATCGCAATGGATACAGAATTGTCACTATCGAATGGTACTTTTCCAGTTATCATCTCAAACAACACAATACCTAGTGAGTACAAGTCAGATTTTTCATCTACAAATCCACCACGAGCTTGCTCAGGTGAAATATAATGCACTGATCCCATGGTTTCTTCAACTAGTGTTATAGTTGCACTAGAAATTGCTCTAGCTATACCAAAATCTGTTACTTTAGGTATCATTTCATCATTTAAAATTATATTATGAGGTTTAATATCTCTATGAATAATTTTATTTTTATGTGCATGATCTAATGCAAATGCTATCTGCTTAACTAAGAATAGTGCTTCTTTCCATGGTAATTCGCCTTTTTCTTTAATATATGCTTTTAGTGTTTGACCACTAACTAGCTCCATAACTATATAATGATTATTTTCTTCTACTCCTACATCAAATACATTAACAATATTATTATGTGAAAGACTTGCAGCAGATTGTGACTCTCGCTTAAATTTATTAATGAACTGTTCATTTTCATTAAATTCATTTTTTAACACCTTTACAGCAACAAGTCTATTTAGCAGTTTATCTTTTGCTTTATATACAATTGCCATTCCACCAATACCAATAACTTCAATAAGTTCATACCTGCCTCCTAAGAGTTTACCCGTCATAGGGACACCTCCGGCTCGTAAACTATTGCAGTAATATTATCAAAGCCACCATATTCATTGGCTTTATCAATTAACTCTTCTACTGCATCTTTACAATTATTATTATTTATAATTTCTTTTATTTCTTCTGTATTCAATAAATTTGTAAGACCATCAGTACATAGTAATATCTTATCCGATTTTTTTACAGCATACTTGTAAAAATCAATTTCTATCTCTTGATCAGTACCTATAGCTCTTGTAAGGACATTTTTATTAGGATGATTCTCAGCTTCTTGCCTTGATATCTCCCCTTGCATTACAAGCTGTTCAACTAGTGAATGATCCTTTGTTAACTGTAGTATTTCTTTTTGATTTACTATATATGTTCTACTATCACCTACATGAAATATATAAATAATTTCGTTTACTATAACTGTAAGACTTAAAGTTGTACCCATTTTATTAAGATGTTCATTCTGTATACCTTTTTCAAATATCTCTCTGTTTACACTTTTTATTTTTTCTATGACTATATCTTGATTAACTACACCATTGATTAAGATGCTTTGATTAAATGTATCACTTATTTTTTCAATCAACATATTACTTGCAACTTCACCTGCATTATGACCACCTAGTCCATCTGCAACGGCAAATACTTTTATATTACTATTTGGATTATCAAGTACAAAATAAGCATCTTGATTTACCGTTCTTACTTTGCCGATATGGCTTTTATAACCTAAATTCATAATTTCACCTCTCAGGGTTATTTAATATATCTCTACGCAACTGCCCACATGCTGCATTTATACTTGACCCTAATTCTCTTCTTATAGTTGTTTGAATCCCTACGGTATTTAAATACTTGCTAAATTTTATTATATTATCTTTTTCACTTTTTATAAAGCTACTTTCTTTAATTTCATTAATCGGTATTAAATTAATTAGACAAATAATATCTCTAAGTTTAAATTCTAACTCCTTAGCACAATCTAGACTATCATTTGTGCCACTAATCATTGCATATTCAAAAGTAACACGACGTCCTGTTTTATTAACATAATATTTACACGCTTCTATTAATTCCTCAATAGGATATTTTTTATTAATAGGCATCATTTTATTTCTAATACTGTTATTTGGCGCATGCAGTGAACAAGATAAATTAATTTGTAAATTTTCATCTGCTAGTTCATAAATTTTAGGCACAATACCGCAAGTAGATAATGTAATATGCCTTTTACCAAGCCCTACTCCATTTGGATTATTAACATTATATACGAATTTTAATACTTCGTCATAATTATCTAAGGGTTCTCCACTTCCCATTAGCACAATATTTGAAACTCTAATATTTAAATAATTTTCTATAACCAATATTTGATCTATCATCTCGCCACTACTTAAATTTCTTACTATTCCATCTATTGTCGATGCACAGAATTTGCATCCCATTTTACACCCAATTTGTGTTGAGATGCACAATGTGAATCCATAGGTGTATTTCATAAGTACACATTCAATAATATTATCATCATCTAAGGATAATAAGAATTTATGAGTATCATCATTATTGTCTTTTAATACTTTAAGCACTTTAATATGATCAAGTTTATATTCTAGTTTTAATTTTTGTCTAAACTTTTTAGAAACATTATTCATTTCATCTATTTCGTCAACTCTATGTCCATAAATCCATTTATAAATTTGATCTGCTCTAAATTTAGGTTCTCCAAGATCCTCAGCTATCTTTTGCAACTCTTCTTGGGATAAACCAATTAAATTAGTCATAAGTTTGTCCTTTCATTAATAAATTCCTTTATATCATAACAAAGTTTAGAGAGTTATGCCATAACAAGAATAGGTATTTGGTATAAAACAAGCAATAACCTCATATTTTTTCTCATAAAATAAACTGCACAATATGCAGTTTATTTTATGAAAAGAACAAACTTGATTATATAATCATTAGCTTTTACCGTGTATATCTTTACTAGCCTTTAGTATCTTACTAATAAAAAAACCATCACATCCATCAAGCTCTGGAAAAGTTTGAATAAACTTGTCGTTTAGTAAAATATCTTTATTTACGTTTTCAATATCTAACAACACTGCATTTTTATATTTGTTCATTAGATATTCTACAATCTCTTGATTTTCCATCTTGTTAATAGTACAAGTACTGTAGACTAGCACTCCACCAGGTTTAAGGTAAGTGAATGCATTATCTATTAACTGTTTCTGTAATTTAATAATGCTGTTTATATCCTGCTTTTTTAGTTTCCACTTTATATCAGGTTTTCTCCTGATTATACCAAGACCTGAGCAAGGAGCGTCGAGTAAGATTTTATCGTACTTTTCTATATCTTCACTATAAAGTACACTACCATTTTTTAATTCTAATTTAACATTTTCAAGATGTAACCTATTGCAGTTTTCATTTATTAATTCCAATTTATGTTGGTATATATCTCTAGCGCTTAATCCCGGCTGATCAAGAATTTTTTCTCCTATATGTGTTGTTTTTCCTCCAGGTGCACTACACATATCTAATACTATATCTCCAGGTTTTGGATCTAAAACATCTACAACTAACATTGCTGCTTCATCTTGTATTATAAATAATCCATCTTTATAACTATTGTATTTTGTTATATCTCCAAAATTTTTGATGAC
The DNA here is from genome assembly GCF_009362815.1 of Alkalibaculum sporogenes. Lineage (GTDB taxonomy): Bacteria > Bacillota > Clostridia > Eubacteriales > Alkalibacteraceae > Alkalibaculum_A > Alkalibaculum_A sporogenes. The sequence continues at coordinate 33,918 of NZ_WHNX01000013.1, read as the reverse complement.
AATAGCGCTTTCGCATAATTTTGCGTCATATACATCTATATCTTCTTCTTCTAATATTTTAATTAAATCGTTTTTATTAATTTTTAGTTTATTCACACGTATTGTCGTAGGTGCACTATTCAAAGATTCTATAAAAAAACTTTTAACAGTACTTAATTTGTATTGATTTTTTAATAGTTCTGCAATCCACACTGGTGCTGAATATTTTATTATTAACTCTTCATGTTGAGTAAAATTTTTGTTGATAATTTCATCCTTATTTCGAATTATATTTCTTAAAACACCATTAACAAATTTATCAGCTTTTCCCTTTGAATATTTCTTACTTAATTTAACACTTTCATTTACAGCAGCAGAATCAGGTACTTTATCGAGAAAAAATATCTGAAAAACTGATAAGCGAAGTATTTCTTTTATCCAAGGTGAGATTTTTTCAAATTTTGTTTTGCTATGATTAGTAATAATCCAATCACAATAATTGCGGTTTTTTATCACGCCGTTAACTAGGGCATTAATAAAAGATCTGTCCACATCTTTTAAGAGAGAATTTTTTAAACTTTTTTTTAAAACTATGTTAATAAAAGCATCATTAGTGTTAATCTCATATAGTAATTTAATAGCCACTTCTCTTGGGTAATCTATTTTATTTTGCATAAATTAATCTCTTGAACCTCTCAGTAAAACCATCCTTAGTAATTGTAAAAAAGCAACAATAGTTGCTGCAACATACGTAAGGGCAGCTGCATTTAAGACTTTCTTTACGCCAATACCTTCATCGTCGTAGACTAAATATTCCGATTCCAATTGTGTTAAGGCTCTACTACTTGCGTTAAATTCTACAGGAAGTGTTACTATGTTGAATATTACTGCAGATGCAAAGAATAAAATCCCTAAAGTCATTAATTGCGGGAAATTAAACAGAATTCCTATGAAAAATAAAAACCATGCAGAATTTGAAGTAAACCCTACTACAGGTGCAATTGTACTTCTAAGAGTTAAAGGAGCATAGCTTTTATTGTGTTGAATAGCGTGGCCAACTTCATGTGCCGCTATAGCGATAGAAGCAATGCTTCTTCCATTGTATACTTCATTAGATAATCTAAGCTTTTTTTTGGTGGGATCATAATGATCCGAGAGTTTTCCTCCAACTTGCTCCACAGTAACATCATATATCCCATTTTTTTTCAATATACGACTAGCTGTTTCAGCACCAGTTATTCCTCTTTGATTTGCTACTTTTAGATACTTATTATATGTTGTTTTCACCTTAAACTGAGCATACGCTGCAAGAATTAATCCAGGTAAAAGTATAATCATGGATGGGTATAAAAACATTGGATAAAACATACGAAAACCTCCATTTATTTATTTCAAATATTTATTTAATATTCATTTTAATAATATAATTTCTACTCGTCTATTTCTTACATAATACTTTACTTACCTTAAAATAATCTTAAAATCAAAGGACACAAATACATCATGGCTGTTTCAATATACTGTACCCTATGTTTCACATCTTCGTTAAAATTTAGTCTAGGGTATGCCCTATCTCTATAGTATTGCCCTTTAAATAATCGTCTATATGCATTCTTTTCTTATTAGAAAATTGTATTACTTGTAAATATAGGCTACTATCCATAGTTTTTATTAACAAACCTTTGTTTTTTTCATATCTTATTATTGTTCCTGGTTTGTAATCAATTTCTTCTGGTGATTCATATGATTTTGCAGTATATATCTTAACTTTTTGGTCGTGATAATGTGTATATGCAACTGGCCATGGGTTAGTTCCTCTTATTAAATTTATAATATTACTAGTTGTATTATTCCAATTTATTCTTGCCATGTCTTTTGTCAATAGTGGTGCGTAAGAACTTAGTTTTTCGTCTTGTTTTTTTCTAGGAGCTGTACCAGTTTCCAGATCAGCAAGCGTCTTTAAAAGCAAATTAGTGCCGAGTACAGCTAATTCTTCATATAGTTCACCAACTGTAGTTTGATCACCTATTTTAACCTTTTCTTGATATATAATATCTCCAGTATCCATGCCTTGATCCATATACATAGTAGTTACACCTGTTTCAACTTCCCCATTTATAATACTCCAATGAATGGGTGCTGAACCTCTGTAACGCGGGAGCAAGGACGCATGTATATTAATGCAACCATACTTCGGCATATTTAATATTTCTAGTGGTAGTAGTTGCCCATATGCAACTACTACCACTATATCTGGATTTAATTTACTTATTGCATTAATTGCATCTATATTCTTAATATTAGCAGGCTGTAAGATATCTAACTTACTTTCAATAGCTAAAGCTTTCACAGGAGAATAAACTATTTTTCTGCCTCTAGTATTTGCCTTGTCTGGTTGAGTTATTACAGCAACTACATCGTGGCGGTTGGACTCAATTAATGCATTTAACGGTACATAAGCAAAATCAGGTGTACCCATAAAAACAATCCGCATTAAACTATCTCCTCTTTGATTGATTTATCAGTAAATAGTATCCCCTCTAAATGGTCTATTTCATGGCAAATTGCACGTGCTAATAAATCTGTTCCTTCAATTGTATGCTGATTTCCTTGTAAATCCATATATTTTACTTTAACATAATTAGGGCGATTTACCTCTTCGTTAATGCCAGGTAAACTCAAACATCCCTCTAAGTCTATTTGAGAACCATCACTTTTTATTATAACTGGATTTATTAGCGTAAGAGGACCTTCTCCAATATCTATCACCGCTACTCTTCTAAGAACGCCTATTTGAGGTGCAGCAAGACCTATACCATCTGCATCATACATAGTTTCAGTCATATCTCTTACAAGTTCTTTAATTCTCTCGTTAATTTCCTCAACTTTCCTAGCTTTCTTCCTAAGAACTGGATCTTCGTGTACTCGTATATTTCTTAATGCCATTGTTATTGTTGCCTCCTATAGTATAGTATTTGGATTTATATCTATGATTTTAGTAGAACTTATATCTGATATATCCTTATTTAAATTTAAATTGTATATGATTTCATTATATAATTTAATGTGTACCGTCTTAATTATAAAATACCACCGAAACCTATTATTAATCTTTTTTACAGGTGATAAAGTTGGGTTAAACATCTCTTTAACTAGCTCATGTAAATTATTATCCTGCAAGCATTTTAATAAACTATTATAATATTTGTGACAGTCTTTTGATACCACTTCTTCATTTTCATTAGTAAAACCTATATATATAATATCCGAAAAAGGAGGATAATTCATCATTTTTCTGTATGAAATTTCTTTTTCATAAAAACTATTGTAATCATGATTTTTTGATAGGGTAATAGAGTAATGATTTGGTTCATACGTTTGGACTACTACATTACCAAGTTTAGTACCTCTACCTGCCCTACCTGCTACTTGTGTTATTAGTTGGAAAGTTCTCTCGCTAGCTTTGAAATCAGGTATATTCAATGTAGAATCAGCGAGTATTACTCCTACTAATGTAACATTTTGAAAATCAAAGCCTTTTGTAACCATTTGAGTCCCTAAAAGTATATCTGCTTGTCCACTAGAAAATTTGTGAATAGCACTATCATATGCACCTTTTTTTTGCATAGAATCTGTGTCCATACGAAGTATTTTGGCTTGTGGAAAGTATTTATGTAATTGCAACTCTAATTTTTGGGTACCTGAACCAGTATGCTTAATTTTATTGCTTTTACATTTAGGGCAAATACTGGGAACCATGCTTTTATGGGAACAGTAGTGGCATAACATCTCTCTTGAGCTATGATGGTATGTCATACTAATGTCACAATTTGAACATCTTACGACAAATCCACAATTTCTACAAAAAACAAAGCTAGAATAGCCTCTTTTATTTAGGAATAATATCGTCTGCTCACCACTTTTTATATTATTCTCTATACCTTCGAAAAGGGCTCTACTAATTACAGTTCTATTCCCTGCATATAGTTCGTCTTTCATATTTACAATTTCTATTTTAGGCATTGGGATATCATTTACTCTGTTTGGTAATTCAAGTAAATGAATATCATTGTGTATTGCATTATAGTAGGACGTGACCGAAGGAGTAGCACTTCCTAGCACAATATGACAACCGTGCATTTCCTGTAGCTTTTTAGCTATCCCTACAGTGTTATATCTTGGTCTATTTGAGGATTTATATGTATTTTCATGTTCTTCATCCATAATTATTAAACCTATATTGTCCATAGGAGCAAATATTGCCGATCTAGCACCTAATACGATATTATAGTTCTTAGATTTGATATTGTTCCATTGATCTATTCTTTCTCCTGCATTCAATTTACTATGAATTATTCCAATATCTTGTTTAAATCTTCCCATAATTCTTTCTATAACTTGAGATGTTAGAGAAATTTCAGGAACTAAATACAAGCATCCTTTATCTTTTTTAATAGTTTCTTCTATTAAACGTAGAAACACCTCTGTCTTTCCGCTACCTGTTACACCATGAATGAGAAAGGTACTTGGTTCCATTGCCTCTACAAAAGCATCTAAAGACTTTTGCTGATAGTAATTAAGATTATTTTCAGGATAACTATATTCTTTCTCTTTATAAGGATTTCTAATATTAACTTTACTACATTCCTCAATTAATCCTTTTTCTATTAACGACTTAAGCGTTCCTCCAGTGCAATTCGTCAACCCTTTTAAATCCTCCAAGCTAGTTGGTATATCATTTAAACAGGATAATACTTGTCTCTGCATTAAAGCATTTGGCCTAGTTGTATTTAAATAATCTTCCTTTAATGAATACTTGCCAGAAAGTTTATAATATTTTATCTTTTGCTCTGAATTATTTAAGAGATACTCTATTTTATTATCTATTTTAACTTTCTTGTATTTCATATTACTTGGAATATAGCAACTTACAGCCTCCATAAAATAACAGTGATAATTTTTTTGCATCCAAAAACACATTTCAACTTGCCACATGCTTAGTTTTGGATAGTTGCAAATTACACCCTCAATTGTCTTTAATCCTTTAAATTCACTCTTCTCTTTTATTTCTACTACTAAACCATCTATAGATTTATTTTTAATACCAAAAGGCACAACAATTCTAACACCTATATCTATATAGTCTAAATGAGAAGGAATAAAATAGTCAAAGGAATGATCCATGTTACTATTTAATTGATTTATAAAAACTGCTGCAATTTTCATCAATTCATTCCTTATAAAGTATTTTTACTATAAGAAACATGCTTTGCCTGTTTCTTGTGATTATGCGGATAGCCAAGTTGTCTATTTACAGATACTCACTACTACTCTTTAAAAAAATTGCAATAGCATAATGCTGTTGCAATTTTTTTTTTACTTATACTCATACTTTATCTTATCTTGAATAATTTCTTCAGTGGCTATTGAAACTGGATTCTTATTATCTAATACAATATCTGTTGGGGCACCATCTATTAATTGACGTGCTCGTTTTGCAGTTACTAGGATAAGAGAGTACTTATTATCCACTTTCTCTAATAATTTATTAATTGCTGGGTATCTCATTGTATTACCTCCCGATAATTTCTTCTATTTTACTTTCTAATCGTACTGATCGACATTTTTCTGCGGTTATAATAGCTGCAATTTGTTTTGCGGCTATATCTACTTTATCATTGATTACAATATAACTGTATTTATTCGCATTTCTAATTTCATCATATGCACAATCTAATCTTTTATCCATTTGAGTTTTATTTTCTGTACCCCTTTCAGTGATTCTCTTTTTCAATTCATTAATTGAAGGAGGAACAACAAAAATATAAATTCCCTCTGGATAATTTGCTCTTACTTGTGATGCACCTTGTATGTCTATCTCTAAAATAACGTCAGTTCCCTGATCCATCAAATCTAAAACTTGTTTAGATGGCGTACCATAATAATTATCATATACTTTAGCATACTCTAAAAATTGGTTATTGCCTATCATATCTAAAAAGTTTTCTTTATTAATGAAATAATAGTTTTCCCCATCTACTTCGCCTGGCCGAGGATCTCTAGTTGTAGCTGAAATAGAAACTAATAAGTTATCGTAATTATTTAACAGTTCTTTACAGACTGTCCCTTTTCCTGCTCCTGAAGGCCCTGAAATTACTATCAGCAAACCTTTCTCTTTTTGGTAGAATTTAGTCACTATTATTTCCCTCATTATTCAATATTTTGTATTTGCTCTCTCATTTTTTCAAGTTCACTTTTCATATCTACTACAGAGTTAGATATATCAATACTATTGGATTTAGACCCAATGGTATTAATTTCTCGATTCATTTCTTGAATTAAAAAATCTATTTTTCTTCCCACTGGTTCTTTTTCAGACATAATTGTATAAAATCGCTCTATATGACTTTTTAATCTTGTAATTTCTTCGTCCACACTTACTTTGTCGGAAAAAATTGCAACTTCATTCAATAGACGTACCTCATCAAGTTCAACTGCTTGGGTATACTCTCGCATTTTAATCTCTAAACGTTTTTTATACTCAATAGTAACATTAGGCGCTTCTTTTATAATGATATCAAGATATCCGGTAATATATTGCAATCTTTTTTCAAAATCTGTTTTAAGAATATCCCCTTCACTTTCTCGACTTTTCAATGTGTTTGCTACAGCATCTTGTAAACCAGGTTTGATTTTTTTCCATAAGTACTCTAAATCGACTTCATCTTCTACAGTAGTTATTATATCTGGAAATCTTGAAATAAGCGACAAAGATATATCTCCTGTAACCTCGTTGAAATTGTTTTTAATTGCATTAAGGCACTCTATATATTCTTGAGCTAGGTTATTATTAAGGTACAATGATTTATCACTAACATTACTTTTATTTAATTTAATATTGACTTCCACACGACCTCTAGAAATATGTTCACTTACATATCTACGAATATTTTCCTCCATCATGGAAATTTGTCTAGGAATTTTGATAAAAAAATCTTTATACCGATGATTAATACTTTTTATCTCTACTATTATTTCATATTGATCATCTTTATATTCTCCTCTACCAAAACCAGTCATACTTTTCAAACATGTCACCTCCATGTACTAGTATTTTATAATAATTATCACCCTAGTAGATAAATACGTTGTTTAACAATATTATTCTATAATACCTTCAAACACTGTGACAGCTTCTCCTGTCATATAGATTGTATCTTTTATTTCTATTAATAAATTTCCACCAGGTAATGAAGCATTTACTTTTTTCTTTACAAATCCTTTATAGTTTGCAATTGCCACACTAGCGCAAGTGCCAGTTCCACATGCTAAAGTTAGACCTGCTCCTCTCTCCCAAGTTACAACTCTTATATTTTCATTATCAATTATTTGTACAAAATTCACATTTGTCTTTTTAGGGAAAAGAGAATGATTTTCAATGAATGGACCTATTTTCTTTATAGGGTAGTTGTCTAAATCATCTACAAAAATCACCACGTGTGGATTACCCATGGATATTGCAGAAAAATCAATTAAATGATCATTAAATTCAACTTTTTCATCTATAGCTCTTTCTTTGCTATTATCAATAGGTATCTTTTGTGATTCGAAAATTGGTGTTCCCATATCCACTTGTACTTTAATAACTTTACTATTTTGAATTTCTAGGAATGTAGTTTTTATACCAGCTAAAGTTTCAATATCTATTGGATTTTTTTTAACAATATCTTTGTCATATACATACTTAGCAAAACATCGTATTCCATTACCACACATTTCCACTTCACTGCCATCTGAATTAAAAAAAGACATTTTAATGTCACAAGTCTCAGATGAATTTACAATCATAACACCATCTGCCCCTATGCCATATCTTCTATCGCAAATAGAAACAATTTGGAATTTATCTAATGATAAGTTGCCTTGTAAATTTTCTATTACAATAAAATCATTTCCTAAACCATGCATTTTACAAAAATTCATAACAACACCCTTTGCCAAATCAGTTAATTAGCTATAACAATTCTTTCATAAGATAAAATCAATTAACAATTTACCTCATCTCAAGTTTTGAATATTAATATATTATAACACAATGAACAAAGTACAAACTATATTTTAGTTAAATACTTAATAAAATCTTTTATGTTAAAATCCAAGCAAAATAAAGTGTTACATTATTACACTATAAATCTTAGTAATTCTTAAATAAGTTGATTTAAAATCTCAAACCATGGATCATAATATTAACGTGTAATTTATGATATAATGATTGCTAAGTGAGAATTAAAACTGGGCAAAGTGATTGAAATTTTGCTTAATCTATTAAATGAATAATTTACGACTGAAATAAAAAGGATGAAATAATATGCCATATGATGGAATAACTACATTTTGTGTAGTGGAAGAAATTAAAAACAAATTAATACAAGGTAAAATCAACAAAATTTATCAACCAGAATCAGATGAGATAATATTAAATATTAGCAACAAAGGAAACAAGTATAGTTTACTATTATCAGCTAATAATAACAATCCTCGTGTCTACTTAACTAACAAAACAAAAAACAACCCTTTAGCTCCACCAATGTTTTGTATGTTACTTAGAAAAAATCTTCAAAATGCTGTTATTCTAGATATTAGTCAAGTTAGTTTAGATAGAATAATAGAAATAACATTAAATTCGAAAAATGAGTTAGGTGATAATGTAACTAAAAAACTAATAGTTGAGATTATGGGAAGGCATAGCAATATCATACTAATTAACGAGCCTGAAAATACAATTATAGATAGTATTAAAAGAGTTGGAACAAATATTAGTAGCTATAGAGAAGTATTGCCAGGAAAACAATATGTCAATCCACCTCAATCTAAAAGAGATCCAAGAGAAATGGACCTTGAATCTTTTATATCAATTATTGATTTGTACAAACAAAATAAGGCTACTCACAAATTTGTAATGGACTCTTTTATAGGAGTTAGCCCCCCTCTAGCACATGAGATATGTCATCGTGCTAAAATAAGTAGTGATACATTAGTCGGTAGTTTAAGTGAAGAAAATAAACTAAAATTATTTGAAACCTTTACAGCTCTTTTTAATAATTTAACACATCATATGAAACCTATTATGTATACAAACCACAATAAAAGCAAGATTTATGATTTTTCTGCTATAGCTTTTACTTATTACGAACTATATGATATCCAAAATTATGAATCAATTTCTATATTGCTTGAAGAATATTATTATTTGAAAGATAATCTATCTCGAATAAAGAATAGAGCATCTAGCATAATGCAAATGTTAAATAACAAATTGGATAGAAACTACAATAAAAAGTCTAAGCAATTAGACGAATTGCAAAAAGCACATGACTCTGAAATTTACAGAAAATATGGAGAGCTTATTACTAGTAATATTTATTTACTTAAACAAGGGCAGCAATCTACAGTATTATTAGACTATTACACTGGAGTTGATATTGAAATCCCCCTCTCAATTCAATTGTCACCTTCACAAAATGCGCAGAAATACTTCAAGAAGTACAACAAAGGAAAAAGAGCCAAAGAATATCTAGAAGAACAGATCGCCATAACCGAGGATGAAATTTACTATTTAGAAAGTCAAATTGATAATGTTAATAAATGTAGTGAAATAAATGAATTTAATGAAATTAAAGAAGAATTAATAGAAAATGGGTACTTAAAACCTCAAGGAAGTAAAAATAAAAAGAAAAAGAAAGAAGATGTACTATCTCAACCTTTAAAATATGTTTTTAATAATGTTGAAATATATGTTGGAAAAAACAATAAACAAAATGAGTATCTAACCATGAAATTTGCATCTAAAACTGATCTATGGCTGCATGTAAAAGATGCTCCAGGTTCTCATGTGATAATTAAAAAAGACTATGACAAGGTAGATGAAAAGTTAGTTTATACTGCAGCACTACTAGCTGCATACTATAGCAAATTAAGGAATTCTAGTAATATTCCTGTTGATTTCACAGCTGTAAAATACGTTAAGAAACCCAAAGGCTTAAAAACAGGTATGGTCATTTATACTGATCAAAAAACAGTCTATGTAACTCCTAATGAAGAAGAAATTTTATCACTAGATTTGATTAAATATTAATAGTCTTTTTAAAGCTTTTAGACAATACTAAAAGCTTTAAAAATCATACTTTAAATATTAAGATAATTCATCTAGCACTGCTTGAAAATATTTAGGCACTTCTGATGAAAACTCCATATATTCTCCAGTTGATGGGTGGTCAAATCCAAGTAAGTAAGCGTGAAGCAGCTGACCTTTTGAATATAACTTTTGTTTTATTAAACCATAGGTATTATCTCCTACCACAGGATGACCTATAAATGACATGTGTACTCTTATTTGATGTGTTCTACCTGTTTTTAATTTAGCTTCTATTAATGTATTTTTATTAAACCTACGTATAACCTTAAAATGAGTAATAGCATTTTTTGAATTTTTATCAGTTACAGTCATCTTTTTTCTATTATTTTGATGTCGACCAATTGGGGCATCAATAGTACCATTTTCCTCTACTATTGTACCTTCCACTAATGCAATGTACTTTCTGTTTATAGTATGGTCTTTTAATTGAATACTCAATGACTTATGAGCTAAATCACTCTTAGCAACAACTAATAAACCTGATGTATCTTTATCTATACGATGAACTATGCCAGGTCTGTATACTCCGTTAATATCTGATAGATCTTTTATATGAAATAATAATGCATTTACCAAGGTATCACTATAATTACCTGGTGCAGGGTGAACAACCATCCCTTGTACTTTATTTACTACTACAAGATGTTCATCTTCATATACAATATCTAAATTAATATCTTGAGGTTCTACATTTATTTTTTCAGGAGTTGGTACTCCAATTTGCACCTCATCACCTTCTTGAAGCTTATAACTTACTTTGCTTTTATCTAAATTAACGGTAACATTGTCATCTTCAATTAATTTCTTTATATATGTTCTAGATAAGTCTGGGATAACTTCACTTAAAAACTGATCCAAACGCTTTTTTAAATCCTGCTCTTTGATAATAAAATTATATATTTCCATTTTATACTTACCTCACATGTATTTTTTTATTGTAACTTTATTTTTATTTTTTTTCGTTAATCCATTAAATTCATCTAAAACAAATCTACCTTTTCCTCTTACTGAAAACAAATCACCTATTTGAGCATTTAGAGATGATTTTATTTTCTCCTCATGGTTTATTTTTACACCACGTTTTTTTATAATATCAGTGGCAGTATCTCTTGAAATTCCATAAGCAGCACTTATAATAGCATCTATTCTAAATGAATTAATAGTTACTTGTATTATTTCAAAATTTTGTTTGTAAGTACTTAGAGCAGTTATATCGTCAAGTAGAAATTGAGTGTCTCTACCTTTTATCGTTAGTAAATTTACAGATATATAAGATATATAACTTGCAATATGTTGTCGTGCTACAATTTGCACTTTATCATCTTGAATAAGTATATCACCAAGGGTTTCTCTATTTATACCTAATTGCATAATGGCGCCTAAAATCATACGATGGTCAACTTTAAAATCTATTGACGCACTACATACTAACATTGGCCACTCAATACATTGTTTTTTATTTGTAGAGAAAATGCATAACATTTTTCTTTCGGACAAATTATGTCCTCCGAAAAATTCATAACTTAATCCTTCATATAGACTAAGCTCTCGTTTAATATCATTTTGTTGTGAGGGATCGTAAAAGTCAAAAAAAACTAAACTATCATCTAATCTCTCAGCACGATAGCTTATTTTTTTTAAAAAAATTGTATTCTTATTATAATTATGACTCATAAAAACAACATTCCAATTAGATATCTATAACTAGGAGCTAGAACATATTCAATAAATAATATTGCAAAAAAAGCTGAAAAGTTAAGTGCTCCTCCTATTTTTATCTTTCTAAATGGTTCTAATATTGGTTCAGTTACGTTATAAATAAACTTGACTATGGGATTTTCCCTATTAGGTTTAATCCAACTAAATATTACATTAGCTAATAACAGCATACTCATAATTTGAAACAAAACATTTCCTGCGGATATTAAAGTTTGATACATATACACACTCCTACTTTTCGTAATCCCAATCTAGTATGTCTTTTGTAGTATTAGATACTATGTCGTCAGTAATCACATCTACAGTATTAGGTGCCAAAATAAAAACATTTTCACTTATTTTTTGAATAGTCCCATCTAAAGCAAATACTGCTCCACTTAGAAAATCAAAAATTTTTCTTCCATCTTCATAGTCTGTATTTTCTAGATTTACTACAACAGTCTTATTATTTTTTAAATTTTCACATATAGATGGAGCATCGTTAAAAAATTCTGGCTCCACTACTAAAACCTTTGAATTTTTGGAAGTTGTTGCAGTAGTCATAGCGATACCTTTATCTTTCTTATTTTTTTTATTGAAAAGATTTTTCTCTTCTACCTCTTCTTCTTCTTCGATTTCTTCTTCTAACATTTCGTCATCGTACTCATCTTCTATATCTAAACCTAATAAATTTTTTACTTTTCCCCATGAATTATTAGCCATAAATATCCTCCTTTTATTTTATACAAAAATACCTCTTCCTATTCTAACTATATTAGATCCTTCTTCTAAAGCGGTACTATAATCATTAGTCATACCCATTGATAAGAAGTTCATATCTACATTTTTATATAAGTTTTGTTTATCCTTTATTTTATCATATAATTCTTTTAATTTCCTAAAAATATGACGAATTTCTTCAATATTTTCAATATTGGGTGCCATTGTCATTAAGCCCTGGACAGAAATATTCTCTAATTCGTCAATAGCATACAAAAATGACTCTATATCTTGCAAATAAATGCCATATTTACTTTCTTCTCTAGATACATTTATCTGAATTAATATTTTAGTGAAGATATTATTTTTCTTCGATTGACTTGAGATCTCTTTTGCTAGCTTTAAGCTATCTACAGAGTGAATAAGATGTACTTTATCAATAATGTACTTAACCTTATTAGTCTGTAGATGTCCAATTAAATGCCATCTTACATCCCCAACAACCTTATCAAATTTTTCTATTAATTCTTGAACTCTATTTTCTCCAAGATCTATAATTCCATAATCAACTACTCTTTGAATCTCTTCAACTGTCCTGTTTTTTGTTACAGCTACTAGATTCACATCACTAGGAATTGTTTCAATTATTTGATCTAGATTTTTTTCTATATTCATAGTTTACACCTATGGATTAACTATTAATCTCATTCCATTCGTTATATTTTCATTCTCTGAATTAGCTAAAAAAACATTTCCATTATTTTTGTTGGATATTGTTACCTCTACATACTTTTTTAAATATCCTTTACTCATGATCACTATATTGTCTTTTCCATCTACTTTAACTAAAGACTTCTCAGGTATAATATATCCATCACGAGCATATGTAATTAGACTTAATTGTGCCTGCCGTTCAGCTAAAAACTTTTGATTAATATTATCTTTTAATTGTAAAATAATTAGCTTCTCTTCGCCATATTCGCGAATATCAATAATATAACCTTTATTCTTAGTATCTTCATACTCAAACTGTATACTCGGAAACCTTTTTAGTACATCAAAGCGCGAATTCAGATATTCATAATATTCGTTTAAACTATCTATTTCTAAGGTTTCCATTATTTCTTCTTTTCTTTCTAATACTCTTTCTTCCTGGTTAAGTACTAAATCCTTCGATGATACTATACTCAAGTATACATATGTATCGTCAACTATCTTTATAGTTTGACTGGTTTCATTATTATTTTTATTATAATTCTCTAAATTTCGTATGTACTCAGGTGTTAAGAATTCTAATATGTTTTTACTTAATACGTTCTCATAGCCATCGGATTTAAAATAGATAAATCCAGGGAAATTAAAATTTAGTTTATTGAGAGTGAAACTCGAACCTGTACTGTCTTTTACTCCACTATATTTTTCTTTCAACTCAATTAATGTGTCTTTATTAAGGCCTATATACTGAAACGAATTAATTATATAAGATTTCTGCTTTAATAATTCATCTTTTTTTTGCTCTAAATTTTGTATCTTATCGGAATCATTAAAATTTTCAGCCCATGAAATATCTTTTTCAATATCTTCAATTTGTTCATCTATCATAGAAATATCTCTATCAAATAAGTTCTTATCTGTATACGCTTCATTGTCTAAAATCCAGTTTATTATATCGATTTCTCTATTATAGTATTCAGTAAAAGTAATATTCTTAGAGTCAGATAATACTTTGTTTATAGATACTCTTTGACCTTCTTTTACCGTGAAATCTACTTGATTGTTTAAGTTTTTTATTTCTTCGTTTTTAATAATTATAGCTTCTGTTTCGTAAGTCTCGCTATATTCTTCTATTGATAAAATTTGAACTTTTTTACTATTATAATTGGCCCATATGAGTATAAGCACAGTTGCTATAGCAATGTAAAACAATATATTATTATTTGCTCTTTTCTTTTTTTTCGCCATTTCAGATCACCTATTCCTTTAGCATAAGAAGAGCTTGTCTAATAATTTCGTATAAAAATGGTCTGAGTGAGAGGATTTGAACCTCCGGCCTCGTGAACCCCATTCACGCGCGCTACCAAACTGCGCTACACCCAGATATACATAATATATATTATAATAATACCTCTAATATTTATCAAGCACAATCTTAATCTATAAATATAATATATTCAATCTTGTTAATTTATCTGTAAAATAAAAGCTCTTGCGATAACTCTCGCTAGAGCTTTATTAATCAGTTTGTTAAATAATTATAAACACTATTCCTCTTCCATTTTCGTTGAGTACTTTTGAAAGAGTTGCTTTTATCTTATCTTGGTTATCCTCTGACATTCTTGCTATTTTGCTATTTAGATTAGTCATAACTAATTCGTTTAGGTTCTTTCCGAAGATTTCCATTTGCCACATTTTTTCTGGGTCTTCTTCAAATTGTTCCATCATCTCACTCATAATTCTCTCACACTCACTCTGAGATCCTATGAAAGGTGTTACTTCAGTATCAACGTGAGCGCTTATTAAGTGAATAGAAGGAGCACTAGCTTTTAATCTCATTCCATATCTATTTCCATGACCAGATATTTCAGGACTTTCTAATTTCAATTCACTTGATTCTGGTAATACAATTCCATATCCTCTATTTTTTGCGCTATCTAGGGCACTTTTTATTTTTGTGTACTCAGCATTTATCTCTGATATTTCTTTTATATAGTTCATCAAATCTAATTTATTATTTAGCTGTTCTGATGTGTTTAAGTTTAGAGAACTATAAAATGTTTTGTCATCCACATTAAAGTCAAAATTAATCTCACCTTTACCTAAATTAATTTTTCCTGGTTTTACTGAAATATTAGTAAAGTCAACCTCTACTTCTCTTAAAATATCTCTTATTTTTACAGAACTACTTATTTTTTGTTGTATCAGTTCCATCATATTTTGTTTAACAACTTCACTGTCATCTATTCCCTTTAACCAAATAGGTACATTAAATTTAATTTCTTTAATTGGGAATTCGTATAAGACTTCTTGTAATATATTAGTAATATCCTTTACTTCAATATTAGCTATATCGACAGGAATTACAGTTGTATCGTATTTTTCAGCTAATTGATCTTTAAGTACAGATATTTCTTCACTATTTGGATATCTAGTATTTAATATAATTACAAAAGGTTTATTAATCTCTTTTAGCTCCTTTACTACTCGCTCCTCAGCTTCTAAATATTTTTCTCTAGGTATATCTACAATAGAACCATCAGTTGTTACTAGTATACCAATAGTTGAGTGATCTTGAATTACTTTCTGTGTCCCTGTTTCTGCCGCTTTAGCAAATGTTACAGGAGTATCGCTCCAAGGCGTCATAATCATACGTGGAGCTCCATCTTCAACTGATCCAATTACATCGTCAATAAGATATCCCACACAGTCAATTAATCTAACTTTCATGCTACTTTTGTCATCTAAGCTTACGTTGATTGCTTCATTGGGAACAAATTTAGGTTCTGTAGTCATTATTGTTCTGCCAGAACCACTCTGTGGCAACTCATCTTTTGCTCGTAAAGCTTGAAATTCATGTTCCATATTAGGAATAACTAACTTTTCCATAAACTTTTTAATAAAGGTGGATTTTCCAGTTCTTACTGGTCCAACAACTCCCAAATAAATATCACCATTAGTCCTCTGTGCTATATCTTCATATACATTAAAATTCATCCAAAAACCTCCTCGATTCATTGTCCATAATAATACTTATTCAAGGAGACTTTATATATGCAAGAAATAATTTTTTTTTTATTTAATCGTGTAATACATTAAATAAAGTGAAACTTTATTGAGTAGGAATTTTTATTCATTGCTAAATAAGAGAGTTAAAATTAGATAATATTTTACAAGTAACAACTTATGTAGTATAATCAAGTTGTTACTTAAAAACAAAAAAAGGAGACGAAAATGATTGAAGCAATTAATATTTCCAATGATGAGGATATTGAATTAAAAAGCATCTATAAAAACTGGACTGATTGGAGATGGCAAATTAAAAATTCCATACGCGATGTTCAAGGATTAGAAACTTTTCTTGGAATTAAAATGGATAAGGAAACAAAAGACAAGATAAATTCAACAATGGCTATATTCCCTATGGCAATTACACCATACTATCTATCATTAATAGATAAGGAAAATTTAGAAAGCGATCCTATATTTAGACAATCTGTTCCTAGTAAAGATGAATTAATAATAAATGAATATGATATGCAAGACCCATTATCAGAGGATATAGATAGTCCTGTACCTGGACTTACACATCGTTATCCTGACCGTGTATTACTACATGTAAGTAATACTTGTGCAATGTATTGTAGACACTGTACTAGAAAGCGAAAAGTTGGAGACAATGATTATAATCAAAATAAACAAGCTTTATCAGGAGCTCTAGAATATATAAGAAATCACTCCAAAATTAGAGATGTATTACTTTCAGGAGGAGATCCGCTTTTATTATCAGATGAATTTCTAGATTGGATACTTACAGAAGTCAAAAAAATACCTCACGTTGAAGTTATAAGGATTGGAACACGAGTTCCTGTTGTATTGCCCTTTCGTATTACAGATAAATTAGTTAATATACTAAAAAAACATAACCCCTTATGGTTAAACACACACTTTAACCATCCAAATGAGATTACAGAGTCATCTAAAGAGGCATTAAAAAAGTTAGCTGATTGTGGTATCCCACTTGGAAATCAATCTGTTTTATTAGCTGGAGTTAACGACTGTTCATATATAATGAAAAATTTAGTGCGAAAATTAGTACAAAATAGAGTAAGGCCCTATTATATATATCAATGTGATATGTCAAATGGATTATCTCATTTTAGAACTACAATAGGTAAAGGAATTGAGATTATGGAATCTCTTCGTGGTCATACTAGTGGTTTTGCTGTACCAACTTATGTAGTTGATGCACCAGGTGGTGGAGGTAAGATTCCTGTTATGCCTAATTATATCGTTTCTTGGTCTCATAACAAAGTTGTGTTAAGAAATTATGAAGGTGTTATAACTACTTATAATGAATCTGACACTTATTCGTCAAATTCATGTGATTTAAAATGTGATGAGTGCAATTTAACCTTAAGTTCCCCCAATATTCATAAAAGAAAAGCTGTAGGTATAGAAAGATTGCTTTCTGATTACGATAAAACTATATCATTTTCACCAGAACTAAGTTGAGGTAAAAAGGCATATAAATTTTCTATGGGATAAAATAGAGACACACATAGAGTGTGTCTCTGTTCGTTATATGATAGGAAAGTTCGACTAGCTTGCTAAGGCCAAAACTTTGCTATTATACTTGAATAAAACGACGCTATTCTTGAAGGAGTGAATTAACAATGAACGGATCTATAACTAATATTGGTAACTCAGTAATACAACACGATAAAGATAATAATAGGATATATATAATTAAATTTGATAATTCTTTAGATACACTTGAATATTTAGATAAATTAGCGATTAAAAATAACTACACTAAAATAGTTGCCAAGACACCTTCTTCTTCAAAGTCTCTTTTCATAGAAAAGAAATATGCAATGGAAGCTAAAATTCCACATTTATATCGTGGAGTAGAAGATGGCTATTTTTTTGCTAAATACTTTCATAAAGATCGAGAAGTAATCGACGAAATCCATATTACTAATGTATTAGATACTGCTTCTAAGCGCAAAGATGTATCTCCTATTCCAAATGCATTACCTAAAGGGTTTCACTATAGAATTGCAAATCTAAATGATTCTAAGGAAATATCTAACCTCTATAGAATAATATTTAAAACATATCCTTTTCCAATACACGATGAGCAATATATTGTTGATACAATGAAGTACAATGTTATTTATTTTACTATATGGAAAGATACTCAACTAGTATCTGTATCATCAAGTGAAATGGATGAACAGATGCACAATGTTGAGATGACCGATTTTGGTACATTACCCAAATATAGAGGAATGGGATTTAGTTCATATTTGTTAGAAAAAATGGAGTCCACAATGAAAAAAAGAGGAATTATAACAGCCTATACTATAGCCAGATCCCTTTCATATGCTATGAATATTACTTTCTCAAAGCATGGATACAATTTTTCAGGCACGCTAAAAAACAATACCAATATATCTGGAGGAATAGAAAGTATGAATGTTTGGTACAAACTACTAATATAGTTCTTATTTATAATCGTGGAACTTCATCAGAAAATCTTAGGTTTTGGTTTTCTGATGCCGGCGTCACTTTCTAATGTTACAACAAATAAGGCGCCATTCCTAAGTGGACAGCGCCTTATTTGCATTATTAATTTTCAAATTCTAATATAGATACTAGATACTTCAAAGCTAATTCCATCCATGATAAAACAAGCTATTAATTTCTTCAATTTCATGTTTGTTTTTTCTATTCATCATTCGATGTACAACGTCTTTTACATTAGCATTTTCATAGAGTACTTTGTATATTGCAGATGTTATTGGCATATCACAATTATAAAGATTAGAAATTTCGTAAGCAATTTTTGTTGCTTTTATACCCTCTATAACCATTCCAATATCATTTAATACATTTTCCAAATCCATACCTTGTCCAAGTAGTATGCCTGCTCTCCGATTTCTGCTATGTACACTCGTACAAGTTACTATTAAATCACCTATACCTGTTAATCCTGCAAAGGTTTCGCTCTTTGCGCCTAGCACTTTTCCCAGTCTACTAATCTCCACAATCCCTCTAGTCATTAGAGCTGCTTTACTATTATCCCCATATCCAAGACCATCTGACATACCAGCACCAAGTGCAATAATATTTTTTAGCGCTCCTCCAAGTTCTACTCCCACAATATCTGGATTTGTATATACTCTAAAACTATCAGTAGTGAATACATCTTGTAAAAACTCGCATTTGTCCTTACGTTCACCCGATATTACAACAGTTGTAGGAATATGTTTAGCAACTTCTTCAGCATGACTTGGTCCTGACAATACGTATACTTCATTGTAAGGCAATATTTCATTTATTACTTGAGACAATCTAAGATAAGTCTTGTCCTCTAAACCTTTTGCAAGATTTATTATTTGTTGATCACTATTTACATAAGGTTCTAGACTTGTACATATATCTCGTACTCCTTGTGATGCTACTGCCAATACAATGATTTGTGAATCCTTAACAACTAATTCTAAATCTGAGCTTGGATAAATACTATCACCCAAATTAATACCTGGAAGATACTTTTTATTTTCCTTTTCTAACTTTATATTGTTTATGATTTCTTCTCTTCTATGCCATAAATGTACATTGTGACCTTTTCCACCTAGTAGGCTTGCTATTGCTGTTCCCCAACTTCCGGCCCCTATAACTGCAATTTTCAAATAATCACTTCCCATCCTTATCTGATTTTTCTCGAATTAGAAACTTAATAGGTGTTCCAACAAAACCAAATGAGTTTCGAATCTGATTTTCTAGATATCTAACATACGAGAAATGTAATATATCCTTAGTATTTACAAATAAAATAAATGTTGGTGGTCTAATAGTTGCTTGAGTTGCATAGTAAATTTTTAGCCTTCTACCTTTATCTGAAGGAGGTTGATTGAGTAGTATAGCCTCGCTTATAATATCATTTAATAGGCCTGTAGTTATTCTCTTTGCATGTTCATTACTAACTTGTAATACAGTTTCCATTACTTTATTTACTCTTTGTCCATCCAGAGCAGATATATATAGTATAGGTGCATAACTCATAAAGGATAGTTTTGAACGAATATCTTTTTCAAATGATTTAATAGTTGTATTATCTTTATCTATTGTATCCCATTTATTTACTACGATAATCGCTGCTTTCCCTCTGTTGTGTGCAATACCAGCAATTTTTGCATCTTGCTCAGTTATGCCAGTTTCTGCATCAATTAAAAGCAAACATACATCTGCTCTCTCTACAGCTGCAACTGCTCGAACTATGCTATATTTTTCTATATCATCGTATATTTTATTTTTTTTCCTAAGTCCTGCTGTATCAATTAGAACATATTCTTCACCATAATACTTAAAAACTGAGTCAATTGCATCTCTAGTAGTTCCAGGAATATTACTTACGATAACTCTCTCTTCACCTAAGAGTCGATTGACAAGAGTTGATTTACCCACAT
Source organism: Alkalibaculum sporogenes (assembly GCF_009362815.1). Lineage (GTDB taxonomy): Bacteria > Bacillota > Clostridia > Eubacteriales > Alkalibacteraceae > Alkalibaculum_A > Alkalibaculum_A sporogenes. The sequence goes on along the minus strand of NZ_WHNX01000013.1, from coordinate 13,134 downwards.
TAGGTTTTCCTAAAACTGCAATTTTCAGTCTATCATCTTCTTCAAAATCTATCTCGGATTTTTCAAAGGATTTAATAACTTCATCTAGCAAATCGCCTAATCCTAATGCTTGCTCAGCGGAAATAGCTATTGGATCACCTAGACCTAAATTGTAAAATTCAAATATATCTTTTTCTAAAGATTTTGTTTCGATTTTATTTACGACTAACAAGACTGGCGTTTTTGTTTTTCTTATCATATTTGAAACTTCTAAATCAGCTGGCGTCATTCCAACCCTACCATCCACTAATAATAGTATAACATCGGCTGTGTCGATTGCTAGCTGAGCTTGTCGTCTCATTTGTGACAAAATAATATCTTTAGAAAAAGGTTCAATTCCCCCTGTATCTATTAATGAAAATTTATGTCCTAACCATTCACAGTCTGCAAAGATTCTATCTCTTGTTACTCCAGGTGTATCTTCTACTATTGATATTCTTGATCCCGCAATTTTATTAAAAAGGGTAGATTTACCCACATTAGGCCTTCCTACCACTGCAACTACTGGCTTTTGCATGTAAAATCCTCCTTAGTATAATAATTTCTCAATAAATTTTTTCCCATCTATTTCCATAGGAATCATATTAAGATTTAATATCTCTGATACTTGCTCTACGCTTATATTATCTAAAAACATGTCTTGTTCATGGCGAAGCATACTGTTTGGAAACAAAACTTCTCCCACTAATGAGTAATCTTTTATTTGATCAATAATATCAGTAGCGGTGATAAGTCCAGCAACAGTAATCTCGTTTCCAAAAAAATTATTAAATATTTTAATAATTTTAATATCTATTTCAGGATATTTTTTCATCACTATTGTAGTTACTTTATTTATATAATTAAATACTAAATCTCCAGTTACAATAGTTATTTTTTTAGGCTTAGTATTAATGTAATGATTATTTAAAGTATCATAGCATTGTTGCAAAAATAATGATACCATTCCTACTCCATTTTCTAGTTGTGAGAATTCCTCATAATATGAACTAATAGGAATCTCCTTCTTACCCTTTATAAAAAATTCATCACTGGGATAAACAACATGTCTACTATACTTCTTTATCATTTCATTTTGTATATTTTCAATTTGTGCCACTAACTCGAAACATTCCTCTTTGGTAAAACTTCTAATCTCAATCAAATTATCACGGTGTTTTGTCAACCCTACAGGCACAACAGAAATTGAGTTTACATAAGGATATAGCTTCGTTAAATCATTTAAAGTTCTATCTAACTCTTTCCTATCATTATAATCTGGAACTAAAACAATCTGAATATTCATTGAAATTTTATTGACTTGAAATCTCTTTAATAGGATGTTTATATTCGAAGCCTTTTTATTATTTAACATCGATATTCTAAGCTCTGGGTTTGTAGTGTGTACAGAAATATTGATAGGCTGTATCCTATACTCTATTATTCTATTTATATCATCTTCCGATAAATTAGTTAGTGTAACGTAGTTACCATGCAAAAAAGAAAGTCTAGTATCATCGTCTTTAAAATAAAGACTTTCTCTCATTCCTTTAGGTAATTGATTTATAAAACAAAATACACAGTTATTATGACAACTTTTAGGTTTATCAATAATCTCTTCTACAAATACAATTCCAATATTTTCGTCGTAATCCTTCTCAATATCTAGTTGCCATATTTGCCCGTTCTTTTTTTGTATTTCTATGATTAGAAACTCTTCATCCGTCAAATACCTGTATTCTAGTATATCTTTAGGCTTCTTATCGTTTACACTTAGCAGGATATCTCCCGGTTCAATCCCTAACTCTTCAGCAATACTATTTTCCTCTATTTCTTCTATAATTATATCGTATTTCATTTGTCCACCCTTTAACTTAATCTTTATGTATAGTATCATTAGCAGAGAATAAAGGCAAGAGATATTAGCAAATAGCTCCATTTACTAGCGACAATCTACCTGAATCAAAATCACTATAAATAGCTAGATTGCTTGATTAGATAATATCTAATGTTTTACTATAACTAGACATTCATTTTCTAAATCGTGAATCATCGCCATTGTGGTTTTTGATAATAATAGTGCAGTCTTTTCCATTTCTTCTCTTGTTTTTGCATAAAAAACCGGTGGACCACTAAATAGAATTTTCTTTTTATTGGTAGTAATTACAGCTACGATAATATCACTGCTTGGCATCGTATATCCCTCTTTCATTTATATTTATCATTATATTTAGACTTTTCCTATCTTACTTTAATACACTTAAGACGTTTTCTTAGGTTTTCTTCTTGAGCTCTCAAGAACGGGAACTTTTTTAGTTGCACTTATCATATCATCTATATTATTATTCATTGCTAAAACTACAATTGCTATATTTCCAGTTTCTGGCTCTCTTCTAGCTAAAGGTGTGAAATCCGGTTCATCTACATCTTTACGTATTCCTAATTGCGTAGCTAGATTGTGTAATATTGCCTGTCTTTGACCTATATTTGCTAAGGTTGCTACTGAATTAACGTCATTAGGGTACAACATAATAGCAACAGCTTTTTCTATGAGAATTTCTTTCGATACATTGTGACCAATATTCATAATTACTACATCATCGACACACATAAGTGGACCTTTGAAATTTATTGTCGCTTCTTTTACTTCTGCTATATCGATTATTGTATCAGCTTTCATTAGTTTATTTAGAAATAATATTATACAAAATCCGCCAACTACACTTAGAGCAATTTGTAAATAGAGCGTAAAAAAATTTGAAATTACTATAGATATACCGCATACAAATAGAGCTGTTATGAATGCTACGTAATTTCTAGCCTCAAACCTCTTAGAAATATCTTCAATATAAGCCATTCCTCTCATTACTAGTTCTGTATCTTCTAAATTTTCTAAACTTTGCCTTTCCATATTTCTTATATCCTTAAATTGAGAAGTTGCCAAGGCTAAAAAAGTAACAGCACTATAATCCTGTGAGACAAATGCAGGTATTACAACAGAACCTAGGCACGCTGCAACAAATCCCAATATTAAATGTGAAACAAAGGACTGTGGATAGCTAGGATATTGTCGATAATCAATTCGTATCATAAAAATTCTTGCAAAAGTGCCCATTATTATAGATGTGAATATTAGTAAATTAGTATTTTCCATATCATCACCAAAAGCCTAAAGATATTTTTCAATAATCTTTAGGCTTTCCATTAGAATTTACTTTATACTTATAAGTCAAGATAATTACCTGTTACAATATAGTTAATTGACTCAAATATATTGATTCCATGATCTGCAACTCGTTCTAAATAGCTTGAAACAAATATAAAACTCGAAGCTTGTTCGATTACTTGTGGGTCTTTAATCATAATAGATACTAACTCTCTATAAAGGTATCTAAAAAGATTATCAATTGCATTTTCTTTCTGAATAATTTCATCCATATTGGATATATCGAGATTTACATAAGCATCAATGCTCAACTTTATAAGTTCAATAGACATATCAGATAATTTAGGTATATCTATTAAGCTTTTGAAATATTTCTGATCTCTTAACTTTATAGTTATTTCTGAAATGTTTACTGCATGGTCTGCTATTCTTTCCAAGTTAGAAATAATTTTAAATGCTGAAGTTACAATCCTTAAATCTTTCGCTACAGGTTGCTGTGTAGCAATGATCAAGACACATAATTCTTGAATATCTATTTCTTTTTTATCTATTAAATCATCTCTTTGTATAACATTAATTGCAAGATCAATATTTTTATCTTTTAAAGCAATTATTGAATCTCTCAACATTTGTTCTACTATTGAACTCATAACCAAAATTTCCTTATGTAACATATCCAATTCACTATCAAAGCCTTTTCTATGAACCATATAAACACCTCCATTTGTTTTTTTATTTCATCAACCGAACCTTCCTGTAATATAATCTTCTGTTTTTTTATTAATAGGATTTGTAAATATATTCGACGTTGTGTCACTTTCAATTATTTCACCTGATAAGAAAAAAGCTGTATTATCAGATATTCTAGCTGCTTGTTGCATAGAATGAGTTACTATTACAATAGTATATGACTTCTTTAAATTCTCTATTAATTCTTCTATTTTTGCAGTCGCAATAGGATCTAACGCAGAGGTAGGTTCATCCATCAATATCACCTCTGGCTCCATAGCAATTGCACGTGCAATACAAAGTCTTTGCTGTTGACCTCCTGATAAACCTAATGCAGATTTATTTAGCCTGTCTTTTACCTCATCCCATAGAGCAGCTTGTTTTAAACTCTTCTCAACAATAGCATCTATATCTGTTTTACTTTTAACCCCCTGACATCTAGGGCCATAAGCAATATTATCGTAGCAACTCATAGGAAAAGGATTTGGTTTCTGAAAAACCATACCAACTTTAGTCCTCAATGTAATAACATCGATGTCTCCATATATATCCGTATTATCTATAGCTACTAAGCCATTGATTTTAACACCTTCAATTAAGTCATTCATTCTATTTAAGCATCTAATTAATGTTGATTTTCCACAACCAGAAGGACCAATAAATGCAGTAACCTTATTAGATTTAATTTGTAAATTGACGTCTTTTAATGCTCTTAATGTGTCATAGTATAGATTTAAGTCTTTTATATAAAATTTATTGTTATCTACCATTTAGTTACTCCTTTCTAATAATTTGCTTTATTGAAAATTTTAGATATTAGTTTTGCTATTAAATTAAGTATAATTATAAGTAAAATTACTACAATTCCTATGGCACATGCCATCTCAATATTCGCCTCTTCCTTAGCCACATAATATGCCTGGACAGTTAATGTCCCACCAGAAGAAAAAAGGTTCTCTGGTATTTTTGAAACTGTACCAGCAGTTAACAGTAGGGCTGCAGATTCTCCAATTATTCTACCAATACTAAGAATAACAGCTACTAAAATACCTGGCATAGCGCTTGGTATAATAATTTTTGATATAGTTTGCAACTTTGTAGCTCCAAGCCCATAAGAAGCTTCTCTATAAGAATCTGGTACTGCTTTTAAAGCTTCTTCCGTACTTCTTATAATTACCGGTAATAGTATTATACTAATTGTCAATGCTCCTGCTAGTAGTGAGAGACTAAATTTTAAAAATACTACAAAGAATGCCATACCGAAAAGTCCATAAATTATAGATGGAATTCCAGCTAAACTTTCTGTAGCAAATCTTATTGTGCTTACAAGCTTACCTGGCCTTGCGTATTCTACTAGGTATATGGCTGCTAAAATACCTATAGGGGTAGCTATAGATAAAGATAAGAGTATCATGTACAATGTAGTAATAATATTTGTAAAAACCCCATTTCCAGGGTTAGTTACTTTCAACTCTATATTACCTTGTATATCTCCCACTATATTACTAATTTCTTCTAAATTTTTATCCTCAATGTTTTCTCCATTAATACTTCTGATTATATAACCTTCTTTTATACCTACTATTTCACCTCTGCGATCTTTAGCTTCAAGCATACTAGAACTTTTTTCTACGTATGAAATTATAAATTCTATATCTGAGCCTTTTTTAGACTCAATAATAGCTCCACCAAGTTCTTCTATGTATAAAGGTTCACTGTCATTATTTATTACATTTCTAGTATAAGGAATATTATCTTTATAAGAATTATCACTTAGTTGGAGTTTATTTGCTTCAAACTGTAAGTAATAAGTTTTATCATTGTATTCATTAGTAAAGAACGACCAATTAATCAGTCCAATTCCATTAATAAATATATAAGCTATTATTGCTAATAGTACTCCTACGGTGATAAAGGAGGACAAATATATCAGTATCTTTGCTAAATAGTCTTTCGCCTTTCTCATTTATTCCTCCACATCATTTAATTTTGTTATGTACTAATTTATTTAATGCTAAATTTATAATCATTATAAAAATAAATAATACTACACCAGTAGAAAACAAGAGATCTTGATGTGTACCAGACGCATATCCCATTTCTAGTGCAATATTTGTAGTAAGTGGGCGAACTCTATCCCAAAGAGATGTTGGAATACCTGCTATTGGATTACCACTAACTAACATTACTGCCATAGTTTCACCTATAGCTCTACCGATACCTAAGACTACACCTGCAAAAATACCTGATTTTGCCGCAGGTATTATAACCTTAAATACTGTCTGGATTTTTGATGCACCTAAAGCTAGCGATCCATCTCTATAACAACTTGGTACAGCTCGTATCGCTGTCTCAGACATAGTTATAACCGTTGGTAGTATCATTATTGTTAAAACAAGTATTGTAGCTAATAAAGACTGTCCTTGTGCGTTAGGCGAATACTTTGTAAGTATTTTTACAATCATACCTAAACCAAATACTCCATATAATATAGATGGAATACCAGCTAATAATTCTACTGCAGGCCTCACGATATTTGCGATTTTTTTTGGAGCCAATTCAGCAATAAAAACTGCAGTAAATAGGCCTATTGGAACTCCAATAGTTATTGCGCCGATAGTAGCAAGTAGTGAACCTATTATCATATACAATATCCCAAATTTATCTGATCCGGGTCTCCACTCCACTCCAGATAAAAAATCTATTAAAGAATATCCACTATCATTCCAAGGCATAAAAGGCTTTAATCCTCTAGCAAAAACAAAAAATGTAATGGCAAAGACACTTATTACCGCTACAAATGCACAAAACAAAAACAAATATTTAAAAAATGTTTCTTTTCGATTTTTATCAGTTCTATTATTTTTTGTTAAATTCAATTTGTAACCTCCATTATTTAATGTTTTATAGTAATAGAAGGTTTATATATAAAACGGGACCGCTTGGGGGAGTACAGCGATCCCTATATCTATGTGTACTTCCTATTTTACTGGAATTCCGCCTTCTGATTCTACAATTTTTTGACCTTCACTAGACATTAAAAATTCTATATACGCTTTAGTAGCATCATTAAGATTTTCTTCGTGATAAACCATAACAAATGGTCTAGATACTTTATAACTTTCATTTAAAACATTTTCTGTAGTCGCTTCTATCCCTTCTACGGTTAAAGCCTTAACAGTAGAATCTATATAAGTAAATGATACATAACCAATTGAATTAGCATTACCTGCAACTGTAGATTGTACATTACCGTTTCCTTCTCCTATAGTAGCATCTGCAGTAAGAGCTTCTTCAAAGTCGATTATCTCTTCAAAAGCACCTCTTGTACCTGAGCCATCTTCCCTACTAACAACTACTATAGGTGCGTCTTCTCCACCTAATTCTGACCAATTAACTATCTCACCTTTATAAACCTTAGCTATTTGTTCAATTGTAATATCTTGTATGTCATTGTCAGGATGAACAATAACTGCAATACCGTCAAATGCAAAAACTTTTTCTGTTAAGTTTGAAGCTTTTTCTTCCTCTTTAATTTGTCTAGAAGCAGTTCCAATTGCATAAGTACCTTCATCTGCACCTTTTACCCCATCAGAAGAACCAGTAGAGTTATATTCAAATATTACATCTGGATTTATTGCTGTAAATTCTTCTCCTGTTGCTTCCATAATATTCTTTGTAGATGTAGATCCTCCTCCAACAATTTCTCCTGTAAGATTTGTTACATCTCCTGATACCTGTCCTTCAGAATCATCTTCTGAACCTCCTTGACATCCTGTTGCTAAAGTAAACGCCATTAACATAATCAAAATAAAAATCGTATATTTTTTCAACTTAGTAAATCTCCTTTCAAAAGTAAAATTAGTTTCTACAATTATTGTAGCAAAATAATTTACTTCAAAGGTTTAGATAAAGTTAATACTAGGTTAAGTATATGTTAAGTACTCCAATACTATTGTTTTACCGGAATAGTTATTGTGAACTTAGTTCCTTTGTTCAACTTGCTTTCTACCTTAATTTCACAACCTTGTATTTGAACAATATGTTTTACAATAGCTAAACCTAGACCTGTACCACCAGCTTGTCTTGCTCTACCCTTATCAATTCTATAAAATCTCTCAAAGATCCTGTGCAAATCTTTATCGTGCATACCCACTCCATTGTCAATCACTTCAATAATCACATTGTTATCCTTGGAGTTAATTTTAACTTCTACACAACCACTTATTTTATTGTACTTTATCGCATTATCTATTAAATTAATCATCATCTGTTTAAAATAGTTGCTATTAAATTGAATAGTATCTACATCATCTGCTATTGTTAGTAAAAGCTCCACGTTCTTATCTAATGCATTTTTTTTCATGAGAGCATAAATATCATCCATTTGAGCCTTTACATTTATTTTTTCGACTTCATAATAATTAATTTTCGCTTGACTATCTAAACTAGAGAGAGTTAGTATATCCTCTACTAAACGAATTAAGCGATCTGACTCATTTTCAATTATATTGTAAAACTTATTTCTAGTATCTGGATCAACAACGTCTCCACTTATCAGTGTTTCTATAAATCCTTTGATTGAAGTAATTGGCGTTTTTAATTCATGTGTAACATTGGCAACAAAATCTTTTCTAATATTTTCAAGTTTTCTTATTTGTGTAATATCTTCTATCACTATTAATAATCCACTTGAAGAATTTTCAACAATAGGTTTTGTGTATATACTATATATATGTTCTTCTATCTGTGTTTCTAAAAACCTTTGATTTATATTTTGACTTGACTGAAGTTCAGTAATTGATTTATACAGTTCGTGTGTTCTTATAGCCTCTAATATATTTTTGCCTATTAAATCTTTGTTCTTAGGTAAATTCAACATATTTAATGCTGTATTATTTATCAAAATAATCTCATCTAATTTATTAATTGCTATAATACCGTTTTTGATACTGGATAATACCGACTCTAGTTCAATATTTCTCTGGGATAATTGATTAAATGACGACTCTAATTGAGTAGCCATGTGGTTTAAAGAACTTGATAAACTTCCTATTTCATCATCTCTTATCATACTTAATCTTTTTCCATAATTGCCATTAGCTATATCTTTAGCAAATCTCGTAGTTTGTCCTAGAGGCTTTATTATGCCATTTATCAATAAATAAAAAGCTATAATTGATATACTTAATGTAATAATAAGTGTAGTAATTATGTCCCTAGTAATTCTATTAGTCATAGCACGCAAAGTATCTAATGAAACAGAATTCCTAACAACACCAATAACAATATCATCTATTATAATTGGTACTGCAACATACATCATGTCCTCACCTACTGTAGTGCTATACCGAATATTTACACTTATATCTCCCATCAGTGCATTCTTAATCTCAGGACGTTGTGCGTGATTTTCTAGTTTCTCTCTGTCCGCATTCGACTCAAATATAACTTCTCCTTCAGTACTTATTATAGTAAGTCTTGAATCTGTTATATTAGAAAATTGTAAGATATTTTTTTTTGAAGGTAACTGAATAAAATCATCATAAGATGTAATATTACTTATGATTATGTTAGCACCGTCAGTTAAAGATTTTTCCACATGGTTGTAGTATTCATCTTTTGTATAAGAATAAGTTTTAAAACTAAGTATTGATACACATAAAAATAAGATCATTATAAAATATACTAATATTCGTTTGTACATAATTTACTCCTCGTAATTAAACCGATAGCCTACCCCTCTTACGGTTTCGATATATTTAGGGTTTGCATCATCTATCTCTATTTTTTGTCTAATATGGCGAATATGCACATCTACAGTTCTAGTCTCACCAATATAATCATAACCCCATATAGCATCAAGTAAATAATTTCTACTTAATACCTTACCTTTGTTTTTTACCAATAATAAGAGTAACTCGTATTCTTTTAAGGTAAAGTTTACTAGAACACCTTCCTTATATACTCTAAAAGCATCTTGTTGTAACTCTATATTGTCAAACTTTATTATATTTTGATTCTCAACATTATTGTCTAATCTTCGTAGAATAGCTTTAATTCTAGCTATTAATTCTTTAACACTAAATGGTTTAGTTATATAATCATCTGCACCAAGTTCTAAACCTAATACCTTATCAAATTCTGTTTCCTTAGCAGTCAGAATTATAATAGGTATCTTTTTAATCTCTGCAGTTTCTCGAATTTCTCTACAAATACTTATTCCATCTTTTCCTGGCAACATAAGGTCTAACAAAACTAAATTAGGTTGCTCTAATAGAATTGTCTCAATAGCCATATCGCCGTCTTGTACGCCTATTACTTTATAGCCATTATTTTCAAGATTGAATTTAATTAACTCAAATATGCTTATCTCATCTTCAACTACAATAATCTTTTCCATAATACCTCCTCTTACCTACTAAAATAAGGTTTAATTTTATAATACACTATTTATGTTATGAATATGTTAACTTTAACTTAACTTAGTATAATATAATAAAAGACTGCCAATACATTGATGTATGACAGTCTTTTTTGTACATTTTATTTTTCTGTTGCGTTTATAATCGTAGTAATATGAGGCTCATAGGTAAATGAAAAAGCACCTCTTTTATCAAAAACTCTAATAATCATATATGCGACTGCCATTAAAATTAATCCTGATAAAAAGCTAATAATTGGATTTTCTGGTTGCTCTAAAATTATATTTGTATATAATGTACCTAATACGCTACCTAAAATAAACATAATTAAAGGTATACCATAAGCTATAATAGCAGCTTTCATTACGTTTTTAAATGCCATCTCTACTTCAACCTTATCTCCTGCTTTAGCATTTATTTCGTTAATAGCATAGGTTTCCATAGTAAGTCTATCTTTGCCTACTTGACAAGCACCACAGTCACCACAAGCAGCACTTCGTTGTATTATTACACTAGCTTTATTTCCATTAATAGAGTTAACTATTCCAATCTCTTTCAAAGTATCACCTCTTTAACAATTGCTCACATCTATGATTGTATTATAACAGTTTTTTTGAGATTATTCAATTTTTACATCAGCCACGTCAATGGTTTTAGAACTAGAATATTATTATTCTTCTTGTAACTCTAGACCTAATTCGCGCAATCTGCTTTCTTCTGCTGGTCCAGGAGCATTTGTCATTAGACAGCCATGATTTTGCGTCTTTGGAAATGCTATTACTTCTTTTATATTATCTAAATCTAATAGTAGCATCATAATTCTATCTAGTCCATAAGCTACTCCTCCATGTGGAGGCGTCCCATATTTAAAAGCTTCAAGTAAAAATCCAAATTGTTCCCAAGCACTTTCCTTTGTAAATCCCAATGCTTCAAACATTTTTTCCTGTAACTCTTTATTGTGAATTCTTATACTTCCTCCACCAATTTCTACGCCATTAACTACTAAATCATATGCTTTAGCTCTTACTGATCCAGGATCTGTATCCATTAATTCAATATCTTCATCATTAGGAGAAGTAAATGGATGGTGTTTTGCCATATATCTTTTTTCTTCATCCGAATATTCAAATAATGGGAAATCTGTAACCCATAAAAATTCATACTCGTTTTTATATTTAATATCAAGTTTATTAGCAAGTTCTAATCTTAGATGTCCTAATGCATCAAAAACAATATCTGGTTTATCTGCTACTATTAATATTAAATCTCCTGGTTCAGCATTTGTCGCTAATAGTAAACCGGATACTTCTTCATCATTTAGGAATTTGTCAATAGGTGACTTAACACCTGTATCTGTAACTTTTAGCCAAGCTAGTCCTTTTGCTTTATATATTTTTACATAATCTACTAATGCATCTATTTCTCTTCTACTAAGGCTTTCACCACATCCTTTTGCATTGATTGCCCTAATATCACCACCACTAGCTATGCTATCAGCAAAGACTTTAAATCCGCTATCTTTAAATACATTCTTAATATCTACTAATTCTAAACCAAATCTAATGTCAGGTTTATCTGAACCGAACCTTTCCATGGCTTCTTTATAAGGCATCCTTGGAATAGGTAATGGTATATCTACATTCTTTATCTTTTTAAATAGTTTAGTAATCATTTCTTCGTTAATCTTTATTATATCGTCTTGGTCTACGAAAGACATTTCTATATCTATTTGAGTAAATTCAGGTTGCCTATCTTGTCTTAAATCTTCATCTCTAAAACACTTAACAATCTGATAGTATCTATCAAGACCTGAAACCATTAAAATTTGTTTGTACAATTGAGGTGACTGTGGTAATGCAAAAAAATTACCTTTTTGCACTCTGCTAGGCACTAAGAAATCTCTTGCTCCTTCTGGCGTAGGTTTTGTTAACATAGGTGTTTCGACATCTATAAATCCATTTTCATCTAAATAATTTCTAATAAAACCTGCTACTTTATGTCTGATAATAAGGTTTCTTTGCATACTTGGCTTTCTTAAGTCTAAATATCTATATTTTAGTCTTATACTTTCTTTAGAAGTATCAGCATCATCTATATAAATTGGAGGATTTTGTGCCTGGTCTAATAAATTAACACTCTCACATTTGACCTCTATAATACCTGTTGCTATATTATCGTTGACAGTTTCTACTGATCTTCTAATAACATTACCTTCTACTTGTATTACGTATTCATTTCTCAATGTTGAAGCTATCTTACATGCATCGCTATCAGTACTTTCATCAAATACAATTTGTATAATACCACTTCTATCTCGTAAATCAATAAATATAACTCCTCCTAGATCTCTCCATTTTTGTACCCATCCACATAGCTTTACTTTTTCTCCAATATTACTTTCATTTAACTCAGAACACATGTGACTCCTATACAATGAATTCATTTAATTTCCTCCTAATTTATGTGTTATTTATCCTCAACATTTTAGATTGATATATCAATTGCTTCTTCTCTGACCTATCTAATTGCTTCGCAATTCGATAGGTTCGCGGTGGTCGGCATATGAAAAACTCGTTCTGCATTGTACTACGCGACCTTTCAAATTGATATATCAATTAGTTCTACCTCTCAACCTATCTAATTGCTTCGCAATTAAATAGGTTCGCGGTAGTCGGCATATGAAAAACTTGTTTTGTCTTGTACTACGCGACCTTTCAAATTGATATATCAATTAGTTCTACCTCTCAACCTATCTAATTGCTTCGCAATTAAATAGGTTCGCGGTAGTCGGCATAT
>NZ_WHNX01000012.1 GCF_009362815.1 Alkalibaculum sporogenes | reverse complement strand
AAGTCATCGTTATGAGGAAACAGTTGCATGGATAAATGGAAAGAAGTAGTGGACCGTTTTTGAATTAATATTTGGACCACTTTTCAGTTGACAAATACACTCCTTTATCATTTTTAGGATACCCTAGAGATACATCCATTTCAGCTTCTAACATTTCCTGTAGCATATCTTTAAAACTCTCTTTGAAGAATGAATAAATGTCATTTACATTATCGATTCCATTCTCTTTAATAATCTCTCTTAGCTGTTCTTTTGCAATTGCCATAAAAATAACTCCTTCTTGATTAAATTCATATCTGAATTCTTGCCAAGAAAGAGTTGTTTTTTACCATAGACACAAGATTAATTACACTACCTTTGTCTTTTGTCTTTTGTCTTTTGTCTTTTGTCTTTTGTCTTTTGTCTTTTGTCTTTTGTCTTTTGTCTTTTGTCTTTTGTCTTTTGTCTTTTATCTTTTTCTTCGAATACATAGAACAAACCACAAAAACATATAGGGTATTTTAAAAACACTAGAAAACAATAGCTTCGCTAAATTCAAAAGAAGGAAAAGATAAACGTCAAGAATTTTTGACTGTTTGAGCGTAGTGAGTTTCAAAAATTTAGTTTATCTTCGAGTTCTTTTCGTACAGTATGCGACAGCGTGTTTGCGTTTGTTTTAAAAATACGCTAACGCGAACTTTATCATGTACGGTATGAGATGTGGGTCGAGGTAGTAATAGAAACTCTATTACTATCTTTTCTATATTTTTTCATGCGATAGCCCTGCAAATTACAAAACAATAAAAGCCAGAATTAAGTTACTCTTTTTCCTCACTTTTGCATTCTTGCAATATAGATTCAAACTGTTTTTTGATTCTAATGCAATAGTATTTTAGATTTGGAATATCGTTTGAGATAGTCTCCCATAAAATCTCTTTATCAATTTTACCATAATTATGTGCTACCATATTTCTTAATGCCTTAATCTGGTTCCACGGAATTTCATTGTATGTGTTTTTAAAATCTTCAGTGAATTGCGTTGTTAGTTCCCCAATTTGCAATACACATAAGGCTACTGCGTTCTGATATACACTGTCGTTTGAAAAAATTTCATAATTATTTCCAAACCGTTCTATAGTATTGTTGATTTCATTACAATAATCCACTATATGGCTCAGAACATATGCATTTCTGTTACCCTGCATATAACATCACCTCATATTTTTCTATCTCTTTCAAAAATTCTTCATCTAAACTTCCAGTGGTTAATATATCCACTTTCATTTTCAAAGCCTCTTCTACTTCTGCATAAAATCCACACAAAGCAAACATTCCCTTAAGTTCTCCTTTTTCAATCCGAAGGTCTATATCACTTTGTTCATTATTATCTTCACGAGCAAATGAGCCGAAAAGATAAACTTTAGATATATGATACTTTTCTGCAATTGGTACAATAATTTCTTTCAAATCATCAATTGAATATCGTCCTTGTCCCATAACACATTTGCCCTCCTAACTTTCTTATATTATAACCATTTCCAATCCTATTGTCTACAAACCTTACTTTTTCATTCCCAAATAATCTCTGCTTTTTCTTGGATAAGAGTACTCGAATTTTTTTCAAATTGTTTTTTACCTAAAAAAACGCCTACTGAAAATTTTCACTTTATTACCATGTCAATATCTTTTTCCGACGGTTATAGGATGGGTAAATGGAAAGTGAGAAGGTTGGAAGTGAGTCTTTACTTTGGTCTTTGTCTTTGTCTTTGGTCTTTGTCTTTGGTCTTTGGTCTTTGTCTTTGGTCTTTGGTCTTTGTCTTTGGTCTTTGTCTTTGGTCTTTGTCTTTGGTCTTTGGTCTTTGGTCTTTGTCTTTGGTCTTTGTCTTCCAATACATAGAACAAAGTACAAAAACATATAGAGTATTATTAAAACATTAGCAATACGATAGCTTCGCTAAATTCAAAAGAAGGAGAAAATAAACGTCAAGAATTTTTGACTGTTTGAGCGTAGCGAGTTTCAAAAATTTAGTTTATCTTCGAGTTCTTTCATACAGTCTGCGACAGCGTGTTTGCGTTTGTTTTAAAAATACTCTAACCTCTAACTCTATCATGTAAGGTTTTGTCTTTTGTCTTTGTCTTTGTCTTTGTCTTTGTCTTTGTCTTTGTCTTTGTCTTTGTCTTTGTCTTTGTCTTTGTCTTTGTCTTTGTCTTTGTCTTTGTCTTTGGTCTTTATCTTCAAAAACATAGAACAAAGCACAAAAATATATAGAGTATTTTAAAAACATTAGCAATACGATAGCTTCGCTAAATTCAAAGAAGGAGAAGATAAACGTTAAGAATTTTTGACTGTTTGAGCGTAGCGAGTTTCAAAAATTTAGTTTATCTTCGAGTTCTTTCATACAGTATGCGACAGCGTGTTTGCGTTTGTTTTAAAAATACGCTATCTCTAACTCTATAATGTACGTCTTTAATCTTTATTCTTTAATCTTTATTCTTTAATCTTTATTCTTTAATCTTTATTCTTTCATCTTTATTCTTTCATCTTTATTCTTTCATCTCTAATAACTCTCAATAAACTTTCTAACCAAAGGAATAGCCACATGACTTCCTCCCCTACCATGAACATTCTCAATCATCACAGCAGTTATATACGGTTGTTCATCAGATTTGTCAATAGCAGCAAACCATCCAAGTTCTTCTTTTGTAGTTGAATTTTCAATAGTCCCTACCTCAGCAGTCCCTGTTTTTCCTGCAATAGTTTTTCCTGAAATACGTGCTTCACGACCTGTACCTGCACTATCTTCAACTACCCTAATCATTATATTAAATATCTTTTCTGCTATATCCTCATCTATAATATTCGTAAACTTAGGTTCTTCACTATCCATTATTAACTTTGGTTCAACAACACTACCTTTATTTACAAAAGCGGAGTAAGCTTTAGGTATATTTAGTATATTAACTAATACCTGACCTTGACCGTAGCCAGTATCCGCCAATAATACCTCACTCGAAATATCATCACTAGCAGCCAATTGGGACTTATCAGTTCCATATCTTATATTTAGATCTACTCCTATTCCAAAATCCTTGGCTTTTTCAACAAAAGTATCTTCACCAATCTCTAATGCAACCCTACCAAAGAATATATTATCAGAATAAATCATAGCTTTATCTAGATTTACCGACCCTCCTGGGTCTGTTACCCTTGTGATAGAATAGCTTCCCCATGAAGCATCTTTCTGCCACTGTAGCCCTCTAGTATCAATAGAAAAATTTTGATCTATCTTTTTTTCATTAAGTGCAATTGCAGCAGTAATTGGCTTAAAAGTAGATCCTGGCGAGTAAACTTTAGTAAATCTATTTAACAAAGGTTTGTCTTCAGCTTCCTGAAGTGATGCCAAATTCTCAGCACTAATACCTAAAATAAACTTATTAGGATCATATGAAGGCGAGCTTACTAAAGCCATTACCTCACCAGTCTTGTAGTCCATTGACGTAGCAGTTCCTTCTTCGTTTTTAATTTGATTATAAAGTTTTGTTTGCATATCAATATCGATAGTCAACTTTAGGTCTTCTCCATCTTTAACAGGCTCTTCAGAAAAAATTTCTTTTTCCTTGCCACTTGCACTAACCATAGCAATTTTCATCCCTGGGATACCTCTCAATTTTTCATCAAAAATTCTTTCAAGGCCAGTCTTCCCTATCCTATCATTAGCAGTAAAGCCAAGTGGCTCAAGTTCCTTCATATCGTCTTCACTTGGATACCCTAGATATCCAGTTAAATGCGCCGCAATTTCTTTATAAGGATATACCCTATCTCCTATTTCTTTATATGTAGCACCATTATTTTTATTATTTAATTTTTCTATAACATTTAACTGCCCTTTGGGAATCTTTATCAAATCAACAAAAGTATCATCATTAACCCAAGATAGCTCTAATCTACTGTTAATATACTCTGTAGTTATATCGAATGCACTAGATAAATCACTAATTATCTCATCCTTCATTTCTCCAAGTCTACCCGGAACTATTCCTACTTGTATTACATTACTATTCTCGGCAATTTTTTTATTATTTCGATCTAATATCTCGCCTCTTGCAGGAGTTACACTTCTAGTTACGATAGTGTCTCCCTCTTCCATATCTTTAAATATCATATTATAATCCCAGTCAATGCTCCACTTTTCTTTACCACCATCCACTTCTTCTCTAAGAACGATCCCATCCATACTATATGACTTTTCTCCATATAAAGTTTCCAAGTTCACTTCAAAAGGTAATGTAACTTGATCGTTATGCTCTATTTCATCCTTCAACTCTTTTTCATCAGTAAGAACCTCAACTTTAATTGATTTAATACCTAAGTTATTATAAAATTCTTTATAGCTTACAACAAATTCTTCTAAAGATATTGCTTCCTTATCTTCAATTGAAAGTTTTTCATACATATCAACATACTCTTGCTTTTGCCATGATTTAGCATACTGTTCAAATTCTTTAACAGGACTTTTATTAACACACCCAGTAAATATTAGCATAATTAATAGACCTATTAAAACTATAATATGTTTCTTAAACATTACTGTACCTCCTAAATTAAGTGAAAATAGTCACTATTTTATTTTCCCAACGCAGATTTCACCGAGACAGCATGCTGTCTCGGTCGTTGGCACTTGCTCATAGAATTCCTCTCATTTTCTCGTGCGAGCACGGAAAATGGTTTGAATTCTGCGAGCCAATCTGCTGTTTCGAATATTATATCATATATTTGAGTAGTCGCACTTAGCGATCTACTTTATCCTACGCAGATTATCCTCAACCCCTTCAGGGTTTCGGTCGTTGGCACTCGTTCATAGAAGTCATTTGTTTTTCTCGTGCAAGCACGGAAAACCATATGACTTCTGCGAACAATCTGCTGTTTCGAATATTATATCATAAATTATGGTAGTTATGTCTATTGCATACTTAATCTATGCAGGTTTTTCTCAGATTCTGCTTAATAGTGTTTGTCTTAGATTATAGACTGAATCGACTGTAAAATCTGGTTTGGCCAATGTTATCTCTTCAATAGATCCGTATCCATATGTGACGGCTATAGAATCAATAGTATTTTCTCTTGCTCCAATTATATCGTGTTCTCTATCCCCAATCATAACTGCACTTGATTTATCTAACTGAGGATACTCATTAAATATTTTCTTAATTATCTTAGATTTCATATCCTCGTTACCAGTCGCTGGACTTGCTGCTACAAACTCAAAATATTTTTCTAGTTTATGATGCTTTAGCGAATCTAAAGCAAAGTGAATTGGTTTTGCTGTCGCTACCATAAGTTTCTTTTTTCTGTCTTTTAAGACATCTAAAATTTCAACAATACCTGAGAATAGTTCACTTTCATATATACCGTATTTAGAAAAATATTCTCTTGAATAATCCATAGCCTTATATGCATCTTCTTTACTTAATCCACATACCTTTATAAAAGAATCAATCATAGGAGGACCTAAAAAAACTCTAAACTTATCTAAGTTATCTTCGTATATTCCAATCTTGGAAAGTCCAAATTGGACACATTTTGTTATACCTGCCGCAGAATCTATTATAGTTCCATCTAAATCAAATAATATAGTATTATAATCTTTCATTTCAATCTCCTGACCAATTGTTTTATTATCGTCGCTCTTTTCTCGTGTCTATTATATAAAAAAAGTGGCTTTACAGCCTAAACACCCACCTAAATACGATATGGGTATTTTCCCTATAACCTTTCTATTTTTATTGAGTAGAAAATCATCACATTCATACTCAAAAAAAAAGACAGTTCCAACTGCCTTTTATAAGATTTTTTTTAGGAAACTCTTTGTTCTATCTTCTTTTGGATTATCAAATATATCTTTTGGATTTCCTTCTTCAATTATCCTACCTTCGTCCATAAATATCACACGTGTACCTACTTCTTTTGCAAAACCCATCTCATGTGTTACTACTATCATGGTCATTCCTTCATGTGCCAATTTCTTCATTACTTCTAAAACTTCTCCTACAAGTTCTGGATCTAATGCAGATGTTGGTTCATCGAACAACATTATCTTTGGCCTCATAGCCAAAGCTCTAGCTATCGCAACTCTTTGTTGTTGTCCACCTGATAGTCTAGAAGGGTATTCATCTTTCTTATCAGCTAAACCAACCATATCTAATAAATCTAAAGCTATACTCTTGATTTCTTCCTGGTTTTGTTTCCTAACAATTTTTGGTGCTATCATTACATTTTCTAGAACCGTTAAATGAGGAAATAAGTTAAATCTTTGAAAAACCATCCCTAATTCAGTACAAAGTTGTTGAACTTTTTCTTGGGATATCTTTAATACATCTTTATCGTTTAACCGTTCATCTGCAATCTCATTTTCTATATATACTTTACCACTAGTTATTCGCTCTAAGTGATTTAAACAACGAAGCATAGTGCTTTTTCCCGATCCACTTGGTCCAATAACACATACTACTTCCCCTTGCTTGACTTCTAAATTAATATCTTTCAATACTTCTAATTTTCCAAAGGACTTATACACATGTTCTAATTTAATCATCTACTTTTCTCCTATTCATATGCTGCATATTTCTTCTCAATCTTACCAAATGCATACTGAATTATAGTAGTAAAGAACAAATAAATTCCCGCTGCGTATAAAAAATAATGTGTTTTACCAGTAGCATTGGCCATTTGATTAACAGATCTAAGTAAGTCGAACATGGCTATTGAAGCGACTAAGGAAGTATCCTTTATTAGCATAATTAACTCATTACCCATAGGTGGAATCAGCCTACGTATAGATTGAGGTATTATAATCTTAAACATAGTCTGATTATAGCTCATACCTAGAGCCTTTCCTGCTTCTAATTGACCTTTATCTATAGATTGAATTCCTGCTCTAAATACTTCAGCTAGATATGCTGCTGTATTGATAGTAAAAGCTAAATAAGCAGCAGTTAAGCCAGGCAACTTTATAGGTGAGCCAAACAAATCTAATGTAAGCAATGGCAGTGCATAATATACAACGAATAATTGTAGTAAAAGGGGCGTTCCTCTAAATACCCATACGTAAAACCAAGAAATTGCATTTAATATTTTATTTTTAGAGATTCTACCTAATGCAATAATCATTCCCAACAATACACCCGCAATCATTGCAAATATAGTAATTTTAACGGTTAAAAGCGTACCATTAAGAATAGACATCATCTGTGCTTCTGTCAACAAACTAATCTCTTCCTTTCAATTGTTTAAAATAGGCTTGCTTACGATAATCGAAGCAAGCCTATATCAGTTTATTCAATCACATTTAATTCTAAGTCAATATCAGTTGTATAGTCTGATCCTAGCCATTCTTCTGAAATTGCTTTTAAAGTTCCATCAGCTCTCAATTCTTCTAGTGCACCGTTTATTTTTTCTTGTAATTCTTTGTCACCTTTACGCAAACAAACTCCGATAGGTTCATTTGTTAACTGTGCTGTAGAAATTTCAAAACTACTAACGTCGTTTTTCACGTATTCAATTGCCACGGGGTAATCTACTACTATGTAATCGACGTGTCCTGCTTTCATTGCATTGAAGGTTTGAATAATTTCGTCATACCTAATAATTTCGAAATCATTTTCTTCTTTATATTTTTGTGCTGCAACATCAGCCGTAGTTTCAATCTGAACCCCAACATTCTTTCCTGCTAAATCTTCTGGTTTTGTGACAGAAGTATCTCCAGGTTTAACAACTATTACTTGTCCATTAGATAAATAAGCATCTGAAAAATCAAATTCTTTCAATCTAAGAGGTGTAATACTAACTGATGAGATAATTGCATCGTAATTTTCAGTTTTTAATCCACTAAATATACCGTCCCATCCAGTAGAAATAAACTTCACTTCCATATCTAACTTTTCACCAATAGCCTTAGCTAATGCTACATCAAATCCTACTAATTCATTGTTTTCATCTCTGTATTCCATTGGTGGATACGTGTCATCTACACCTATCGTTAAAACCTTCTTTACGTCTCCATTATCTCCACTTGTTTCTTCCGCATCAGATGTACAGGCAGCAAATAATAATAAAACACTTAATAAGACTGTAATAATTAAAATACTTTTTTTCATTTTTCTCCCCCTAATTCAATCCTTTGTTTCATTACAATATGAAAAGTATATCATAAATTTGCATATAAATACATAACTTTTTAGCTTGTGGTATCTTTATACCCTTGCCTTTACTATGTTTACCAATTTTTCTTTTTCCATATTATCTTCTAAATAATTCACTCTAATATAATACATACTATATAATATTAGGATTTGGGAGGATAATATATGCATTTATTTCAGTCAATCTATAATCACATAAAAGAAATGCTAAATATCACACAATTTATAAGCTTTTATAAATTTAGAATAAAAAAGATTCTTTCTATTATTATAAGATATTATATTCCTACTGTAGGTGTATTTATATTAGTATTTTCTACTATCTACTATATTACTAATGGATTGAGATTTAATAATACCTCTGAGGATATTATTACTTTCTTAGATTGCTACTATTTTAGCGCTATTACTTTTTTCACTCTGGGTTTTGGTGATATTATACCTTATACTAACTTTGGAAAAACGCTTGTTATAATACAAGAATTTTTTTCATTTATTATTTTAACATTATTTTCTGGTTTTATAATACCTATATTCTTCGTTAGAAGAGATGATATCTCTTATAGTGATCAATTATACATTTGTTATAATGGAAGTTCATTCAATCTTTCTTTCCCTATTGTTAATAAAGGGTATATGTTTTATGAAATGCAAGGTGCACTATCATTTACTCTGTGCAATCAACAAAACATCGTTTCTAGGTATAGTCTAATTAATTCATATACTACTTGGTTTAAAAAAATTTGGTTTTGTGATTTTGAAATTTCAATAGAAAATTCTAAAGACGAAAACTATATGATACTCTACGAAGTAATATACTTAGCCATCACAAATCAAATAGACAAATTGCATGACCCAAAATTTAAATTGTGTATTCATGGTGTTGATTCTCATACAAGAAGTGAGGCATACTTCATAAAAGAGTATTATATTCACGGTACTCAACTTACTTTTTCTAATACACGTGACCTTCCACAAGTTCAAAAAAAATATAAATCTAGTTCTATAAAAAACTGGTATGCAACGATGAAAGACAACGATTTTTATATCTTGTGTAAACTATTGCAAGAGATTTTATTTCCAGAAGATATACCCAAGCGAGATAGCCTTACATGTATATATCAAATAGAAAATAGACACGTCGATAAGAATTGGAGTATATATAAAAAAAATTATGTGATTCCTTAATAGGAGCTCCTTTATGAAAAGGAGCTCCTATTTCTGTATTCTTTTATTTAACTATTGCCAATATAAATCGTCAAACTCGTTTTTTATTTCTTCATCAAACAAATCATAATCACTTCGTTCTCGTAAATTTATTTTTGATTTATATGTTGTATCTATTTTTTTCAAGACTTGATCTAAAGTATAGTTGTAGTCTTCTTCAGTTTCTCTCCATGATGCCATACTAAATCCTCCTATAATCTTTAAATTATTTTATGAATTTAGTATATGCACCTTATTAAAACTCTATTATTCCAATATTTTTCAAATTATTTTTAAGATATAACTTAAATAAAAAAAATAACTGATAAAAAAATCAATTAAGTAATTAAGCAAAAATACGTACATCTATTATTAGTGGCACATATATAAAAGTAAGAATACTATTAAAGCTGTTTATTATATATTTAATTTACTTCTAAACTCACAAAATATAATGTAATTTCAAGAACAACTTTTTAATTAGAATCAACATTATAAAATACCATTCTATTATACTTAATAAGTATGTGTCTCATCATAGTGTTACTTAAAAGGAGGGGTAAATTATGAAAGCAAATCAGTATCAACTATTAGCAATGAAAACAGCAAACCCAACAAATAATAAGTTATTAAATAGTGCATTAGGTTTATGTCAAGAGTCAGGAGAAGTAGCTAAAATTATTAAAGCTTACGAATTCCAAGGGGATGAGTTGAACAAGGAATCTGTTATGAATGAACTAGGAGAAATGTGTTGGTTTATTGTTCTAATGTGCACAAATCTGAGAATTAGCTTTGATGAAGTGTTAGAGATGAATATCAGAAATTTAATAAAAAAACACCCAAAGGATTTTAAAGATTTAAAAGACTTAAACGAGTATAAAAAACCTCTTGAAGATGAATACAGCATGGGTGCAGATTAAATAATAAAGTGTAGAGACTTAGCTGTTTCAAAGCTAAGCGTCTCTACACTTAAATTAAGGTTAAAGCAAAATTAAGTATATAAAACGAACTAACAGAAGGTGGTTATCGCCCATAAGGATTGCGCTAAAACCACCAACCTAAAGGCTATACCACACTATATTTGGTTTCAAAGGGTTTCTATTGTATCAAATTTGTTGTTTTATTTGGCGAAGGCGGAGCTTACCGAATTGAATGTACAAAGTCACTCGAAGATTATAGGCATAAGTGTAGATTAAGTTGGAAGGGTATTTAAGTATAAGCTACCTTCCTTTACATGTATAAATATAGTCTTTATTAAATCGATAGAAATCATCACATCTGATTTGTAAGTAGTAGCGCGTTACATATGTGCCACCCACCGTCTATCCAGTAAATAGGAGTCTCGTACTATTTTCTTCTGTTAA
The DNA here is from genome assembly GCF_009362815.1 of Alkalibaculum sporogenes. Classification (GTDB taxonomy): domain Bacteria; phylum Bacillota; class Clostridia; order Eubacteriales; family Alkalibacteraceae; genus Alkalibaculum_A; species Alkalibaculum_A sporogenes. The sequence continues at coordinate 98,709 of NZ_WHNX01000012.1, read as the reverse complement.
AAAATAAGTGGTGTGATGACACATATCATTTCTAATGCTTCGTCTTCTCTATTTTGAATTAAATGGGTCTTTCTTGATGGATAATGGATAGTTTCTCCTGCACATATCTCATGTTCACAACCATCAATGATAAATATACCGCAGCCTTTTACTATATAATAGAACTCTTCTCCATCATGATTTCCTGCTTCAAATCCTGTAGCATGGGGTTCCATGACAAGAAAGAAACTATCCATAATACGTTCTGGAAAACGACCACTAAGTGTTCGAATATACTTATAATTTTTTTGCAATCCATGAAGGGCTTCATGGGAATCGCTTCGATAATATTCTTCTCTAGTCTCTGTTTCTGTAAATAGTATTTTCATAGGGATCCCTAGAGCTGTAGTAATCTTCTTAAGAGATGTCATCGTAATTGGAGATATCCCTCTCTCCATTTGAGAGAGAAAACTCACAGAAAACCCTGTTTTCTCGCTCATATTCTTTAATGTCATTTTTTGCTTTTTTCGAATACTTTTAATTTTAAAATATACTTCTTCTTCCATTACCATCTTATCTCGCCTTCATAAATATAATAAATCTAAACGCTTCTACCCACGATGAACTTACATCATTCTATATCTTAATTATTATAATACTATGTTCATACTTATGTCAAAATGTAGTATTACGATTCTACCTATATTCCATAGCCCAACATTTTGGCAATACTTGGCTTGGTAGTTTAATCGGTCTATCATACTTAAATCCTTTTAGATCCACTTCGACTTTACGGATGATCTCCGGCTGAATTGGCTCATTGATTTCTACATTCTTATACGGAAAATCAGTAATCGGCTTTGTCTTTACTTTTTCAAGTCGATATAATTCATCTATCCCTTCGATGACTCTTCCAAAAACAGGATATACTCCTCGATGTTCGGGACAATCTCGTAATGTAAAAAAGAATTCACAACCAGACAAACCCAATTCATCATAGCCGCCCATACAGACACAACCTGCTATAGATGGTAAGGGTTCTATCTCGGGATGCAATTGCGATTCATAAGGAATCAAGTACTTAGCTTTTTCATTATGAAAAGCTGAATAACTCATATCAATCCAGTTTCCAGATACGATTCTCTCAATAGCATGTTGATTATATACTCCATTTAATGCTGCAAAAATAAAGCTATTGACAGTATTCGGTGCTGCTTCAGGCAGAAGTTCTATTACAATACTTTTACCATTATTCAAAACAAGGGTGGCTGTTGGATTCATGTTATATAATAACCTCCAATACTTTGGAATAGTAATTTAGCAACTCACAGCCATCTTTTGTAACCATAACCAAGTCTTCTATCCGTACTCCCACATCTCCCTGAATATAAATGCCCGGTTCTATTGAGAAAATCATGCCTTCCTGAATAATATCAGAGTTACTCTCTGAAACATCACCATACTCATGAACCTCGATACCGATAAAATGACCTAAACGATGAGTAAATTTATCACCATAACCTGCATCTTCAATATATGTTCTCGCAACTTGATCAATATCTTTAAATCTTATACCTGGTTTAATTTGATGAATAGCTTTTTCATTCGCTTGCTTTACACAATCATATATTTTTTGATGTTCTTCTGATACTTGCTTATAAAAAAAAGTACGTGTCATATCCGCACAATACATATTTTTTTTACATCCGATATCAAATAGTATACAATCACCATCTTTGAGTATTGTATTGTCGACGCTATGATGTGGTTCTGCTGCATTTTCTCCAAAAGCAATCAGTGGCTCAAACGAATACTCATCTGCTCCTAATTCATAATAAATGTCTAATAATTTATTAGCAGCTTCTTTTTCACTTATTCCTGGTATGATTATGTTTTTTAGTCGTTCCATCGCAGAGTCATTAATTTTAGATACGATCCGCATCTTATCTTGCTCTTCCTTATCTTTGATGCCTCGAACTTGGTCAATACATAAAGATCCTATTTTATACTCTTTTGCGGCACCACCATGTATTAATGGTAATAAAAACTTAGCCGGTAATTCTTTATCTACACCTAAAGGTGTATTTGAATCTAAGTACTTTGATACAATATTCATAATAGAATCTGTGTCAGAATAAATAACTTTATCAACAAGGCAATTTGCCTGTAGCAAGAACAGTCTATTCACAAATAACTTATGCTCTCCATTCGTCTTCAATAACAAAGAGAAAAATCGCTCACCGGAATCTATATAGACACCTGTCAAGTAATAAATTGAATATATATCATTGATTAGTAACTGGGATAATCCTCTTTCCTTCATAATTTCAAGTACATTATTAACTCGTTTTATTTTCATAATATAAACCTCTTTTTTAAAATTCTTTTCTGAGTTTTGGATCCATTAAATCTCTTAACCCGTCACCAATAAAATTGGATCCAACAGCCATAGTTAAAATTGCTAAACCTGGAAATCCTGCAACCCAAAACTTATTAAAGTAATTTACTCCATCGGATACCATCATACCCCATTCAGGCGTAGGTGGTGCTGAACCCAATCCCAAGAAACTCAGCGTAGAAAACATCAATATCTGATTACCTAAATCCGTTGTAGCCATAATAAGTACTGAACCGACACTATTAGGTATAATTTCTGTAATTAGCACTCGCCATTTTGAAGCTCCTAAAGCTCTTGCAGCTTCCACGTATTCATTTTCTTTGACTGTTAGGACAACACTCCGCATCAATCGAGCATAAGTTGGCCATGCCACAATTACAAGGGCAAACATCGTATTGAAAAGACTTGATCCCAAAGCCGCATTAATACACATAGCAAGAATCAAGGAAGGAAAAGATAGAATCATCTCTGATAAACGCATCATTATATCATCAACGACACCACCTAAATAGCCAGCAATAGCACCATATATCGAGCCAATAGTTCCTGCTAATAAAACAGTTACGCAACCTGCAAGGAGAGAATAACGTCCACCATATATGACGCGACTAAAGATATCTCTTCCAAAATTATCTGTTCCAAATAAATGTTCTAAGCTCGGTGAATTCAATCGTATACTTAAATCTTGAGTAATTGGCCCATAGGGCGCTATAAAGTCTGCAAATATTGCAGCCAATATCCAACAAAGACAGATGAAACATCCTAAAGTAAACAAATAGTTTGACTTCATTAATTTAATAATAGATCTAATCATTTATTTACACCTCACTCTAGGGTCAATCGTTCCATATAAAATATCTATAACCGTATTAATTAGCATATAATTTAACGCTATCAGCAAAGATACCCCAATGATTCCAGGATAATCCAAGGATTTTACGGAGTTATAAGCAAATTGACCCAATCCCGGCCAATTAAATATTGTTTCAACAAGTACCATTCCACCTAATAAGTTTCCAAAACCTAGTCCAATTACTGTAAGTACTGGTATAAGCGCGTTACCTAATGCATGAGATACAATGACTGACACCTTTGATAACCCTTTTGCTTTAGCCGTTCGTATATAATCGGTGGACATGACATCCAATAAGTTTGAACGTGTGGTACGAGTAATTAGTCCCATAGTAAATGCAGCAAGTACACTTGCCGGTAAAATCAGATGCTTTAAAGCATCAATAAATTTTAAAAAGTCACCTTCAATAAGACTATCTATCATATAAAATCCCGTTACAGCCACAGGCGCACTAAAACTTGCGCTTAAGCGTCCTGGTCCAGGAAGAATTTGCAGTTTATAATAAAAAACATATAGCATAATTAATGCAAACCAAAAGCTGGGTATACTAACACCAAGAACAGATATTGCTCTAACAATTTGGTCAACGATACTATTTCTCTTCATTGCAGATATGATACCAAAAAATATTCCAAATATTGTTGATAACAATATTGCTAAAGTTGCTAATTCTATCGTTGCTGGGAAGCAACGTTTCAACTCGTATAAAATGGATTGATTGGTTCTCATAGAAGTACCTAAATCTAATTTAAAGACATTTTTTATATGTATGAAATACTGGATAATAACCGGTTGATCCAAGCCATGTTTAACTTTATATGCTTCAACAATTTTCGGATCACTTAAACTACGTTGACTCAAGTTAGCTACTGCCGAATCCCCAGGAACAAGCTTAGTGAGAACAAAAACAATTGTTGCCACACCAAAGAGCATAACAATGAGCAGAGCAAATCGTTTAATTATAAATCTAAGTCGTTCCATTGTGCACCTCTTTTTCTTCAATCATCTTTTATCAATCATTTATGACATTTATTTGAGTTATTATCAGAGCAACAACTATCATATATTGTTGCCCTGATTCTAAGTCATTTCGTCCTTATTGAATATTAATTTCTGTTACATCAACTCGATAAGTATCTGAAAAATTAACACCTGTCAATTTACTGTTATAACCAATGTGACAGGAAGCTTGTGCAAGCATTACAAATGGACTATCTTCTTCGATCATGTCTTGTACTTCAACTAACAATTGAGATCTTTTACTACTATCCGTTTCTGCAAGAATATCATTGTATTTTTTAGTTATATCTTCATACCCTTTTTCTTTCCAATTAGCACGAAGCCCAACTTGTTGTCCTGGTAAGAAGACTAATTGAACATTTGGGTCATTATAATCAATTCCCCAATAAATAATAGTCATACCCATTTTTCCATCACGATAGTCATCACCATATCCTGCAACCCAATCTCGTTGTACAATGTTTACATTAATATTTATTTCAGATAAGTCTTCTTTCACTATTTGAGCTAAATCAAGCAATGGCACACCTTCCATATCTAATTCACTCATTTCTAAGTCAATATCAAAACCATCTTCATAACCAGCTTCTTTTAAAAGTTCTTTTGCCTTCACTAAATCAGTTGCTGTTGATACGTCTTTCTCACCTTTACTACCCATGAATCCAACTTGTATGATAGATTCTGGTGTTATTGATCCAGTACCACAAATTGTTTGGATACCTTTATAATCAATTGCATAACTAATCGCTTTTTGTACCTTATTATTTGCAACAGGTCCTCCAATTTTCTCATCTTCATTCATCATCAAGAATCCTACTGTCTTTGTTGATTCATTTTGAACTTTTACATTCTCTTTTCCTTCAAGTTCAATTATGGTATCATCTGTTAAGTTTAATGCAATATCGATATCACCACTTGAAAGTCCCATCATTTGAGTATTTGCATCACCTTGCAATTTGATAATATATTTATCTACATTGGTTGTTGTTCCCCAATAGTTTTCATTTTTTTCAAGAATAATCTCTTCATCTGGTGTGTAACTTTTTAGCACATACATACCTGAACCTGCACTTGTTGCATCCAAGTACACTTGAGCAGTATCTGTCGTATTTGCATCTTCTGCATCTGTTCCACCATTTTCTTTAACAACTTTGCTATCTAAAATACTACAAGAAGCATAACCTAGTTTAGATAAAATGGCACTATCTTGACCTGTTAAGTTGATTACAACAGTGCTTTCATCTGGACACTCAATACTTTTAATTGTGTCAGCTATGAATGAAGGGTTGCCTTTTAAATTTTTAGTACGATTCAATGAAAATTTAACATCTTCAGACGTTACCGGATTACCACTTGCAAAAGTGGCTTCTTCTTTTAATACAATGGTTAGTGCCAACCCATCATCTGAAAAAGTATAACTTTCAGCCAAACTAGTTTGGGGTTCATCACTACCATCTATAAATTTGAATAATGTTTCATAACATGCATTAGCGACTAATGTAGGATTTTGCTCATACATAAATCCTGGATCTAATGTTGAAAAACCAGACCCCATAGCGATAACCACGACACTTTCAGAAGCTCCTTCATTATTATCTTTTGAGCTACAACCGGCAACGATAAATACCATTGCAAAGGTCAATAACAATACGATTACTTTCTTTTTCATTAAAAATTCCTCCTTTTATTTATGTAAATTTAATTAATACCTACCTGTTATGAATCTCGTGGAAAGAATCATATAGATGACAAGCCACAAAATGATCCTTTTCTACTTCTAGTAACAAAGGAATCTCAGTTACACACTTAGAAAATTTTTTAGGACATCTAGTATGAAAAGAACAACCCGGCGGTGGATTAGTAGGACTGGGAACTTCACCTTTTAAAATAATTCGTTGTTTCTGTTCATCTTTATCTACTTGTGGTATTGCTGATAGCAATGCTTCTGTATAAGGATGATACCGTTTATTATATAAGCTATTATAAGGTGCTACTTCAACCATTTTTCCCAAATACATTACCCCTACGCGATCACTGATCTGATAAACCACATTGAGATTATGGGATATAAAAAAATATGTAAGTCCGAGTTTTTCTTTTAGATCAGATAATAAATTTAGAACCTGTGCTTGAACTGATACATCCAAAGCAGAAACTGCTTCATCACAAACAATGAATTCAGGTTCCAAGGCTAATGCTCTTGCAATTCCGATCCGCTGTTTTTGACCGCCAGACAATTCATGTGGATATCGATTTAAGTGATATTTTGCTAATCCCACAAGTTCCATTAACTCGATAATTCGATCATTAATAACGTCTTTGTCATGAATACCATGAATTTTGAATGGTTCCATAAGTATTTCTTTAACTTTTCTACGAGGATTCAGGCATGCAGAAGGGTCTTGAAATATTATTTGCATCCTCTTTCTCATATCCTTCATTTCTTCTTTGCTTAACTGGGTAGTATCTTTGTCATCTATGTAAACTGTTCCCTCTGTTAAAGGTAATAAATTGATTAAGCCTCTTCCAAATGTACTTTTTCCACAACCGCTTTCACCAACAATGCCGAAAATTTCATTACGCATAATATCTATGCTGATACCATCGACTGCTTTAACTACGTTCTTTCCATTTCCTCGTTGGTCGAAATAAATTTTCACATTTTCTGCTCTTAACAATAGATTATCTACTTTTTTACTTTTTACCATAATCAAATCCCTTCATGTCTATTGCCAACTACATATTTCCAACATCTTACTTTTCTATCTTGTTTTACTTGTATCATAGGTGGTAACTCTTGTTTACATCTCAGCATAACATCTTTACATCGTGGCCAAAAGCTACAACCATCAGTTTTCTCCATGGCATTTGGTACAACTCCTTCAATCGTCTGTAATGGCTCTCTATCTTTTGATATCTTAGGAATCGCTTTAATCAATCCGATGGTATACGGGTGTAGTGGATTCTCAAAGAGTTCTTGCGAAGATGATTCTTCAATAATGCAACCTGTATACATAACTATGACACGTTCACATAATTCACTAACTACACCAAGATCGTGAGAAATCATAATCACAGCAGTATTCATTTCCTTATTCAAATGTCGAATAAGATCCAATATTTGAGCTTGAATAGTAACATCCAATGCTGTTGTAGGTTCATCACATATTAATATGTTCGGTTTACAGGCAAGAGCCATTGCAATCATCACTCTTTGTCTCATTCCACCTGATAATTGATGTGGATATTCATGAGCTCTTTGTTCAGGGTTTGCTATCCCTACAGAATGCATCATTTCTACTGCTTGTTCAAAAGCTACTTTTTTCTTAAGCCCACGATGTAAAATCAATGATTCAGCAATCTGCTTTCCACATTTTATTATTGGATTAAGTGATGTCATAGGCTCTTGAAAAATCATAGAAATATCATTGCCACGAATTTGCTCCATCTCTTTTTCAGATATGTTGACCAGATTTTTTCCTTCATAAATAATTTTACCGTTAACGATTTTGCCCGGTGGATTAGGGATTAATTTCATAATTCCTAATGAGGAAACGCTTTTTCCACTACCACTCTCCCCAACAATACCTAATATATCTCCGCTATTGAGGGTATATGATAAGTCATTGATTGCATATACCGTGCCTTCTATCGTCCTAAATTCAACACTTAAATTTTGAATGTTCAATAATGGTTCCTTCTGATTCATCGCATCCTCCTGTAAAAAAAAGTCATTTCCTCTGTTTGGAAATGACCTCATTGCCCTTCTCGCTCTTACAATCTCTCATTAATAATTGAATATATAATATCAATGTTTTTTTACAATGTCAACATAATTCCCTGATAAATTATGTTATTTGTGAAATATGTCAAATTGTAGTGCGGTCGACGGCGAAATATGCTTTTTTAGCATATCTCTTGATCCGCCAACTCCCTCTTAGGGTTCAACTACCACCGCTTATCTCAACTAAAATATGCTCCCTCGCTTTTAGCGAGGAAGCATATTTTGGTGGAGGTGACACAGTCAAATCCGAAACATTAATAGTCTTTGTACCATTAGTATAATTATATGTGATTATAACCTTATCATCTTGTAAAAAAACAGCATTTACAAACACATCAATGATTCTTTTTCTGTATTCTAGATCATTAACATCACCGTTCTTAAATTGTTCTAGCCAAAAGATAATTTGCTCTTTAGTGAGAATGACATTAGAAATTTTCTCCTGGTCTATATTGATTTCAATCTCTGCCTTTTGACCCTCTAATTCCATTAGCCTGTTCGTGAGAGCATCCGAGATTACCCCTTGTTCTATAGCCTTCATTATGTTTTTAATACCTTTGTCCGTCTCTTTCAAATTACCCTGCAGGTATTTTAAGGAACTACTTTCCTTATCTGATTCTTGGATTTTAATAACATTATCAGCGATCAACTCTATAATGTCGTCCTGAAGAACTCTATTTACCGTTTCATTGATAACTAGATCCTCAATCCAATCTTTCTTTACAGTCTTTTTATCGCATGCCTTTTCTCTCTTCTTTTTCGTACATATATAATAGTAGTATTTTTGATTACGTCCTGATCCGCTCTCCCCTACCATGTTAGATCCACAGTGACCACAAAATAGTTTTGTTGTTAATAGATATTCGATTTTAGCTTTTGCCCTGGCCGGAGCTTTTTTATTCTTGACCATCTTTACTTGCACCCTCTCAAAGAGATCCTTATCTACAATCTCTGGAACAGTAGATTGCATGTATATACCCTCATATTTATATAGACCTATATACTTTACATTAGTAAGTATCGGCCGAAGGCTATTTTTATTAAAAGGTACCCCCCTAGATGTCTTATAGCCTTTGCTGTTTAAATGTGTAATTATCTCAGTTATGGTATGCCCTTCATCGTACATCTGAAATATCTGTATAACAATAGGCGCTGTGTCTGGATCTACTTCAAAGGTCTTATCATCATTAACTTTGTATCCCAGGGCAATGTTACCTCCCGTAATCTTTCCTTTTAAAGCATTCTCTTTCATACCACGTTTTATATTTTGAGATAGGTTCGCAGAATAATATTCAGCCATGCCCTCTAGGACTGATTCAAGGATAATACCTTCAGGACCATCTGGGATATGTTCCTTCGCATAAAGAACCTTTACGCCATTTTTACGGAATTTAACCTTATTAATAGCAATCTCTTCCCTGCTACGTCCAAAGCGGTCAACTTTCCATACAATTACTGCATCAAATATCTTTTTCTCACTATCTCGAATCATCTTCTGAAAGTCTGCCCTATTATCGTTCCTTCCAGTCAAGGCACGATCTATATATTCTCCAACTACGGTTATTTCATTCGCCTTGGCAAACTCTTTACATTCTCTTAATTGTCCTTCAATGGACTCTTCACGTTGTTGTGGTCCTGGGGAGTATCTTGCATATATTACTGCTTTCATATAATATCAGTCCTTTCTAAAATGGAAGGTCATCATCATCATCATCATCAATTTCATACGTAGCCAACTCTTCAATTTCAAGAAATTGAAGAATTTCATTTCCACTTTTGACTTTATCCCACGGTTTTAATAAACTATTCTGTAAAAAAGTAGATGGGTTCCCACAATGCGAGCAATATCTAGCATTTCCTTGTAGTAAAGCTCCACATATTGGACCGTCAAAATCACTTCTGTTGTAATGATCTACATTAGTGCACCTGTTGACCAAATGCTCACCGCATATACGGCAATGTTCCCCCTCGTCTATCTGTTGGTTGTCGCATGTAGGGCAGATAACAGCTTTTGAGTTTTCATCTACTCCAATTCCTTCATAAAACATATAATTTCTCCTCCCAAAATTTTTAATATCCCCAACGTATTTTAATTCCCAAATATATTCACTGCTATAGTCCGCGTTCCAAATACTTTTTATGCTATTCCCTCCACAGATTTTACAGAAATTTAATTTAATTGTTATAGGATTTCCACAGGTACAGCAATAGTCAAAGCAGGGCATTTCATAGGTATTAAAGTAGCTAATGTGCTCGTCTGTTACCCTGTAGCTGTCATTTGTTAAAAGATCAATTCTCGCGCGTGATGCTTTGTAAGAAATGTCAAATGTGCTCATAACTCTTTGTTGCAGAGTCATAGGATCCTTTATGATTCTATTGTATAAAGGTACCGGCGATAATAGGTTACGCGCGAAACAATTAGTTTCCTTTTCTATTGCTTCATATTGTCTTAATGAGAAGCCTCCTCTATTAAGAACATCTTCGGTAATCAACTTAAAATGCCCGAGAAAATAATGTCCCAATTCATGAGAAATCGTAAAGCGATCTAGCCCTGTATTATTTTTAGTATCATTATAATAAATTATATATCTTACTTTTTTAGATTTACTTACATTTCTTGCAATTGCGCCTAAGTCTGTTCCGAAGAACTCAATTACTTCTTCTATTGTACATCTGCGATTTTTAGCTAATTCAGAGTATTTATATGTTTTAACATCTAGGAGTTGTTGTATAATTTGCATTATATCAACAGGAACTCGCCTTATACTATATTTTTTAAGTACTTTGATAGATTGATTAAGCGCTTTAGTATAGTTTGGATTCAATATTAATCATCCTCTTCTTCGTCAAATAATTCGTCAAAAGAGGCTTTAAGTATTTTCATCATTTTTTTTCGTTGACTAATGTCCATCTTTTTATGGGCTCTTTGAATTAGTTCTATCTCAGGATCCTCATTATAATCTTCGTCAACATACCCACATAATTCTAGTAAGTACTCATAATCTATCTCATAAGCAGCACTTATTAATTTTAAAGTAGTCGGAGTGGGATTTTGCGCAGGTAATCCCCTATTATCTATACCCTTTTCTAATGCAGATAGATATGTGTGGCTGATACCAATTAACTCAGCTGCCGCTCTTAAGCTCAAATTTTTTTCTACTCTTTTTTTATTTAAAAAAGATTTAAATTCCATAAAAAATACACCTCTTTTTAATTAATTGTAGTACATAAATAACAAAATGTAAAATGGATATTACACGGACTATGAATTACATAGTTGACATTATGGCATGTGTGTATTACAATATGTACAAAGGAGGTGTAATAAATGGATAATAAGATTAAAGTATATAGGGCAATCAATAAAATATCTCAAGAAGATCTTTCAAGACTCACAGGTTTGTCTAGACCTAATATAAGCAATATAGAGCGCGGAGATCAAGTCCCTAACGGTAATACGATGTTAAAAATAGCAAAGGCGTTAAATGCTTCCGTAGAAGATATTTTTTTAGGCCTTAATGTAATACACGAACACCAAAAATAATCATATGTATAACGAGGTGATTTAATGCTTATATCAATTAATAAAATCAACATTGGCAGCCGAATACGTCAAGAATACGGAGATATCCAAGAGCTCGCCGACAGTATCCGAGAACATGGTCTACTTCATCCAATAGTTGTCGATTCTAATTACAATCTTGTTGCTGGAGGAAGAAGGTTACTGGCTTGTGAGAGAAACAAAATGAAGGAAATCGATGTAAAAATGTTAGGTGAGTTATCTAAGCGAGAAATAAAAATATTAGAACTAGAAGAGAACATCAAAAGAAAAGACTTTACTGAGATTGAGAAGTCGAGGGCGCTCACAAAATTAGCAGAACTGAAAGCAGAAGAGTTAAGAGAAAAGTCTGAAATGGAGTTTCGTTCGGACTCCGAACAAAACGAGAATGAAAATGCTGAAAATAATAACGTAGTGGACGGATTCCGTCCAGCAAATATATCGGAGCGGGAAATAGTGAAGACAATAGACATCCCAAGGTCTACTTTAAGAGATGCCAAACAGCACGTTGAAGCAGTAGGCAAGTACCCTGAATTAGGAGATCTGCCAAAATACAAAGCAATAGAGACCGCTAAGAAAATGGATAATGACGAAAATATCGTAGCAATAAATTTCAACAAAGATGAAAACTACAATCAGTATTTATCTAAATGTAAAAAGACAGCTCTTGCTTACAATAAATCTTTATATAGCTTATTGAATTTAGATACAAGCGAAACAGCATTACAGGAATGGAATGAGCTCCTCGATGAACTACTAATATGCGGATATGTAGAGATGGTGGAAGAATTAATACCTAAGTTAGTAAAAATACAAAGATTTCTGAAGGAGGCGAAAGCTCGTGGGAACACAAACACTAGATAAGAAAGCTAAAGAAATGATTATATCACAAGTAAAAGAATCAGGGGTAATAACACGCGATAAAATTGTTGAGTTAATTAGACCTCACTATATGTTTGATAAGGATTTAGCACTAGAAAGAGAACTTAAAAGAAAAGCCAATAGTATTATTTCGCAGATAAAAGATGATGACGGAACAAGGGATTGTTTTAACTATAAGAATCCTGATGGCGAATCTACTTACGCGTATGTAGGTACAACAAAAGATGTTAGGGTTCTAAATCAAATTGAAGAGCAGCTAAAGAAAAAATACATCGGTTTAAATGAATCCATAAATAAGGTTAGAAAAAGAAGAAGTCAGTTACCAGGACAAATATCACTATTTGAAAAAGAAGCGTAAAAGGAGGCGTAGATTATGAACGTAAATGGACAAGTATCTTTCTTTAAGTATAACAAACAACAGTTTGCGCTCCTTGAAGTATACGATAGTAATTCTATTTTTCAAAAGACGGGCGGAGGTTATAGATATAAAGGAAATGATTACATAGGTATAGTTGTCGATGGAAATTTACCAATCTATAAGAAAAATATTTTAAAGCACAAACTTATTAAGGGAAAAAAGTTAAAACAAATAGGAGGAATTTATTCATGAGCACTATTGTAAATTCAGATATATCAATTAACGCATCAGAAATAAATCAACATGATCTAAACAATCTTTCCCACCCCCTGATCCAAATCATAGCAGACTATTTCAAGCAACCAGGAGTGCAAGAAAAATATGAAGTGTGGTTGAAGGAAAGAGAATCAAGGAAAGGAGGAAACCCTGATGATAATTGAAAAAACATACCTTGCTCTCGACAAAGGTTCCTTAGATGATCAAACAAAAGAAGTAAAACAAACCGCTAACGATTTAGGAGCTTACTTAGCTAAAGTATTAGACAGAAAAGCCTATATGGAAGTTGATCCACTTGTAGGCGCTGTTATGGTTGCATATGAAACTCAAGGTTATATTAAAGGCTTTAAAATTGCGACAAAAATAATTAGTGAGGCATTAAATGATACACAAAGCATATAAGAGAAAGGATGTGTAAATTAAGTGACTAACCAAGAAAAAACAAAAATAATTCTAAATCAATTAGCCGATGAAGTCATTAACGTGGACTGGAACCGCGAAGATGAATATTTGAGATCAATTACTAAGGCACTGAGAAAAATTGAAAGTGTTGAAAAATCAAAATAGTAAATAACGATTTAATGAAATATAGAGAGGAGCTATTAAAAGAATGACTATTCACGAATCAATAGAAGTACTTAAAACTATGCTTAGCGAAGATGACAGAGAAAATGAAGCCTTAGATATTGCTATAGCATGTATGGAAAAATTCTACGAAGATGTTTTCGTAAAAAGTTGAGGATAAAACAAAAAATATATGGCGAGGTGAGAAAATGCTAGGAAATAAATACAATTATGCTGATTCAATTATTGTAGGTATAGCAAATGATTTGTACAAGCACGAGAAAATTGCAACTATTGTAACAGACGGTTTTAATATTCAATTTGACAAAGAAAAAGCCCTATCAGTTGGCGCTGAACAGGACTCGTAACTAATTAAATTCAATATCATTATACCACAAATAAGGAGGAAAATAACAATGGATACTATCAAAATAAATAAACTTGAAATAGAAAATATCAAACGTGTTAAAGCCATAAAAATAGAACCTACTAAAAATGGGCTTACAATCGTTGGAGGTAAAAATAAACAAGGGAAAACTTCAGTATTAGATTCTATAGCCTGGGCTCTTGGGGGAGAGAAATATCGCCCTTCTGAATCACACCGCGCTGGATCAGTTATCCCTCCCCACTTACATATTGTTTTATCAAATGGATTAGTAGTCGAACGAAAAGGAAAAAACAGTGATTTAAAGGTTATTGATATTAATGGACAGAAAGGTGGACAACAGCTATTAAATGAATTTGTCGAGCAACTAGCTATTAATCTCCCTAAATTCATGGAATCTACAGGAAAAGAAAAGGCTAATACTTTATTACAAATCATTGGCGTAGGAAATAAGTTATACGAGCTAGAACAAAAAGAACAGGAAATTTATAATCGCCGTAGGACAATCGGACAGATTGCAGATCAGAAAAAAAAGTTTGCTAAAGAGCAGCCATATCACCCTGATGCTCCTAAAGAACTTGTTTCTGCATCGGAATTAATAAAACAACAACAAGATATACTAGCTCGCAATGGTGAGAACCAACGCAAACGCCAAAATCTTCAATACTTAGAAAACCAAGCAAGAACAATCCAACAACAAATAGATGAGCTCATTGCAAAACAATCAACTATACTCATCGATCTAGAGATTGCTCAAAAATCCGCACTTGATTTACACGATGAATCTACAGAAGAATTAGAACAAAACATTACTAATATAGAAGAAATAAATCGCAAAGTTCGTGCCAATCTTGACAAAGACAAAGCCGAAGAAGACGCACTTTCTTACGACAATCAATATAGAGCATTATCAACTGAGATAGATACTATAAGACAGAATAAAACTGATCTTCTTAAGGGTGCAGATCTTCCCCTACCTGGACTAACCGTTGAGGATGGCGAATTGCTTTATAACGGATATAAATGGGACAACATGTCAGGATCCGATCAACTTAAAGTATCTACTGCTATTGTAAGAAAGCTTAATCCAAAATGTGGTTTTGTCTTGTTAGATAAGTTAGAACAAATGGATCTAGATACTTTGAAAGAGTTTGGAGAATGGTTAGAAGCCGAAGGATTACAGGCTATTGCAACACGAGTTAGTACTGGCAACGAATGCTCTATCATCATTGAAGATGGATATATTTCAGGCACCCAAATAGAAGCAATTCAACAAGAACCAATAAAAGAAGAAATCTTAACATGGAAAGAAGGTCAATTTTGATGAAAATTACAATGGGAAAAATTGAAAGTGCCCAAAAAGTTGTTGTTTATGGACCGGAGGGAATTGGCAAGTCAACTTTTGCTTCCCATTTCCCCCACCCTATTTTTATAGATACCGAAGGAAGCACAAAACATCTAGACGTCGCCAGAACACCCAGACCTAGCAGCTGGACTCTGTTGATTGAACAAATTAGATATTTAAAATCAAACTCTCAGGCATTAGATACTTTAGTTATAGATACAGCAGATTGGGCAGAAATATTATGCATTGAGTATATATGTGCAAACAAGCTGCCTCCAAAAGGAAAAGAAAATATCATTGGTATTGAAGATTTTGGATATGGCAAGGGTTATACATATCTAGCTGAAGAGTTTGGTCGTTTATTAAATTTACTAGAAGAACTTATTGAATTAGGAATAAACGTTGTAATTAATGCTCATGCACAAATGCGAAAATTTGAACAACCGGATGAATTAGGATCTTATGATCGATGGGAAATGAAATTACAAAAAAAGACTGCCCCTCTTTTAAAAGAATGGGCTGATATGGTTCTCTTTGCGAATTATAAAACTTATGTAGTTAACGTGGACAATCAAGGCGTGCAAAAAGGAAAAAATAAAGCACAAGGTGGTAACCGTGTAATGTATACCACCCACCACCCTTGTTGGGATGCAAAGAATAGGGATAATTTAAAAGAACAGCTTGAATTCAAATACCAGGAGATTGCTCACTGTATCCCCACCTTAAATCAAACAGAAAAGTCAGTTGTTGAACCTGTTGTTCAAGTTGCCGAAACAATTAATACACAAACAGAGATAATAACAAATAAAGATAATAAAATAGATGGTTTTACAGAAGTTGTGGAAGCTGATTCAGATTTTGTCCCCAAACCTTTGGCAGATCTAATGGAAAATGGAAAGGTAACTTTAGCTGAAATTCAAAAAGCAGTTGAGTTACGAGGATATTATCCTCCCAATACTCCATTTAAAAATTACGACCCTGATTTTATATCTGGAGTATTAGTCGGAGCATGGGCACAAGTATTTAAAATAATTTTAGACATAAGAAATGAGGAGGAAAAATAAATGAATACTGATATGGGAAATGAAATAGGTTGGGAAGATGAAATAGAAAAAGATAGTCCGGATTTTATAACACTACCAGAAGGGGATTACGATTTTGTAATAACTGATTTTGAAAGAGCCAGACACGCAGGAAGTGAGAAGCTTCCACCATGCAATAAAGCTGTAGTACATATTAAGATTGAAACCCCTGAAGGAATCTCTACAATTAAGCATAATTTATTCTTACACACTATTACAGAGGGAATGTTATCAGCATTTTTTACAGGAATTGGTCAAAAGAAGAAAGGTGAACGTGTGACTATGAACTGGAATTTGGTTGTAGGTTCTACCGGGAGATGCAAACTTGGAATTAGAAAGTGGAAAACAGATGACGGTGAAGAAAGATCTTCTAATGAAATTAAGAGATTTTACGAACCTACTGAAACATCAACTCCACAGCAACAAACTTTTGAGCCCGGGAGGTTTTAGTTATGCAACTTAGACCATACCAAGAGGCTGCAAAGGAAGCTATTCAAGCCGAATGGGAAAAAGGAAATAAGAAAACTTTATTAGTATTACCCACAGGCACAGGTAAGACAATCGTTTTTTCAAAGGTTGCAGAGGATTGTGTTAGAAATGGTGAGCGTGTTTTAATACTTGCTCACCGTGGAGAATTATTAGATCAAGCAGCAGATAAACTTGGCCAGGCCTCTGGGTTAGTATGTGCAACAGAAAAAGCAGAGGAAACTTCACTAGGTAGTTGGTTTAGAGTAGTAGTTGGATCTGTTCAGACTTTAATGAGAGAAAAGAGATTAAACCAATTCCCTCCAGACTACTTTAACTCAATTATCGTGGATGAAGCGCATCATTGTATATCTGATAGTTACCAACGTGTTTTGAACCATTTTAGCAGTTCTAAAGTGCTAGGTGTAACTGCTACCCCAGATCGTGGAGATATGAAAAACTTAGGACAGTATTTTGAGAGCTTAGCTTATGAATATACTTTACCAAAGGCAATTAAAGATGGATTCCTATCCCCTATTAAAGCACAAACAATTCCACTGAAATTAGATTTAACAGGTGTAGGGCAACAAGCAGGTGATTTTAAAATGAGTGATATAGGTACCGTATTGGATCCTTATTTACATCAAATAGCAGATGAAATGCAAAAGTACTGCATGGATAGAAAAACTGTTATCTTCCTCCCCCTTGTTAAAACAAGTCAGAAATTCCGGGACATTTTAGCGTCAAAAGGTTTCAGTGCTGCTGAGGTCAATGGCAACAGCCATGACAGAGCTGAGGTGTTGGCAGACTTTGACGCTGGTAAATACAACGTCTTGTGTAACTCTATGTTACTTACAGAGGGTTGGGATTGTCCCTCTGTGGATTGTGTGGTGGTTCTTAGGCCTACTAAAATACGAAGCTTATATAGTCAAATGGTAGGACGTGGAACTAGACTCTATCCTGATAAAGACCACCTATTACTCCTAGATTTTTTATGGCATACAGAAAAGCATGAACTTTGTCATCCAGCGCACTTAATTTGCGAAAACGAAGAGATCGCTAAGAAAATGACTGAAAACATTGAGGAATCTGGTTGCCCAGTAGACATCGAAGAAGCTGAACTACAAGCCACTGAAGATGTAGTTGCTTCTAGAGAAGAAGCTTTAGCTAAAAAACTGCAAGAAATGAAAAGTCGTAAACGGAAGTTAGTAGACCCACTTCAATTTGAAATGAGTATACAATCTGAAGACTTATCAAGTTATACTCCTGCGTTTGGTTGGGAAATGGGACCGCCTAGTCAAAAACAAATCAAAACACTAGAAAAAATGGGGATTTTCCCAGATGAAATTGAAAGTGCTGGTAAGGCTGCCATGCTGTTGGATCGACTCGACAAACGCCGCTGGGATGGACTAACTACTCCAAAACAAATTAGGTTTTTGGAAGGTAGAGGTTTTAAGCATGTAGGTACCTGGCAATTTGAAAGTACTAAAAGTTTAATTGACCGAATTGCTGCTAATGGTTGGAAGATACCTCGAGATATCAATCCTGCTGAGTACAAGGGAGAATGATAATTGTGGATAACAAAAATTTGCTTGAAATATTAGAATATATTGAACCTTCTTCCCTTGAGTATCAAGAGTGGGTAAACGTTGGAATGGGACTTAAAGAGGCAGGCTATACTGCCTCTGACTGGGACTCATGGAGCCGTAGCGATGTTAGTAGATATCATACGGGAGAGTGTTTTAGGAAATGGGACAGCTTCCAGGGGACTTCCTCTCCAGTTACTGCTGGGACTATTATACAAATGGCTAAGAATAATGGTTGGTCTCCTGAAAAGTCAGGGCATGAATTAGAATGGGATGACATTATTGGAGCCAAAGAAGATTTAGTTATTGTCGATAAAAACTGGGTTGAATGCAAAGAAGTTATTGAGCCTGAGTATTGGGATGCTGTTAATCACTTAGTGAAGTACTTGGAAATCATATTTGAAGCTTCTGAAAATGTTGGTTATGTTACTGAGAGTTGGGAAAAAGACGGGAAGTATCTTCCTAATAAAGGTTGTTGGGATCGTACTGCAGGTGAACTTATTCAACAACTTAATCAATGCAAGGGTGATATAGGTTCGGTACTAGGTGATTATAAACCAGAGGTTGGCGCATGGATACGATTTAATCCATTAGATGGTAAAGGTGTTAAAAACGAAAATGTAACAGAGTTTAAATACGCTTTAGTAGAATCTGACACTATGGATATTGACCAACAGAACGCTATTATTAGAGAACTCGAACTTCCTGTAGCGTGCCTTGTTCATAGTGGCAAAAAGAGCCTTCATGCAATTGTTAAAATAGATGCAGCCAATTATGATGAATACCGCAAAAGAGTTGATTATTTATATAATGTATGTCAAAAAAACGGACTAAAAGTTGACAATCAAAATCGTAACCCTTCCCGTTTATCCAGGATGCCTGGCGTTATGCGTAGTGGAAAGAAACAATTTCTTGTTGATACAAATATGGGTAAAGAATCCTGGAAGGAATGGCAGGAATGGATTGAAGGGATAAATGATGATCTACCCGAACCTGAAAGCATGTCAAGTGTTTGGGATAATCTTCCCGATCTAGCCCCTCCTCTTATAAATAATGTACTAAGGCAAGGTCACAAGATGTTACTAGCAGGTCCATCAAAAGCGGGTAAATCATTCGCTCTCATTGAACTATGTTGTGCCATTGCTGAAGGAAAACAATGGATGAATTGGGATTGTACCCAGGGTAAGATTATGTATGTTAATTTGGAGCTTGATAGAGCAAGCTGCTTACATAGATTTAAAGATGTATATAATGCCTTAGGTTGGCAACCTAAAAGCCTAAATAATATAGACATCTGGAATCTAAGAGGAAAATCGGTTCCCATGGATAAGTTAGCTCCAAAGCTCATTCGCAGAGCGCAAAAAAAGAATTACATAGCTATCATCATAGATCCCATCTACAAAGTCATCACAGGGGATGAAAATAGCGCTGATCAAATGGCAAACTTCTGTAATCAGTTTGACCGCGTATGTACTGAACTAGGTGCAGCCGTAATTTATTGCCATCATCATAGTAAAGGATCACAAGGTAGTAAAAGAAGTATGGACAGAGCATCAGGATCTGGAGTATTTGCTCGGGATCCTGATGTGCTTATGGACTTAATAGAACTTGAATTAACTGATGCGATCTTAAAACAAGAGACCAATAAAGTAGTCTGTAAAGTATGTGAAAACTGGTTAAGAAAACATGTCCCCAACTGGGATAAAGAGGTGTCATTAGATGATTTATGCTCTCAAAGTGCCATGATTGACCATTGCAAAAATCTTATGAATTCTAACACTTACAGAGCAATGCAAAACGATTTATTCGAAGCCGAAAAGTCAGCACATCAACGGTCAGCATGGCGAATCGAGGGTACCTTACGAGAGTTTCCAAAGTTCCCACCAGTTAATCTGTGGTTTGATTATCCTGTTCATAATGTAGACACTGTAGGTAGCCTTAAGGATGTAGATACTGAGGGCGAAAAGGCTCCCTGGCAGAAAGCTATAGAGAAACGAAAGCCGAAAGAAGCTAAGGCAAAAGAGCGCAAAGAAGCCTTTGAAACAGCATTTGAAGCTTGTGGAATTGATGGAAGTGTAACTGTCGAAAGCTTATCTGAATACATGGGTGTTACCGATAAAACGGTGAGAAGTCGAGTAAAAGAACACGGAGGATTTTGGATTGACGAGGGTATTGTAGGGAAAAAAACATAAATTTACGTTCCTTTCCCTAGGGAAGAAAAAAACATAAACAAGTTATTTTCCCTAATAGGGAAAGGAAGAAAGTATGTTATTTTCCCTACGGAAATTTTGACGGAAAAAAACATGAATTAAGTTATTTTCCCTAGGGAAGAAAAAAACACTATATATATATAACATTTTTTTTCTTCCCTGACGGTCATGGGGGTAAGTAGTCGTGCGTAAAGCAAGCACGACGACTCCTTCCCCTATCCAATGACTAAAGAGTTTTTTCTCACAATAATTAAATGTAAATAAAAGGAAGGTGATTCAAATGGGAATGTATCCAGAACATTTGGAAGAGATAATTAACGAAGATCTACAAAATTCTGGTCTTTACGATGAAAGTCTAGAAAATATGGGGCCCGAAGATTTTGAAGCTGATAATATGGCGATTGAGTTTTTCTTGCATATGTTGCCTCCTACTTCAACTCATCAAATGAAAAAGGTGAGAGTGGTAAAAGGCAAACCAGTATTCTACGAGCCAGCAGAACTAAAAGCAGTACGTTCCAAGCTTACCGCTCACTTATCCAGGCATGTGCCAGATGAAAAATATACTAGTGCAGTTAGATTAGTTACAAAGTGGTGTTTCCCTATCTCGGGTAAGCATCAAGACGGCGAATATAAGACATCTAAGCCAGACACCGATAATTTGCAAAAGATGCTCAAAGACGTAATGACCGATTTAGGATTCTGGAAAGATGATGCTTTGGTAGCTTCAGAGATTATAGAAAAGTTTTGGGCAATGATACCAGGGATTTATATAAGCATTGAAAGTTTGGAGTGAGGGCTATGAATAAATTATATAAGCTTAAACATAAAACCGATGGATACAGAGCCATGGCAGATGATGTAAGACGTAATCAATCAAATGAAATCATTGCTGTACATATCCCGCTGATCGGGTGGAAGGATGCCAGGGAGTTTGAGATTGAGGAGGGATAACAAATGTATGTATTTAGCAAAGAGAAGTTTAAACAATCCGATGTCTACGAATATCATATTAAAGCATACTCTAAACATCTTGATGAAATGGATGGTAAGGACGTGCATTTTAAAGATTCAAAATATAAATATGGTGAGATGCAAATGAGTAGTAATACGTACTTATTCCCAATTTACAGAGAATGGTGTAATAATATAGAACGATTTGAGCAACTGAGTTTACTAGGAGCGGATAACAAATGCTAACTAATAAAATAAATAGGAGTGAGAGAAATGAAACCGATAATAACTGAAACAACAAATTCAATACTCACAAGCAACTTTGAGGATGTGATAGATTTACCAATTACTCGGATAAATTATGGAGATGGGAACGTTGGAGTAGAGAGCTGTTGGAAACTATCTCCTGAAGAGCTAGAAGAAGTAAATAAAACAGGAGTAATATATTTTGTATGTGTTGCCCCTACTCATCCCCCAATATGTCTTAGCCCTTATTCCAGCCTTTCAGGACAAATGGAAGGACAGTATGATACAGGAATAAATCCATTTGAAGAACAAACCTGCAAAGTATGCGGCTGCACATGGAACAACGCTTGCCCTGGTGGCTGCTACTGGGTAGCAGATGATCTATGCAGCAGGTGTCAGGGGGCAGATCAATGAGTAGAAATCCAAATTAAACGCCAGCGGCTGTAGTTAAATAAATTAAGAAAGGAGATTAATATGTTTCACGAAATTAACTTTGGGACTGTAATGATTAGCATTATACTATCAATAATCACAGCCTATATTTACATTAGACTTGAATTTAACAAATATTTAGATCTAGTAGATAAACAAAATCAAGCTTTTTTATGCGACATAAAAAATGCGACTATTGAGAGTATTAAAAACATTGTTAAATAGATCAAAAACAAATGGTAGAAAAGGTTTTACCTAGTGGTGTAATTATAGTAACTCCTTTTTGGTATTCAGCAGATGTATAAGGATAATTTAGTTTACCCGCGAGAGTATTAACCTCTTTAACAATATTTTTATATATTAAATCATTATCAAATATAGAATATAATTCTGGGTTGATCAAATAAGAAGAATAAGTTACAGAGATCAAACCCAAACGAATTAAGTTACTGATTGAGGCTGCAATTTCATCTTTGTTATCGTAAATAGGATTAGAAAGAAAGACATGAGTAAAAATAGTATTTGAACCCCCTGTATTTACATTTATCTTATACTCAGCAATTGGCAATCCTCCTTTGGAATTTGAAATTATTTTTAAATTTGAAGCATCCATAGGACTTAATTGTTTTATTATTTCTACGAAAGAATGATGAGCTTTTGAACTAGTGTCCATATTCATTGAAGATGCTATTAACTTTGAAAACATTTCTCGCATTTCTTTTTCATCTATGTAGAATTTTGACGCTTCTAAAGCAGGACCGATAATACTAATTGGAGGTTCAATAAGTTTTTCTTCTGGGATTTTTGATAGTTCTTTTTCAATTTCACTTCCATACATTTTTAAGTTTTCGGCTTGTTTAATTCTTAATTTTTCGACATTATAGTTTATTGGACTAAAAACTAAGTGAAAAACATTAGCAACTGTTGTGCCTATTTCTTTTGCTGGAGGGGAAATAGCGTTTTCAAGAAATTGAGGACACTTTATAATGCTAAAAGATTCCATGAAATCACTCCTTTTTTATAATATTATATCAGATAAAGGTTAAAAATGGAAAAATGGTTAGTTAATAATACAGTATTAATTCAAGAAAAATACGAAA
The DNA here is from genome assembly GCF_009362815.1 of Alkalibaculum sporogenes. Classification (GTDB taxonomy): domain Bacteria; phylum Bacillota; class Clostridia; order Eubacteriales; family Alkalibacteraceae; genus Alkalibaculum_A; species Alkalibaculum_A sporogenes. The sequence continues at coordinate 75,234 of NZ_WHNX01000012.1, read as the reverse complement.
TAGAAAGGAGTACCAAATGTCAAAAATCGGAACGAACATAAATGATTTAATAGATCAAGCGACCTATAGGGCGATAAAGCTATACACTAAGGAGCAAGCAACGGCACAAAATAAAAGCGTATTACATAATACTAAGTTACTCCTTAAGCACTACAACGACCTCCAAGAGCACGCGTTAAAAGCAGTAGAAACTATTAACGCAATAGACTTTGATAATATTGCAATCGACGAAATGGACAAAGATGATCTATATATTTTATCAATAAAAAAGAGCAAAGTTAAAACAATAATCATGATTGCGCATATCGATGCAGCACTTGCCAGTTTAAAGCATAAGCAAATTAAGTTACATATGCCTGAGAAGTATGAAGCATTAGAAATGTTTTATATCAAAGGTATCCCCTATGATGATATTGTTATGAAATATAACTGTGGAGCCAATACACCTAGGCGCTGGATGGGTCAGATGTTAAATGAATTAAGTATATTGCTGTTTGGGATAGATGGTATAAGGGATATGGTGTAATGATGGTAAAAAGATGGAGTTTACATGGTAGGTTGAATGTTATAATATGGTAGTGTGAAATAAATGTATAGATCAGAGGAACCGCTTATGAGATAGGCGGTTCTTTTTTAATTTATTCCCTATGCTATAATAAATTAAAGGGGGTATTAATATATGGGTATTGCAATATATGCAGCAGTAGTTTCAACTATTACACTTGTGTGGACAATCATTATACAGATACTAGAAAAAGTTCCAAGAGTGAAAATATCTGCTAATGTGTATGCAGGAAGAGAAGCACTTGAAGGGAAAGGCGTTCTATATGCAGATTATGCTATAGGAATAAGGGTTACTAATAAATCTATTTATGATATCTATATAACTCAGATTTATGTTAAATTAGCAGAAAAAGTTGATGGGGATACTAAGTATATGATTTCACCTAAAAAAGGAAATTTAGAATATCCTATTCAATTAAAATCAAGAGATCAATTTATAATCGCTGTAGAGTTAGACACTATGTGGGACTTATTCAGATCGTCGAATAATAAAGACAAAAAAATTAGAATAATGGCCATGGATACCACCGATAAAGAATTTAAGTCAAATAAAATAGAGTTAAACATCAGAGAACTAATGGTATTAGCTGAGAAAAACAGAAAGAAGTATGCAGGTCAAGCCCTTGAGGATTTTGCAAAAACCATAGAATTTTGATTTTGCCCTCCTTTGCCCTGGGCAATCCGCGCCTGGGGTTAAATATATTTTACAGAAAAAGAAGGATTTTGGAATGTTTTGTAGAATTAGGTTATGTGAAGGGGATGATAATATGGATAAGAAATTCAAGGATCTTTATGAAGAGCTGTATGATAGCCTTTATGAGCAATTAAATAAAGAATTCATAGAAGAACTAAGTGCAACCCACGAAGAAATCCGTATGGAAGTAGCAAATATAGAATTTAAAATGGATTTATTATTTGAAAACAATAATTTATCAAGGTTGTTATATCAAGCGGATATTACAAAATATCAAAATAATCAATTGGAATCAGTTATGGCTGAATTTCAAACTATGATTTCCAAAGGTGAAAAAGTTAGTGGTTTAAAATTCGAATCAAGTATACTATCTATTGTAAGCGACAATACAATTGATTATCATTTTTGTGAATCATACGCAAGATTTTGCTATGAGTTATTAAAATGGGAAGATGTATTTCCTACTTTATATAAAAAAGCAAATTATTTTATACGTTCTTTTCAAGATTAACACGTTTAAGAGCCTAACGGCTCTTTTTTCATACCCAAAACCAACAAAGCGAGGTGAGCATTATTGTCCAATCTAACTGAAAAACAAAAACTATTTATAAATGAATACCTTATCGACCTTAATGCCACTAGGGCTTATAAGGAGGTCTACAAGAGCACTAAGAAAGATGAAACTGCTAGGGCTAACTCAAGTAGGCTACTTAAAAAGCAAAAGATCATTGATTATTTAGATGCGCAAATGAAAGAACGTGAAAAGCGGACAGAGATAACTCAAGATAAAGTATTAAAAGAACTTGCAAAAATAGGATTTGCAGATATTAAAGACTATCTTGAATATAAAACAGCCAAAACAGTAGTCGGATATGAAGAAGGAGAACCAATAATTGATTATAGTCAAATTATAGATGTGATAGATAGTAAAAATGTTGATACAAGCATTATTCAGGAGGTATCAATAAGCAAAGATGGAACATTTAAATTTAAGCTTTACGATAAACAAAGAGCATTAACTGACATTGGTAAACATTTAGGCATGTTTACTGATAAAACTGAAATATCTGGAGACATAGGATTAAAGGTGATTGTCGATTATGGCGACGATAAAGGAAGTTAAGCTAGGTTTTAATCCTATATTTAGGGATTTCAATAATTGTACCAAGCGTTATAGATTAGCTAAAGGCTCTGCTGGTTCTGGTAAATCTGTTAACATTGCTCAGGACTATGTACTTAAACTTGCTGATCCTAAGTATAAAGGTGCTAACCTTCTAGTAGTAAGAAAGATTGAAGCCAGTAACAAAGACTCTACCTTTGCTGAACTACAGAGTGCTATATATAAGATCTATGGAGATCTAACTCCCTTGTACTGGGATATTAAAGAAAACCCTCTAGAATTAAAATCTAAGGTTACAGGAAATCAAATAATATTTAGAGGTATGGCAGATGCAAGACAGAGAGAAAAAGTTAAGTCTATTACCTTCAAGCAAGGGAAACTAACCTGGATATGGATTGAAGAAGCAACAGAATTATTTGAGTCCGACATTGATATACTAGATGATAGATTAAGAGGTGATCTTAGTACAATAAACCCAAACTTGTACTATCAGATCACTTTTTCTTTTAATCCGGTTTCTGCTATGCATTTTATAAAAGCAAAATATTTTGACATAGAACATCCAGATATATTTACTCATCACAGCACCTACTTAGATAATCGTTTTATTGATGCAGCATATCATCGTCGTATGAAAATGCGTAAAGAGCGTGATCCCGATGGCTACCTGGTGTATGGACTAGGCGAATGGGGCGAAACTGGAGGACTAATATTAACTAATTATAAGATCCATGACTTTGATATTTCTCCTTCTTTCTTTGATCACATGGTGAACTCTCAAGACTTTGGTTTCAATCATGCTAATTGTTTAGGTGAAGTTGGCTTCAAAGATGGGGATTTATTTGTATGCAGGGAGTTATATGTTTTTGAAATGGACACAGAAGAAATTATCCAGGAAGCTGCTAAGATTAAATTTAATAAGCGATTATCTATGCACTGTGACAGTGCTGAACCCGATAGGATAAAAATGTGGAATAAAGCAGGATATAAAGCTAGAGGTGTTAAAAAAGAACCTGGTAGTGTAAGTGCTCAAATAGATTACTTAAAGCAAAGAACAATACATATTCATCCCTCTTGTGTAAATACCATAAAAGAGATTCAACAGTGGAAATGGAAGAAAGATGAAAAGACAAATACGTACAGAGATGAACCTGTAGAGTTTATGGACGATGCTATGGCAATGCTAAGGTATTCGATTGAAGATATAAGAAGACCTAGAAATTCAAGGTTTATCAATGTACAACTGTGAGGTGAAACATGCTAACAAATTTAAACTGGTTAAACAAAGACTCCCCTTATCCCCCATTAGTAGAAAAGGAAAGAATTGATACATACAAAGCAAATGAACAGCTCTTCCTAACAAAGCATTCCGAGGTATGGAAAGAAGCCTTTCAAGAAATTTCAAGAAGGCTTAAAAAGAAAAATCATGACGTGGAAACGATATTTAATTATCAGCAGCTCTTAAGTAAAAAGACTGCTGATTTTGTTTGTGGAGAACCTCCTACCCTAGAGACAGAACAGGACACAGATGGGCTTATTAAGTTGATGGAAAAACAGCGATTTAATACCCGGCTTTATGAATCCATTATTGACGTAAGTCGCTATGGTAATGCGATTCTGAAAATTGTAGGTAAAAAGGTTACAGCAGTTTCTCCACTATTTTGGTTTCCAATCGTGGATCCGTCAGATTTAAAGGAGATCATACAACACGTAATAGCTTATCCTATTACTCCCGATGATAAAGGAAATATGACAGAGTTGTATGTTGAGATCCACAGTATTGGTAAAATAGAGCAGCGAATGTACACCTACAATGGTGAGAAACACGAAATTGGTGAGCTAAATGAAAAGAGCGTTAAAACTGAAAATACTGGGCTACAAGACTTCGCAGTACAGACACTTACTAATATTACTCATTCCGGAAGTATTTTCGGTATAGATGATTATGCAATTATAAACAGTATTGTTGCAAAAATTATGTGGAGACTACACTGCTCAGATACGGTGCTTGATAAACATTCTGAACCGAGTATGTCAGGGCCTGCTTCAGCTTTAAGTTATGATGAGCGCACAGGCAAATACTTTCTTGATCTAGCTAATTATTTTCAGAGAAATAACAAAGAGGATCCAGACATGCAATACATTACCTGGGACGGTAACTTAGAGAGCTCATTTAAGGAAATAGAAAAGCTTCTTGATCAACTTTATACTCTATCTGAAATGGGTCAAGCATTTATGGAGGGTGGTGGCGGTGGAGAAGCTTCTTCAGGCACTGCTCTAAAACTTAGAATGGTATCCCCTAGGATAAAAGCTGGTAGGATAGCAAGTATTAATGCTGCTACTGTAAAACAGATTATTTCTATGCTCGCCCAGGTGAATGGCATTGCGATTGATTACAACGGGCTATTTATTACGTGGAATGACGGGTTGCCCGATGACGAGGTTGAGGAAACAAACCGATTAGTAACTGCCACAGGTGGCAAAGCGATTATGAGTCAGTATTCAGCTTTAAAATCTATGGGACTGACTGATGATCAAGTGGAGGCAGAAATGGAACAAATGGAAGAAGAACGAGCTTCCAGTATGCCGCTGCAATTAAGCACAATAGATTCTAATACCTTAGATGAGCCGGGAGAAGGTGATCAAGATGAAATGGATTAGTTTATTGTGGTCATTGGCTCTTTTGATAGGCTTGCTTCACATCTCTAAAGACAGAATAGCTTCTTGCAGGATGATTGATGTTTTGAGTTGTGGTATCGGGCTTATCGCTAACTCCATCATGGTGATCTACATATGGCTAAGTTAAATGATAAGCAATTAGAGAATCTTAAGAAGGTATACCTATCTGCCAGAGAAAAGCTTCTGGATACCATCATTAATTATCAGGGTGTCGGCACAAAGACGTATTACAACACGGTTTTAAAACAACTTAACGCTGAAATTGAAAGATTAAACACTGAAACCAATTTCTACATAAATACTGAGATCCCAAAAGAATATCAAACGGGCATAGATGAGGTATACAGCTATTTTATTAAAAACAACTTGATGATGAATAAGCCCAGTATGTTTGCTAATATTCATATGGACGCTGTGTATGCCCTCTCTCGTGAGATGCAGTACCAAGTCCAAGAAGGGATAGCACAAGCAGGTAGACAAGTCATTAGATACCTGGACGAATCAAGAGATAACGCTTTACGAGCTGCTGGTTTAGAAGCAACAGCCGAAAAGGTTGCAAGTGGATCTACTATCCAGGACATGAAAAACAATCTCGTAGAGAAACTTCAAGATGAAGGTTTTATGACTGTACAGTACGGCCAGGGTAAAAATGCATACCAGGTATCACTTGATTCATATGCTTCAATGGTCGCTAGATCAACTACTAGAGAAGCAGGAAATCTCGCCAGAGAGAATCAACTTATAGATAATGACTATGACCTAGTTCAGATGTCGACGCATTACCCAACTTGCCATATATGTGCTAAGTTTCAAGGTAGAGTATATTCAATCTCTGGTAAAGACAAGAGGTTCCCTCCTCTATCACAAGCCTTTGCTAGTGGGTACAGAAATATTCATCCTAATTGTCGACATATCATCGTTCCTTGGATTGAAAACTTGCAAACTAATGAAGAAATAGCACTGGCTATTATAGATAGTAATCAGCCTTTTATAGATATCAGAGACCAAAAACAGATTAATCTATATAATAAGCAGCAAAAACAAAACAGACAGATGAGACAAGACCTTTACCAGTACGAGAGGTATAAACAACGTCTTGGAAATGACGTCCCCAAAACGTTTAGTGCTTTTAGAAGAATGAAGAAAGCTGGTGGTGATAATTGGGGCGTCTTAGAATCGCAATATAAAGGGATGGGCTATTATAATAAAGCAATTAAAAATGAGCCTGATATCACTAAAGTGGTTACTGACATTGCTGATAAGCTGGGTATCAAAACTGCTGGTTTAGAATATAAAATTAAAAGCAAAGAGTCATATTTACGTAAAATAAAAAGTAATTACATCCCTGGAGGTACCGAATATGAAGTAAAAGATATATTGAGATATACTTATATTTCTCCATCTAGTAGCTTGTCAGAAAAAACATTGTCAAGCATTGTTGAGTACAATAAAAAAGTGTATAATACAATTGAGATTAAAAATTATTGGCTTGATGATACAAATCCATATAACGGTATAAATACAACCTTAACCGCTCCTAACGGTCAAAAATTCGAAATGCAATATCATACACCAGAATCATTTGAGCTTAAGGATGGAAAAATGCATGATTTATATGAAAAGTCTAGACTAATTGAGGATAGAGTTTCCCCAGAATATATAAAATTACGTAATGAAATGTTTGATTTGTCAGATGGATTAACCGTTCCCTACCAGATAGAAAGGGTTGAAGATAAAAAATGAAATATTACCGGTTACTTGATCCCAAAAATATAAATACAATAGTCCGTGCGCAAGGCCGTAGCCAACAGCAATATATTAAAGGTAAAGGCTGGATTGAAAGTGGAATTCTGCTTGATTACCAATGGCCAGATAGTGATACATATGACAGATACGAAGAAATAACAGAATTAGAAGCATTAAAGCATGTCGGAGGTATTTCATGAGTTTAAAAGAACTTGCTCTAAAGATAGCTGAATCCGCACATAAAGATCAAGTTGATAAGGCGGGTAAACCGTACATCAATCACCCATTGACAGTTGCATCAGCATTTGAAGACGATTTAAGATATAGCATTGCAATTTTACATGACGTATTAGAGGACTCAGATATCACATTTCAAGATCTAATTGATTATGGATTTTCGTCTGAAGTAATAGAGGCTTTAATGGCTCTTACCAAAAATGATGAAGGTTATAATACTTATCTAGAAAAAGTTAAATTAAACTCTTTAGCACTTGATGTTAAACTTGAGGATCTAAAACATAATATGGATTTGTCCAGGATAAAAAATCCTACAGAAAAGGACTATGAAAGATTAAAAAAATATGAATATGCAATTGAGTATTTAAAAAAATAATACCACTCTTTACTTGCGAGGGTGGTTTTTTAATGCAATAATCTATCGTTAATATGTGACAAGATTTCCCTAAATATGGTATGATTTTATAAACGATTGTATAAGGGGGATGAGAGTTACCATGAGTGAACTTATAAAAATTTGTTTAAACTGCGGTGATAAGCTTCTTGTTCTGGCAAAGAAATGTCCTACATGTGGTACTAAAGATAAAGATTTTCCTTTAATTGATAAGAACGATAAAGTGAGAATTAGCGAAATAGTGTCAGGCGTTCCGTGTCCCAAAGGGAATCTAAAACCACAATGGCAAAAAAATACTTTAGAAAAAAAATCAGGATTTTGGGCAAATTTAAATGAACAAGCGCAAGAGATTAATAGGGCAAATGCTCAAGAAAAACAGGCACAACAAGAACGCATCTCTCAAATGGATAGAGAAGGTATTGCATATTGCCCTAAATGCCATTCCACGAGCCTGACTGCTCATAAAAAAGGTTTTGGTATTGGAAAGGCTGTTATTGGTGCTTCATTAACTGCTCCTATAGGAGGAGGTATTATAGGAGCTATTGCAGGTAATATGAATGCTAAAAAAGTAAGAGTAACATGCTTAAAATGCGGTCATCAATTTTGGGCCGGTAAAAAATGAATAAATAGAGAAGTGCTTACTACAAGGTAGGTGCTTTTTTTATGCCTTTTTATCCTTGCAGGCTTAAAAGAACAATGGAAGTAAGCCACCTAGGCTATAAACAGGAGGAGAATATAATGAAAAATTTAGATTTAATACCGATGAATATACAATTATTCGCGGAGGACAAAACTGATCCTGACCCACCTGCAGGAGGATCCGGAGAATCATCTAAGCAGGAGGATACCAAAACATTTACACAGGACGATGTTAATAATGTCGTGGCAAGAGAAAGTAAAGCAGCTGTCGAGAAACTTTTAAAAGAAGCAGGCATTGCACCTGAAGGCGACTATAAAGCATCTATGCAAGCTTTTAAAGAATGGCAAGACAGCCAGAAAACTGAACTTGAAAAAGTTACTGGCAATCTCACTACACTGGAACAAGCAAAAGCTGAAGCCGAAGCTAAAGCGACCTTGCTTGAACAGAAATTCAAGGCTGTTAGCAAAGGTATTCCTGCTGACAAAGCACATAAGTATATAAAACTAGCAGAAGCTTACATGGATGATAAAACAGACTTTGAAAAAGCTTTAGGGCTAGCTTTAAAAGACTTCCCTGTTGTAGAAAACGGTACTCCTGGAACAGGAGGAAATCCACCACCTACACCAGGAACAGAAAAAACACCACTCCCAAGTGGAATGGTAATATTTTAAAAAATGAAAGGATGATTTATCATGGCAAGAACTAAAGCATTATCACTTTTACAAGCAGCAGGAGTAAAAGCAGACTTAAAAGAGATTTATGGCATTGTCATCGACAATGTAATGAAAGACACATTATCAGCAGGGTTAAAATCCCAATCTTACACAGGTAACCCGGCAGCAGGATCAGTAGAATTTAAGAGGTTTGTAAATTCCTCTGCTAAAACATACGGTACTGCAAGAACTGCCGCTAAAGGTGATGTTATCACGGCACCACCAATTACTGTAAATCTTGATATCCACAGAGAAATTGTAGAGGAAATCGCTAAGTTTGACCTCGACACCTTCGGCGTTGGATCTATCATGGCAAGACGTGCAGCTAATCATATAGACACTATGGTTACGGATTTAGATATTGCGTTCTTTTCAGCAGCAGGAACAGCTGCTACGGAAGTTACCCCAATATCTACTGTAGCGGCTGCTAAGCTAGAAGAAGCAGTTATTACCTTAGAGACGGTCAAAAACGATTATGTTCGTGGTATTCCACGTAATATGATTGTTGCAGTAGTTACTCCTCATTTTTACAGTGAAATTAGAACTGCTCTTGATAGCTTACCTAATAGCAATGTAGATACTGCAGCAGAGGAATTTGCTATGTATCATGGTATTCGAGTATATAACGGATTAAACCTACCTACTGGTATTGATGCTCTTATCATGGCTACTGGATCAGTAGCACAGCCTGTAGTTTCTAACCAGTATAGCGAACCTGAAAAGATTCCATTGTCTAACGACTTTGCTTCTGCTTTATTTTATGATTATGGAGTAAAAGCATTGACTCCTGATCTGATTTTTAAACTTAATACACCATCGGAGGGATAGAATATGAAATATAAGAACATCCGAACAGGAACCATTGTAGAGCCGTCAACTGATATGACGGCTCAAACCTTTTCTTTATCTAAAGATTGGATAGCATATGAAGAAAAAGCTAAAGTGAAAGAAAAGCCTATATCAAAAATGAATAAAGCTGAACTTGTAGCTATCGCTACTGAACAAGGAATAGAAATTCCCGAAGGTGCTACAAATGCAGAAATAGTAAAACTCATTGAGGGCGGTGAGATTGATGGAAACGGGGATTAACAGTTACGTATCTATAGAAGAAGCAAATACATACATAGAAAACTATTATCGAAGCAATAATCCTAACCGTACTAGATGGGGGGCTTTATCAGAAGAGGATAAGGAAATTCTTCTTGTTAATGCCTGTGCCGAAATTGAGTTACTCTCTTTCACCGGTCGAAAAGCATTTAGAGATCAAGCTATGTCATTTCCTCGATTGCCAATACAGTACGGGAAAACTAATGAGGGGGCACCTGACAACGTGAAGAAGGCTCAAATAGAGCTTGCTTTATGGTTGTCAGACGATGCAAAACTGGAACAACAGTCTAAACGCAAAGAGCTTCAAAATCAGGGGGTAAATAGTTTCTCCATTGGTGATCTATCAGAAAGCTACAAAGATGGATCCGGAGAAACTCCCACTCCTTTGATGTGTCCTAAAGCTAAATCTTTGCTTGCTCCATATCTGAATGGAGGGTTTGAGACATGTTAGATGGGTACCTCAATCAAACAGTCGACTTTTCAGCGCGAACAGGTACAGATGATAGAGGGCAACCTATCTATAGTGAAGTTCTTAGTATTCCCTGTCGGTATCAAAGTAAGATACAGAATATAGTAACCTCTACTGGTCAAATGTTACAGGCTCAACATGTGTATTATACAAAAGACGCCATACAAGAGGGTGATAAGCTTAACGGCTTAGTCGTTATGGCTGTAGCTGACTGGGTTGATCTATTTGGTGAAAAAATAGGCTATAAGGCAGTGATGTAATGGCAAGAGTTAAAATTACCATTGATGATAAGAACCTAAATAAAAAGATCCAACAGGCCATGAAAGTAGCGCCAAAAGAAACGACAAGGGCAATGACTGATTGTGTGCTTGACCTTGCGGGAGAAAGTGCGAAGAGAGCTCCTATTGAATCTGGAGATCTCCGGAATAACTGTCATGCTAAGCTAAACAACGCCACCATATACGAGAATCAATCTCAGAAAGGCGTTCAAGTTGCAGGAAACTTAAAGGCTACTGGTGAAGTTGGATATTCTCTCCCCTATGCAGCGCGACAACATGAGGATTTAACCATGAGGCACGACCGCACAGATGGCTACCGAATAATGTCTGGAAAGAATGCCGGACAAACGGTCAACATGGTTGCTGGTGGAGAAGCTAAGTTTTTGGAAAGACCTTTCAGGGAAAGAAAACAAAGATACATCAACCGTTTTAAACAGATCATTGCGAGGTGTTTAAAATGAATATCTTAGACAAGATTAAATCTGTGTTAGATATGCCTGATGTGAAACTAGGGTATCTCCCAGATAAACCGGATGGGGTTACTGCTTTATTTGAGTATCAAGGAAGCCCACCGGATCATCATTTCACAGGCACAGATATAATTGAAAATGTGCAAGTTCGCACAAGAGACACAACATCGGCAGCCGCTTATGCAAAAGCAAAGGCGGTTGTTTCTATTTTAAACCGGTACCATGACAATGAAATTAGCGTGCTACAGTCTACACCCATACTTGATATTGGATACGATAATGCTAATCCACAGCGTCAAGAATACACGGTAAATTTTGAAATTAGGAGGTATTAAATTATGGCACTTTATTCAGGAGTAACTGGAAAAATTTCGATTGGTGGTAATGATATTGTCCATCTTGCAAACTGGTCAGTTGAATTAACTAAGGACATAACTGAAGTAGTTAGTTTTGGCAACGACTACAAAGAAAAAATCCCATCTATTAAAGACTGGACTGCTAGCGCAGATGGAGCCGCAGACTTCGAAGAAGATGGAGGACAAAAGGAATTGCACGCCGCTTTTGAAAGTGGAGCACCTCTTCAATCAAGCTTTTATCTTGATGAAACTACTTTTCTTAGTGGAACATGCTATATTGAAAGTCTTTCAATCTCACATGCTGCAGATGGATCTGCTGAGATTGATATTAGTCTTGCTGGTAGTGGCGCAAATTTATTAACTTTACCAACACCCTAAGGAGGAATGAAAAATGTATTTAGAAGTAGATGAACAACAGTTTGAGCTGCACTCTAAATTAGGCGTAGCAAAGAAAATTGAAAAAAGATTCAAGTCTACTATTGGTCAGATTTTCGGTAAGTTAGACGTAGCTGAAATTGATGAATTAATAGACATATTGGCTATCGCTACCCAAAAAGAAGGGGAAGAATTAAAAGAATTTAAAAATCTAGTTATTGATAATTTTGATTACGGAGATTTGAATATTGCCGTACAAGATTACATAATTGAATTACAATTCTCGGGTACACCGGAACAAAATGAAAAAAAGTTACAGAAGCTGCAACTCCCAGAGAATCAAAAAAACGAAATACGGAAAGCGTTGGGGCTTCCAGTTCACAAAACAGAGGATTCAACTGGGAACGAATTATAGAACATGCTTTTACCATAGGCATTCTTCCCAACCAATTATGGGAAATGGAGCTATGGGAATTTAACTGTTGTGTAAAGGCTTTTAACAAACGACAAGCTGAACAAGGAAAAGAATTAATTTCTACGAGCTGGCAGACAGCCTCTTTTACTGGAGCTGCATTTGCTGGCAAACTTAAAAAACTAGATACCTATCTTAAAGAAGAAGGAAATAAAAAAGTATCACCAAAAGTGAATAAGAAAGAATTTGAAAAACGCTTGGCCAAAGCGGAAAGGAGGGCTAAACATGTCGATTGAGAACTTAAAAGTTGTATTCGATGCTGATACCCGTGGTTTTAACAAAGGACTTAAATCTGTACAGTCTGGTATCACAGGAATGAAATCAAGTATATCGGGACTCGTAAAAGCAGGTCTAGGGCTCGCAGGTTTAACCGTTGGACTTGCTGGAGCTGTAAAGCTTATGGACTCTTATCGTGGACTAAGAAATAGTGTCCAACGCACAAACGAGCTATTTCAAGAGTCGAATAAATATATTAATTATTTTGCTGATAACACAGCTCGAGCATTTGGTATGGCTGAAACTACTGCTTATGAATATGCAATGACATATGGGAACCTGTTTAAAGGCATTACTAGAGATACTGACGAAAATGCAAAGGTTACAATAGCAACTTTGAAAGCCAGTGCTGTAATAGCTAGTAAAACTGGTAGGACAATGGAAGATGTAAATGACAGAATAAGATCTGGAATTCTCGGTAATACAGAGGCGATAGAATCTCTTGGTATATATGCCAACGTAGCTATGATAAGAACCACAGATGCTTTCAAACAGATTGCAGGTAGTAAAAGTTGGGATCAGTTGACTTATCAGGAACAGCAACAAATAAGGGTACTCGCTATACTCGAACAGGCTACTAATCAGTATGGAGATAGTGTGTCTCAAATAGCTGGTTGGTCTCTACCACGTTTAGGTCAAGCATTTAAAGATCTAGTTGCTTATGCAGGAATGTTTGTAACTGCTGGATTACAGCCTGTTATAAACGCTTTAGGTAGTCTTGTTACTTGGGCGACTGCAGGATTAAAAGCCTTAGCTAATCTTTTCGGTTTAAAAATAGAGGGTACACTTGCATCTTCTACCGGAGCAGCTGCCGCGGCTCAAAATAATCTTGCGGGTGGAGCTAATGATTCAGCTAAAGCATTAGGTAAACAAGCAAAAGCTGCAAAGAAAGCAGCTGCAGCAATGCGAGGTATAGCTGGTTTCGATGAGTTAAATATCCTTCCATCCTCTCCTGTTTCTAGTGATAGTGGCTCAGGTGGTTCAGGTGGATCTGGAGGTGGTGGGGGTATATCTCCTGGATCTTTTGACTCGATTGCCATGCCAGAATACGAAGCTCCAAAAATAGATACAAGTAACTTAGAAGCCTCTTTTAATAAGTTAAAGGGGCTCTTTGATTTCACAAACTTAACAGAATCTTGGGAGAATTTGAAAAAGGCTTTACAGCCTATCTCTGCAAAAATCGGGGATGGATTAAGATGGCTGTTTGAAAATGTACTAGTTCCTTTTGCAGTATGGGTTATAAACGATTCATTACCAGCGTTTTTAAATGTGCTAGCAGGAGTTTTTAAAATACTTAATCCTATACTGGATGCAGTAAAACCTCAGTTTCTTTGGCTATGGAATAATTTTCTACTCCCTATTGCCTCATGGACTGGCGGAGTAATTGTTGGCATACTCAACGTATTAGCTGATGCACTAAGTCGAATCGGTGATTGGATGAGTAATAATCAAGGTATTGTTCAAGCGATGACTGCAACAGTAGCAGGTTTTTTTGCTGCTTGGAAAATCACACAGCTTTTAAGTTTTATTGGAGAGTCCGGAGGAGTCATTGCGGCTCTATCAAGAATTACAGCTGCCCTATTTACGGAAACATCTGCAAAAATTGCAAGCAAAAAAGAAACTATTCTGTTAACAGCTATGTATGCGAAAGATTTTGTAGTTTCACTTGCAAAAAGTACCGCAGAACTTGCTAAAAATACTGCTGGTTGGATAGCAGAAAAGGCTGCTAAAGTAGCTTCAAAAGCGGTAGGAGCTGCAAAATGGATCGGAGAAGGAGTGGTAGCATTAGCAAAGAGTACTCTAGCACTTGGTAAAAGTGTGATTGCCTGGGGAGCGCAAAAATCAGCTATGATTGCAAGCAAAGTAGCCCAATTAGCTATGACTGCCGCAACCGTTGCTTGGAATGCTATTTGTGTTATTGCCACTACAGTTACATCTGCTCTTGGTGCGGCCATCGCATTCTTAACTTCACCGATAGGTATAGCAATCATCGCCATTGTTGCGATAATAGCTATCGGCGTATCACTTTATAAAAATTGGGATACAGTTAAGTCAAAAGCTGTATCTATCTGGAATAACATCAAAAACGCCATAACAAATCCTATCAACTCTGCGCGTAACGCCGTGAAAACCGCTATTGATAAAATTAAAGGCTTTATGAATTTTAAGTGGTCACTGCCAAAACTAAAAATGCCTAGCATTAGTATTTCAGGTAAATTCAGCTTAGCTCCTCCCAGTGTACCTAGTTTCGGACTGAAATGGAATGCAAAAGGAGCACTCTTTACAAAACCTACAATCGGTGGAATAAGTGGCAACACTTTACAAGGATTCGGAGAAGCAGGACCTGAAGCAGCAATTCCTTTGACTGATAAAGTTTTAGGAATAATAGGTAGGTCGATTGCAAGTACAATGGATGTTGAGTCAAGCGGAGTTAGTAATATGATTTTAAAGATGGATAATTTACTTAGTAAAATGCAGTCCATTTCAGCAGCAAATAACGGTGATACATATGTACAAATAGGAAATGATCAACTGGATGCTTACATATATAAATCCTCTGATCGCAGAAATACTAGGAGTAATGGGAGGTAAATGACATGGCTATGATAACAATCGGTGGCACTGCTCTTCCCAATCCTTCTGAATATTCTGTAGTTCTTCAGGATATAGACTCAGAAAACACAAAGAGGTCTGAAACTGCTCGCTTGAGTCGAGAGAGGCTTCGAGCGGGTGTCTATAAAATAGAAATTGGGTGGATTGGTTTAACCAGGGCACAGTTAAAATTAATAACCGATGCCTTGAAACCTGCAAAGGTATCCGTACAATTCTTTGATCCTACCAGTGCAAGTAATCCTACTGCACAAATGTATGCCGGTGATCGAACCGGTAAACTAAATACTTATTTACAAGAAGGAGCCCAGAGTTATTGGGATATAAATTTTTCTTTGACAGAATATTAAGGAGGTGGCAAATTGTACCCAGTATCAGGGAGTTACGTAGAAGCAATAAATCAAGATGAACGAAACACAAAAATAGAAGGAACTATCGCTCTAAAAGATTCAACAATTATAAACATTACCTCTGATGACATTGTACAAGGGAGCCTGTATTTTTCTGAACAATGCTTTTCTGGTGAAGATATAGATTTAGGCAGTGTGTACGCCTCAGAGATGGGACTATCGCTCATAACTGATATAGTTAATCCTTATACCCTTGATGGAGCTAGAATCCTTTTAAATTTCGGATTAGAAGTCTCTCCTACATCATGGGAATGGGTACCCTTAGGATATTATTATGTGACGGAGATTGACCGGAAATCGCGTAGCGTAAACTTAAAAGCCTTAGATGGGATGATCTTGTTTGATACAGACTTATCCGGGGTAGACACAAGTGGCACATCAAGAACTGTAGTACTCTCAATATGTTCCAAATCAGGGATTACACTTTCAACCAATACTGCAACTTGGAACACCTTCCCTAACGCAAGCATGAGTATATCTCTGCCGGCAGAATCAAAGGTTGAAACCTGCCGGGATCTATTAATGTGGGTATGCCAGTTACTTGGTTGTTTTGCACGTATGAATCGCATGGGACAGCTTGAGGTTGTACCTATGTCAAATAATGAATCAGTAAGAACTATAGAACCAGATCAAAGATTTACAAGTGATATATCTGACTTTTATGTACAGGTGACTAAACTATCTATGAAGATAGGTGAGACAGAATATTTTCAAGGTGTACAGGGAATGGACATGGTACTTGAAGAAAATCCTCTGTTATTAGAAAAAGAGGATTTTGAGATCAACGATGCTTTAGCAAATATCCTTAGTAACCTTGCAGAGTATATACCATTTAGTACTGATTTTACAGGTGACCCTGCTTTGCAGGCTGGAGATTTTGTAGATATTAAAGTAGATATAGGTTCAGATACCTACCCTAACGCAGATGAAAACGGCATTGTTAAAACTCTCATTTCTCATTCTACATGGAAATACAGAGGTAATCATAGTATCAAAGCAGCAGGTAAATCTGGAATGTTAAAAGGTGTATATTCAAGTCAAGAAGCAAAAGCTGTATCTGCAATTGTAGGTATTGCAAATGCAGCTAATCAATTAGCGCAAGCAGCAAATCAATCTACACAGCTGATTAATGACGCTATCGGTGGAAACGTATTAATTCGCCAGGATAGCGAAGAAACAAATGAAATACTCATTATGGATAGCGCGGATCCAGAACAGGCTACTAAAATTTGGCGTTGGAATATGGGCGGGCTCGGGTACTCGGATAATGTTACTGGTGTAGACAACCCTGCTAGAACGTACAACATAGCAATGACTATGGACGGTACTATTAATGCTGATTTTATTACTGCTGGTACTATAAATGGTGAGATAATTCAAGCAGGCACAATTAATGCTGATAAATTAAATGTCGCGGACTTGTCGGCAATTAGTGCTAACTTAGGTGTTGTCACAGCAGGTGAAGTAATAGGTGCTACAATCAAAACCTCTAGTGATGGTGATAGGGTTCAATTAGATAGTAATTCACTTAAAAGTTATGCTGATAATATTAAACGAGTTTCTCTGGACTATGATAGTTTAAATTTCTATGACCAATACGGAACTGAGACTGGTAGAGTGGGTGCAGATGCTTTGGATGAATTTCAAAGAACGTTTTTAATCGGCACTCCCGTACAGACAAATGAAGATATATATAATACTATGACATTGCAATCTAGGAATGTTACATTAGAGTCAATTTCAAATAATGGTATTTCAGGATTAATGGTAAATGAAGTTGGTATGAGGCTTGGAGGTAATTATTTTTGGTCAGGAGATACAACGCTTATAGATGCCTATGCTTATGGTGGTGTTGGTATTATGAAAAACTGGGAAAGAGGTTCTTTAGATGTAAAAGGCAATAGTTATTTCGGTGCCGCTTTATGGGGTGGAGTTGATGGTGGAACTGGCAATCCATTAAGATTATTCGGAACATCTACAGACACAGCAAACGCCTGTTTTCTAGGTTTTCACGAAAAATTTGGAGGAAATAATATCAGACAAGGCTATGTGGGCTTTGGAAGTGTTAATAATAATCAACTATCTATAAGTAACGATACTGGAAGTGAAGTAAGAATTGCACCAACACTAACCTTTAATTCCGCAGCAGGTTCAGCTAATAATTTAATAATTAATTTTCAACAAAACTATCAACTATATTCAGATGCTTCTGGCTTTGGAACTGACAATACTAGACTATGGTTTGAAGCTCCGAATCAAGGAGAATTCATTTTTGGGCCACGTGCTGGGGCAAATTATTTAGCACGGATTCGACATAGGGCATTAGTTTCAAATTTTGAAGGTAATGTTTATGTTAATAATAATGTATCAGCTTTATCATTCACAGATAGGACACCATTTTACAAAGGAGATGCATTAGCAGAAATAGCATTAATTAGTGACAATGGTAAAGGTGGAATAGACCATCGTACACTACCCGAATTTGCAAGGAAAACAATAAAAAAAGATAACACTATATATAAAAAAGACTTGATTACCGTACTTAAAAAGGGTGAATCCTATCCTAACGAACAAGAAGGTATGGAGGTTGTATCAGAAGATGTAATTGAAGAAGAAGGTAGAGATTTAGGTGCGATGATATCGGTACTTACAGTTGGTATACAACAGCTCACAAATATAATGAATGAACAACAAGCAAAAATAGAAATTTTAGAAAGAAAGTTGAAATATAATTAAAACAAAAATGAGGTATGACACTTGCTTAACATCAATAGGCATAAGCCAGATGTTGTAGTACAGGATGTATTAGAAATATATCATAATTTTGAATAAGCAATAGGTAAGAGCTCTCTCACGAGGTCTTTTTTTACTTAATTGAGAAAGGAGTAATGAAATGGAACATATAGGAACGTATTTTAAAACATTTGTTGCAGTATTTGGAACACTAGTTACATATTTATTTGGGGGGTGGTCATCTTTGTTAACTATATTACTTGCTTTTGTTGTGATTGACTATGTAACTGGCTGGATGGCTGCAGGAATAGGAGGAAAACTTTCTTCCTCTGTAGGATTTAAAGGCATAGCAAAAAAAGTGCTTATCTTTGGAATTGTAGCTATCGCGAATTTGGTAGATAAAGCTCTGGGAACAGAAATTATACTCACTGCAACTATTTACTTTTACCTAGCCAATGAATTATTGAGCATTTTAGAAAATGCGGGCAATGCTGGGATACCAATTCCTCCGGTAATCACAAATGCTGTACAAATACTAAATGATAAGGGAGATGTTGAACGATGAGTAATATAATAGATATTTCGCACTGGCAAGTACCATCAAAAATGGACTATGATAAATTAGCTAAACAGTTAGATTTGGTTATAATTCGCACACAGTATGGATCAAGAACTTTAGATAGGCATTATAAAACGCATCATGCTGAATTTAAAAAGAGAGGTGTTGCAAGAGCAGCTTATGCTTGGATAAGGGGAGTTAACATAGCTGATATGGAAGTAGAAGCAACTGATTTCTATAATCGTACTAAAGATTTAGATCCAGTATTTTGGTTTCTTGATGTTGAAGAAAAATCTATGTCCGATATGCGTGCCGGTGTCTCTGCATACATAAAGAAACTTAGATTCTTGGGTGCTAAAAAAGTTGGAATTTACATTGCTCATCACTTATATAAATCTTTTAATCTTAATCTAGATGAAGCAGATGCCGTTTGGATTCCTCACTATGGCAAAAACACTGGGAAGGTGAATAGTACTCCATCCTATAAGTGTGATCTTCATCAGTACACAAGTGTCGGTAGGTTAGACGGCTACAACGGTAATCTTGACCTTAATAGACTTATGAATGGTAGGACAATAGAGTTTTTCACTGGCAAAAAAGCTAACACACCAAACGCAACAATTACTCCTAAACCTGCACAAACGTCAACAGAAACGATATATACAATTAAAAGAGGTGATACTCTATCAGCTATAGCTAAAAAGTATAACACCACTGTACAGGCTATTGCTAGTTTAAATAACATTAAAAATGTAAATAAAATTTACACAGGCGAAAAAATAAAGATACCTGGTACAACCTCGAAGAAAGCAGTTTTATACATAGTGAGAAATGGGGATAGCTTATCTAAGATTGCAGCTAAATACAATACTACTGTAGACAAGCTTGTTAAGGATAACAATATTAAAGATCGTAATTTGATTTATCCAGGGCAGCAGATAAAAGTACTATAAAATCAAGAGGGCATACTCGTTAAAGAGCGCCCTCTTTTGTACCCATTTAATCATATAGAGAATCAAAGCGTTCAGCTCATAAATAATATATGTAATCTTAATAAAAGTGTGCAAATAAAAAAGCACAAGTTTTTCAACTCATGCTTTCGTTAATTTCAATAGTTATGCCAAACACTTTCTCGAGTAAGAAAAGGTTCGGATTATCTTTAAATGGTGGAGGCGGTGGGAATTGAACCCACGTCCGAAAATGCATTCACAGGAGTTTCTCCGAGTGCAGTCATTGATTTAAAATTCGCCATCAAAGTCGCTCAATGACAAGCTACCTATCAGACTAGTTCCAGTTATTCAACTATAGGTCGGAACACCCCTATAATCGGTTCCCCACTAATTGACGCCCGAGTCCTTAACCGTGGGTTATTATGGTCGGACGAGCAGCATTAAGCTGCTAGTGCGTAATTATTGTTGTCTTTTATATTTATGTTGCCATTTTTAACGATGACTGGTCACATCGACTCGCTACTCCTGCTTCAACACCCCCGTCGAAGCCATTGCGCCCCCATGATAGGTATTGTTTAAATTCTTGTTTTCTTCGAAGAATGCAAGCTATTCGTCTCGTTCTTGACGCATAGCTCGTGCCATTCTTCTTGTTGCATCTTTTGACGCTAGTGCGTGACGTTTATCGTGTATTTTCTTCCCTACTGCTAAGGCTAGCTCTACTTTCACTTTACTTCCCTTAAAGTATAAGCTAAGAGGTACTAGTGTATATCCTTGTTGCTGTTTCAAGCCTATTAACTTTCTTATCTCGCTTTTATGGAGCAATAATTTTCTCATTCTTAACGGATCTTTATTATTTATATTGCCCATTTCATAGGGACTTATATGCATATTAAATACGAATACTTCACCATTTTTTATATCTGCGTGACTTTCTTTTAAATTCACTTTACCCGCTCTTATTGATTTTACTTCTGTACCATAAAGTTCTATACCAGCTTCATAAGTGTCTTCTATGAAATATTCATGTCTTGCTTTTTTATTCTTAGCAATTACTTTAATACCTTTACTTTCCATGAATACACTTCCTCACCTTTAGACTTAACCTAACTTTTATGGTTAACATGCCTAATCATTATAAATGAGATTACTCTGTTTTGTCAACTATGAGAAAGTCAATCTGTCTTAATGTCATGTCTACTTTATATACTATTATCTCTACTTTGTCACCTAACTTGTACATTTTTTTTGTGCGTTCACCAATGAATTTATGATTTTTTTCATCGTATATATAATAATCATCTTCTAAATTTTGAATACGTACTAATCCCTCTATAGTATTATCCAACTCTACAAAGAATCCAAAGGATGTGACACTAGAAATAATACCCTCAAATTCTTGATCAACTTTTTCAAGCATATATTCACATTTTTTCAGATCATGTGTATCTCTTTCAGCCAATTCTGCTGTTCTTTCTCTCTGGGAACAATGTTTGGATATCTCACCAATTTTTTTCGATATCTTATCAACTTTTTTCTGTGTTAAACTTTGGTCTAACATATAACTCATTATTCTATGAATCATTAAATCTGGATATCTTCTAATTGGAGAAGTAAAATGGCTATAATATTGAGCTGATAAACCAAAATGCCCTAAATTTTCTTCCATATACCTTGCCTGTTGCATTGCTCTTAAAATTAGTCTACTTAAAAGACTTTCCTCTTCCTTACCTTCAATTTCTAATAGTAACTTTTGTAATACAGAAGGGTGAATTGTACCTTTATATCTAATTTTATAGCCAAAACTTCCAATAAATTCGCTTAATGCCAGTAATTTAGTGGAGCTTGGTTCTTCATGAACTCTGTATATGAAAGGTAGATTAGTCCAAAACATATGTTCTGCAACTGTCTCATTACATACTAACATAAACTCTTCAATTATTCTATTGGAAATATTTCTTTCATATTTTTTGATTTCAATAGGTTTTCCTTTTTCATCTAAGATTATCTTTGTTTCATCGAAGTTAAAATCTATAGCACCTCTTTGCATTCTTCTTTTTTCTCTTAGTATCAATGCTAACTCTTCCATAATTTTAAAATCTTCTATGAATCCCCTATATCTTTCTTTTAATTCTTTATTATCATTTAATAAAATTTCTGTTACATCCTCATATGTCATTCTTTCATCCACATTGATAACGGATTTATAGACATCGTGATTTACTACCTTTCCTTCACTATTAATTTCCATTTCACAACTGAATGAAAGTCTGTCTACCTGAGCATTCAAACTACAAATTCCATTAGAAAGTTCTCTTGGCAACATAGGTATAACACGATCTATTAAATATACACTCGTACCTCTATCATAAGCTTCTTTATCTAGTACACTTCCTTCATTTACATAGTAACTAACATCAGCAATATGGACTCCTAATTTGTAATTACCATTATCCAATTTTTCTACAGCTACTGCATCATCTAAATCTTTTGCATCAGCTCCATCAATAGTTACCATCCTGACTTCTCTTAAATCTTTTCTGTTTTTAATTTCTTTTTCATTTATTTTTTCTGGAATATCATGAGTTACGGCTTTTACCTCATCAGGAAAATCATCAGGTAAATTATGTTCCCTTATTATAGACAATATATCAATACCTTTACTCTGCGCATTACCTAATATTTCTGTAATTTTGCCTTCAGGATTCCTATTAGCATCTGGCCATACCACTATATCTACAACTACCTTATCTCCTGTTTTCGCATTGTTAGTCATGCTCTTTGGAATATATATATCTCTAATTATCTTTTTATTGTCAGGTATCACAAATCCAAAATTTCTGTTATCTTCATAAGTACCAACTACCTTTTGTCGACCTCTTTCTAGAATTTTTATTATTTCTCCTTCGCCACTTTTATTAGTTCCTGATTTTCTAATAACTCTAACTAAAACTTTATCACCGTCTAATGCTCCCATTAAATCAGAAGGACTTATAAATATATCGGAACCAAACAGGGAATTAGTGGGTATAACAAATCCAAATCCTTTAGCATGCCCTTGTAGCGTTCCTTCTACATATTTGTCTGGATCTGGCAAGACATACTTACCTCTTTTATTCTTAAATAACATCCCCTGTTCTACTAATTCATCTATTGAATTTTTAAATATTGTTTTATCTTTTTTGCTTACTAAATTAAACCAATTTGCCATGTCTTTGTATCCCATAGCCTTGTAATCTTCACTCTTTACAAATGCCATTATCTCATCTTTAGTTATCATTATTTCCCTCCATTCTATTGTAATTCTATTAATTTACTAGTTAATACATATCTTATACTTTTATATTATTAACCTATTTGTCAAAAACAATATCAAAATAATTTGAATTATTATAATAATTGGTAAGCCATATTTAAACTTATACTTTTTTGTTTTATGTTTAAACTTATACATTCCCATTATTATACCTAAACTACCACCAAGCATAGCAAAACTAAATAATATTTTTTCAGATATTCTATATATACCCTTAATAGCTCTTCTTTTATCAATATACATGATAATAAAACTTATAATATTTGCGATTATTATATAATAAATTAATTCAACAGGAAAATTCATGAATATCAAGCCTTTCGTCAGTTCATTTATACTATATTGTGCCATTTCCATATGTAAGTATATTTTTTTTAAGCAAAGAATTCTTCATAACAATGTCATAACGATTGACTTCTCACACTATATTTAACAAGGATTGTCATAATTTTAAGTAATATAGAAGAATTTCTACCTAAGGTAGCTAGTCGAAGGCTTTTATCTTTGTAAAAAAAAACCGCGAGGATTTTTACCCTCGCGGTTTTACATCTTATAGAAACAATGGTGCAAAGACTAGCGATACAATAGTCATTAATTTAATTAATATGTTTATAGATGGTCCTGATGTATCCTTAAATGGATCTCCAACAGTATCCCCTACTACGGCTGCTTTATGAGCTTCGCTTCCTTTACCACCATGGGCACCACCCTCAATATACTTCTTAGCATTGTCCCAAGCTCCACCGGAGTTAGCCATTTGGATAGCCATGAGAACACCTGTTACTAATGCTCCAGCCAATAAACCTCCTAAAGCTTCTGGTCCTATGATAAATCCTACAAGCAATGGTGCAATTACAGCTATTAAACCTGGTGCAATCATTTGTTTTAAAGCAGCTGCTGTAGAAATATCTACACAAGTTGCATAATCAGGTTTTCCTGTTCCTTCCATAATTCCAGGAATTTCTTTAAATTGTCTTCTTACTTCTTCTATCATTTGATTTGCAGCATTACCAACTGCTTCCATTGTTAATGCAGAGAATAAGTAAGGTAACATACCTCCAATGAACATACCAACAATTACTTTAGGTTCAAGAATATCGATAGCTGTTAAACCAACAGCTTTTGAGTATGAAACAAATAATGCTAAAGCTGTTAAAGCTGCTGAACCAATAGCAAAACCTTTACCAATTGCAGCAGTTGTATTTCCAACTGAATCTAATTGATCTGTAATAGCTCTTACTTCAGGTGGTAATTCAGCCATTTCAGCAATTCCACCTGCATTATCGGCAATAGGACCATATGCATCTACTGCGATAGTAATACCTACGATAGAAAGCATTCCAACTGCAGCTAATGCAATCCCATATAGTCCTGCAAAAGAAAAAGATACTAAAATCGCTATTGCAATACATATAATAGGGAATACAGTTGAGTACATACCTACTGCTAGTCCACTAATAATTGTTGTAGCTGGACCAGTTTCTGATTGTTTTGCAATCTTTTTTACTGAATTATAATGATCTGATGTATATATCTCGGTAATAGACCCAATAGCAATACCTACGATTAAGCCTGCTATAATAGCATAGAAATAACTAATATCACCTAGTAACCAAGTACATAAGAAATAAGCTGATATTGCTAGTAAAATTCCACTTATATAAGTTCCTCTATTTAATGCTTTATGAGGATCAATTTTATCGCTACCTTTTACGAAAAAGGTACCAATAATTGATGCCACAATTCCTGCTGCTGCTAATAATAAAGGCAATAGAATTGCTTTTTCTTGTTGTGCTCCACTGAAAGTCAGCACGGCTAAGGTAACAGCTGATATAATTGAACCTACATATGATTCAAATAAATCGGCTCCCATACCTGCAACGTCTCCAACATTATCTCCAACATTATCTGCAATAACGGCAGGATTTCTTGGATCATCTTCTGGTATTCCAGCTTCAACTTTACCTACTAAGTCAGCACCAACATCTGCAGCTTTAGTATAAATACCTCCACCAACACGACCAAACAATGCTATAGAGGAAGCTCCCAATCCAAAACCAGTAACAACTGTAACATCTCCAAAAATAATATACATTACACTTATTCCTAAGATACCAAGTCCAACTACACTCATTCCCATAACTGCTCCACCTGAGAATGCAACGCCTAATGCTTTATTCATACCACTTTCTTTAGCCGCATTTGCAGTCCTTACGTTGGCTTTAGTAGCCACTTGCATCCCAAAAAAACCTGCTAAGGCTGAGAATACTGCTCCAACAATAAAGCAAATTGCAGTTTTAAGTCCTAGTCCTGGTGTAAAAACTAAGATAACAAATAATATCAATATAAAAATTCCCATGTACTTGTATTGCCTGCTTAGGAAAGCCATAGACCCTTCATAAATATAGGTAGCTATCTCCTTCATTCTGTCTGTACCAGCATCTACTTTATTAACTTTACTTGCTTGATACAATGCAAAAACCAATGCTAAGATACCCACATATGGTGCGATGAACATATAATTCATTGTATTAGTTTCCTCCTTTTGTTATATATTACAAGGATACTAGTTTTGAGTTAAATTCCTCAACAAGTATTCCTATGCAAACTAAATAATTTTTAAACATAGAAAGTAGCCAGTTAGAGGATTCTCATACTGGCTACTTAGTTTTTTTAAATTAAAGAATTAATAAATGCAGACAACATAAAAACAACAGCAGATATAGTTGTTGCTCTCTCTAATATAGCTTCATAACCTGTAGCTCTTTTTTTCCCAAACAAACTTTCTGCGCCACCTGCAATTGTACCTGATAGACCTGCGCTTTTTCCCGATTGTAGTAAAATGCTAGCAATTAGAACAATGCTAGATATGACAAGTAAAACAATTAATATAGTTTTCATTTTCGCACCTCTTATTAATAAATGATTAACAAAAATATTGTATCACAGTATATATCTAATATCAAATAATATTGTTAAGTGTTTCTCTATATATCGTTTTTATAAGAAACAAAAGACTTACTTTATCAATATTTTCTGGTTTTTGAATAATCGTTCATAGCCTACATCCAGATATTTGACTCATTGCATTGCCTTCACATATTTAAAAACCTCTATCTTAAATTAAGATAGAGGATAATCAGGGTGTTCAATTATCTTTTTAAGTTATAAAATGTATCAATTCCATCGTATTTTGATGCTTCCCATAGCTCATCTTCAATTCTAAGCAATTGATTGTATTTCACTACTCTATCTGTTCTAGATGGAGCACCAGTTTTAATTTGTCCTGCATTTACAGCAACTACTAAATCAGCAATAGTAGTATCTTCAGTTTCGCCTGATCTATGTGAAATAACAGCAGTGTAACCAGCTCTCTTAGCCATCTCTATAGCATCTAATGTTTCAGTTAGAGTACCTATTTGATTTACTTTTATTAGTATTGAGTTAGCTATATTTAAATCTATACCTCTTTTTAATCTTTCTGTATTTGTAACAAAAAGATCATCGCCTACTAATTGTACTTTATTTCCCAATCTATCACTTAATACTTTCCAACCATCCCAATCTTCTTCTGATAAACCATCTTCAATTGAAATAATTGGATACTTAGTTATTAATTCTTCATAGTATGCTACCATTTCTTCAGAAGTTCTAACTACTCCTTCTCCAATAAAATGATACTTACCATCTTCTTTATACATTTCTGTAGCAGCAACATCCATTGCTAAGAATATATCTTCGCCTGGTTTATAACCTGCTTTTGCTATTGCTTCTATAATAACTTCAAGTGCTTCTTCGTTTGATGATAAATTAGGCGCGAAACCACCTTCATCACCAACAGCTGTGCTTAAACCTTTCGATCCAAGTACTTTTTTAAGATTATGGAATACTTCAGCACACATTTGTAGTGCTTGTTTAAATGATGTAGCTCCAACTGGCATAACCATAAACTCTTGAATATCTACATTATTATCTGCATGTTCTCCACCATTTATGATATTCATCATAGGTACAGGCAATGTCTTGGCATTTACTCCTCCAAGATATTGGTATAGAGATAAACCACATGCTTCTGCTGCTGCTCTAGCTACTGCTAAAGATACTCCAAGTATTGCATTTGCTCCTAAATTGCTTTTATTTTCAGTTCCATCAAGTTCGATCATTAAATTATCAATTCCTACTTGATCTGTTGCATCCATTCCAATTACCTGTGCTGCTATTATCTCATTGACATTTTCTACAGCCTTAGATACTCCCTTGCCAAGATATCTAGTATTGTCTCCATCTCTTAATTCAACAGCTTCAAAAGCACCTGTAGAAGCCCCTGACGGTACTGCCGCTCTACCAAATGCGCCACTTTCTAGTACTACTTCTACCTCTACTGTTGGATTACCTCTCGAGTCTAGTATTTCTCTTGCATACACATCATTAATAATTGTCATTTAAATTCTCCTTTCAAAATCATTACTTATTTGTCCGCATTAACACGCAGTATTTCACTTTATTATTGATACACCAGTCATTTCCAGTGGTTTACCTATATTTAATATATCTAAGATTGTAGGTGCTAGATCTGCAAGTTTTCCATCAACAAGGCTTACATCATTTTTCCCAGCTAAAATACATTTTACTTGATTAGTAGTATGTGCAGTAAAAGGCTTGTCATCAGTTATTTCTAACATTTGCTCTGCATTACCATGATCTGCTGTTATTAAAGCGCATCCACCTTTTTTTTCAATAGCTGCGACTACCTTACCTAAGCATTCATCCACTGTCTCTACAGCCTTTACCGCAGCTTCAAATATACCTGTATGCC
This sequence comes from Alkalibaculum sporogenes, assembly GCF_009362815.1. Classification (GTDB taxonomy): domain Bacteria; phylum Bacillota; class Clostridia; order Eubacteriales; family Alkalibacteraceae; genus Alkalibaculum_A; species Alkalibaculum_A sporogenes. The sequence goes on along the minus strand of NZ_WHNX01000012.1, from coordinate 47,253 downwards.
CAACCATATCACAGTTCGCAAAGTTTAAAACTATTAATGAGTAATCTTTTTCACTTATGGCTTTAACAGCTCTCTGGGCAACTTCATAAGCACTCATCTCAGGTTTTAAGTCATAGGTTACTACTTGCGGTGATGGAACTAATATCCTATCTTCACCTACATACTCTTTCTCTTCTCCTCCATTAAAAAAGTATGTCACATGTGCATACTTTTCAGTTTCTGCAATTCTAAGTTGAGTTAAACCATGTTCACTTATAACTTGACCTAGTGTATGAGTTATAGTCTGTGGTTTATATGCAACATGCACTTGATCTAATGTGGTGTCATATTGAGTCAAAGATACAAAATGTAAGGGTTGGTATCCTTTTTTTCTAACAAAAGAGTTAAAGTTTTGATCTGTTAGAACACGACTCATCTGTCTAGCTCTATCTGGTCTAAAGTTAAAAAATACCACTGAATCTTGTTCCTTTATTTGGCCTCTTTTATCATTTTTATCACCAATAATTGTAGGTAGTACAAACTCATCGTTAATTTGATCTTTGTACGAATCTCTTACAGCTTCTAAAGCTGTATTTGCGAATTTACCAGTGTTATTTATCATAGCATCATACGCTAGTTTTACTCTTTCCCACCTGTTATCTCTATCCATGGCATAGTATCTACCTGAAACACTCGCAATAGCACCTACTCCTATTACTTTTATTTGCTCTTCTAATTGGATTATATAATTAATACCACTCGTAGGAGGGGTATCCCTACCATCTAAAAAACAGTGTATAAATACATTGTCCCTAACTCCTCTTTTCTTAATCATCTTGAGAAGAGCATACAAATGTTCAATATGGCTATGAACACCGCCATCAGATAGTAATCCCATTAAGTGTATAGAAGAATTATGGTTAATTGCATTGTCTATTGCATTGTTTAATTCAATATTATCGAAAAAATCACCATCAGATATGGATTTAGTAATCCGAGTTAACTCTTGATAAATTATTCTTCCTGCACCCAGATTAAGATGGCCTACCTCAGAATTACCCATCTGACCTTCTGGTAGTCCAACATCTAGTCCACTACAATTTAACATTGCATGTGGACTTTTTTCCCATAATCTATCTAAAACAGGAGTATTAGCAGCGCTTACTGCATTACCTCTAATATTATCTGAGTATCCATATCCATCTAAAATTATTAAGGCACTTAACAAATTCTAACCTCCTCTAGCTACAAGCTATTATTCCTAGTAAAATCCTATTTCCTAACTATTAGAAACACGCTTCGCGAGTTTCTAATAGAATTAGTATTTAACTAAGTTCTCAAAGTCTAATTTTAAGCTTGCTCCACCAACTAGCGCTCCATCAATATTAGGCATATTCATAAGTTCTTTTACATTACCATTGTTTACACTACCACCGTATTGTATTCTAATTACTTGTGCAACATCTGTTGAATATAGTTCAACAAAAGTTTCTCTAATCCATCCACACACTTCTTCAGCTTGTGCACTGGTTGCAGTAATGCCTGTCCCAATAGCCCATATTGGCTCATATGCTACTATTACTTTTTTAGCATCTTCGGTGTTGACATTTTTAAATGCAGATATAACTTGCTTTGTAACTATATCCTTTTGAATACCCTTTTCTCGTTGTTCTAAGCTCTCTCCTACGCAAATAATTGGGATAAGTCCTAATTTTAATGATTTAATCAACTTTTTATTTACCGTCTCATCCGTCTCATTAAAATACTGTCTTCTTTCAGAATGTCCAATTATTACATATTCAACACCTAGTTCTGCTAGCATTTCTCCTGATACTTCCCCTGTGTAAGCTCCAGATGTTTCCCAGTGCATATTCTGCGCACCAACTTTAATATCAGTACCTTTGACTAATTCAACAGCTGTACTTAATGAAGTAAAAGGTGGGCATACCACCACTTCTACCTCAGTATCTTTTATTTTATCCCTTAGCTCAAATAAAAATTCTTTAGTTGCTTTTACATCATTATTTAATTTCCAATTCCCTGCTATAACTGATTTTCTCATAAAGTCTTCCTCCTTATACTTCTTCTAAAACCTCTATACCTGGCAATGGTTTTCCTTCTAGATAAGTTAATGAAGCGCCTCCACCTGTTGAGATATGACTCATCTTATCTACATAACCTAATTTTTTCACGGCTGCAGCTGAATCTCCACCACCAATAATCGTTGTAGCATCTGACTCTGCCATTGCTTTTGCTATTTCCAATGTACCTTTTGCAAAAGCATCAAATTCAAATACTCCTACTGGTCCATTCCATATTGTGGTTTTAGCATTTCTGACTGTTTCACTAAAAGCTACTCTGCTTTTTTCACCAATATCAAGTCCCATGTAATCTGATGGAATAGAATCTGAACTAACAGTTTTGTAATCTGCATTAGCATCAAATTCCTTAGTAACCACTATATCAACTGGTAGTAATAACTCTACACCTTTTTCTCTTGCCTTGTCCATTAATTCTTTAGCTAGGTCAATTTTATCTTTTTCTAATAAAGAAGTTCCTATTTCATATCCTTGAGCCTTCAAAAATGTATAAGCCATTCCTCCACCAATAATTAAAGTATCTACTTTATCAATAAGATTATTAATTACTCCAATTTTATCTGATACTTTTGCTCCGCCGAGGATAGCTACAAAAGGCCGTTCTGGATTTTCTAGTGCATTACCCATAATTCTAAGTTCTTTTTCGATTAAAAGTCCAGAAACTGCAGGTAAAAATTCAGCTACTCCTGCTGTAGAAGCATGAGCTCTATGAACTGCTCCAAAAGCATCATTTACGAATATATCACCGAGGGAAGCCAGTTCTCTAGAGAATTGTTTGTCATTTTCTTCTTCTTCTTTTCTAAATCGAGTGTTTTCTAATAAAACAACATCTCCATCGTTCATCTTAGAAACTATATCTTTTGTTTTATCTCCTACAACTGCATCATCACCAGTAAAAACTACTGTTTTATCTAGTAATTTCGATAGCTCATCTGCTACTGGTTTAAGTGTGAATTTAGGGTTTGGTTCATTTTTTGGCCGTCCAAGGTGGGACATCAAAATTAATTTTCCACCTTCTTGAAGAATGTATTCAATAGTAGGTAGTGCTCCTAATATTCTAGCATTGTCTGTAATTTCTTTTTCATTGTTAAAAGGCACATTAAAATCAACCCTCATCAATACTTTCTTTCCTTTAAGATTAACGTCTTTAATGCTTTTCTTAGCCATCCAATTTCCTCCTATTCTTTAGTATCCTAATTCAGAATACAATAATAATAATTTTATATCAAGAAAAAAGGGAAGGGTTTACCCTTCCCTTAATATTTATTTAATAATAGAACCAAAATACTTTGTTAATCTAACTAATTGAGAAGTGTAAGACATTTCATTATCGTACCAAGAAACTATTTTCACTAATTGTTCTCCATCAGTTTCTAATATTTTAGTAAGCGTTCCATCAAATAATGAACCATATTTTATTCCAATTACATCTGAAGATACTATTTGATCTGTAGTATAACCTAAAGTTTCATTAGCTCCTTCTTTTATTGCTGCATTAATTTCGTCTACTGTTGCTTGTTTTTCTAATTTCAGTGTTAAATCTACCAAAGAACCTGTTGTAACAGGAACTCTCATAGCTCCTCCATCTAATTTCCCAACTAACTCTGGTAATACCTTGCCAACTGCCGCTGCTGCTCCTGTACTAGTAGGTACAATATTTGCTGCTGCTGCTCTACCTCTTCTTAAATCCTTATGTGGACCATCTAATGTAGCTTGATCGTTAGTATATGCATGTATAGTAGTCATTAATCCACTTTTAATTCCAAAATTATCATTTAATATTTTGGCTACTGGAGCTAAGCAGTTAGTAGTACATGATGCACCACTTATTACTGTTTCAGTACCATCTAAGCTATCATGGTTTACGTTATAAACTATTGTTTTTACATCACCACTTGCAGGTGCTGATATAATAACTTTTTTTGCACCAGCTTTAATATGTTTTTCTGCTCCATCTTTAGAAGCAAAGAATCCTGTAGATTCAATAACAACATCTACGCCTAGATCTCCCCATGGTAAATTCTCTGGATCTCTTTGAGCAAGAATTTTAATTTCTTTACCATCTACTACGATAGCACCTTCTTTTGCTTCAATTTCTTTCTCAAACTTACCTTGAGATGTATCATACTTTAAAAGGTAAGCTAATGATTTAGCATCTGTTAAATCATTAATAGCTACGATATCGAAATTCGAATCTCCAAACATTAATCTGAACGTAAGACGTCCAATCCTTCCAAAACCATTAATTGCAACTTTTACCGCCATTATAATTCCTCCTAATTTTTTAAAATTTCCATAGCTGCACATTCATCAGTAAATAGAACTAGATCATTTCTGATTTTACATGTAGCCTGTATTGCTTGTGATTTATCTTTTCCCCCAGCTATTGCCACGATATTTGGTATCCTTAGATACTCTTCTAAGCTAATACCTACGCTACTTGATGGACAAACAATATCCCCTTCAGAATTAAAAAAATGTCCAAAAGTTTCAGCTACCGCTTTTTCATTCATTAATTTGTTTACTTTTTCTTGGGGTAAATGCCTCCATTTTGCCATTACATCTGCTCTACCAATACCAAAAACTAGTATGTCTATATCATGATATTTGTCAAACACTTCCTTTATTTCTGGTGATTCCTTTAGTACATCTAGTATTTCTTTATCTATGTTATCTGGCAAATGCAACATTTCTGGTTGAGCATGCAACCTATCTGCTAGAGTTGCTACAATGCTATTTGCTTGTGTAGAATGACTCTTGCCTATCCCACCTCGTGCTGGTAATACAGTAACACTTGGAACATTCATTTCAGGAATATTTCTTGCTACTGCTGCTACACTGCTACCACCAGTGATTGCCATTACAGAGTTATGTTTAACAATCTTGGAAATATAATTTCCAGCTGATTGACCCATAAATTCTAAAATGATATGGTTTTTCTGACTATCACCAGGTATAATAAATACTTTTTTTATAGACAGCTTGCTTTTTACTTTTTCCACAAGGTCTTCAAGATTTTTATAGCTATATATGACTTCTTTCAATCGAACAAGAATTTCTTCGCCTCTTTCAGTTAAGTGAATTCCTTGTCTTTCAACTTCAACAAAATTTTGTATTTGCAAAAATTCTATTTCATTTCTGACTTGTCTCTCACTTAAAGATAGCTCACTTGCAAGATTTCTTCTTCCTACCGGTTGATTAGCTTTAATAAATAGCAATAAATCATATCTAAGTTCCATCAAATCAATTACCTCTGGGATAATTTTTTTCTGAATACTTATAAAATCTTTACTTTCCACATAATCATCCTCCGATATTACTAATTTCCAAAATTCATATATTCTATTCAATAACTTAGTGGGTTTTATTTGACCCACCGGGTCGTTAAGTACATTATAATACCTCTACATAGAAATATCAACATAAAAATAAATATAATTGCATTTTACAACATATATTTGAGCATATATTCAAAATTTGATATTGGGATTTGTTGCATACTTTTATTCATTTGTGTTATACTTTATATGGTTTAATGCTTATAAGTGTATTATAATGTTTCAATTGTAGTACACAACTATTGAGGGGAGTCGATATAAATGACAATTCGAGTTGCAATAAATGGTTTTGGACGTATTGGAAGAAATTTTTTAAGAATCCTACATGAAAAAAATATAGAGGATGTTGAAGTAGTATTAATAAACCACTCTAAAGACTTAAATTTACTAGCTCATTTAATAAAATACGATTCATGTTATGGTAGATTTAATGGTACTGTAGAAATCGCTACAGATGCACTAGTAATCAATGGTCAAAAAATTGATGTCACTGCACAAAGAGATATTAATGAACTTCCATGGGCTGACTATAATATAGATATGGTTATAGAGGCTACAGGTAAATTTACTGAAAGAAAAAATGCCATAAAACATATAGAAAATGGCGTGAAAAAAGTTATTATAAGCGCTCCTGCAAAGGACGAAGATATAACTATAGTTATGGGTGTAAATGAATCAGAATACAAACCTGATAAACATCATATAATATCTAACGCTTCTTGCACAACTAATTGTCTTGCCCCTTTTAGTAAGGTTATAGATGAAAAGTTTGGGATTAAAAGAGGACTAATGACAACAATACATGCTTATACAAATGATCAACGACTTTTAGACGGTACACATTCCGATTTAAGGAGGTCAAGAGCTGCAACTGAATCTATCATTCCTACTTCAACTGGTGCAGCTCTAGCAATAGGTAAAGTTTTACCATCCTTGTCTGGATTAATTAATGGAAACTCTATGAGAGTACCCACTAGTGTAGTATCTGTTGTAGATATAGTATTCGATTTAGAAATACCTACTTGCACAAAAGAGATTAACGCTGTACTAGAAGAGGCATCGAAGTCTACTTTAAAAGGTATACTTGATTTTTCAAATGAACCATTAGTATCTATAGATTATAAAAGAGATCCTCACTCTTCAATAATAGACGGACTTTCTACTATGATGATAGGTAGCAACATGGTGAAACTCGTCTCTTGGTACGACAATGAGTGGGGTTTCTCTAACAGAGTAGTAGACTTAGCAAGGTACATAGCACGTAGCATGTAAACAAACATATTATAATAGAGCTTACTTATATCAGACAAAAAAATATGGGCTAAGGATTAGCTTTGCCACTATTCCTCTGGCTCATATCTTTATCTAGCTTCTTTATTCCCTACTTTTTTATTTATCTATTAGCCTTATAGGAGCTATTGACCACTTACTAGTGATTTTTCAAATTCATCATAGGTAATTTCATCAAATGGTACTCTAATTTCATTTTTTATAATAAATTCTCTATATTCATTTGCAACTTGTATCACTTCTGGCAAGATATTATTTGATTTGTCACTAAACTCAATTACTTCCTCTTTTAAACCTAATTCTACTTTACCTGCAGTAAAGTTACCTTCAACTATTGACTTCACCATAGTGTAAGCAGTAGTATCTAGTCTTTTTATCATTGACCCTAGAATAGTTTCAGTGTCTACTATTGGTAGATCTTCTTGGGAATTTATCACCCAGAAATCATTCTCTGATCCAGCCTCAATCACTCCTAATCCACTCCAGCCTGCAACATGATAAATAATATCTGCGCCTATTTCATATTGCCTCGCAGCAGTATTTTTTCCTAAAGATATCTCGTCAAAAGCTTCTATGTATTCTACTAAGACTTCAGCATTTTGATTTACAGATTTTACACCTGCTCTAAATCCATACTCATATTTCTCAGTAATATCTGTTTTAACTCCTCCAACAAACCCGATAATATTTGATTTAGTTGTAAGTCCTGCTATTACACCTAATAAAAATGACCCTTCTTGTTCTTTATATGTAACAGAAGCAATATTGCTTTGATCTATGCTTTCATCTATTGTGACATAATTTTGTTCTGGAAATGTTGCAGACACATCAGCTACTGCCGATGCCATAGGTAAACCTACTGTAATAATCAAGTCATAATTCTCTCTAGATTGTTCAGCTATATTTTGTGTGTAACTATCTATAGTTTCTGATTCCACAACATTTATAACTACGTCAAACTCTTCTTCAGCCCTTTTTAACCCTTCATAGACAGTATCATTAGAAGACTTATCGCCTAATCCAGCAATATCAGTAATGAACACAATATTTTTTTCACCTCTACTCGATGCATTACATCCAACTAATGAAGCGGCTAAGTATATGGTTATTAACAAAACAAATATCTTTTTATGCAAAATTTCACTCCTCATTCACGTTCTTACGTTGTTATATAATCCTTATTTTACGGTCAACATAATACTACCCTAGTACTGTATAATTTAGTTCATACATAATATGACTAAAAAAACTATAGTACTAGGGAGTAATTTTAGAAATTAGTGGTTCTGATTTAAGTCAGCTATATATTTCTCAGCACTAATTGCTGCTATAGCTCCGTCCGACGCAGCTGTTATTATTTGCTTTAGCATCTTATTTCTAACATCTCCTGCTACAAATATTCCTGGTATGCTAGTGTGCATATTTTCATCTGAAATAATATTTCCTTTATCATCTAACTTTACTATTTCTTTAAACTCATCGGAATTAGGTTTATATCCTATGAAAACAAATACACCGTCAGTTTGAAGTTCTGTTATTTCATTTGTTTTAATATTCCTTACTAAGATGGCTTTAACTATACCATCACCTTTTATTTCTTCTACCGTACTGTCCCATATAAATTCCATTTTAGGATTTGCAAAAGCTCTCTCTTGTAATGATTTTGCAGCTCTAAGTTCGTCTCTTCTGTGAATTAACGTAACCTTATTTGCAAATTTAGTTAAATATATACCTTCATCTACAGCAGAATCACCACCGCCAACAACTACAACATTTAAACCTCTAAAAAAGTTAGCATCACATGTTGCACAGTATGAAACACCTAATCCTGTAAACTCTTGTTCTCCCTTACAACCAATATATTGAGAGTGAGAACCTGTTGCAATAATAACTGATTTACATTCGTAATAACCTTTATCTGTGGTAACTTGAAAAATATTGTCCTTCTTGGTCAATGATTTATACTTTTCGGCTTTTATCTCTGACCCAAATTCCAATGCTTGATCTTTCATCCTCGTCACTATGTCTATAGCATTACTACTAATCGAGCCTAGGTAGTTTTCAACTTCGCTAGTAGAGGTTATCTGACCACCTACTGCGGCTTGTTCTAATACTAAGGTTTTTAACATAGCTCTAGATGAATAAAGTGCTGCCGACAACCCAGCTGGGCCACCTCCAACTATTATCGTATCATATTCATGCATAATTTAACCTCCATAAAATTAGTCTAATATATACTCTGCAATATTAGTAGCATGATCTCCTACTCGTTCTAAATTACCTATAATATCTAAAAATATTACGCCAGAAGCAGGCTTACATACCTCTTTATTTAACCTATTTATATGGCTATGTCTTAGATGCAATTCCATATTATCAATATCTTCTTCTCTTTTAATACATTTTATAGCAATTTCTCGATCTTTATTCTTTAGCCCATTAATTACATCTTGTGTAACTTCTACTACAGTATTCATCATAACTTTCAATTCATCTACTGCAGTATTACTAAAGCTAACTTTGTTGTCGATACGATATTGTGCAAGTTCAGCTAGGTTCTCAGCATGATCACCAATTCTTTCAATATCATGAATGCTATGAAATAAATTCATTACATTTTTATGTTCCTTATCAGCTAAATTCCCTTTTGAAAGGAGGACTAAGTATTGAGTAATGTCCCTTTCAAAATCATTAATCAATTTTTCTCTAACAAAGACCTTTTCAATTAGCATTTCATCTTTATTCAATAAGGCATCAATAGATTGTTTTAAATTTTTTATGGATAAGTTGCCCATTCTGACAACTTCTATCATTACCTGTCCAATAGCAATAGAAGGGTTTTCTAACATTCTCTCATCTAATTTAACTTTACATTCTTCTTCATTGATTTTTTCAGGTAAAATCCTGTCTATGAACTTTACTACAGGATTTAAAATAGGTAATAACACAACCATATTTGCTATATTAAACAAAGTGTGGAAGTTCGCAATTTCTCTCGTCACATCTGTCACTCTCTGCCCATCCACTATTCTATAGCCTGATATGCTAACGATGAAGTTATATATCGGATTATTACCATTAGTTGCAATGTTTATCATTGCAAGTACTACCATTACCCAGAGAGCACCGAAAATGTTTACGAATAAATGTATTAATGCAGCTTTCTTTGCAGTTATACTTGTCCCTATACTTGATAACATAGCCGTTACACAAGTTCCAATATTCATACCTAATAGCATAGGAATAATTATAGCTATTGCGTTAGCTCCTGTTAAATTATCAAAAGCTCCTGATATAGCTACTGCTTGAAGCAAACCAATTGTAGCACTACTACTTTGAACCATAACAGTAATTACTAGACCTGCAAGGAGCCCTAATAACGGATTCTTACCAAATGTCACTAAAACATCTATAAAAACTGGATGATCTCTTAGTGGACGCAGTACATCAGACATTGTACTTATACCCATAAATAATATACCAAATCCTAATACTATATTCCCAATTTGACGATTTTTCTTTTTCTTTGAGAAAAGAGCCATGCATACGCCAACACCTATAAATATGGGTGCGAAGTGAGCAACATCGAAGGCTATCATCTGTGCGGTTATGGTTGTACCAATATTTGCACCAATTATAACACCGGCAGCTTGAAATAAATTCATTAGCCCTGCATTAACAAATCCAATTATCATAACAGTGGTGGTACTAGAACTTTGTACCATTACCGTTACAATAGTCCCTACAAAAATAGCCATAATTCTATTATTTGTAAGAATTTCCAAAAGACGTTTCATACGATCTCCAGCTACTGCTTTAAGACCATCTGACATTATATGCATTCCATAAATAAAAAGTCCTAATCCTCCGATCAGACCAATTATCATATCAACAGACATTAACTAACCTCCAAGATAATTTTTCTTATCCATAATTTTTCCTTATCTATAATAACAAATATTACGACATAATAAAACAAAATTAACATAAATATAACATTAGCACTGAGGTTTTACATGAATAAATGGCATGACGCTTAATACCGTGTTTTCATATTAAAATATGAGCCTAAACTTATTATACACTCCATATAACTCTACCCTATAGTATATTTGTATAGAGTACATCACACCATATTCGGAAAACTATTTTGCCTTAATGCCTCATATAACACTATATTCACAGAATTTGATAAATTTAAAGATCTTGCTTTAGGATTATCCACCATTGGTATTTTAAACCTTTGATCTTTAAATTTCTCATGAATGATCTGAGGTAAACCTGCTGTTTCTTTGCCAAATACTAAAAAACATTCTTGGGGATATTCAATTTCAGAATAAATACTATTACTTTTAGTAGTTAAAAAGAACAAGCTTTCTACACCATACTTTTCTAAAAAGTCCTCAAAACTTTCGTGAACTTCTTTTTCTAACATATCCCAATAATCTAGCCCAGCTCTTTTTAAATATTTATCATCTAATGAAAAACCTAAAGGCTTAATTAAGTGTAATTTACTTCCTGTAATAGCACAAGTTCTAGCAATATTCCCAGTATTTTGAGGTATTTCAGGTTCAAAAAGCACAACATGAATCATCTCTTCACCACAATATTGTAAATCTTGCCAGGCACATATATCTCTTTCACAATTGTTTTCCCGTCTATATGGCTTATTATGTTAGGGTCTGACATAGCTATTTTATTTGCTTCTTCTTGAGAACAATCTATAGGAATAGTTATTTTACTTCTTACTTTTCCATTAATTTGTACAGCCATCTCTATAACCGATTCTATAGTTTTAGCTTCTTCATATACAGGCCAAGAATTTTCGTTAAGCATACCTTCAAAGCCCATAATCGTCCACAATTCTTCGGTCATATGAGGTGCAATTGGATTTAGCAGTAGTATAAATGTTTTAAATTCAGCTTTGTTTATATTTCCCTTACTATTAAATTCATTGAGCATAGTCATCATTGCAGCTATAGCTGTATTAAACTTTAAAACTTCATAATCTTCATGGACTTTCTTAATTGTCTTATGGATTAACACTTCATTGTCTTTACTGTATTCCTGCCCTTCAGTTACCATATCTTGCAGCTTCCAAACTCTATCTAAAAATCTTTTGCAGCCTTTTACACCATTATCAGACCAAGTTGCTGGTTTTTCATAATCACCAATAAACATAATATAAGTTCTAAGGGTATCTGCACCATACTCTTTGATTATGTCACGAGGATTAATCACATTACCTCTTGATTTAGACATCTTCTCTCCATCAGGCCCCAAGATCAGACCTTGAGCTGTTCTTTTTGCATATGGTTCTTTCACATGAACAACACCTAAATCGTATAAAAATCTATGCCAAAACCTAGAATAAATTAAGTGTCTAGTAACATGTTCCATTCCACCATTATACCAGTCAACTTGCATCCAGTATTTTAGATGTTCCTCTGAAGCGAAGCTGTTCATATTGTGAGGATCAGTATATCTTAAGAAATACCAGCTAGATCCAGCCCATTGTGGCATAGTATCTGTCTCACGTTTAGCAGGACCTCCACAGGTTGGACAAGTTGTGTTTACCCATTCATCTATAGATGCTAGCGGTGACTCTCCATTATCTGTGGGCTTGTAGTTCTCTACAACAGGTAATTTAATGGGCAATTCATCTTCATTCACTCCCACAATACCACATTTTTCGCAGTGAACTACAGGTATAGGCTCTCCCCAATACCTTTGACGATTAAACGCCCAGTCTTTCATTTTATAATTTGTTGTTCTCATACCAATCTTTTGTTCTTCTATATAATTCATTATATTATCCTTTGCATCACTTACATTCAATCCATCTAATAATCCTGAATTAACTAGTATACCATTTTCTATATCTGTATAAGCTTCTTCTTGAACATTTCCACCTTGGATAACTTCTACTATTGGTAAATCAAATTTCTTTGCAAATTCCCAATCGCGAGTATCATGTCCAGGTACAGCCATAATAGCTCCTGTGCCATAGCCCATCATAACATAATCTGCTATCCACAAAGATACTTTTTGATTATTCAGTGGATTTACTACCTCTATCCCTTTAATTTGAACACCTGTTTTATCTTTTGCTAATTGTACACGTTCAAATTCTGTTTTCTTTTTAGCTTGTTCCTGATAATTCTTAATCTCCTCTAAATTTGTAATTCTAGACATCATTGACTCAATCAATGGATGTTCTGGAGCTATTACCATAAACGTTACTCCAAAGAGTGTATCCGGTCGAGTAGTAAATACTGATAATTTTTCACAAGAGTCTTCTATAGTAAAATCAACATGTGCACCATAAGATCTTCCTATCCAGTTTTCCTGTTCCAGCTTTATTCTTGGAAGAAAGTTAACTGTATCTATTCCCTCTAATAATTTGTCAGCGTAATTGCGTATCTTTAAAAACCAAACATCCTTTTCCATCTGAACAACTTCGCTACCACATCTATCACATATACCATCTTGAGATTCTTCATTAGCTAGAACTACCTTACACTCATTACAAAAGTTAACATATGTTTTATCTTTAAAGGCTAGTCCCTTTTCAAATAGCTTTAAAAATATCCACTGAGTCCAACGGTAATAATTTGGATCAGTAGTATCAACAGTTCTATCCCAATCAAAGGAATACCCTATTTCTTTTAGCTGATTTGTGAATACTTTAATGTTTTCATCAGTAACAGCTCTTGGATGTTTTCCAGTTTGAATTGCATAATTTTCTGTAGGCAAACCAAATGCATCCCAACCCATTGGAAAAAGAACATTATATCCTTCTAGTCTTCTTTTTCTAGAAATCACTTCCAAAGAAGTGTAAGCTCTAACATGTCCTACATGTAAGCCAACTCCTGAAGGATATGGAAATTCTACTAAACCATAAAATTTTGGTTTACAGGAAAAATCATGTGCTTTAAAAGTATCATTTTGCTCCCAAATTTCTTGCCATTTCTCCTCAATCTTTTTAAATGTATATACTGACATTTATTAAACCTCCCAGTTTCGAAAATAATACAAGCCTACTTGTTGCTTTTCTTATAGTAGTTAAATATTAGTTAATATAATTTGTTCGTTAAATTTTTCCCATAATATAAAAAACCGTCTCTTGCATAGCAAGGGACGGAAAAATCCGCGATACCACCCTAATTGACGATAAGTCCACTCAAAAATGAATAAAGGCATAACCCTACTAATATAAATAATGGTAAATTCAAACATATTCACAACTGATTTTCACCTACCATCAGCTCTCTAAATGATCCAATGCTTTACTACTCCACATTACTCTGCAATATTATTATAAATTACATTAATTTTCGTGTCAAATTAAATAAAGTGAAACTTTATTCAGTAGGGGTTTCTATCAAAACAAAAAACACATTCTTCCAAATAGGAAAGATGCGTTAATATGCGTACTGCTATTATTTATTATAACTTCTTACCATCACTCCATAATCTCTCAAGATTATAAAATTCTCTTTCTTCTTGGTGAAAAACATGTACTATTATATTATTAAAATCTAAGAGAATCCATCGTCCACCCTGTCTACCTTCTTTGTTAAGAATTGGGTATTCCATCTCTTTTGCTTGGATTTCAATAAAATCAGCAATTGCTTGTACATTTCTATCAGAAGAACCACTTGCAATTACAAATACCTCTGCTAACGAAGTTAGCTCACTAACATCGATAACCTCAGTATCAAAACCCTTTTTATCTTCAATCCAATCTTTTATTAAATTTGCAAATTCTTTTGTATTTAAATCCATAAAATCCTCCTTATTATTTCTTTGAAAGTAATATTGAATTTCTAGCTTCGATAGTTCTTGGATGTAGTAAAGAATGAATCGAAACGACATAATTTATTGTATTATCAATAGCTAAAACAATAGCCTCATCTAAATCATGAAGAGCTAGTTCTCGTACTGCTTCAATACCTGCATAATTTCTACCCACTTCTATGACATCTGATAAATATATTACCTTATCGAGTTTTGTCATATTAGCTCTAGCTGTCGTATGATAATGTATTGCATCCAGTATCTCTTCGTCGTTTATACCTAATTCTGTTTTGGCAACAAATTTACCTACAGGTCCATGCAATAATTGGGGTTCCGAAAGGGTTACTAAATCTAAATCCATATTTTCGTTTTTGGCAATACTTACGAGTGTTTGAATTTCGAATTCTTTAGCACAATCATGGGAAATAGCAGCAATTTTTGTTTTTTCTATATCGCAACCAAACCTATAAGCCAATGAAACAGCGCTATCTACGACCCCTAAAGAATGTCGATACCTACGTTCAGATAACCGCAATCTAATATCAGCTTCTATAATATCGTACTCCATCAAAACACCCCCATGAAATCAATAACACATACTAACAGCTGGTAATCCTTTCATCGGTATAATCCACAATCTAAAATATATTCTTCCACTTTCTCTGGAAGTAAGTACTTAATAGAATACCCATGTTTAACCCTAGATCTAATTTCTGAAGATGAGATATCCATTTCTGGAGTATATAGTTTAAGAATTTTAGTATTGTATAATTCTTTTAATTCTGTAATCCTATTATCCAGCTGTTCTTGATCACAACCTGGCCTAAAGGTTGTTACTATTTTGAGTTTTTTCAGTACTTCTTCAGCATCTTTCCATTTATCTATCTCAAAAATAATATCAGCACCAGATATAAAGTAAATATCAGTTTCGGTATAAAGCTGTTCTAGTTCCTTTATCGTATCAACGGTATAAGTATATCCTTCTCTATTTATCTCTATTAGTGAAAGACTAAAAAAAGGATTATTCTCTATTGCAAGTTCTATCATGTTCAATCTATGGCTTGCATCAATATTAACCTCTGCAAACTTATGAGGATTTACTCCCGTAGGAATAAACATAATCTCATCTAATCCAAGTCTATCTTTAGCTGATTCAGCTAATAACAAATGTCCAAAATGGATGGGATTAAAAGTTCCTCCCAGTATACCAATTTTTTTAGTGTCCTTACCTCCCACTTGTCATTCTCCTTGTCTGCCCTTTCTCTTCACCTTTGGAAATTCAATTACTGGATTAGTATGATTATATTTATATAATACAAACTTATTCCCAATAACACAAATTATTTCTGAACTAGTAGAGATTGCAAGACTTTCAGCAACGCTTTGAACATCTTCTATTGAATTTTGCTGAACTTTCCCTTTTACTATTTCTCTACTTTTCAACGCATCTTTTGTTTGGACAATTAAATTTGGTGTTATTCCTTCTTTGCCCACATGGATGATATCAGGTATATCATGAGCCATACTTCTTAAAAAACTCCTATGTTTACTGTTTAGCATATTTACCTCCTATTTAAAATATTCAAATTCTATATATGACAGCTTTACAACTTTTCCATCTTCTATGCCTAAATCTTCTAGATCGCTAATTACGCCTTTATTTCTTAACACTCTTTGAAAATATGCAACTGAGTCATAATCTTCAAAATTAACAGAGTTTAGCAGCTTATCAACCAAATCACCTTCTATGATGAAATAGTCATTCTCTTTTCTTACTGTATATTCTTTTTTAAATGTAGGTCTATATATTTTTTCTGATTCTTCAGGCATGTCAAATATAGGCTCTACTTCACCGATTTCTTTTAATAACATAACTATCCTGTCCAGCAATTTATCTGTACCTTCACCAGTTGCTGCAGATATGATAAAAACCTCAAAGCCTTTATCATTTAATTTTTGAATAAGATCATCTAAATCTGAAATATTTTCAATGACATCTGCCTTGTTTAGTGCCACAACTTGTGTTCTCTTAGAAAGTTTCTTATTGTGTTTCTCTAATTCTATATTTATTTTTGTGAAATCATCAAAAGGATCGCGTCCATCAAAACCTGAAATATCTAGAATATGAACTAGTAACTTTGTTCGTTCAACATGTCTCAAAAATTGGTGACCTAGTCCTGCCCCTTCATTGGCCCCCTCAATAAGCCCAGGAATATCAGCAACTACAAAGCTCGCATAATCTTTCCATTTAACGACTCCTAAATTAGGTACTAATGTTGTAAAGGGATAATCTGCTATTTTAGGCTTAGCCTTAGAGATTACTGATAAGAATGTAGATTTACCTACATTTGGGAACCCTAATAACCCTACGTCAGCAAGCAACTTAAGTTCTAAAACTAAACTTAGTTCGTCGCCCTTTTCTCCACCTTCTGCAAAACGAGGCGCTTGTCTAGTAGATGTAGCAAAGTGCTGATTTCCTCTGCCACCTTTACCGCCTTTAGCAATAATAATTTCTTCACCTATTTCAGTAAGATCTGCAATTATATTATCATTCATTTTATTCTTTATTATTGTGCCTGGAGGAACTCCTATAATCAAATCATCTCCTGCACTGCCAGATCTATTACTTCCTTCTCCATTGCCACCTGGCTGAGCATTATGCTTCTTTTTATATCTAAAATCTATTAAAGTTCTAAGGCTTGGGTTAACTCTGATAATAACATCTCCACCCTTACCACCATCGCCACCAGCAGGCCCACCATTTGGAACATATTTTTCTCTTCTGAATGCCACACTTCCGTGACCTCCATTACCTGCCTTAACATCAATTTGTATTCTATCTACAAACATTTTATCACTCTCTCTTTAAGAAACAAGATTTCTTCTATATAATAATTAATATACCCATTTTAGTTTCTATTTTATCATTTTTGTTTAGTTATCACTTAATTTACTACTATTTTACTATTTACACTCTGTTGCAAATATCAATCCCATAATAATCTAACTATAAATGATATATACAAAACAACCACCTCATTATTGAGGTGGCGCTCATATTACATAGCTTCTCTTGGATGTATACTAACTTGTTTTTTATCTTTGCCTTTTCTTTCAAACCTTACGATGCCATCTGCTGTTGCAAATAAAGTATCGTCTCCACCTCTTTGAACATTCGTCCCTGGATGAATTTTCGTACCTCTTTGTCTAACTAGTATATTTCCAGCTAATACAAACTGTCCATCAGCTCTCTTTACGCCTAAACGTTTTGATTCACTATCTCTACCATTTCTAGAGCTTCCTACCCCTTTTTTATGGGCAAATAGTTGTAAGTTCATTTTAATCATCAGTGTGCACCTCCATTCCGTACTTTTATTCTTATATATTCGTTATACTCTATTTCAATTGATTTTAGGCCTAAATAAAGGGTTTCCAATATTGCATTAGATTGCAAAATTTTCTTATCGTCTTTTATTTCTGGAATTTTAAATTCCAAAAACCCATCATCCTTTATTAGGTAATCCACTTCTACTTTTACAAATGTACATAATCCATTAACTGTAGCAATTGTTAATGCAGAAACTGCAGCACATACAATGTCTTTTCCAATATCATCGTACTCACTATGACCTGTAACCTTAACTGCTACTATATTTCCATCTTTTCGTTCGATATTACAAGTAATCATAGATTACTTTCCTAGTTCAATATTTGTTATTTTAACTTTAGTATATGGCTGTCTATGTCCTTGTTTTTTTCTATAATCTTTTTTTGCTTTGTACTTGAATATAATTACTTTAGGACCTTTACCTTGTTCCACAACTTCAGCAGAAACAACAGCACCAGTAACACATGGAGTTCCTACAACCATTTCGCCATTATTTACAGCTAAAACTTCTTCAAAACTAACTTGATCTTGTCCATCAGCTAAGTTAAGTTTTTCAACTTCAATAACGTCTCCTTGTTTAACACAATATTGTTTTCCACCACTTTTTATTATAGCATACATACTATATACACCTCCTCAAACCAGTCTCGCCTAGCAGGTTGTCATATGACATTAGTTATACATCACCTGTTTCGCGCGGCTTCTATACGCCAAAATAGTATACCATGTTTTAATATTATAAGTCAATTATTTTTAGTTGGAGTCCACGGCAATCGCATGAAAAGTTATTTTATGCACGCTTTTCAGTATTGTTTTTATCATTTAAGGGTTCAGAGAACCATTTTTAAAAAAACATATCAAAGTAGCTAACTATATAGAGTATTTTAAAAACATTAGCAAACGATAGCTTCGCTAAATTAAGAAGAAGGAGAAGATTAACGATAAGAATTTTTGACTGTTTGAGCGTAGCGAGTTTCAAAAATTTAGTTAATCTTCGAGTTCTTTTCATACAGTATGCGACAGCGTGTTTGCGTTTGTTTTAAACATACTCTTGCTCTCCCCATGTATACGAGACAAAATTCTATTCCATCTTTTTTATGTTTTTTTCATGCGATAGTCCTAGTTGGATCCTAAGTGCCTGTCAACGCAGGACAACACCTTCATTTCATCGATCTCTAGAAATTCATCTTCCTCAATTATAGATTTCTTTTTATAAAAGTCTTTTATCATTTGTATGAAAGTAAACTTCTCATTTTTCATTTCAATTTCATCTATTAGTTTTTTAATATATGGATTTACCTTTATTATAATTGTATCTCCCTCTAAAACATCCTTATTTCGTTCAATAGAAGCTAAGCATCTATAAAATAATGCCTCTTGATTTGGTATAAGACCTGTTCCCCCACACAATCTGCAATGTTCAGATTGAAGCATAGAAAGAGACTTTCCTTGTTGTTGTCTAGTCATTTGCAATATACATAGTTCTGTAAAACCATACACTTTTGTTTTCACCTTATCCTTTTGCAAATGTTTATTCAAATGTTTTATAATAATATGCTGTTCTTCCTTCATTTTGATATTAATATAGTCAATGATAATTATACCACTTATATTTCTTAATCGGATTTGATCGGCAATTACTTCTGAAGCTTCTAAATTAATCTTTAATATAGTTTCATCCATATTTTTTTTGCCTGTAAACTTACCGCTATTAATATCTATAACTGTACACGCCTCGGTAAAATCTATGACAATATAGCCACCACTTTTCAACCATACTTTACGATCAAACAATTGCATAGTCTTCTTCTCTATATGATATAACTCCAATAGATTATTTTTATCTACGTATTTGATCTTTTCTATATCCTGATAAGAATAAATAGCAAGATACTCTTGTAATTCATTAATAATATCCATATCATTTACTATAATCTCGTCAATCTGTTGTGTGTAAAAATCTCTTAGAATTTTAACAACAGTTGTTGAGTCATTATACATAAGTTTAGGGGCAATCTCTGAATGGTTGATTTTTTCCCATCTATTTATTAAATAATTTAACTCTTTTTTAATAATATCCAAATCAATGCCCATGGCCTCAGTTCTAATAATCACTCCATAATTACCGTCTTTTACTTCATTAATTCCAGTAGTAATTCGATTCTTTTCTTCTTTGTTGCTTATTTTTTTAGAAGTAAATATTCGATTTTCATAAGGTAATAAAACTAAGTAATGTCCTGAGATAGAAAATTTTGTAGTTAATCTTGCACCTTTTTCCGCGATGGCTTCTTTCTTAATCTGAACTAACAACTCTTGTCCTTTTTTAACCAGCTTATCGATTGGCTTATTATCTTCATTAGGTATAATGTCTTCTAAATGTAAAAGCCCATTTTTTTCACTACCTATATTAACAAACGCAGCCTGTATACCAGGTTTTATCTGTTCAATTCTGCCCATATATATATCACCATAATTATTCCAGTTCGTCTCTCTCTCAAGAAAAAAATGGACTAGCTTGTCTTCGTGGGTTATAGCAATACGAACCTGTCCAAATATAGAATCCATAATAATTCTATTCATAATCTCACCATTTTTCATTTGTATTATTTATAAGTTCTCTTATTTGTTATTATATTTTTAACAATATATATTAAAGTTTTTTCTAAACTCTTCATCTTCACCATTAAGTTTTTCTTTTATTTCATTCATACCCCTTTCTCCGTACTCTAACAGAGAAAACATACTATACATCCTAATATCCCATCTTGAGTCATTCAATGTTTGTTTCAATAATTGATAGTTTTCCTCAGTCTTTATATTACCAGCTACAATAATTGCATTTCTTTGAAGAATTTTTTTACCTCTCCAACCGGCCGATGAGGATTTATATATATTTTTAAACATGGCATTATCCATATTTATTATATCCTTTATCTTTGGTCTTACTACATCTTTCAATGGTACAAATGCTGCTTCATTAGAATATTTAGCAGTCTTATTTATAGGACATACCTCTTGACAAATATCACAACCATAAACCATCTTTCCTATATATTTTCTCTCTTCTCTACTTAATAACTCTTTTTTTTGAGTAAAAAAAGAAATACATTTGTTAGAATTAAAATCATAACCTTCTTTGATTGCTCCTGTGGGACACGCTTGAATACATCTACTACAAAATCTACAAGTAGTACAGTCGTCGAGTTCACTACTTTTTCCTAACTCTATATTTGTTAATATATGTCCTAGAAAAATATAGCTTCCATACAGCTTATTTATTATAAATCCATTCTTTCCATAAAAACCTAATCCACTTCTGTGAGCTACAGCTCTATCTAATAAAGGAGCATTATCTACATAAGCCTTATATTTTATGTCAGGGTATTCTCGTGTAATATTTGACATTAATCTATTCATCTTCTCTAATAAGATATTGTGATAGTCCTGTCCCCATGCCACTCTAGAAATGCTACACCTAGACTTATCTATCTTAGTCTCATCTAATTTATGTTTATATGATACACCTATGCTAATAATAGATTTTGTATCTTTCCATACAATAAGTGGATTAGTATTTTGCTCAATGTCCACATGAAAAAAAGAAGAAATAAAACCTTTGTCCAACCTATCCTTAATCACAGGCTGCAACTCAGAAAAAACTTCTCCATCAGTAAAACCAATAATATCAATCCCTAAACCCTTTGCTTCCCCTAATATTATATCTTTCAACACGAAATCACCATTTATGTTTATCTTATCTATAATTATAACATAAACATATGTTAAAACAACTATGCCAAAACAAAGTAATTTTCATTATTAATTAATTTATTTTATATTAATCTACCTCTACTCCTTCGATTACTTTTTGCACTCCTTTATATGTAATATACACATCAACAGTCTTTACACCATCATCTAAAGGATAGAATTTTACATACAATATTTGCTTCCAACCTAATGGTTGATCTGGAGGATAGTCAATTAGACTAAAATATGGCAAGGGAAAATAAGTATTTCCCCTGTCATCTTTAATATACATATTATTAAAGTCATCTTTATTTAAACTTTCTTTATTAGTATCCTCTATAATCGAAGTTATTGCAAAATAACTCTGATCGCCAGTAACCCAAGAATATACTATATAGTATTTTTCTCTTACAGTTTTTTCTATACTTATTTTCACCTCATCAAAATTCGTATGATAAGGTGACACTCCATAGTCTTGTTGTAATAATTCTTCAAAATTTGGAGGTACTTGTGAAAAATAACCTATATAATAGTTGCTGGAAGCTGTTTTTCCGGTATTATTCTGCCGTGTATAAAATAATACTATCAATATCATACAAAATACTAATGCAAATGTTTTAATGTGTTTATTCAAGTTTATCACCTAGTATATTCTATGCATACCATAGGGTGATTTATGACAATAGCTGTTTTATATCAATCAAACCTTTTCCTTGTTCATAGTTAGTTCCCTTTATCTTCTTCGTACATCTTAATATTTTCCTCTTTATGTTGTCAGGTGATAAATCAGGTTCCTTTTGTAGTAGCAATGCAATAGCACCTGATACTACTGGTGTAGACATAGACGTTCCGCTTTGTTTCAAATAGCTTTTTTCTTTTATAGCTATACTTTTATTCGAAGGACTGTAGTTTACATTACTTTTTAATGAATTCACGTCCACGCCAGGTGCAACAATGTCAGGTTTACTTCTATGAGATACAGTAGGTCCTCTACTAGAAAAATCGGAAATAACATCGTCAGTAATATCTATTGTACCTTTTGAATCTGAGCAACCTACTGTAATAACTTTTTCACTTATACCAGGTGAATTTATAGTTCCTCGATCTGGTCCAGAATTTCCCGCTGCTGTTACTACTACTATACCTTTAGACCATACTGCATTTACACCTTTAACTAGAGGATCTTCGTTTTCTCTTAAATCTGCGTCAGAACCAAGTGATAAAGACATTATTTTAATATTATATTTATCCTTATTATTTAAAACCCATTGCATACCAGCTACAATATCAGAAGTGGATCCTCCTCCTTCTTTGTTCATTACTTTTACCCCTACAATATTCGTTTTAGGTGCTATACCACGGTACTTGCCTTTTGAAGAATATCCATCACTTCCAATTATTCCTGCAACATGAGTACCGTGTCCATTATCATCATAAGGGCTATTATAGTTATTCACAAAGTCTTTAAAAGCTATTATCCTGTTCCCCTTTGCGGTTAAATCCTCGTGGGGATATACTCCAGTATCTAAAACCGCTACCCCTATCCCTTCACCATCATAACCAAAGTCTTCAGACAAATCACTAGATACACTTCCTCTAACTACGTCCATCTGTGTAGTAACCTTAGAATCATCTGCAATAAAACTTACTTCACGAATTTGCGATAACTCCTTAATCTTTGAAGCTGGCAACTCAACTGCTACAGCATCTATAATATCTAATCTATATTTTATTTTACAATCACATGTTTCTAACACTTTTGCTCTTCTTAACTTCTCTAAATTTCTAGATAATACAATAATTGAAACTTTCTCATCAGTGTCAGTATTATTATTAATCCTATTTAACAACCTACTATCGATTTTTAATCGTCTTGAAATAATAAAACACCCCTTTCCTTTGCATGTTATAATCTATGTAATAACAGGAAAAAGGGTGCTCATTTTACAGTTATTTAGTTTTTTCTTCTCATTCTTGGTTTTATATACCTTATTGTTTCTACCTCTGAATCTTCGCTTTTTTCATTTACTATATCATCCTGCACATCTGCACTTTGTTCCTCAACACTATAATCTTCACTTGCTGTATCAACAGCTTTTTTTGATTGTTCTCTTTCTTTTCTTGATTGTTCTCTCTTTTTTAACATTTCTTCTCTTCTCTGTCTCATTTCTTCTCTTCTCTCTTCTATCCTGCTTCTTCTCTCTTCAATCCTATTTCTTCTCTCCTCTGCTCTTTGAGCAGTAACTTCAGGATCAGTATTTAATAATTTATCTAGCATAGACATAACAAACCTCCATTCATATATCTTTCATATAACTTTTAAATAATTTTAATATTTTATCTAATTTCTTTTGATCATTAGGATTTAGTTTTTTCTTCATTTCTAATATCATCTCTGCTTTTTCTTGACTAGTTGCGCCTTGTTTAAAGTCTTCAATCTTTTTTACATAGTCATTTAATTGATCTCCGTATTTCTCATCAATTTCCTTTAACTTACTTTCTACTTTTTCTTTGCCAATAGTATTTTTCAGCTCATCAACCTTTTGGCTCACCTGTGATTCATCTTTGCTTTTAAGGTTACCTACCTTATTAATCATATCTAATAATTCTTTATCCTTAATATAAATCCCTCCCAAAGTCCTTTATTAATAATAGTCTATGAGTGAATACAAAAATTGTGATTTTTTTTTTCACACTTTACACATAAACTGCGTATTTATAATCAAGAAGTATCAAATTTAGCTCAAGGAGGTTTCTAAATGGCTTGTCTTTTAAGTGGATGCGATTGCTCAACTTTGTTAATGTTCTTCTTGCTTTTAATTATTCTATTTGATAGCTGTGGAATATTTGGTAAAAACAATGAAAATTTATTGTTCTTCTTCTTGTTGTTAGTTATCTTGTTTACAAGATAAAAAAACAAAACTTTTTATCACCAATGACAACTCTATCACGTACTATATGATTGAAACTGAAATTTTTTAAGGAGGTAATAGAATGGCTTGGTTTAAAGATTGTGATTGCTCTACGTTATTAATGTTCTTCTTGCTATTAATTGTACTATTTGATAGCTGTGGATTCTTTGGAGCTAATAATGACACATTATTATTCTTCTTCTTATTGCTTGTTATCTTATTTACAAGATAACCATACTTGCTATAGGCCTATAAACATAAAATGCAAAAGAAGAGTACCCTCACAAAGGAATGTCTATTAGTTAAAGGAGATGATATATGCTCATATATCATCTCTATCAAGAGTAACGACTGAGACGCGTTATTCAACTATGGTAGGGAGCTTGTACATAGCCCAAGTAGAACTTTCCTACCATATAATTATAAGGAGGTAAAGTTATGGGTTTAGGTTTTCTTGATAATATATTTTGTGACGACAACACGCTTTTAATCATCATACTAATTCTTGTTGTTGTACTACTATTTAGTGGTGGTAATTTTTGTTGTCCTGGATTTAGCTTTGGAAAGTTTAATCTAGGAGACAATTGGCTGTTAATAGTAGTTGTAGTTTTAGTGCTATTTGGAGATGGATTAAAATTATTTTAATACGACGCCCCAATATAATAGTTGGGGTGTTTCTTACTAAATTAAAAGATATATAACTTGGAGTTGTTGAATATGTATGAAAAAGATTCCATTAGTAAAAATAATCAAAATGAATCGACTTCAAACTGGCAACCAAAAGGTCACAGCCAGGTACCAATGCATAGAAAAGCTTTTCCCTTAGATGATATAGGGGAAAATACTGAGCTTAATATTGTATCTACGGGGTTTAATGCAAGTTATAGTGAAGATAATGGGGATGTTTTAGAAGCGGTAAAACCTTTAGATGCATATCTTCATCCTAAAAATCAAATATTACTACGAGCTTTGATTAAAGCAAATAGCCTAGTACATGATGTTAGCTATCTTATGAAAATCAAACAAGATGCTTCTATCACTGAAGTAAGTGCAAAGCCTTTAACAGTAAAAGAAGGTATACAAATTGCAGAGCAGATGTCTCCCTATTTGCCCATTAATACAAAGCACCAACTTAATAGTGTAATGGTTAAACTAAACACTATTGAGAACTTAAAATCAGGTCTTGAAAATATACAAAAAGCTGAATCACCTGAGATAAAAATCGAGTACATATTAGACAATTTAAAACACTTTATTACTCATGAAAAGTACAATCAGATCAAACAAATTGTTAATATAGTTAAAATATTTCAGACTAGCAGTGAATTAGCAGATAAAAATAATTCTACGGATGACGATATTGAATTGCAACAATCTGAAGAAGAAAGAAAAGAAAATGAAAATGAACAATTGTCAGATCTTATGGGAATGATTGATAAATTTACTAGTAAAAAAAACACAGAGTAATGGTGAATATACCTATTACTCTGTGTTTTAAACATTTGATGACTACTCCAGATAGCAAAAATTACACTATTCCTAAGAAACTTAAATATCATCTTCTTCTAGTAATACCTCATCTAAAATCTGCATTAATTCTTCTTTACCACGTTTTGAAGTAGCTGAAAATAAAATTAAATCTTTAGCATCCTCTATTTTTAGGCTGTCCATAATCTGCTTTATGTTCTTTCGATAGTCGTTATTTTTCACCTTATCTATCTTAGTAGCCACAATTAAGGGAGTTATTCCAAGTTCTTGTAACCAATTATTTACGTTAATATCATCTTCTGTTGGTTTATGCCTAAAGTCTATTAATTGTATCACCATTAATAAATTATCACGTAAATGTACGTATTCATCTATCATAAATTTAAATTCTTGCCTTGCTGCCTTAGATACTTTTGCATATCCGTATCCAGGCATATCTACAAAGCAAAATATATCCTCTACATTGTAAAAGTTTATTGTTCTAGTTTTTCCTGGTTGTGAACTAGTTCTAGCTAAGGCTCTTCTATTAATTATTGTATTAATAAAAGAAGATTTTCCTACATTAGATCTTCCTAAGAGCAAAATTTCAGGAAGATCATGAATTGGGTATTGTTTCTTGCTTACCGCACTAATAATTATATCTACATTGTTAATCTTCATTATAGTTCACCATTGAATACTAATTTAATGACATCATCCATATTGCTAACAGTCGATATCTTTAAATCTTCCTTTATACTTTCAGGAATTTCTTGAAGATCTTTTTGGTTATCAGCAGGAATAATAATATTTCTAATGCCTGCCCTATGAGCAGCTAACAGTTTTTCTTTAACTCCTCCAATAGGTAGCACCCTACCTCTTAATGTTATTTCTCCTGTCATTGCTAAGTTTTGATTAACTGGTTTTTTAGTGAGTAAAGATATTAAAGCAGTAGTCATTGTAATACCAGCTGATGGACCATCCTTAGGTATAGCACCTTCCGGCACATGCAAATGTATATCTAACTCTTTGTAGAAATTTTCATTTATCCCTAGTTCTTTTGCTTTAGCTCTAATATAACTCATTCCAGCTCTAGCAGATTCTTTCATCACATCGCCTAACTGGCCAGTTAGTTCTATCTTACCTTTTCCTGGCATATCAAGTGCTTCAATTTGCAAGGTTTCTCCCCCTACAGAAGTCCAAGCTAACCCATTGACTACTCCAATTTCTTTTTTATCTTCTATAATATCAAATCTATATTTTTTTATCCCTAAAAACTTTTCTAAGTTTTTAATATTTACTGTTACACTCTTTCTATCTTCTTCTACTATAATCTTTGCTACAACTCTACATATCCTAGAAATTAATCTTTCTAATTCTCTAACTCCTGATTCTCTAGAGTAGTAATTTATAATTTCCATTAAAGTCTCTTCAGAAATTTTTATACTACTACGTTTCAAACCATGCATCTTAATTTGTTTAGGTAGTAAGTATTTTTCAACAATTTTAAGCTTCTCTTGTGCCATGTATCCAGAAACTTCAATGATTTCCATTCTATCAAGCAATGGAACAGGTATACTATTTATTGTATTTGCAGTTGTAATAAACATCACTTTAGATAAATCAAAAGGCAACTCTAAATAATTATCTGTAAAAGTTGAGTTTTGCTCTGGATCTAATACCTCTAGCAACGCAGATGCAGGATCTCCTCTAAAATCCTGACTCATTTTATCGATCTCATCTAGTAGGAATAGTGGATTTTTACTCTCTGCCTGTTTAATATTGTATATAATTCTACCTGGAATTGCACCAACATAGGTACGACGATGGCCTCTTATCTCAGCTTCATCTCTCATTCCACCTAGTGACATTCTAACAAATTTCCTATCTGTAGATCTTGCAATACTTCTAGCTATAGATGTCTTGCCTACTCCTGGAGGTCCTACAAGGCATAAGATTGGACCTTTTAAAGAATGTGATAACTTAGCTACAGCTAGGTATTCTAAGATTCTTTCTTTTACTTTTTCTAAAGAATAATGATCTTCATCAAGTACATTTCTAGCTTTTTTTAAATCTAACACTTCATCTGTTTGTTTATCCCACGGTAATTCAAGTATCCACTCAATATATGTTTGTATTACTCCTGATTCGCTAGTTCCAGATGGAACCTTTGCTAGTCTTGAAATTTCTTTTTCTACTTTTTCTTTAATTTCATCATCTAAATTTAATTCTTCTAGCTTTTCCCTATACTCTTCAATAATATTTCCAGTAGGTCCATCGCCTAATTCATCTTGGATTACTCTCATTTGTTCTCTAAGAAAGTATTCCTTTTGTTGCTTATCCATTTGGTCTTTTACTTTATCATCAATGTCTTTTTCTATCTCTAGAAGTTCTAATTCCTTCACTAAAACCTCATAAGTTTTAAAAAGTCTCATCTTAGTATCTATTTCTTGTAATAACTCTTGGCTCTCTTCCATATCTAAAATTAAATTGGCACCAATTACATCTAGTAATTGATCTGTATCATCAATAGACTCCATTGCTAGAATAATATCTGGAGAAGCTTTTTTCGTTAGACTTAAATACTTTGTAAAAGTCTGCTTCGTCATTCTTTGTAGGGCTATACTTTCTTTATCCTCTAGTTCAGAACCTTTTATATCGTCAATAAGAACTTTAATATAAGGTTCTATATCGATATATTCTTTTATATACACTCTACTTTGTATCTCAACTAACACTCTGATGATATTACCAGGCATTTTTAGCAGCTGCTTTACCATTGCGATAGTGCCCACATCATAGAGATCCTCTTTTTCTGGCATATCGACATCTGCATCTTTTTGGCAAACTAAAACAACTATTTGATCATCTGCCATAGCTTCTTCCAAAGCACTAACAGATTTACTTCTACCAACATCAAAGTGCATTACCATTCCTGGAAAAACACTTAAACCTCTAAGTGGAATTAATGGATAAGCTTTATCTTCAACGATAACTATAGTATCATCTAAACTCTGTAAATCAATATTTGAACTCACAATATTCCCTCCTTGAAATATATAACACTTTATATAGTTTTAATCTATCTAGTTTATTTATTATACCATTTTAACTATATTTTCTACTTATTACAAATAAAAAAGATATTTTTTGAGTAAATGTAAGTATCTAATGTATTACAACCACAGATAAACACGCTTCGCGAGTTCTCCGTGGTTACGCGGACAGTCGCCAAATGTCTGCAAGCAGCCGCTTGGCTCATTGTCTTCGCGATAAAAAAAAGCAATCAACCTCTATATTTGATTGCTTTTAGTATATAATTCTAAATGTACTTAATCTACTATATAATAATAAAACTATTATAATCAAGAATCTATATTGCTTTATATGCTTAGACTCTATAATTAACTTGCGCTTTCTTTATCATTTTTTTTGCTGTCTTTTTTAAGATCAATTTTTTTATCGTCTTTCACATCAGTTTTACTATCTTTTTTTACAGTGCTTTTTTTAACTTTCTCTTTATACACTAATATTGGTGCTGTATTGTTTATAATAGTATCCTTCGAGATAATACACTTAACTATATCCTTGTTCGAAGGTATATCGTACATCACATCTAACATAATTTCTTCTATAATACCTCTTAATCCCCTTGCACCAGTTTCGTGTTTTATAGTCTTTTCAGCAATAGCTTCTAATGCATCCTTCTCAAATGATAATTCAACATCATCCAATTCGAATAATTTCTTATATTGCTTTACAAGTGCATTTTTAGGTTCTGTAAGAATATTAATAAGCGCTTGTTCATCGAGTGGTTCTAAAGTAGTAATAATAGGAACTCTACCTACGAATTCTGGTATTAAACCAAATTTCAATAAATCCTTCGGTTGGATTTGCTTAAGTAACGCACCATCTTGAATTTCTTTTTTACCTTTTACTTCAGCGCCAAAACCTATTGACTTATTTCCAGTACGCTTGTTAATGATTTTTTCAATGCCATCAAAAGCACCACCACAAATAAATAAAACATTAGTAGTATCTATTTGTAAAAACTCTTGATGAGGATGTTTTCTTCCACCTTGTGGTGGAACATTTGCTACAGTACCCTCAAGTATCTTCAGTAGAGCTTGCTGCACACCTTCACCACTAACATCTCTAGTGATAGAAGGATTTTCACTTTTTCTAGCTATTTTATCGAGTTCATCAATATAGATGATACCTCTTTGTGCTCTTTCAACATCATAATCTGCAGCCTGAATTAATTTAAGTAAAATATTCTCGACATCTTCACCTACATAACCTGCTTCTGTAAGAGATGTAGCATCAGCTATTGCAAAAGGAACATTTAAAATTTTAGCTAATGTTTGTGCAAGTAAAGTTTTCCCTGACCCAGTGGGTCCAAGCATAAGTATATTGCTTTTTTGTAATTCTACATCATCTATTGACGATGTATTTATTCTCTTGTAATGATTATATACTGCTACAGACAAAGATTTCTTTGCCTTCTCTTGTGAGATTACAAACTCATCTAAATAAGCTTTTATCTCATGTGGAGTAGGTATTTCTGAAAAATCTATATCCATATCAACGAACTCTTCACCGACAATTTCTTGACACAAATCTATACATTCATTACAGATATAAACTCCAGGTCCTGCCACCATTCTCTTAACTTGAGATTGAGATTTCCCACAGAAGGAACAATTAATTTGTTTATTGTCATCCTTTTTTGCCACTCTAACACCTCTCTATCTAGACGAAATGACCTTATCTATTAAGCCATACGCTTTTGCTTCTTCAGCACTCATAAAATTATCTCTATCAGTATCTCTTTGAATAATATCGATTGGTTGACCTGTTACTTGACTCAATATTTTATTAAGTGAATCTCTAGTTCTAATCAATCTTTTTGCATAAATCTCAACATCAACAGATTGTCCTTTTGCTCCACCTAAAGGTTGATGTATCATAATCTCACTATTAGGCAGTGCGTATCTTTTCCCTTTTGCACCTGCTGAAAGTAAGAAAGATCCCATAGATGCAGCCATACCTATACACATAGTTGAAACATCACTCTTAATATAATTCATTGTATCATAAATAGCAAACCCAGCTGTAATTGATCCACCAGGACTATTTATATACAATTGTATGTCCTTGTCTGCATCTTCTGCTTCTAGAAATAATAATTGTGCAACAACTAAAGTAGCAGTGGTATCATTTACTTCACCATTTAGAAAAATAATTCTTTCTTTAAGCAATCTAGAAAATATATCGTAAGATCTCTCTCCTCTTCCAGTTTGCTCCACAACCATCGGAACTAAATTCATATTCATAAATTTCACTCCTTATACATATATTATTTTTGTATTGCTTGATTTATTAACAATTGTACAGTTTCTTTTTTCTTAGCTAGAGACTTAAAATATTCTATTTCATTTTCAGTAGTACTTTCTTTTAACTTGTCAATTTCAATATTATAAGACTTAGCATAGTTAACCATTTCTTCTTGTATAGCTTCTTCAGATGCTTCTATGTTTTCTACTTCAGTAATCTTTTCTAAAACTAATTCTGTTTTAATTTTTCTAATTACATCTTCTCTAATGTCAGCTTTTAAAGAATCAACAGAACCATTAGTAAATTTGAAGTAGTCTTCCATACTTATACCCTGCATCTTCATACGGTATTCAAAATTTTGTAAAGATTTTTCGATTTCTTCAGCGATCATCGGTTCAGGTACTTCAATACTAGAATTACCTACAGCTACTTCTAACACTTTTTCCTCAGCTTCTTCTTTTAATGATATAAGCTTCGCTTCTAGTATCTTAGATTTTTGATCTGCTTTAAATTCTTCTAAAGTATCAAATTCACTAATATCTTTTACAAACTCATCATCTATATCAGGTAATTCTTGAACCTTTATTTCATTAACTTTCACTTTAAATACTACTGGCTTACCCGAAAGATCTGCTGCATGATATTCTTCTGGAAAAGTAACATTGACTTCCTTTTCTTCTCCTACCTTAACACCTACTAATTGATCTTCAAAGCCCGGAATAAATGTATTAGAGCCTAGTACAAGACTATAATTTTCACCTTTACCACCTTCAAAAGCTACACCATCATTAAACCCTTCGAAATCTAAGATCACTGTATCTCCATCTTTAGCAACTGCATCATCTATGCTAACCAATCTTGCATTTTGTGTTTGCAATTTCAATAATTCTTCATTTAAATCTTCTTCTGTAACTTCATAAGTTAAGCTATTAATTTCAGTGCCTTTATATTCACCTAATACCACTTCTGGCTTAATTGCAACACTTACTGTTATAGTTAAACCTTCTGAAGCACTAATCTGATCTATTGTTTCCATGTCTGGTCTTGCTACTGGAAATAATTCATGTTCCTCTATTGCTTTAGAATAAGCTTCAGGAAACGCGAAATCTAATGCATCTTCATAAAATACATTTTCCCCATATTGTCTCTCAATGATACTCCTAGGAGCCTTCCCTTTTCTAAACCCAGCTACATTAAAGCTAACTTTATTTTTATTATATGATTTATTAATAGCTTTATTAAAATCCTCAGATGAAACTTCTATCTTTAGTGTCGCTACATTCTTTTCTATTTTCTCTACAGTTGAAACCATGAAAATCCTCCTATTATTATGTATTTACCTTAACATAAACAAAATTTTAACCTTTACATTGTACCATAAGCTTACATTCATGTCGAGCCGTTAAATGAAATTCCTTAGGTAACTAAGAAACGAAAAATCAATGATCATTGATATCTAAAGGCTAACACAAAGTATCTTAAAATCTTTGCTTAATATAATTTCTCACGGACCATCAGTTAGTGTATGGTACAATACCCGATATTTCTATTAACTCCATTGGTTTCATTGAAGACATAAATTCTTCTAGACCCTCTATATTGACCCAATACTCTCCATACTGAAATCCCAGGGTGTTATCTACTACATAGGCATTTACAACTGTATCATCCTCAAAATACAAAAAAAACATTTCCGATGTCTTTGGGTTAGTCTTTTTCGATATATACTTTCCATTCTCAAACATGGTCACAAATTCTTCGAGTTTGAGTTTATCTTCATTAACAGAAAAATACTTTTTAATATTAATTTTTGAAGAAAGTGGCATGCCTTCATATTGAACATATACTATCTTTGACACTTCTTCTACATGTAATGCAGATAACTTGAACTTAGTATAAATAAACGGTGTAAGCCAAATTAATAATAGAATAAGAAATATACAAATTAGCAGAGTAAGACGCTTTTTACTTATAAATGTTTTTATATTCTCTTTACCCATATTTCCCACCTATTTCTTTTTTATTCATTATATCAAATATCTCTTCTGTATACTATGGAAGTACTTACATTTTTCTACTAAAATATATGGGCCTGTCTGTATAAACTATATTTATTTCTGAAATATCCTTTCGAGAAATTGACCTGTGTATGATTTTTCATGTTTCGATACCTGTTCTGGAGTTCCTATAGCAACAATAGTTCCTCCTCCATCCCCACCTTCAGGTCCTAAATCAATGATATGGTCTGATACTTTTATTACATCTAAATTATGCTCAATCACTACGACGGTGTTTCCACTATCAGCTAATTTATTTAGTACCATAATTAGTTTGTCCACATCTGCAATATGCAGACCAGTTGTCGGTTCATCTAAAATATAAAGGGTTTTACCTGTACTTCTCTTGCTCAATTCTGTAGCCAATTTAATCCTTTGAGCTTCTCCACCTGAAAGCTGAGTTGATGGTTGCCCTAACTTGATATAACCCAAACCAACTTCATATAGTGTCCTCAACTTTGCATCTATTCTAGGAATATTCTTAAAAAATTCTAAAGCTTCTTCTACAGACATATTAAGAACATCTGAAATGTTTTTCCCCTTGTACTTTACCTGTAAGGTTTCTCTATTGTAACGTTCTCCCTTACAAACTTCACAGGGAACATATACATCTGGGAGAAAATGCATTTCAATTTTTATAATTCCATCGCCTTTACAATTCTCACACCTTCCACCTTTTACGTTAAAGCTAAATCTCCCTTTTTGATACCCTCTTGTCTTAGCTTCAGGGGTTTTAGCAAATACATCTCTAATAATATCGAAAACTCCTGTGTAAGTAGCAGGATTAGATCTAGGAGTTCGCCCAATTGGAGACTGATCTATATCTATTATTTTATCTATATTCTCTATTCCTAAGATTTTACGGTGTTTACCTATCTTTTGAGAAGAACGATTGATTTTTTGCGCTACCCCTTTATAGAGGATTTCATTAATTAGAGTGCTTTTCCCCGACCCAGAAACTCCTGTTATGCATGTAAATGTACCAAGGGGTATTTGAATATCAATATTTTTTAGATTGTTCTCATTTGCACCAATAATTTCAATTTTATTACCATTGCCGCCTCTTCTAGTACTAGGCATAGGTATAGTTTTTTTTCCACTTAGGTATTGCCCTGTAAGAGATTTTCTAGTTTTTTTAATCTTATCTACATTTCCTTCAGCAACTATTTCACCACCATGTATTCCAGCACCAGGTCCAATATCCACAATATGGTCAGCTTCATACATAGTATCTTCATCATGTTCTACCACTATTAGTGTGTTACCTAAATTTGTTAAATTTCGAAGTGCACTTAATAGTTTTCGATTATCTCTTTGGTGAAGCCCAATACTAGGTTCATCCAATACGTATAATACACCTACTAATCCAGCGCCAATTTGAGTAGCAAGTCTAATCCTTTGAGATTCTCCACCAGATAAAGTTCCAGCACTCCTTGAAAGAGAAAGGTAGTCAAGTCCTACATCCCTTAAAAAACTAAGCCTTGCAGTAATTTCTTTCAAAACTTGTTGAGAAATAAGTTTTTCTTTAGATGTAAATTCTATGGTTTCAAAAAAGTTAATAGAATTATTTATAGACATATTAGTCAATTCTATAATATTTATATCTTTCACAGTAACTGCTAAGCTATTTTCATTTAATCTTTTTGCTTTACAACTAGGACACGGCGTTTCAGACATGTAATTTTCAATTTTCGATAGTACATATTCAGAGTTGCTCTCTTTATAACGTCTTTCCATATTGTTAATAAGTCCTTCAAATACAACTTCTCTTTCTTTCCAACCGCCAAAATGTGAGTTAAACTGAATCGAAACAGGCGTAGAACATCCATAATACAATTCATGTATAAATTGCTCTGGCGCATTTTCTAGAGGTTCAGCTAGTGAAAAATTATGTAATTTAGCTACCTCATTGATAACTGCATGATAATAACTATCCTCATCGCTAACACCATAAAAGTTAAGCGCACCTTTTGTTATAGGTAAAGTTTTATCTGGAATTAACAAATCCGGATCTACTTGTCTATGGAATCCTAATCCATGGCAGGTGTTACACATTCCAAATGGACTATTAAAAGAAAACATTCTAGGTTCTAGCTTATCGATAGCTATTCCACATTCTTCACAAGCAAACTTTTCACTATATACAATTCTTTCTCCACCTATAATATCTATAATTAGCATACCTTCAGACATTTTTAATGTCGTCTCTATTGAATCTGATAGCCTTTTAACTATAGATTCTTTTAGAATAAGTCGATCTATAACTACTTCTATATTGTGTTTCTTATTTTTATCCAGATTAATCTCGTCACTCAATTCATACAATTCTCCATCAATAGTGACTCTTACAAAGCCATCACGTTTGATAGAACCTAGCAATTTCTTATGTTGCCCTTTTTCACCTCGTACTACAGGAGCAAGTATTTGAAATTTTGTTCCTA
Organism: Alkalibaculum sporogenes; assembly: GCF_009362815.1. Taxonomy (GTDB): domain Bacteria; phylum Bacillota; class Clostridia; order Eubacteriales; family Alkalibacteraceae; genus Alkalibaculum_A; species Alkalibaculum_A sporogenes. Next base: position 11,395 of record NZ_WHNX01000012.1, on the reverse strand, counting down.
AATCCATAGACATAATACTATCTACCATTTGATCTACAGATTGAGTACTTATTTCTTTACCGCACTTTGGACAATGTGGTATTCCTATACGGGCATATAATAATCGATAATAATCGTAAATTTCTGTTACGGTACCTACAGTAGATCGAGGATTTCTATTAGTCGTTTTTTGATCTATTGAGATTGCTGGCGATAATCCTTCGATATACTCAACATCAGGTTTACTCATTTGTCCTAGAAACTGTCTAGCATAAGATGATAGAGACTCAACATATCTTCGTTGACCTTCGGCATATATAGTATCAAAGGCTAGAGAAGATTTCCCAGAACCACTTAAACCAGTAAACACTATAAACTTATCTCTAGGTATCTTTATATCTATATTCTTTAAATTATGTTCCTTTGCACCACATACTGTAATGTATTTCATTCTTTTCTCCTTCAATCATTCATAATTTTATAAACAAAACATAAAGTTCTGTAGTTAAATATTCTGGTTTTCTAATTTCAATTTAGTAGCCTAGTCAACTTTGCATATTTCATTTCACTCTTTTAACTTCAACTCTTTAATCCTATCTCTTAACTTAGCTGCTCTTTCAAACTCTAAATCAACTGCTGCTATTTTCATTTCTTCTTCTAATTTTATAATAATATCCTGTACAGTTTCACCTGCTAGGTACTCTACTTCCCCCTCAGCTACTCTAGTAACCTCGATAGCATCGTGTATCTTCTTAGAAATAGAAGTGGGAGTAATATTATTTTCTCTATTATACTTTCTTTGTATTTCTCTTCTTCTATCAGTTTCCCTAATAGCATTTTCCATTGATCTAGTAATAGAATCAGCGTACATTATTACTCTTCCATCTACATTCCTAGCAGCTCGTCCTATTGTTTGAATCAAAGATGTTTCAGATCTCAAGAATCCTTCCTTGTCAGCATCTAAAATAGCAACCAAACCAACTTCTGGAATGTCTAGACCTTCCCTTAATAAATTGATGCCAATTAGCACATCGTATATACCAAGTCTTAAATCCCTTATAATTTTTGTTCTTTCTAATGTATCTATATCTGAATGTACGTATTGTACCTTAATATCTATTCCTTTAAGATAGTTTGTCAAGTCTTCTGACATTCGTTTTGTCAATGTTGTAACCAATATTCTTTGTTTTTGTTCAATCTTTATATTAATTTGTCCTATTAAATGATCAATTTGTCCTTTGACTGGCACTACTTCTATTTCTGGATCCACAAGACCAGTTGGCCTAATAATTTGCTCCACTACTTTGATCGCTGTATTATTCTCATAAGGGCCTGGAGTGGCTGTAGTAAATATAACTTGATTTATCTTGTTTTCAAACTCTTCAAAGTTAAGTGGTCTATTATCTAAAGCTGATGGTAATCTAAATCCATAGTCAACTAAATTGTTTTTTCTAGACCTGTCCCCTGCATACATACCTCTAACCTGAGGTATGGTAACATGTGATTCATCAACAATTAACAAAAAGTCCTCAGGAAAATAATCTATCAAAGTAAAAGGTGCACTACCAGGTTCTAATCCACTAATATGCCTTGAATAATTTTCTATTCCATTGCAATAACCCATTTCTTTCAACATTTCTATATCGTAATTTGTTCGCTGTTCGATTCTTTGTGCTTCAACTAGTTTTCCCTCTTTATCAAATTCTTTACAGGTCTCTTTAAGTTCATCTTCTATTTTAATAATAGCTTTCTCTAATTTTTCAGGAGTTGTAGCATAATGTGATGCTGGGAATATTGATATATGCTTTCTATACCCAGTTATTTCACCTGTGATTACATCTATCTCTGAAATTCTTTCAATTTCATCACCAAAAAATTCTATCCTTACTGCCTTATCTGTAGAACTAGTTGGAAATATCTCCAACACGTCTCCTCGCACACGAAAAGTTCCCCTAGTAAAATTAATATCGTTTCTTTGATACTGAATATCCACAAGTTTTCTAATAACTTCATCCCGATCTTTTTCCATCTGTGGCCTTAAAGATACAACTAAGTTTTCATAATCTATAGGACTACCTAAACCATATATGCAAGATACACTTGCTACCACCACTACATCTCTTCGTTCAAATAAAGAGGCTGTAGCTGAATGCCTTAATTTATCTATCTCATCATTTATAGATGCATCTTTTTCTATAAACAAATCAGAACGTGGCACATAAGCTTCTGGTTGATAATAATCGTAATAACTCACAAAATACTCTACTGCATTTTCAACGAAGAACTCTTTGAATTCATTGTATAATTGAGCAGCCAAAGTTTTATTATGAGCCATTATTAAAGTTGGTTTATTGACCTTTTCTATAACTTTAGCCATAGTATATGTCTTTCCAGAACCAGTTACACCTAATAATGTCTGGGCCTTTACACCATTATTTAGGCCTAGGCTTAATTGCTCAATAGCATTACTCTGATCTCCCATAGGATTGTAATCAGAAGTAACTTTAAAATCAGCCATCTTTATCTCACTCCTTCCAGCTTACTTTTCATTCCTCAAACGTATGTTCGTATCAATTATATAATAAGCCTTATAATCGGTCAACATATCATTTAATTTTACTAAATCTTAACCACGGCAATCGCATTAAAAGTTATTTATAGCACGCTTTTCAGTTTTGTTTTTATCATTTAAGAGGGTTCTGCGAACCCTTTTTAAAAAAACATATCAAAGTAGCTAACTTTATAGAGTATTTTTAAAACATTAGCAAACGATAGCTTCGCTAAATTCAAAGAAGGAGAAGATTAACGTTAAGAATTTTTGGCTGTTTGAGCGTAGCGAGTTTCAAAAATTTAGTTTATCTTCGAGTTCTCTTCTTACAGTATGCGACAGCGTGTTTGCGTTTGTTTTAAACATACTCTTGCTCTCATCATATATACGAGACTAATTCTATTCCATCTTTTCTATGTTTTTTTCATGCGATAGCCCTGTAATTTTACTATCCTTATAGCAAAATACAAGCAACAAGAATTTTCCTCTTTGCTTGTATTGTAATTTAATTCAACTAATTATACTCTGTTAAATACAGCTTAGTTAATTACTGAGTTTTACTATCCATAATTTCTAATGCCTTATTTAATTGAACATCTTGTTTAATATTAAAATCCGGTTGAAATCTTAAGCCTTCAGTCATTTCTATTTCTAAGTCTGGCTCTATTCCTTCTCCGTGAATATTTCTACCATTTGGTGTAAAGTACTCTGATACAGTAATTTTAAAACCAGTACCATCTCCAGCATCACTCATTCTTTGCACAACACCCTTTCCAAAAGATGTTGTTCCAACAATAGTTGCAGCATTAGTATCTTGTAATGCACCTGCAAATATTTCTGATGCGCTTGCAGAACCACCGTTTATAAGAACTACCATTGGCAACTCTAAGCTGCTTTTTCCATCTGATTTCATATACTCTTTATTACCCGCTTTATCTTGTGTATAAACAATGACTGATTCACCCATTAGACGATCTAAAATACTCACTACAGTGTCCATCATTCCACCTGGATTATCTCTAACATCTACTATTAACCCTTTAATATCTTTAGCTAGTAAACTATCTAAATGCTCTTCAAATTCTTCTCCAGTATAGCTTTCAAATTGTGTTATAGTTAAGTACCCAATATCACCATCTAAAATTTGACTTTCAACACTTTTCATTACTATTTCTTCACGTGTTATCTCTTTTTCTAAAATTTCGTCAGTATTCTTTCTTTCAATACTAAGTATTACAGATGTACCTTTATCACCTTTTATCTTAGCAACTACCTCGTCTAAATTTAGACCTGTTACTTCTTCTCCATCCACCTTGAGGATTTTATCACCAGGTATTAAACCTGCTTTCTGTCCTGGAGAATCATCAATAGGTGAAACTACCGTAACTGAATTATCTTCATCTAAACCCACAACTACACCTATTCCCACATAGCTACCTTGGATCTGTTCCATATAAGAACTAAATTGACTTTTATCATAATATGCAGTGTATGGATCTCCTACAGCTTGGAACATTCCATTAATTGCACCATCTAATAGTGTATTTTCATCTACATCCTTGTAATAACTTTCTTCTATTTCGTTTTTTAGATATAGCAGCTTCACTATGTATTCTGACGTTTCAGAATCTTTAGTCTGAACTATTACTTTATTACCAAGAGCAATAGAAATTCCATTTGCAACAGCAAAAGTAGCAGCATTAGAAACTAGCAATACTAATATTACCAATATAAAATACCATTTTTTATTTCTCATATAGCATCCCCTTATAAATTATTCGATACTGAATTTTAATTACTCTATTCACTTGTATACTTAAGATTATATGCTTTACTTCTCTAATTTAATCATATTAACATTTAAGAATATTACCACTACATAGGATATTTATCAAGGAAAACATCTGTTTATAACTTTAACAAGATAATTATAAAGTCTTTATCTTAAAATAAGATTAATTTATATTCACCTATACAAAAAATCCATTAAGTTCTAAATGTTTCTTATATTCTTCAGTTACTGATATTTAACAGTGAAAAAGGCAAAGCCTTTAACAATTTATACTTAAAACATTCTAGTTGATTTAAAGCTATCGTATCATAGAATGTAAAAAGGATCTCTTCTATCAGACTGAGACCCTTTTATTTAAAGATATGCCATTATTCCCTCGATACTTAGTCATCTATCTTATTTTATTTCATATAAAAAACTTCTAGTTTTGCCTAGAAGTTTTTCTATTATGTACTATCTTACATATGACAGTGGATTTCTCGTTTCACCGTTAATTCTAATTTCAAAGTGAAGATGTATTCCAGTAGACATTCCTGTTGTACCTACTTCACCGATTGCTTCTCCTACCGAAACTTTTTTACCTACCCCTACATATCTCTTTGCTAAATGTGCATATACCGCTGAGACTTTATTCCCATTCCCATCTAAGCCTAGATCTATTGTAACCATATTTCCATATCCACCACTATAAGTAGATTGGATTACCTCTCCATTACCAACAGCAATTGCATTCACACCTCTACGTCTACCAGTAGGGATATCAATTCCTGAGTGGAATTTATTATAGCCTAAAATCGGATGTATTCTATTACCATATGGAGACGAAACACTAGTATGTCCTGGTACTGGCCAACGATATACTCCTTTATTGATATTAGTGTTAATAGTTTGTAGACTTTGTATCTTATTTTTTATACTATTTGATTCTGCAGCTAATTGATTAAGCTCAGACTCTAATTTTTGAGTGTTTTGTTTTAGCACTGCCATATAGTCATTTCTAGTGACCTTGACTTGATTTAAACTTGTTTTTTTACTCTCGCTATCTTTTTTTAATCTAAGGAGATCCTGCTTTTTTATTTCGATTTTTTGCTTCTTTGCGTTAATTTCTTTTTCCATTTCTTCTAGTTTCTCAAACACTTTTTGGTCGTAATCAGCAATAGTTTTGACAGCATCTATTTTAGTAATTAAATCACTAAAGTTTGAGGCGCTAAACAAGATTTCGAAGACACTCGTGTCGCTATACATATACATAACTCTCAGTCTCTCATCTAGTGTAGCCTTTTGTTCTTCTTTTTCTAATACAGCTTTTTCTAGTTCTATAGCTACTTCATCAAGTACCTTTTGCGTGTTATTAATGTTAGTTTGAATCTTTAATATCTCATTTTCTACCTTTTTTATGTCATTATCCAATTTAGTAATTTCGCTTCTTAGTTCCTCTACAGATGCCTTATTTGCATCTATCTTTTTTTGTGTTTCAGCTTGAGTCTTTTGATTACTTTTTAAATCGTCTTGTAATTTATTTACGCTTGTTGCATGTACAGGTATGGTCATCAAAATAAGACACGCTACCATGATACTGATGATTTTTTTCTTCAATGTCTTTCCTCCTTATTCTTTAGTAATATTAAACGTCCAAGAACTTTCTGATAGAAAATAAACTTCCTACAGCGCCAACTACCAAACCATAAACAATGAAATAAACCATTATTTCAGGCATAACACTTTCTGGTGGTGCAAAAGTTATTCCCATCATTAAAACAGATTGTCCTTGTATTAATCCTAGTAAATAATAATAAGCATTTCTTATAACTAAAACAGCTAAAATAGAACCTAAAACCCCAAGTATACTCCCCTCAATAATAAACGGTACTCGGATATACCAATTAGTAGCACCTACTAATTTCATTATACTAATCTCTTTTCTCCTAGCAAACACTGTAATTTTAATCGTATTGTATATAATAAATAGTGAGATCCCCGTTAAAATCACTAGTACAACCATGCTCATTATATTAGCAAATTCATTAAATTTAATAAGAGCACCTACATAACTCTCTCCGTAGTTTATATAATCTACCCCATCTAAATCTGATAATGAATCATTTAACTCTGTTATAGCTCCAGCGCTATGAGTTTTAATAATAAACGCTTCAGGCAAGGGGTTGTCCTCTTCTAGACCTTTAAGTATATTTTCGTATTGTTCTAACTGATTTGACATAATGTTTAACGCTTCATCTTTTGATTGAAATGTGTAACTTTCTATATCTTTGTGGGCATCTAGAGTATTCTCTAAATCTCCCATTTCTTCTACTGAAATATCTTTTTCTAAAAATACTTTTAACTCCAATTGATCTTCCATTTCACTAGTAATATGTTGAATATTAAATGTGATTACTAAAAATATCCCTAAAATAACTAATGCTGATAGTACAGAAATAACCGAAGCAATACTCATCAAGGAATTTTTCTTAATACTTCTAAAGCAATCCCTAAAAAAATACTTGAAGGTATTAATCTTCACTATGGTATCCACCTTTCTTGTCACTTACTATTTTCCCGCCATGTAAGGCAATAACCCTCATCTGCATTAAGTCTACTATATCTTTATCATGAGTTGCCATGATAACTGTGGTACCCTTTGCGTTGATATCTTTAAGCAAATTCATGATTCCTATAGATGTCTTTGGATCAAGATTACCTGTGGGTTCATCGCATATAATTAAATAAGGATTATTAATTATTGCTCTTGCTATAGCCACTCGTTGTTGTTCCCCTCCAGACAGTTGATCTGGAAAGTAGTGTGCTCGATGAGATAACCCAACTAATTTTAAAGCATTCGGTACACTTTCTTTAATTACAGCAGTACTTGTTTCGACAATTTCCATTGCAAATGCTATATTTTCATATACAGTCTTATCACTGAGCAATCTAAAGTCTTGAAAGACTATCCCTAACTTTCTTCTATAAAAAGGTATATGTCTTCTTTTTATCTTAGTAATGTCTTGGTCATCAACATGTATTTCTCCTGTTGAAGGTTCTAATTCCTTCAATATTAGTTTCATAAATGTTGATTTACCAGCACCACTTTTCCCTACGATAAAAACAAATTCACCTTTGGAAATACATATATCTATATCAGATAGAGCAAGGTGCTCTGTCTTATCATATGTCTTGCAAACTCCATTTAATTTAATCAAGAAAAACCCTCCAGAATTTATACCTAAGTTGTAAACAATTTGTAACCTAATTTATTATAACAAACTGTCCACTATAAACAAACCTTTTGCGACAAATAAACTATGTTACTTTATACCAATGAGAAAAAACACCCTTTTTCAACGTATATAATCAAAATTTACACTTTATATTAAGAAAAATTATATCCATATATAAATAATATAACGAAATTACTAATAATGAAACACATTTTGTAAAATATTTATAAAAAAAGGTTGAAAAATGTAAATAAATAATAATTATAATGGACACTTTTATATTATAATACTACTAATATTTAACTAAGGATCTCTTTCCCTAATTCTGCATAGTCATCCAGTTAATTTTAACGATTGTTTATTTTGTTTATTTTCATTAGGTTTGTGTTTTGAATAAAAATATGCTACAATAAAAAAAAAGAATAAATTGAGCCAGTGGAATAAGTGTAGGCCGTTACTAAAAACAAAGTGTTTTTTAGTGCGGCCTTTTTTATGTATTGCGGCGACAAAGAGTTTCCTATGGTTGTCTTTATAAAATAATTATATAAGGAGTGTATTTTCTTTATGGTAGATGTAGCAATTATTGGGGCTGGTGTAGTTGGTTGTTCTATAGCAAGAGAACTATCAAAATATTCTATTACAGTATCCGTAATAGAAAAAGACAGTGACGTAAGCAATGGTACTAGCAAAGCCAATAGTGGAATAGTTCATGGTGGTTATGATTCAAAATTTGGCACTTTAAAAGGTTCTTTGTGTGTTCAAGGAAATTCCATGTTTAAAGATTTAAATGATCAGTTACACTTTGGTTTTAATAAATGTGGTTCCTTCGTGTTAGCCTTTAGTAGTGACGATATGGTTGAACTCCATCATCTCTATGAAAATGGTAAAAAAAATGGTATTAAGAATCTTGAAATTGTGGATAGAGAATTTGTGTTAAAAAAAGAACCAAATATAAACCAGGAAGTTGTTGGAGCACTTTACTGTGCTGATGCAGGAGTTATATCGCCATGGGAATACGCTATTGCAATGGCGGAAAACGCAGCATTAAATGGAGTAAGCTTTCTATTAAATAATAAAGTTACTAGTATCGCAAAAAAAGAAAATCACTTCACAATTCAAACAGATAAGAACACTATTAACACAAGATATATAATCAACTGTGCTGGACTTTACTCTGATGAAATATCAAATATGGTTGGGGTTAATAGATTTAAAATAAGGCCAAGAAAAGGTGAATACATATTATTTGACAAAGAGTACTCTGGACTTACAAATTCTATTTTATTCCAAACTCCCAACAACGGTTCTAAAGGTGTTTTAGTAACGCCAACTTATCACGGTAATATGATGATAGGTCCCAATGCAGAGTATATTTGCGATAAGGAAGATACTAGTACGACTTCCCAAGGTTTAGCTACTTTGCAACACAAAGTACAGAAGACACTGAAATCTATTGATTATTCAAAAGCAATAACGCAATTTTCAGGTTTAAGAGCGGCTACAGATACTTATGACTTCATAATTGAAGAAAGTCAAGTAAAGCAATTTATTAACGTAGGAGCCATAGACTCGCCAGGGTTAACGTCCTCTCCAGCAATTGCAGTAATGGTATCAAAGTTGCTTCTAAATGCTGGATTAAAATTAAAGAAAGACCATACCTTTAACCCTAACTTAACTCCCATAATTAAGGTGAACGAACTTAATATACATGACAAAAATAAACTGATAAAAAAAGATCCACGTTATGGTAGAGTTATCTGTCGCTGCGAATCAATGACTCAAGGAGAGATTGTTGAAGCGCTCCATAGGCCAATACCGGCTACAACATTAGATGCAGTTAAAAGAAGAGCTCGAGCTGGTGCCGGAAGATGTCAAGGAGGTTTTTGTTCTCCTAGGGTTATGGAAATTATCAATGAAGAACTGGATTTACCTGTATTAGATATTAACAAATCCGAAGATAAATCAAATATATTAATTGATAAAACTAAGAAAAGCATGGAGGTGCATCTATGAAATACGATTTAGTAGTTGTAGGTGGAGGTCCAGCTGGTTTAGCGGCAGCTTTAAAGGCACACCAAGAAGGTCTTGAGGATATACTAATTATAGAGAGGGATACAGTCTTAGGCGGAATTCTAAATCAGTGTATTCACAATGGTTTTGGCGTACACAAATTTAAAGAAGAGCTTACCGGTCCTGAATATAGTCAAAAATACATCGATAAAATACTAAACACAAATATCCAAGTTCAAACAGATACTATGGTTCTTCACGTTACAAAAGAAAAAGAATTACATGTTATAAGTGCTTCCCAAGGCTATCAAGTGATCTATGCAAAAGCAGTCGTACTTGCCATGGGTTGTCGAGAAAGAACTAGAGGTGCAATCAATATTCCTGGCACAAGACCAGCAGGAGTATTTACAGCCGGCACTGCTCAAAGATTCATTAACCTAGAAGGGTATATGCCTGGAAAAAATGTTGTCATTTTAGGCTCAGGCGATATTGGTTTAATTATGGCTAGGCGAATGACTTTAGAAGGAGCCAAAGTAAACTGTGTACTTGAATTAATGCCATATTCAAATGGATTGACTAGAAATATCGTACAATGTCTAGACGATTATAATATTCCTCTAAAACTAAGTCACAGCGTTGTTAAAATACACGGTAAAAACAGACTTGAGGGTGTAACTATTGCTCAAGTAGACAAACAATTAAAACCTATCTCAGAAACTGAAATCTATATACCATGTGACACTTTGCTCTTATCTATTGGATTAATTCCAGAAAATGAATTAACAAGAGAATGTGGCATAGAACTCGATATTAGAACAAAAGGTGCTACTGTTGACCAGAATAGAGAAACCTCAATTACAGGTATTTTTTCCTGTGGAAATGTACTTCATGTCCACGACTTAGTAGATTATGTTTCAGAAGAGGGCGAAATAGCAGCAATTGGCGCTGTTAACTATATTAAAAGTAATAAAAAATCAAAGAAGGAATTTGCATATACAGTACCAATGGAAGGAATTTCATATATTGTTCCACAAAAAATTAATATTGGTGACCAAGACAAAACAAACATTTACCTAAGAGTAAATAAAGTATATGAACAGTGCGTTATTTCAGGTTACATAAATAATAGTAAAATTTACACAAAAAAATACACCAAACTAACTCCTGGTGAGATGGTGAGCTTCAACATCGACAAAGGTAAATTATCATTATCTGAACAAGATCAGATTAAATTTAAAATAGAGGAGGAATAATAATGGTACGAGAAAAATCTCTAATATGTGTAGTGTGTCCAAAAGGTTGTAAAATCTCCATCATTAAAAAAGATGGAGACCATATAATAAAGGGAAATGCATGTTCAAGAGGAGAGGTTTATGCCATAGATGAATATACAGCTCCGAAAAGAATAATTACAACAACTATAAAAGTAGAAAATAGCCCTCAATCAGTAACCTCTGTAAAGACTACTTCAGGTGTGCCAAAAGATGATATCTTTGCTATAATGAATATAATAAACAAAACAACAATAAAATCTCCTTGTACAGTAGGAGACATTGTTCTAAAAAACATAGGTAATTCAGGTGCAGATTTAATCGTAACAAGAAATTCAACCTCTCAATAGTCCAGAGGAGCTTTCTACGAAGGATCTTATAAGCCCTAGTTCTCCTCTCAATCGTCATCCAGAGGAGTTCCACGACGAAGGATTTTATAAGCCCTAGTTCTCCTCTCAATCCGTCATCCAGAGGAGTTCCACGACGAAGGATCTTATGAACCTAGCTCTCCTCTCAATCCGTCATCCAGAGGAGTTCCACGACGAAGGATCTTATGAACCTAGCTCTCCTCTCAATCCGT
>NZ_WHNX01000011.1 GCF_009362815.1 Alkalibaculum sporogenes | reverse complement strand
TAACCGCCATCAGCTTCCTTCAGACCCTTGTGTCGCCACAAACGCCCTTGCTTACAGCTTGCCTTCCCATTAGCTAGGTGGCAGGTTTTCTTTCAAACCATCAGCTCGGTATCATGCCTCGCAAACTAGGGGTCGCTGCCCACAGCGACCTGAGACCCAATAGAATTGACCCCATACTGTGTTTCGTAATTCTCGTGTTATACTTGAAGTACCTTATATTCGCGAGTAACCACAAGAAATACTATTGAAATTTCTTGTGGTTACTCGAATTTCGTTGGTTATCTTACTATTTAATCCATATTTACGCTTATGGTTTCTCCCTGTCTTAAAAGAATATGACCTGATTCATAGGGATTATTTTCTACCGTTAAATAAACTCTCTGTACGCCATAGTAGTTACCTATGGTATTTGTAATACTTTGTAGAACCATTGATTCATATGATGCACCTAAATTCATATCATCTATGAATTCCTTCGATAAGTCTATATAAGCAATATCATCTTGTCCTAAATACAAAGTGTTAATTTGTGTATTAGCACTTATTAAATTGATGTAGCTCTCCTTAGGAGCTTCTTTTCTAAGTAATTCTTGAATTTTTATTCTTGAAATATCGTTTGTATAAAAATTTAAGGAATTATGTTCTTTGTAAATTTTTCCATCTTCATGGGGGTAAAAAACGTCTAGTTCTTTTGTAAAAGGTGCATCTATCTTTATTTCACTTAGAGTCGATGTTACCTCTAAGCCTTCAGATGAAAATACTGTCTTTACTAATCCCACTCTCGGTGCATAATAGTCTTTTATAACACTATGTGGTCCTTCTGTTGTAACTTCAATAGCTTTGTAATTATCTAAAGATGTTTGTATTTCTACATTGATTTGTGAAATATAACGTATTCTATTTTCAGAAAGTGTCCACTGTGTACCTTTTTCTAAAGGTTCCATCAATAAAATTTCATGATCTACATCATCTGAATCTACAACATTTAATAGATTATCCCTATAATAGCTTTCTTTTTTAGATAGCAATACCGATAATTTTCCCTCTTTTATCTCTATTACATCTATAGATTCTGTTCCTCCATTATTAATTCTAGTTTGTATTCTATTTGTATTATTATCTATGTAGTCTGTAAATACAGTATATGAGGCGTACTCATTTCCTTCACCAACATAGATATAATTTTGATCTGATTCAAAGGAAATGTAATCTTCTATGGCTAATAGCTCTTTTTCTGAAGGACTTTCATCACCAGGCAATTCACTAGGTGTATCAACTTCATTAGGATCTTCTGGGGAAGTGCCTATATTATTTGTACAACCTATAGCCAGTATTAGAACAAAAATTAGAATAACAATTATTATACTTTTCTTCATGACTTCCACCTTCCTTGTCTATTATTATTATCTATAAATCAGAATATCATAATACTGTAAATTAGTAACACTTCAAATTTATGAACTTATTTTATTCGATTCTAGCTATAATAACCTCCTTAAATGATTTTCTTTTGATTATAATATAGATACCCAGATTCTAATTAATTAATCTAATATCACTATATATTGTGTGCATCGTTAAACATATCGTTCTTTAAAAACATGATGTAGTGCTTCTCTTTTTTTGTTGCCACTGTCAGGGTTGGCGAGGTATTTAGCGGCTGAAAGGAGCTAGAAGTCCGCAAATTACGGCGAGAGCAATACCTAATTTATCTAGCTTGAAAGTTAAGAGAAAAAAATAAAACTGTTTGATTAAATTACTAAAAGGTAATAATAGTATTATAGAAAGTATATTATACAGAAATTTTTTAGGAGGTTATATAATGAATAGTATAGAATTTGCAATTAATATGGAACTTGAGGGAGAAAAATATTACACAGAGCAAGCTGAATTAAACAGAGACAACAATCTAAGTACTGTATTTCTTATATTAGCAAAAGACGAAAGAGACCATGCTGATATCCTAAGAAATAAATCAAAAAACTTGCCATTTGAATTAAATAAAAGTAATGTCTTAACTGAATCAAAAGGAATTTTCAAACAGTTAGGGGAAGGTAAATCTATAATCAATGACACAGCACTTCAGTTAGACGTATACAAATCGGCATTAGATACCGAAAAGCGAAGCATTGATTTATACAAGGATTTATTAGATCAAACAGAAGATGAAAGAGAAAAAGAAGTTTTCGAATTCCTTGTAGAACAAGAAGAAGAGCACTATAAAATATTAAATGAGCTAATAATTCTTTTGACAAGGCCTGAGGAATGGATTGAATCAGCCGAATTTGGCATAAGAAAAGATTATTAACGTTAAAGATACATACTATGAATGTAGCAAGTTTAACAGCTTCTAAGTACAACAATACTTGTTTACACAAGGAAGGGGAAAAGGAATGAGAGAATCATTGACAATTGTTATCTCAGGAGAGGCAGGACAAGGATTACAAACTTGTGAAGATTTGATCATGAACTCATCATCAAAACAATATTACGTATACTCATGTAGCGACGTGATGAGCAGAGTAAGAGGAGGTAATAACACCGTTGAGATACGAGTTAGTAACTTCCATGTATACGCATATAAGAATAAGATAGATATTTTATTCTTACTTAATGATCATTCTTTTGATAGGCTTAAAAATAGAATAGGGGATAATACAATAGTTTTTGGTGAAGAAAGCTTTGCTTCTAGAAGTTTTATAGAAAACAAAAATGGTAAATTTATAGAACTTAATTTAGAATATTTAGCAAAAAAAGCTGGCAGCAAATTATTTACTAATACTATTTTATATGGGTTTACTGCAGGTTTACTAGATCTTGACTCTGATAAATGCCACAGACAAATTGAGGATAGATTTAAAAAACTTAATGATAATATAATATCCGATAATAAAAAAGCATTTGATATAGGTTATCAAGATCTGAAAAAAAATAATATTCAAATTAAGGTTACTAAATCTGAAGAAGCAAAAAATTATAAAGTATTACACGGAAACACTGCAGTAGGGATAGGAGCTTTGGCAGGAGGTTGTAATTTTATAAGTGCCTATCCAATGTCACCTGGAACTGGTCTACTAGAATATTTAGCTGAAAAATCACAAGATTTTGAAGTAATAGTTGAACAAGCAGAAGATGAAATTGCAGCTTTGAATATGGTTATTGGTGCATGGTATGGAGGGGCTAGGGCAATTACTACTACATCAGGTGGTGGTTTTTCCCTCATGCATGAAGCTGTTAGTCTCTCAGCCATGACAGAAACACCATGTGTCATACATCTTGCACAAAGACCTGGTCCTGCAACGGGATTACCTACTAGAACTGAACAAGCAGATTTAACTAATGCAGTATATGCAGGGCATGGAGAGTTTTCGCGAATCGTTTTAGCACCAGGTAAACTTGAAGATGGAGTTCTTTTAACTCAAAAAGCTTTTTATTTTGCTGACAAGTATCAAGTACCAGTTATTATTCTTACTGATCAACATTTCTTAGAATCAATTGGTCAGATGAAAAAATTTACTCTCAATGAAAAGTATCTTAAATCTTATATTGTTAAAACTAATAAAGATTATAAAAGATACGAGTTAAATGAATCTGGCATTTCCGACAGAGGAATACCGGGCTATGGTGAAGGATTTGTGAAGGTGGATAGTGACGAACACGATGAGAATGGTTCCATAACAGAGGATTTTGACATGCGTGTTAAAATGAATAAAAAACGACTTGCTAGAAAACAGCTAATTTTATCCGATTACGTCGATGCTGATTTAATAGGACCAAAGACTTACAAGCATCTGATTGTAGGTTGGGGTTCTACTTACGGAGTATTAAAAGAATTTATAGAAGGTCGAGAGAAACAAGACACAGCTTTCTTATATGTAAAACAGGTATTTCCGCTAGATAAGAGGCTTTTAGACTATTTTAGCTCGAATAAGACTATTATAGTAATAGAAAATAACTCTACGGGACAATTTGCTAACCTATTACAACAGGAACTTGGTATTAACATACAACATAGAGTAAATAAATACAGTGGTGAACCTTTTTCTATTGAAGAAATAGAAAGAAGTTTAGAGGAGGTTCTAAATGAAAAAATTTGATTTTGACTATCCAATTGATATAGCGTGGTGTCCAGGTTGTGGTAATTTTTCTATAAGAGACACATTAATTGATGCTCTTCAAGAATTGGATATTAATCAAACTGATGTTGTATTCTCATCAGGAATTGGTCAAGCTGCAAAGATGCCTCAATATATTAACGCAAGCTACTTTAATGGATTACACGGCAGAGCATTACCAGTTGCTGTTGCTATTAAGGCAACTAACCCTAACTTGACTGTTATTGCCGAAGGTGGGGACGGAGATATGTATGGAGAAGGAGGAAATCATTTTATACATAATATAAGGAGAAACTCTGATATCACCCATCTCGTTCATAATAATATGGTTTACGGACTAACTAAAGGTCAAGCATCACCTACTAGCAAAAAAGATTTTACAACTCCTGTACAAGTTAGTGGCGTAACTAATGAGCCCTTTAACCCATTATCAGTTGCATTAACATTAGGAGCTACTTTTGTTGCCAGAACATTTTCAGATGAAAAAGAATTAACAAAAGAAATTATAAAACAGGCAATAAATCATAAAGGATATGCTTTAGTAGACATTTTGCATCCCTGTGTGAGTTTTAATAAAATTAATAATTTTGCTTGGTACAAAAATAACACTTATATTTTAGAAGAAAACTATGACAATTCAAATCTTATGGATTCTATGAAAGTCGCTATGGATACAGAAAAAATGGCACTTGGTATAATCTATAAAGGAAAAGAGCAATTAACATTTGAAAAGCAGTTAGCAGTTTATCAGAACAACTTAACTCCCATATCCTTTCGAAAGAGGGATTTAACTAGTGTAAATGAATTAATCGATTAATTTACCTAGCTTAATTGTATAGATATAATTATTAAAATAGTGACCATGAAATTTAGAAAGACAATGAGTCAAAGGGATGTAATGCATTTGACAACTGTCTGAAAAACCACAGAGAATCTCGCTTAGGGTATTTATCTGTGGTTTTTTTTAATTATCGCGAAGTAAGGAGCCAAGTGGCTGCTTGCAGACATTTGGCGACTACCGCGTAACCGCGAGAAACTCGCATAGCGTGTTTCTTGTGGTTGTTCTACTATCTTTCCAGTGTTATAATAAACATAGAAATATACTATATGAAAAAAATTTGTAGCATTTATCTAAAAAATACAATATATTGACTAACATTATTATTCAATGGAGGAAATCATGAACAGTAAAAGTTTCAAACAAAATATACTTATAGTTACCTATGGTATAATATTATTTTTAGCATTGATGAATCTTTCTAGTGTGTTAAATATGCTTAGTAAAGTGTTTTCAATAATAAAACCATTTCTTTATGGATTTATTATTGCATATGTTCTTAATATACCCTATAAATGGTTTAGAGAAAAATTATTTTATTCAATTGAAAGAAAAAACGCAATATCGCCTAAGAGTGCTAAAAATCTTTCCTTGTTAACTTCGTATATTACGGTAATCATTTTATTTACACTTATGTTCTGGTTTATAGTACCACAATTAGTAAGTAGTGTTACACAATTAGTTCAAAACGTTCCATCTTATATCCATTCACTTGAGTTATTAATTAATCAAATTGACGATTTTGGTCCTGGTGCCTTATATGAGGAACAATTTGCTAATATATGGACTGATTGGTTAGAGAGACTAAATTCAATATTAGCTGATATGATACCTCACATTGCAAATTATATTGTGAGTTTAACATCTGGAATTTATAATTGGATTATAGGATTAATTGTTTCAATTTATATTCTTAACGCAAAGGAACATTTGCTTCGACAGATGACGAGAGTATTATATGCATTTGGACCTCAAAAACATAATCAACGTATAATGGAACTTGCTACTCGTACAAATCGAATGTTTATAGGTTTTATTACAGGCAATGTTATAGATTCAGTCATCGTTGGTATTCTTTGCTTTTTAGGAATGAGTATTTTCAAAATGCCCTATGCACTATTAGTAAGTATTATCGTAGGAGTTTTTAACATAATACCAATAGTTGGACCATTTATTGGAGCAATTCCCGGTGTCTTTATTATTTTAATAGTCGATCCTTTTCAAGCATTGTTATTTACAATTTTTATTCTTGCACTTCAACAGTTTGACGGGAATATTATCAAACCACGAATATTCGGAGATAGAGTAGGTTTACCAAGTTTATGGGTACTGATATCAATCCTAGTTGGTGGAGGATTATTAGGTATTCCTGGTATGATCATAGGAGTTCCAACTTTTGCATTAATATACTCCATTTTACGCGATGAGGTAAATATCAGACTAGAAGATGATATTGATAAGAAGAAGTAATATGTAGCTACAGCGAAACTTGTGATGCGTGTTTCTCTGTAGCTAATTTTTATCAATTCTATTAGCAGTACTTCTCTTTTAATATCTCAATAACACTTAAAATTCTATCATCATGTATAAAATAAGTTATATTTTGTCCTTTTTTAGTTGAATCAAGTATACCATGTGCTTTTAACATTGATAGATGTTGTGATATGGCAGACTGAGTAATATTAGATATATTTGTAGAAAGTTCTCCAACTGTCATAGGCCCTTCAATAAGTAGACAAAGAATTAAAAGCCTATTTTCATTTGCTAGTACTTTTAGTAATTCAGCTACTTGTTTTGCTTTCTCTTCCATCTGATTCATCCTTTCTTATTTCCTTTAGTTTACATATTCCTTGTGTCATCGTACCCATTGGACAGTATATACACCAAGAACGTGGTTTAAAAAGAACCATAGTTATTATACCTAGTATAGTAGATGTAAGCATAACACTGTAAAAACCAAAAGCAAATTGAGTAATCCAAGGACTAATAGTTGTAGAATTTGCCCATTGCCATGGAACCTTAAAAGTCCAAAGCAAAGTAATTACTTCTTGTAATCCATTAGTCCCTTCAAATACCAAGTACGTCGCAAATAACATGTTCATAAACATTATCATAAAAAAAGTTAAAAATCCATAACGAAACCATTTCGTTCTAAGAAAATTTGGTATATCTCTATTTCTTGATAGTCTTAACTTTTTACCTAAAAGCTGAAACAATTGTCCTCTACCACAATAATTATTACAGTAAGCTTTTCCTCCACCAAATACTGAAATAAGAAGGGGAGTGATAAAACATATTAAACCTAGCCATGCAAAAAGTATATTTACAAATCCTAGAAGAAGATAAGTTAAAGAAAATATCCAAAGATAATTATTCCAGCGTTTCATTGGCTCTCCTCCATTTCTTGTATTTCTATAATAGATCCAGGGCAAGCAGACTTACATTTCCCACACCCTACACATAGTTCTACATCTACTACAGCTCTTATTCCTTTAAAAATATTAATAGCATTAAATGGACAAATGCTAACACATGTACCACATGCTACACATTGATTCGAAATTACTGCTTTCTTGATGTTTTTCATAACAAACATAAACCTCCATGTAATTAAGTAATTAAGTAATTACTAATATACTTTATTATAGTATATTAGTCAATAGCATTTCTGTTACATATAGTATAATTTTATATTAAATACAGCACATTATTACGAATTTAGCATTAAGTTTGCAAATAAAATATGCTATGATATAATTTTTTTATATTATATTTAAAAATAAGAGTGATGTAGTTCACCTTTAACTATTAAATATTCCGTTAATGACTTCTGTAAGACATTACAATCAATTGTTTTACAGGAGTCATTATGCTAGATAGATTATCAGCACTTGAAAATATCAAGAAATTGATTATAATAATTTGGAGGAATAATATTGGCATTTAGTCTAGCAATAATTATATTATTAGGTTTACTTTGCAATGAAATATTTACTAAGTTAAAACTTACTGGCTTAATAGGAATGTTGTTACTAGGAGTATTAATTGGTCCCTATGGTCTAAATTGGTTGCATCAAGACATACTATTTATTTCAGAAGATTTAAGAAAAATAGCTTTGATAATCATTTTAATACGTGCAGGTTTTGGTATCAATCGTGATACTTTAACTAAAGTAGGGATATCAGCTTTAAAGTTAAGCTTTATTCCTGTAATCTTTGAAGGTGTCACTATTATGATAATAGCACAGTACTTTTTGGATATTAGTAAGATAGAGGCAGGAATGCTTGGATTTATCATTGCGGCAGTATCACCAGCTGTTATTGTTCCTCAAATGCTTTCTTTTATTGATAGAGGAAAAGGGGAGAAAAAGGGAATTCCAACTATGATACTAGCTGGAGCCTCTGTAGATGATGTAGTCGCAATTACTATATTTTCAAGTTTTGTAGGAATGTATGGTGGACAAAATATGAAATTTTCTAGTCAATTGTTAAACATTCCTTTATCTATTTTGACAGGAGTACTAATAGGCATCATTCTAAGTTTTATACTACTCTATTTATTTAATCACTATATTATTAGAGATACAAAGAAAGTATTAATGATTCTAGCTTCAGCTATTTTACTTACAACTTTAGAAGATATTCTTCACGATATAATTCCTATCGCCGCACTATTAGGCGTTATGATAATAGGTTTCATAATATTAGAGAAAAAAAAGGATTTAGCAATAGACTTGTCTGATAAATTCAATAAACTATGGATATTTGCTGAAATTATTTTATTTGTTCTAGTAGGAGCCCAGGTAGATATACACCTTGCAGCACAAACAGGATGGATTGGCATGCTAATTATTTCCATAGGACTCATAGCAAGATCTGTCGGTGTATACCTGTCGTTATTAGGGACAAATCTATTGTTAAAAGAGAAGATGTTTTGTATCGTTTCTTATCTACCTAAAGCAACAGTTCAAGCTGCTATTGGCGCAGTACCACTATCCATTGGAGCGCCTTCAGGTGAAATTATATTAGCATTAGCTGTATTAGCTATTATTATTACAGCACCTCTAGGCGCAATTGCAATTAAAGTGATGGGCGAAAAGGTTCTAGAATGAATTGATAGACTCCGTTTCGAAAATAAATTTTACTACTGTATACTATAAATTTATTTCTAATTGAAAAAAAACAATATTTTAAACAGTTGCTCTTGAAAATAAATTAAATTTATGCTATAGTATATTAACAGTAAAAAAAGAGGGCATTGTCGCCTGAATTATATAATCTTTTTGAACATAGCGTTCTCAAGATTCATTTGAGTAACGCTTTTTTTGTAGCTAAAAATATATAAATTTATTAATAGAGCATTGCTCATTTAAGGAGGAATAAAAAAATGGAAAATCTAACGCAAATTTTTGGAACTAATGTGTTTAGTGAAGAAGTGATGAAACAAAGACTTCCCAAAGATACTTTTAAAAGATTAAAAAGGACACTTGACTTAGGCGAGGGATTATCTCCTGATGTTGCTGAAGTAGTAGCTAGCACTATGAAAGATTGGGCTGTAGAGAAAGGTGCTACACATTATACTCATTGGTTCCATCCAATGACTGGTAAAACAGCTGAAAAACACGATTCTTTTATAGAACCTACTGGTGATGGAAGAGTTAATTTAGAATTTTCAGGCAAACAATTAATTCAAGGTGAACCAGATGCTTCTTCTTTCCCTAATGGTGGTTTGAGAGCTACTTTTGAAGCAAGAGGTTATACAGCATGGGATGCTACTTCACCAGCTTTTGTAAAAGACGGCACTTTATACATACCTACAGCGTTTTGTTCATACTCTGGTGAGGCATTAGATAAAAAAACACCTTTACTACGTTCTATGCAAGCCGTATCCGAGCAAGCCGTACGTATTTTAAAATTATTTGGCGATAAAGAAACAAAAAAAGTTACTTCTACTGTAGGACCTGAGCAAGAATATTTTATTATTGATAAAACTTTATCTCAACAAAGAAAAGACCTTATGTTTACTGGTAGAACCTTATTTGGCGCATTACCGCCTAAAGGGCAAGAGTTGGATGACCACTACTTTGGCTCTCTAAAAGATAGAGTATCCGATTTCATGAAAGATTTGGATGAAGAACTATGGAAATTAGGTATTTCTTCAAAAACAAAACATAATGAAGTAGCCCCTGCACAGCACGAAATGGCTCCAATTTTCTCAACTACTAATATAGCAACAGATCACAATCAACTTGTTATGGATACATTAGTAAAGGTAGCAAATCGTCATGACTTAACTTGCTTGCTACACGAAAAACCATTTGCAGGCATAAATGGTTCAGGTAAGCATAATAACTGGTCTTTAGGTACAGATAAAATGAATCTACTTGAACCTGGAGTGACACCACATGAAAATGCACAATTTTTAACATTTTTAGTAGCTACCATTGCAGCTGTAGGAAAATATGCACCACTATTAAGATTATCTGCTGCATCACCAGGAAATGACCACCGCTTAGGTGCTAATGAAGCACCTCCAGCGATTATATCTATATTTTTAGGCGAGCAATTAACAGATATAATTAATCAAATTAAAAATGGAGCTTTGACTTCTTCTACAAAACAAACTCATATGGATCTAGGTGTTACAACATTACCTAAGTTTCCTAAAGACGTAACCGACCGTAACAGGACTTCTCCATTTGCTTTTACCGGCAATAAATTTGAATTTAGAATGGTTGGTTCAACAATGTCTATTTCCGGTCCTAATATTATATTGAATACAATTGTTGCAGATATACTAAAAGATATGGCTGACAAACTTGAGAAAGCAGAAGACTTTAAGAGTAGCTTAAGCAAAATAATCGAAGAATTGGTTCAAGAAAACTTTAATGTTATCTTTGACGGTGATGGATATGATCCTAGCTGGGTTGATGAAGCTGAGAAACGTGGACTTCCAAACATTAAAACATCTGTAGAAGCTATTGAAATATTTAATAAACCTGAATATGTAGCATTATTTGAAAAATTTGGCGTGTTTACTAAAGGTGAAGTATGTGCACGACAAGAAATAATGTTCGAAGAATATGCAAAAACTATAAATATAGAAGCCTTAGCAAGTATTCAGATTGCTAAGAAAGAGATTCTTCCTGCTGTATTAGAGTATGTTAGCTCTGTAGCAGAATCTATTACTAATATAAAGTCAGTGGTTAGTGATGCAGATGTGTCTGCGCAAATAGATATTGTTGTTAAAATTAATAACTTATATGCAGAGGCAAGCAAAGCATTAGCTGTATTAGAAAAAGATCTAAAGAAAGTTCAAGAAATTAAAGAGGTAGGAGAGCAAGCTAAAGCTTATAAGTTCGAAGTATTTGAAGCAATGCAAGCATTACGTGAGCCATGTGATGCTCTAGAAGAACTAGTTGCTGAAGATTTCTGGCCATACCCTTCATACGGTGATTTACTATTTAGAGTTTAATATGTATAAATATTTATTTAAATATTATAATTTTTCTAAGCTTGAAGATACTATAAAAGTATCTCCAAGCTTATTTTTTTATCATGAAAAAAACGAGTGAACATGGATATCTATAAGAAGAATTAATGAATACTTAATAATAATCTAATAAAATTTACAGTAATAAAAGCTTAGAATGTAGATAAAAGAATAATGAATATGGAGAAATCACAATGAATAAAAGAATGAATAGTAAAACTGGATATCTGTTAATCCATGGTTTCGGCGGAAACATTAATGAGGTTGCACCTTTAGCAGACTTTTTAAAAGAAGGAGGGTATATAGTTTTATGTCCTGTATTAAAAGGGCACACAGGTAAACGAAGTGATTTGTCTAAATATTCATACCAAGATTGGATTCTTTCTGTTAAAAACAGCTATGATGAGCTTTCTATAAGTTGTGAAGAAATATATATGGTAGGTTTTTCAATGGGTGGGCTTATTGCCTTAGAGCTTTCAAGTCAACTTTCAGTAAATGCCATCGTAACATTAAATACACCTATCTATTTTTGGGATTTCAAGAATATTCTTTTGTATATTTTTCATGATATTAAAAATTTAAAACTAAACAATACTATTCGATATATACAATCTTGCACTAGTTTCCCAATTAAATCATTGATTAATTTTAGACTATTATTATTTAATACTAAAAGAAGTTTAAGTAATGTTAAGTGTCCATTACTTATTATACAATCTTTAAAAGATGACGCAGTAAAAGCTATAAGCGCAAATTATATTTATGAGCACGTGTCTTCAGAAGATACAAATATAAAATTTTATAATGAATCGGGACACCTAATTTTATGGAGTAAAGCTGCTAATAATGTCATTAAAGATATCTATGCTTTTTTTGAAGATGTAAATACATTAGATAAGTATATATAATTAAGAAAACTGGCATAAATATTATTACACCAGTTTTAATTAGAAGATTATAAATTTTTAGCCTGTTCTTTGTTTATATCAGGGTATACCGAAAGTAACGGCTTTCCTTGACTATTATCATTTTTAATATTTCTATTAATATAGTCTTTAGTAATTTTGATGACCGTACCTGAAAGTAATAGAACAGCAATTAGGTTAGGTATTGCCATAAGTCCATTTAGTGTATCTGAAATAGCCCACGCTAAATCTAAGTTCATGGTTGCTCCTATTACAATAAACACGATAAAAATTGATTTATAGATAATAGTTGATTTTGCACCAAATAAATACTCTGTAGCCTTTGTACCGTAAAATGACCAGCCTAATACGGTAGAAAAAGCAAATAGCAAGATTGCAAGAGAAACAAACTGTCCAGCAAAATTACCAAATCCATCGGCAAAAGCGGCACTTACGAGTGGAACACCTTCTAATCCTGTTTCATGGACGCCAGTGGAAAGAATCGCAAATGCAGTCAGAGTACATACTATCATGGTGTCAAAGAACACTTCGAAGATCCCCCACATACCTTGAACAACCGGCTCTTTTACGTCTGAAGCTGAATGAACCATTACCGATGAACCCAAACCAGCTTCATTAGAGAACACTCCTCTTTTAAAACCCATTGTTATAGCTTTTTTAATAAGCGTTCCACTAATTCCTCCTGCTACTGCATCAAAACCAAATGCACTAGTAAATATATTTGTAAATATACTTGGAATTTGACTAACATTAACTACCATTATTATAATACCTCCAATAATATATGCTAATGCCATAAAAGGAACGATTCTTTCTGTAACTTGTCCAATCCTTTTTATTCCGCCTACAATTACGAGACTTGCAAGTAATGCTAATGTAAGTCCAGTAACTAATGGTGGAATGTTAAAAGAACTTAAGAGTGCACCAGAGATAGAATTAACTTGCGTCATATTTCCTATGCCAAAAGATGCAAGCATACAAAAAATAGCAAAGATAACTGCAAGTGGTTTAGCAACATAATGTAATCCTTTTTTGTCTTTCAATCCATGTTCTATGTAATACATTGGGCCACCAGCCCATTCATTAGACGAATTTCTTTTACGATAATAAATTCCCAAAACATTTTCAGAGAAATTAGTCATCATTCCAAAGAAAGCTGATATCCACATCCAAAATATTGCTCCAGGTCCCCCTACAGTTATAGCAGCAGCTACACCTGCGATATTTCCAGTTCCAATAGTGGCTGCAAGTGCCGTAGAAAGAGCTTGAAACTGAGAAATAGATTTTTTATCATCTGTTTTCGTTACAGATCTCTTAGTAAATATTGCTAAAAACGTCTCTTGATTTACGAGCTTTGCTTTTGTAACTTGAAAAAAATTGGTCCTAACTGTCATGTAAACACCAGTACTTATAATAAGAACCAACATTGGAATACCCCAAACTAGGTTGTTTACTTGTTCGTTTACTAATTTAACTGATTCAAATAAATTGTCCATTTTACCTCCACCATATAATTTAAATTTTTCGTATAAAGTAAAAATACTATTAATTATACCATATTAGACATACAATATGTATAATAGACATTATTGTGGTAAAATTTTCTTCAAATTTGATAAAATTTTGCTAATTAATTTAGTAAAATATTCGTTTTTTTTGACTATGAATTACTTATATTCAGTGTAGTGAATATTCATAGTTAATTTAAACAACTAGATCATGAAAACCATTACATATAAAACAGTTTAACTTAATATGAAATTATATGTTATTCTATAAATAATTATAAAAATAACTATTAATAAGGTGGTGACTAATGGAAGAATATAATGAATTTATAGAAAAAGATTTACATAAAGAGAATAAATTATTAATATTAAGTATATTTCCAATTTCATTTTTAATATTTGGTATTGTTTATTCTTTTTATGAGTACACAGGAATTGACGGGGTAATAGAAGGACTACTATTTATCTTTATTTCACCTACAACTCTCCTAACAGATTTTCTAAAAGTAGGTGGTATAGGAGCTACATTTCTAAATGTAGCTATGATCGGTTTTTTTAATCTTTACATTCTTAAGCACTTTAAGTTAAGAATAAATGGATTATTAATTGCAGCATTCTTGACTGTCATAGGATTTTCTTTTTTTGGTAAAAATGTATTAAATATAATGCCGATATTTTTAGGAGGATATCTATATAGTCGTTACCAAAGAATCCCCGTAAAAAACATTGTGTTGGTTATTATGTTTAGTACTGCATTGTCGCCTATCGTAAGCGAGATTACATTTGGGGGATTTTTTCTACCAGGTTATAATTACATTATGGGTACAATTATCGGTGTATTGATAGGTTTTATTATAGTTCCACTTTCTTCCCATATGCTAAAATTTCATGATGGTTTTAATTTATATAACATCGGATTTACTGCGGGAATTATAGGAACAGTTTTCACAAGTTTTCTTAAGAATTTTAATAGAGATATACTTCCAGTCAGTATTATTTATGAACAACAGAACATATTTATAATTTTATTATTACTTGCTTTATTTATTTATTTAGTTTTAATTGGTTATTTTATTAATAAAGATGTAGTAAAACAATATCCTAGGATATTAAGAAGCAAGGGAAGACTGATTACAGATTTTACAGTATTAGACGGTTATGGTGTGACATTCTTTAATATGGGGATTCTTGGTTTACTAAGTCTAACTCTAGTTTTATTATTAGGTGGTACTGTTAACGGTCCTGTAATTGCAGGTATCTTTACTATTGTAGGTTTTGGAGCTTTTGGTAAACACCCTAAAAATTGTTATCCCATTATTATTGGTGTATTATTATGTGGATTATTATATCAGATGGACTACTCAAGTACTAGTTTTATAATAACAGTTTTATTTTCTACAACAATTGCTCCTATAGCTGGAACTTACGGTGTAATTATAGGAATTTTATCAGGTGGGTTACATTTAACCCTTGTAAATAATGTTGGTATTATTCACGGTGGTATGAATCTATATAATAATGGATTTTCAGGTGGTATCGTTGCAAGTTTTGTAGTGCCAATGATAGATGCATTTAAAAAGGAGAGCCAATAAGATGAAACATGAGTTAAAGAAGGTATGCCGAATTGTAGATGAGATGTTAACACTGCTGCTACATGATACAACTGAAGTAGATTTTAAAATAATCAATAGAGATGAAAAAGTAATTATACATATATTAGGATATAATACTAAATTTGATGACGAGTATATTGATACGTTGAAAATAATATTAAACAAGCAACGACAGGCTGAAGTAGAAGAATACTATTGGCAGTTAGCCGGTGAAACTGAAAGTGATGAACTCGTACTTGTTAGTGCCATGGTAGACCATGCTACAGTAGAAAAACAAGATGGGAATTTGTATATAGAATTAATAAGATTATATACATAATCTTCATTTACTTAAAGATCAGTCGTGAAAACTGAAAAAACACATATACAAAAATACTCTTTCTTATAAACCTATTATAATTCTAAGATAGAGTATTTTTATTTGCTAAAAAAATTGATTAGAAATTAATAGAATATTAACCTTCATAAGCCACTAAAACACAACCTAATTCAGATTCTATTTCCTTAAGCTTTTCTTGTTCTTCTTTTGTAAGATTTGCTATTTCCACTTTAAATCCTCCTCCTTTACTCATTTTTATTGTTGTATTTTATCGCCACAATTAACATCTTATTATTTATTGATAGTAATTTAGATAATAATATTATTATTTACTTGCAGATAATTATTCATATTAATTTAAAGTTTCATTAAGTTAAACTTAATAGATTATGATTTCCTTACATCTTATTATTTTTGCCTAAGTAATGAGTAAAGGTAAGTTTTTTTAAATAACTTAAAAATTCTTGCTCGTTACGCTACGTTATATTATACAATCAGTTTAAGAGGTGAACAAATTATGGATTCTAACAAAGAACTATTAAGTGTCGGGGAATTAGCATCTAAGTGTGGGGTTACTGTTCGGACGCTTCAGTACTATGATACACAAGGATTGCTTAAACCCAGCAAGTATAGCGAAGGTGGTAGGAGAATGTATTCCTTAAAGGATGTTGTATGCCTACAACAGATATTATTTCTTAAATCACTAGGATTTTCACTTGAAGAAATTAGAGATCAACTATTGCCAACAGACTCCTCAGAACAATTAATAAAAGTTTTTATTCGTCAGAAGGACATCATAAACCAACAAATTCAACACATGCAGCTTAACATGAAAACTCTTGAGCAGGTAATTGAAGAATTATCCCATAATCAAAATATTGATATTAAGAGACTTATTGCAGTAATAGGCTCAACTCAACAGAATAATCCCTATACTTTCATGGTTAGACACATGGATGAAAATCAAATGGATTACTATATAGAACAAGCAAATGGAGATAAAAAATTCCATGAGTTTAATGAATTACTAAAGGAACTTACTAACGAATTAATTGAACTTTATAAAAAAAAATCCGATCCAAAGGAATTACGAATGCAAAGTTTAGCAAAAAGATGGTGGAATATAATACTAGAAATAACAAATGGTGACCAACATCAAATACAGAAAATATTTAATGTTGGTTCAAATGAAAAGCTATGGCCTGAAGATTCTGTAGAACTAAAAGAAGCTATGAACCTGCTAGGGTATGCCCTCAATGTATATTTTGAAAAGCAAAACATAGATATTTCTAGTTATATGAAAGAATGAGGAGTGAAATTCATGATTGAAACAATGATTTCAGTAAATAATCTACTAAAAAAATATAATGGAGTTCCAGTAGTTAACAATCTAAATTTCTCTGTGCAAAAGGGAGAGGTATTTGGCTTACTAGGACCTAATGGTGCAGGTAAGACAACAACTCTTGAATGTATTGAGGGTATGCGAAAATCTGATGGTGGAGAAATAAACATTTCAGGATTTAATATTCAACAACAAGAAAAAGAGATTCGTAAAATACTTGGTATACAATTACAAGTAGCCTCGCTACCAGAGAACTTACATCCTAAAGAAGCAATGCAATTAATATGTGGTTGGAATGGTCAACAAGTTCGTTTAGATCTGCTTAAACGATTTGGTTTAGAAAGTCTTTCAAACAAACAATATGGACAAATGTCAACTGGACAAAAACGTCGTTTGCACTTAGCACTTGCATTAGCATGCAATCCAACTATTGTAATTCTTGATGAACCAACTGCAGGTCTAGATGTTCAAGGTAGGGCAGAACTACATGAAGCAGTAAGAGAACTTAAAGACAAAAACACAACGATTATTTTAGCTACCCACGATATGTCAGAAGCCGAATCACTATGTGACAGAATAGCAATTATGATCCAAGGTCAAATAGCCACAATTGGTACACCAGCACAAATTACCTCTGCTGCACGACGTGAAACTAGAATCACACTACTAACACAAAATAATAGCTTATTACCAGGACATGACATAGGTGATGCACATTTCTCAAAAGAAAAAGATGGCTACGGTGTTTGGACTAGTAAAGACACAGCAAATGCAGTAATAGCTTTACTTAACAATGTAAGACATAATGAAGATAAAGTAATAGATCTACGTGTAGAGCGTCCATCATTAGAAGAAGCTTTTCTAGATTTAATAGAAGGAGGCCAATAGTATGAATATTCTATTTCGTCATCTGATAATACAGTTTAAAATTGATATACGAGACAATGGAACACTTATGACTTATTATTTTGTCCCTTTACTTTTTTATTTCGTAATGGGCGCAGTTTTTTCATCAGTAAACCCAATATCTCGAGAAACACTAGCTGCCAGCATGACTATATTTTCTGTAACAATGGGAGCTGTCCTTGGTATGCCTGCGCCAATTGTACGAATGTATGAATCTGGTGTTCTACGAGGTTTTAAAGTTTATGGTATACCTGCTTGGGCTGTCTTTTTCATACAAGGGATTAGTACTGGATTACATTTAACGATAGTATCCCTTGTTATTTTCTTTACTGCACCTTTATTTTACGGAGCAAATATAGTAGTAAATATACCTGCATATTTTGTCACCCTTACTGTTTTACTATTTACGATGTTGGCAATCGGTTTATTGATAGGGGTTTTAGCTCGTAGTCAATCTGTAGCGATGATGCTATCACAAGTAGTATTTCTTCCTACTATGATGTTAGGGGGCATTATGTTTCCAGCTGAATTGTTGCCAGAACCTTTGCGTATTTTAGGTCAACTATTGCCAGCAACATATATTATGCAAGCTTTTACTGACTCTGCTTACAATTTACATACTACTTTATCGACTATTCCAGCCTTAATCATTACACTTGGAATTGGATTTATAGCCATAATATGTTCTATCATTAGATATAAAACTATAGCTCGTTCTCTCTAATGATAAAATAATATCTAAATTATGTTTCAGGTATCTCTCAATTATAAGTATAAGTCAAAAGAAATTTTTCTTTTGACTTATACTTTGTAAATTATGTTAATTTTGTTTTTCACACTCTCCATAACATGACCAATCGCATTTTTTACAATTACAAAATTCTTTAGTTGATTTTTTAAAATTAATATCACTTCCACAAATTGGACAAGCAGCTATTTCTAAAGGGCAACTCAATATTTATACACCTCCTACTAATTTGATAAATTAATATCATTATGATTTATATTCATTTTATCATAATCTATTATAATTCGCTTTAATAAAGTGAAACTTTAGATTATTAAAATCCTATATATAATTATTATAAGATATTAATTGAATATATTTACCATAAAATATATAATTAAAATATATACTTTTTTTATGCTAGTAAACAAATATAATATTTAGAAGAGGAGATATGCCTATGAGTAATTCATCAAAAAAATTAGTTGCTCCAATTATTATTACACTACTAATAATAATATATATGATCGCTTTATTTATAACATGGTCTTATATAAGCCAAATGTTTTTGAGACTATTAGGTTCCCTTATTTTACTTGTACTTATGGGTGTTAGCATTTATGTATTAATTGAAAGAATAAAAGAAATAAGGAGTGGTGAAGAAGATGATCTTAGTAAATACTGATTATATTTCTGGAAAAGAATTTGAAATGCTTGGAATTGTAAAGGGAAGTACTATACAAAGCAAAAACGTTGGTAGAGATATTACTCAAGGCTTTAAGACTTTAGTAGGTGGTGAATTAAAAGCATATAATGAAATGATGAATAGTGCTCGAGCTCTGGCTACGAAGCGAATGGTTGAAGAAGCAGAATCAATGAATGCCGACGCTATTGTCAATATTCGTTATGCTTCAGCAGCAATTATGACAGGAGCTGCCGAAGTAATGGCATATGGAACAGCAGTAAAATTTAAATAAACAACACCAATTTTTTATGTAGGTATTTAATAACTGGATAAATAAAGACAAGATTCTCATATTTTATTACTATGTAATATAAACTAAAGGAGTGTTTGATATGGAAGCGAGATTGCAAGTTTTACATGACTTAGATTTAAATTTAGCTATATCACCTAAAAGGTATAAGAATATGCATAAAGTTGAGAATGATTATCTATTTAAAATTCTAGAAGAAATGGCAAATAATAATCTGATTTGTTATACACCAGTTGAGGATACGCAGAATTTTGAAGGTTTACTTAAAGATATTTCTATTACTAAAGAAGGTCGTAAATACTTAATATCTAATATTTAACGTGATAAGATAAAGTAGGGAGTATATTGTTTATGCTTCCTACTACTTTATCTTCCTTTCAAAACTTATTTCTTACACACTGCTACCATTAAATAATATTTCTTATTAGGCTTTGGGATTTCAATGGAATAATTATCTTGATGATACATAGTGATAGATGAAAAAGGTTGAAGTACCTCTAGAAATTCTTCTTCTTTATATTGATAAACATGGAAAGGGCTTGAACATGGAACAGATTTACCTTTACCAAAAGGTGTAGATATGATTAAAGTTCCATCTTCATTTAATAAGTTATATAGATTATTAATAAATTGTTGATCTTCTCTAAAATGCTCTATAGTCTCAAAACTAGTTATAGTGTCAAAAGTACCATATTTTTGTTGTAAGTCTAAGTGTAATGCATTATCAATATAGTATGAAGTATTTGGGTAAGAATAATTTGCTTTTGCATACTCAATGCTATCTTTGCAAATATCAATCCCGATTAAAGAAGAAATATTCTCGTTATCATCTAAAAGCACCTTACTTCCATAGCCTACTCCACATGCAATATCTAATACTCTTCCTTTTCCATATTTTTTTGCAAACTTATATCTATTAATATGTTCAATTAACATCCCATTATTTGAATTCATTAACTTTGGAATGACTCGTTCTCCAGTGTACTCCATTTTTTTTCTCCTTCTCAGTTACAAACTTTATATTGTTAATTAAATAGTATTATACGTAACTTTTCTATACCATTCAAGTTATTAAATAGTTTAATTTTAAAACTACAAAATTAGCAAGCTATTTAACTGCTTCGTCATTAAGGTATTGCGAAAACATATTTTCGACACGTTGTATCACGTGAACTAATATTCAATAGGGGATGAAGCAAACTTCTACTGAATAATGTTTCACTATATTTACAATAATATAGGATTTGTAACTAAGTTGTAAAAAAGTGATTGTATATATCTATCTATAATGTTACAATATTTATATCAGAAAATATTAGCTCGAAGAATTAATGAAAAGGGGTTAATGCCAATGGATCATTTGAAAAGTTATATTGGGAAAATTAACAATCGCAAAGTATTAATCATCTATGGTGTTGTTACAATCATTATGACAATGGCACTTTTGATATATCAGAATACTTTTTCATACCAACTCCATCTCAACGATGAGTTGATTGGAACAATTAGTGAAATGTCTATTGCAGAAGATGCTTTGATTTCAATAGAAGAACAGATATCAGCTGAATTTGGAGCAGAAGCAAATTATGAATTTGAAACTACTATAAAAGAAGTTAGAGTACCTAAAGATCAAATTATAGATCAAGAGGAACTTGAAAATCTTATTTATGATAACTTGCAAATTTATAAACCTGCTGCTGTTATTTTCCTAGATGGTAAAGAAATATTAGCTTTAGAAACAAAAGAACAGGCTGAAAGTATACTAAATCATATTAAAGAACCTTTTGTAGAGAAAATAGATCAAATTAAAGGTAATGTGGAAGTATTAGATATCTCTTTTAATCAAGATATTGAAATCGCTATGAAGGATGTTCCTATAGAAGAAATTTTTTCTACTGAAAAAGCTTTAAATGAGATAGAAAAAAGTAAAGAACAAGTTCAAACATATGAGATTGCCTCAGGTGATAATGCCTGGAATGTTTCAAGATCTTTTAATACAGCAGTTAATAAGTTACAGGAAGCTAATCCAGATAAAAGCCTTGAAGATTTAATGCCAGGAGATAAAATAAATTTAGTAGTTGAAAAGCCATATATTGATGTAACTGCTACTGTAAAACAGATTACTCAAGAAGCAATTGCTTTTGAAACCGAAAATGAAAATTCATCATCTTTATATACTGGTGAGACTAAAGTAAAACAAGAAGGTAAAAAAGGTGAAAAAGAAATAACCAAAGAAATAACTTATTTAAACGGAGCAATCGACAGTCAAAAGGTTATAGACGAGAAAGTAATAACTAAGCCAACCAAAAAAATTGTTCTAGTTGGTACAAAATCTCGACCAGTTGTTGCGAGATCAAAATCAGTGTCAACTTCAAGAAGTTCAGCACCAACGTACAAAGGTAATGTTGGATCAGCTATCGTTTCAACAGCTAGACATTATATTGGTGTTCCTTATGTAAGCGGAGGTTCATCACCTTCTGGATTTGATTGTTCAGGTTTTACTCAGTATGTATATAGACAATATGGTATTAGTCTACCTAGAACAAGTGGAGGACAAGGAAGTGTCGGAGGATTTGTAGCACGAAGTGATTTGAAACCTGGAGATTTAGTAGTTTTCTCAGGTCATGTAGGTATATATGTAGGGAATAATAGCTTTATTCACGCACCTACCCACGGAAAACGTGTACAAATTACATCGTTAAATAGCGCTTATTGGCGTTCAAAATATATCTCAGGTAGAAGAGTTTACTAATTCTAAATAAATTATGTATTAGTAAAGAATAAAAATAAAATATTTACAATAAATAGCCTAGGAGCATATTGATATCATCATCAATGAGTCCTAGGCTATTTTTACATTATAACAATATAAATTACTGATCTAATACCTTGCAATTTTAAGCGTAGATCCAACGAGTGCATTTATCTCTTCTATTGTGTTATAAATACCTATTGATGCACGTACAGCACTATTTAATCCGTATCGTTTTAAAACAGGTTGAGCGCAGTGATGTCCTGCTCTTACTGCAATACCATCGTTATTAAGAAACTTCGCCACATCTTCTGGTGTTACACCTTCTAATATATACGATAAAACACTAGACTTATTCGAAGAAGTACCTATTAATCGAATAGAAGGTATTTGAGAAAGTTGATCCATTGCATAAGATGTTAATTTTTTTTCATGTAACTGAACACGCTCAATTCCTATATTATTAATATATGCTATAGCTTCCCCTAAACCTATAGCATCCGCAATATTTCCTGTTCCAGCTTCAAATTTGTAAGGCAAGTCATTATAAGTTGTGGTTTCAAAGTTAACATCTTTAATCATGCCACCACCTCTTTGCCAAGGGGTCATTTCTTCTAATATAGCTTTTTTACCATACAATACACCTATACCGGTAGGTGCATATATTTTATGCCCAGAAAAAACGAAAAAGTCTGCATCTAATTCTTTCACATTTACTCCAATATGAGGAATAGATTGTGCTCCATCTATTAATACAGGAACATCTATATGATGTGCCATCTCAATCATTTTTTTGATTGGATTAATCGTTCCTAGAACATTTGACAGGTGAGTAATCGCAACTATTTTAGTACGAGAAGTCAATAATTTTGCATATTCTTCCATGATTATTTCACCACAATCATCTATTGGAACAACCTTGATAATAGCTCCTTTTTTTTGTGCAAGTTTTTGCCAAGGTACAATGTTTGAATGGTGCTCCATAACACTTATTATTATTTCATCTTCTTTTTGTATTTTGTCGTCTCCAAAGGTTTCTGCTACTAAATTTATAGCCTCTGTTGTACCTCTAACAAATATTATTTCTTCACAAGAATCCGCATTAATAAATGATCTTATTTTTTCTCTTGCTCCTTCATATGCTTCTGTAGCGATCTTTGCCAAAGTATGCGCTCCACGATGAATATTGGAATTATATTCGCTATAATAGTTATCAATAGCTTTTATTACACAATTAGGTTTTTGCGTAGTAGCTGAATTATCTAGCCACACTAATGGTTTTCCATTTACCCTTTTTTGAAGAATAGGAAAATCTTTTCGAATAAGATTAATGTCAAGTTCTTGATTCCCATATGGACCGTTTATCTTTTTAGTATACTTTGAAGATCTATACTCAGGTAAAAAATAATAGTCGTTACTTTTTAATTTAATAGTACCCTCATTGTAATTAGTCGTAATCATGATATCTTCCTACATCTACGTTTTCCAACATACCTAAGGAATCATCTGTTAATACGGCAGCTCCAAAATATAAAGTCATAATATAAGATGCAATACCCATACTATCTATTCCACCAAAGTGAACTGATAAGCTTGGAATATGACATTCTCCAGGCAAACCTTGTTGATGTAAACCAATTACTCCTTGTTCTCTTTCACCAACTCGCATTAATAATATATTTGTCGTTCCTGTGTTCTTATCTATCTCTAATTTATCACAAGGTAATATAGGCACACCTCTCCATGTCAAAAATGGTGAACCATATAAATTTATAGCTACTGGAGGTACTCCTCTTCTAGTACATTCTCGGCCAAAGGCTGCTATTGATCTAGGGTGAGCCACAAAAAATGCTGGCTTTTTCCATACTTTAGTAAGCAATTCGTCCATATCATCAGGGCTAGCTGACCCGTTTCTAGAACTAATTTTCATAGATGGGTCTACAGAAGCAACTAGACCAAACTCGCTGTTATTAATTATTTCCCATTCTTGCTGTTCTCTCATTGCTTCAATAGTAAGTCTCATTTGTTCTTGTTTTTGATTAATAGGAGAGTTAAATAAATCTGTCACCTGTCCATTTAACTTTAGTACAGTTTGTACAATGCTTAAAGTATACTCTCTTGGTCTAGGATCATAATCTGGAAAAGAGTGAGGAATATTATGTTCCTCTAGATTATTTGTAAATACCTCTGGTTTTGCTTCTCTTGTCACCTTATTAACTCGATATATTCCTGCCTCTGTGGAAACCCACGGAAGAAAAGTAAGGAGCCATCTAGGAGTTATCGCCTCCATCATAGGTACAGAAATTGTTTTGTTAGACAATCGTTTAGCCGCACTAGGGCTTAAACTATATTGATTAAATGTATTATCAAGTAAACTCATATTAACACCTCTCATGTATAATTTTAGAGCATTTCATCCTACTCTAGATAAACTTCGAGTTCTATACAATATACTCTTATCATGTTGTATTTGTGATTAAAACAGTACATTTTATGAGACAATATAAAAAATAAATATTATTACAAAATTGACATTTAAATTACATTATTTAATTAGAATATTGACTATCATAAAACAAAATGTTATAATTCAAACTAAATACCTTTAAGGAGAATACTATGCCTACAAAAGAAACTAAAATAGCTGAATTGTCCGAAATTTTACCAATGTTTATCAGTGTATTGTTAGAAGGGTCTGATATTAAAAGTGAAGTCAAATTAAACTATAGTGAAGAAAAGACGCTACTTTTCCTAAACAAACACGAAGGCAATCAAATGACAGACTATTGCAAAAAAGTTGGACTTACAAAAGGCTCGTTTACTAGCGTAGTAGATCTATTAGTCAATAAAGAATTAGTAGAAAGAATATCTATGTGTAACGATAGAAGAAAATATGCTTTAGTACTTACTAAAAAAGGGAAGGGTGTGGCCCAAAAAATTGATACAGAGTATAAAAAGCATATTTCACAAAAAGTAGCAGCTTTAAATGACGAGTCAATTTCAGAATTATTATATGCATTAGAGATAATTAATAATACTTTGGATATGTTAAAATGATTTATCCCGCATTAACAGGCACTAAGACTCCTGCCTTAGGTTGCGGGCTTCTAACTTCACTTTATTTTATGATAGGAAAGTTCGACTAGCGCTTATGATCAAACTTTATTATCATACTTGATTAAAGCGTCGAAGACGCTATTCTTTTGAAAGGATTTGATTTAATGAAAAAAGTAAAAAATACTGACATGAAACATGATCGCACATTCATATTAGATTCCATGCCAGTTAATAAAGCTATTAGAATGTTGGCTATCCCAACTATGGTGGCAATGTTAATACAAGTAATCTATAATATGACTGATACGTTTTTTATTGGAAAATTAAATGACCCTAATATGATAGCTGCTATATCTTTATCTATGCCAATTTTTATGATTATTCAAGCATTTGGTAATATATTTGCTATAGGAGGCGCTTCTGTTATATCTAGATTCCTGGGGGAGGGTGAAAAAGAAACGGCAAGTAAAGCAGGTTCAATTGCTTTTTGGTCTTCCTTTGTTACATGTACAATTGTTTCGATAATAGGCTTTTTCTTTATGGAACCTATTTTGATTTTCTGTGGTGCAAGTGCAAATACAATTGGCTTTGCAAAAGGTTATTTATCAATAATGTTAATTGGAAGCCCATTTATTGGTATGCAAATGGCTATGGGTGGATTATTGCGTTCAGAAGGTGCAACAAAAGAATCGATGATTGGAATGATGGCTGGATCTATAATAAATATAGCATTAGATCCAATATTTATTTTATTATTAAACATGGGAGTTGCAGGTGCTGCTCTAGCTACAACTATAGGTAACATTTGTGGATTTATGTATTACATAAGCTTTTACTTTAAAAAACGTGGAGTAATATCAATTTCACCGAAACTATTTAGCTTTGATAAAAAAATCTATACTGGAATTTTCAAAATAGGTATACCTGCCTCTATTGGTATGGTTTTAATGAGTATAGGCTTTGCTATATCAAATATGTTTGCAGCTAGTTTTGGAGATGAAGTAATCGCTGCAAGTGGAGTGGTAATGAGATCTACAAATATTTCAGTTATGCTTGCTATAGGTTTAGCACAAGGCTGTCAACCTCTTATGGGATACAGCTATGGTGCTAAAAATTATAAACGTTTATTTGAGACTGTGAAAAAAGCAATAACAGCTGGCACGATTATTTGCACCGTATTTGCAGTAGTATTCTTTGTATTTGCAGATACAACTATAAGGATATTTATAAACGATCCTGTAGTTATAGATTTAGGAGTCAAAATTATAAGAGTATTTGTATTGTCTATGCCTTTCTTAGGTTTGCAGATGGTACTAATGACCATGTTTCAATCCCTTGGCAAAACAGTTGAATCATTAGTTGTATCTCTAGGTAGGCAAGGTTTATTTTTTATACCTGCATTAATAATCTTTAGTTCACTATGGGGATTTGAAGGATTTATCTTTGCTCAACCAATAGCAGATATTGCTACTACCATACTTTCACTTTCACTGTTCTTCTTTATGAGGAAAAAACTTCACATGACATCTAACGATATTATAGAAGATGATCTAGTTGTAAATGTTAATGATAATAATCTAGATAATATAAACGATCATGTAACTGAGAAAAATACGAGTCCAAAACCTGGAGTATTATTAGAAGGGAACGAATAATAGATTATAAGATGAAATAGTTATTTAGAATTATAGAGAAGCTATATGTTAAAAATGTAGGTGGAATAATAGAATTCACAAAGTATAAGTTATGATACAAGGCCGCTATAGATTTCTACATAGCGGTAATTACCACCTCATTTATAAATAATTTGTATCCTTTTATGTCTTTTGCATTTTTTTACATGTTCAATAATGCATTTTCAATATTATATCAACTAGTCTTTTTTGTTTTGGGTACTATATGCAATCCTTCATCTTGCTTCCATTCAGCATAAAAAATATCCTTTACTTTCTCAACACCAAACATATTCATCTCGTTTATCAACCACTCTCTATTAAATCCAATACTCTGTAAATTATCATCTAAAATTTCTCCATCAAGTATTAAATTTATTGGTAAATATACTGATTTATAAGGTAAACTAAAATCTTCAGATGTAGGATTGTCGTATTTAGATTTTTTTAATACGCTTATATTTCCACTTTGCTCTAAAATAGCAAATTCTATTTCCCGTATAGAGAATGCATCTTTCTGCCTTAAAATACTTAACAATTCATTAATATCAATATGTTCTCTTTTAATAACGTTAAAATCTATTTGTCCATTTCTGATAATTATTGCAGGTTCTCCTTCTATAATTTTTCTTGTTCTTCTAAATTTTTGTGTAATTTTTTCAACGATCATTATTAAAAATGCCCACAGTGATAAAGCATAAACAATCATACCTATTTTAATTTTATCATCAAAAACGGCATTACCTAGTAACTCACCCATTACAATGGCTGATATGAAATCAAATGGAGTAATCTCATTAATTTGCGTCTTCCTCAGAATTCTTGTAACAACAAGCAAAGCAAAAAATCCAAATGTCAATTCAATTGTCAATTGAAAAAATGGCGACTCAGTCACGATTTTCACCTTCTTAAATAAGTCAAGTTTGAACAAGTACGTAATTAAAGTAGGTTTGATATTCATTAGATTTGCATCAAGTTCAAACTTTGATTATTATAAGTATCGTCTAAGTAGATATGTTTATACAATTATTATAAATTTAATATCTATATCAATCAGTTAACGATATAATTATCTAAAATAACAAGAAGTGTAGGAATATTAAGAAGTATGGTAAAAACAAGCTCCCAGACGAATGGGATGAGTTTTGCAGATTAATTAGAAAGATATTATTAAATTTACTTATGGAGAGATTTTAAATGAATACAAAAAATATATTTGCAGAATCCCTTGAGAGGTTGCTGAAAAAAAATAACCTTGATGATATTCAAGTTAGTGAGATAGTATCAGCAACATCTCTCTCAAGGAAAACATTTTACCGTCATTTTAGAGATAAATATGACCTTACTAGCTGGTACTTTTCTCAATTTTACGAGGACAGCTTTGGTCGTATTACAGACAATCTTAATTGGGAGGAAGCATTACTGCGTTATCTTGAGATTTTTGAAGATAAATATCATATTTTAAAAAACGCTTATGAAAGCAGAGATACTAATGGGCTTCGAAATTTTGATATTAATGTTACCAGAATAACATATGAAAAATATCTATTTTCTAGAAGTGTTGATATAACATCTGAAATAATGCAATTTGCAATCGATATTGCTTCTCGTGGTGGTACTGACATGGTTATCGAATGGCTGCACAGTGGTATGAAAATGGACAAGAAAAAACTTGTGGAATTACTTAAGAGGACCTTACCAATAGATATCTTAAAGCATATTAATTAAATATAACCTCCATTTCATGTCACACATGTGTCATTCTGTGACTTTACATTCAAATGTACCTATATTATACTTTACATTAAATTAAATCAATTAAGGTTATGAAGGGAAGTAGTAGTTCACAATAACGTTATTCAGAGAGCAACCAGTTGGTGGGAGGTTGTTGACGCACTGAACGAATACATCCTGGAGCCGCTACCTGAACTTTTAGTAAGGAATGATGGACGTGCCCAATATAGCACAGGAGTGTATTTTCACTCGTAAAGGGAAATTCTGTGAGGAATTTCTAAATCAGAGGTGGTATCGCTATTTTGCCCTCTATTCCTATTGGGAACAGAGGGCATTTTTATTTATAAAATAAAAAGTTATAAAAAGGAGTTGTAGTAATGAAAATTTATGAAGAACTGATATCACGCGGCTTGATCGCTCAGGTTACCGACGAAAAAGAAATTAGGGAACTCGTCAATGATGGCAATGCGACATTTTATATCGGATTTGATCCAACAGCAGATTCTTTGCATGTTGGTCATTTTGTAGCCTTATGCCTAATGAAGCGCTTGCAGATGGCTGGAAACAAACCTGTAGTTCTGTTAGGTGGTGGGACAGGATATATCGGTGATCCTTCAGGTAGAACAGATTTACGTTCCATGATGACTCCTGAAACAATTCAACATAACTGTGATTGTTTTAAAAATCAGATAGAAAAATTCATAGAATTAGATGAAGATAAAGCAATCATGGTTAATAACATAGATTGGCTCTTAGATTTGAACTATGTCGAATTACTTCGTGAAGTTGGATCACATTTTTCTATTAATAACATGTTGCGTGCCGAATGCTATAAACAAAGAATGGAAAAAGGCCTCTCATTTTTGGAATTGAACTATATGATTATGCAGTCGTTTGATTTTTATCATCTGTTTATAAATCATGGTTGTAATATGCAGTTTGGCGGTGATGACCAATGGTCTAATATGCTTGGCGGCAGGGAATTGATTCGTCGTAAATTGGGCAAGAATTCTTACGCAATGACAAATACTCTACTAATGAATTCTGAAGGTAGTAAAATGGGTAAAACAGCAAAGGGTGCAGTTTGGCTGGATCCTAACAAGACGTCTCCTTTCGAATTCTACCAATACTGGCGAAATATTAATGATGCTGATGTATTAAAGTGCATACGTATGCTCACATTTTTACCTCTTGATCAAATTAATGAAATGAGTAAATGGGAAGGCAGTCAATTAAACGAAGCTAAGGAGATCTTGGCTTTTGAATTGACCAAGTTGGTCCACAGTGAAGAGAAAGCAAAAGATGCGAAAAGTTCTTCTCATTCTCTATTTATAACAGGAACAGATGATTCTAATATGCCATCTACTGAGATAAGCAAAAATCAATTGGTTCATGGTGTTATTAACGTTATAGAATTGATGGTTGAATGTAAATTAACCACTTCTAAGAGTGAAGCAAGGCGCGTGATCCAACAAGGTGGATTATCAATAAATGATATTAAAGTCGACTCTGTTGATCTATGTATCTCATCATTAGCATTAGAAAAAGGAATTAAAATACGTAAAGGAAAGAAGAAATACCATAAGGCGTTTATGATTTAACAATTAGGAAATTTTAACATAGAAAAACAAGATATAATATTCTAAAGTACTATACTAAAATAAATCTAGTTAATTGTTTTTTTGGTAGTGTAATTAATCTTGTGTCTATGGTAAGAAATTAATCCTTTATAGATAAATCAACTACTTTGCCATTTTCTAGTTGTACAATGGGTAAGTGAGGTGAATCAATATAATCAGTGAAACCAATAATAACGCCTGTTTGATTATTTGTAAGGCTATAGGTCTGACCTAATTTCAAATAATTGGTTCGATATATAAATAATTTTACTATATCCTTATCAAATCTACCTTCTGTATTTTCAAGAATAGCATTCACCGCTTGTTGAGGAGAAAGATAAGTATCAGAAAAATATCCATTTATTATAACATCATAATGATGACATATATGAAGAATTCTACCATATAGGCTTATTTCTTGACCTACCTTTTTATTTGGGTATCCTGTACCGTTGTAGAACTCATGACTATCTAATATGCCGTATATAATAGATGTTCTTCGTAAATAGGGAGAGCTAGATGTGATATCGGAGAATGTTTCTAAATGCTTTTTTACAATTGAAGTGCTATTCTCAGAGTGATATATTTTCGAAACAGTTTCTTTGATGTTAATGAATCCTGCATTTGAAAATAAAGAGGCAATACACAAGTCAATTAAATCATTATCATTTAATTCTAATACTAACCCCATTAATAAAGCAATACAAGTAACGTTAATACTATGGATCATTAAAGTATTATCGGTATTTCTTATCTCTTCTAACCAGATATGAAAGGATTCTTCTGTAATTAACAAATCTAAGAAATCATTTTTAATTTTTTTTGTACGTCTTTTTAAATACTCTGATTCTAAAACATTTTCCATATTATTCCACAAGGGCATCTTAGAGAAAATCTCTGAAAACAAACGATTTACATTAGTAGTATTTTCTTCTTGGAAAGAAGAGTGATTTTTATATTCTGTAGGCATATACGAATCAATCTCTATATTTTGCATATAGTGATATTTGTTAAATATTCTGAAAATTTCTTGAATGTCCTCAATAAAATTATCTGTTTGAAAAACTTTATTATTAACAAAATTATAAAAATCACTCGTATTATTCACAACTAGAACCATGGCATTTTCTGATATTTGCTTTTTTATGATTTCTATTGTTTTTGGTAATAGTTCTTTGTTTTTATTAATTAACATTAATCCATCGGTGCGATAAATTGGATGTAATATGATATCCCCAGGAAGTATATTTTTAACTTGCTTTTTAATATAGATTGTTTTTAGATTCATGTTTAATCCACCTTTTTAATAACTCATACTATATAGTATCGTATGGCAAGTTTAAATTATTAATAGAATTACAAAACATTTTAAAAAGCTATAGAGGACAAATCTGTATTTTTAGCTGTTTAAACTTAAAATAAAGTGAAACTTTATTCAGTAGGGATTTTCTTCATCCTCTACTGAATATTAGTTTTCTCGAAACAACTAGCCAAGCAAAAATATATTTTCCTAGTAACTGTATAGTTATTAAGTTACGCAAATGAAAGTTTGCTTTCATTTATGCAGCTGTAGTTAGTGACCTAACATACGTAAAAGTAAACAAGCAGTGGAATTATGTGTGTATATTAGTCGATCTATTTAACAGGGAAAAAATTCGTTATAGTGCTGGTCTACATAAGGATGCACATCTTGTTTACAGAGTGTTAAAACTAGACTTGATAACATTACTCTTTTTCATACAGATAGAGGTAGCGAATTCAAAAACAAAATAAAGTCTTGGAAACCTTTAAAATCGGGAGTTCATTAAGCTTTAAGAGATGCCACTATGACAATGCTGTAGCTGAAGCTACCTTTAAACATTTACTAAGGACTATCACTTTGAAAGCTTACAAAAATTAAAAAAATGGTAAGATAATCAAATAATTTATTGACAAGATAAAGTCAAGGGTTTATTATAAAACTATACCAAATAGGTATAAATTAAGCACACCGGTGGAAAAAACTATGAAAATAACGCAAGAAGCGGATTATGCACTAAGAATTGTATTAAACTTATCAAAATTAGGTATGGACAATCGGATAGATGCCAAAAGCTTATCTGAAGAAGAAAGGATTCCAACTAGATTTACTCTGAAAATATTGAGAAAACTTACTCAAGGTGGGATTACCAGGGCGTATAGAGGCGTTCATGGAGGGTATGCACTAAATCAAAATCCTCAGGATTTAAATTTAAAAATTGTCATTGAGCTAATCGATGGTCCTATTTGCGTGAATAGATGTGTCTATGACAAAGAGTTTTGCAATTTAAAAAGGACGAATCATTGTAGCATACATCATGTTTTAGGAGAGGTAAAAGATCTGTTAACAGATAAATTAGAAAGTGTTAATTTTAAAGATCTTTTGGAGAAGTAAAAAAATTTTAAACAAAAGTATACTAAAATAGTGAACATTAAACTATTTACATAAAGCAGCTAATATAAGGAGGAATTGAGAATATGAAAATGTGTAATTCAGCAGATGTAGTTTTACAGGAGTTTGCAGCAGGAAAGAGCCAAGAGACCTCATTTAACCGGGTAGAAAAGCAAAAGATAAAGTGTGGGTTTGGGCAGTTAGGAGTATGTTGTAGACTATGTTCCAATGGTCCATGTCGTATTACTCCCCAAGCACCTAA
Source organism: Alkalibaculum sporogenes (assembly GCF_009362815.1). Taxonomy (GTDB): domain Bacteria; phylum Bacillota; class Clostridia; order Eubacteriales; family Alkalibacteraceae; genus Alkalibaculum_A; species Alkalibaculum_A sporogenes. The sequence continues at coordinate 79,195 of NZ_WHNX01000011.1, read as the reverse complement.
AGGGGTTTGTGGTGCTACAGCAGATGTTATTGTATCAAGAAATTTCTTGAGGGCTGTAGCTTCGGGAGCAGCGTGTTACTTGCATATTGTAGAAACTACTGCTCGTAATTTAAAATCAATAGGACAAAACAAAGGAAAAATTAAAAGTGAAAAGGCGTTAAATGACTTAGCGAACACTTTCGGAATCGAAGCTAAAGACCTATATGACAAAGCAATCGCTGTGGCAGATAAGGTTCTGGCAGACCTCTATAAGCCAAGATTTGAAAAAATGGAATTGGTCGAGAAAATGGCCTATGCTCCACGATATAAGAAGTGGAAAGAATTGAACATCCTTCCAGGGGGAGCAAAATCAGAAGTTTTTGATGCCATTGTCAAGACATCCACTAATTTAAGTAGTGATCCTGTAGATATGTTATTACATAGTTTAAATTTGGGGATCTCCACTGGGTTGTATGGATTGACACTTACCAATTTGTTAAACGATGTCATGTTAGGGGAGCCTGTTATCAGGCAAGCTTCAGTAGGATTTAAGGTGGTAGATACAAACTATATCAATATTATGATTACAGGGCATCAACATTCTGTATTTGCTCATTTGCAAGATAGGCTAATAGATGATGACGTAATTGAAATTGCAAAAAGTGTAGGAGCTAAAGGTTTTAGATTAGTAGGTTGTACTTGTGTAGGGCAAGATTTGCAGTTAAGAGGAGAACATTATCAAGAAGTGTTTTCTGGCCATGCAGGGAATAACTTTACCAGTGAAAGTCTGTTAACAACAGGTGGGATAGATTTCATCGTATCGGAATTTAACTGTACGCTCCCTGGAATAGAACCCATTGTTGAGGAATTTATGGTAGATATGGTATGTCTAGATGATGTAGCTAAAAAAACCAGTGCAGAACATATTCCCTTTAGTAAAGATAAGGAAGTAGAAATTTCCCAAACAATTATCGAGAAAGCCAAAGATAGTTATGTAAAAAGAAGAGGAAATGTAACCATAGATATACCCATTCATGGACATGATGATGTCATTACAGGGGTTAGTGAAAAATCATTAAAAGGTTTTCTTGGAGGCACTTGGGCTCCCCTTATTGATCTCATTGCTTCAGGTAAAATTAAAGGTGTTGCTGCTATCGTAGGGTGTTCCAATTTAACAGCAAAAGGCCATGATGTATTTACTGTAGAGCTTACAAAGGAACTTATCAAGAAAGATATTCTTGTCCTTTCAGCAGGATGCTCTAGTGGCGGATTAGAAAATGTTGGGTTGATGTCTCCTAAGGCGGCTAGTTTAGCAGGGGATTCATTAAGAGAAGTTTGTGAAAGTTTAGGGATACCACCAGTTCTGAATTTTGGACCATGCTTAGCTATAGGGCGCTTAGAAATTGTCGCTACAGAACTAGCTGAGGCCTTAAATATTGATATTCCACAACTACCTCTTATTCTATCTGCACCTCAGTGGTTAGAAGAACAAGCGTTAGCAGATGGTGCTTTTGGTTTAGCGTTAGGGTTACCATTGCATTTAGCTATTTCACCATTTATTGGGGGCAGTGAGGTGGTCTCAAACGTATTAATGAATGCTATGCCTGACATTACAGGAGGCCAATTAATCGTAAATGATGATGTGATCAGTACAGCAGATGTGTTGGAAAAAATCATTATTGAAAGAAGAAAGTCTTTGGGCCTAGCAGTGGAATTAGTACCTGTCAATGCATAGGAAATTGAATATTTTGAATTAGGGAGGGTATTATGAAACGGATAAAAATAAAACAAGACCTATGCATGGCATGTATGAATTGTACCATAGCTTGTATGGCAGAGCATAACGAACAAGGAAAGGGGATCTTCGATCTAGATCTAACGGATTTGAAAAATGAATCTAGAAACCATATCTCACTAGATAGTCAGAAGAAACCAGCACCTATTTTCTGTAGACACTGTGATGAACCTGAATGTGTATTTACCTGTATGAGCGGCGCCATGACAAAAGATAGTGAAACAGGGATTGTATCTTATAATGAAGATAAATGTTCATCCTGTTTTATGTGTGTGATGTCATGTCCTTATGGGGTATTAAAAACAGATGAATTGCGTAATAGTGTGGTCATTAAATGCGACGTGTGTGATGGAAGAGAAATACCAAGATGTGTTGAAAATTGCCCAACAGGGTGTCTCTATGTTGAAGAGGTAGGTGTTTGTTTATGAAATATCTTGTATTAGGAGCTAGTGCAGCTGGGATCAACTGTGCCAAAACCATTCGTTCGTTAGATAAAGAAGGGGAAATTACAGTGGTCTCTAAAGATGATAAAGTATACTCTAGGTGTATGCTTCATCATGTTGTTAGTGGTAGTAGGACTATAGAGAATCTCAACTTTGTTAGTGAGGATTTCTTTGAAAAGTTAGACATACATTGGATGAAAGGGAAAAATGCTAAGAAACTTCATATAGAAGACAAAAAAGTGGTTCTGGATGATGAATCGATTCTCTCTTATGATAAACTTCTTATTGCTACAGGAGCCTCCTCTTTTATTCCACCTATTAAAAACTTAAGGGAAGGAAATCAGGTTGTCGGGTTTCGTGACGCTGAAGACGTTGAAATGATCCTACAGGAGTATTCTCATGTAAAAGATATTGTGGTCTTAGGTGGGGGATTAGTGGGAATTGATGTGGTCTCTGGACTCATGGCAAAAAAGGTGAACATATCTTTGGTTGAGTTTGCAGATAGAATTCTACCATTACAATTAGATAAAAGATCTGCAACAACTTATGAAGATTTGTTTAAGGATAATGGAGTACATATTCACACGGGGGTTAAGGCAGAAGAGGTATTATTGGATGAGAGTAACAATGTGAAAGGTTTAAAGATTAGTAGTGGAGAAGTCATTCCTTGTGAAATGATCATTGTGGCTACAGGTGTACGACCTAATCTTTCCTTCATTTCTGAGAATACAGTAAATATTGACAAGGGAATAGTCGTCGATGAATATTGCGCCACCAATATTGCTGACGTATTCGCAGCAGGTGATGTGTGTGGAACTCATCCTATTTGGCCCTTAGCTGTAAAGCAAGGGATAACAGCAGGGCATAATATGGTTGGAAAAGAAAAAAAGCTAGAGGATCATTTTGGATTTAGAAATTCCCTCAATTTTATGGATCTCCAAACGGTATCTATAGGAATAATTGAACCTGTTGATGATACTTATGAAGAACACATTGAAGAGGATGGAATAGAGTATAAGAAGATCATTGTAAAGGATGGGATCATTCAAGGAGCCATACTACAAGGAGATATTTCTTATTGCGGAGTAATCACTACTTTGATTAAAAATAAAGTTGATATCTCAAAGGTAAATAAAAATGTATTTGATATAAATTATGCAGACTTCTTCTCAGTGGCGGAAGATGGGTCTTATGAGTATGTAGTGTAAAAATAGTATTGTATTAAACAAGGTCTAAAAGCAAGTGATGTGTTAAAAACATCCTTGCTTTTTTAAGTGTTAGACTATTGGTGATTTTGATGAAGCTAACTCTCAAATATTTCATCTACCGCTATGTCAAAGTCTTCATAACCGTAAGATTTCAAGGTATCTCCATAAGTGGTATTAATTTGTCATATTAAATATAAAGGAATGACTTTTCCATTAATCTTTGAGTAAATTGCTAAGCAGGGATGGTTACTAGATGGATCAAAGTTTTTGAGTTACCGCTTTAAAAAAAGAGAACCCAAAGATTTAGACTTTACAGTGGATTACCGTGACGAAATAGATGAGGACTACTTATTTACCTTTGAAAAAGCCGGAAGCATGAATTAAGTATGTCTAATAATTGGGGGAAAGTATTATATCGAAATTAAAAGATCCTTTCAACGTAAAGATTTTTTTTTGGCTTAAAGAATGAATTTGAGAGTATATAAAAGGTCTTTTATATTGACTTTTTATGAAGCCAAGGGGACATTTTCATTGCCATGCACCTGCTCATATGATAGGATAAAAATATTCCTTAAAATCCGATTAAAGCAATAATGGTAGATAAACTACAAGAAAATAAGTTGAGTAGTTATAATGAATATATAAAGAATGATACCCAAGTTTATCTGATCAATTCTGCCTTAGGATTTTTTAATACATACAACACTTAAAACTTATATGAAAGAAAAAACAGTGGATTAGTGCTAAACGTATAGCCTAAAAAAAGGATACACTGATAAAGGATTATGAGAAACAATATTTTTGTTAACAGATGATATTTGTCTACTAAAAATTTTAGATAAACAATTGAGGGACAATTTACTTACAGGGATAAAATAGACTATTGGTGCAAGTAATAGACGTTATCAAGAGTACTAAAAATAGGGATAGTTGTAATAGATAAGTGAAGTTATACAAATCCATGAATGAAAATATACAAATGAGCACAAAGAGGATGAGATTAAAAGCTTGATTGAGTTCTCTAAATGTTTTAATTTATCTTTTATTGCATAAGGTGTTAAAGATGAAATTATGAATTTCAATGCTAAAAAATGTGGGGGGGGATATAGTTTAGGGGTACTATTATAAGTAAGCCTGTAAATGCAGATAAATTGTTTGGTGGTTAAGAAAATTAAACAGAGGAGTTAAAAATTGTTTTTTGATTACATACGATAGAATGGACGGGAGAAAAGGATGAAGAAAGAAAAGAAAAAAGGATCAATTAGAACAAAAGTTTTGATATATCCACTGTTGGCCGTATTTGTAGGAATTTTGATTATTGGTGTATTCTCTACAATTTCCACAAGAAATAGTTTGTTGAAAGAAATGGAATTGCAAGGCTTACTCACATCAGAAAGAATGGTTAATCGGATATCAGATAACGCTTTAGCACTTGATACAATTAATGATATGTTAGAAGAGAAAATTCGATCAGCTGCCAGATCGGTAATCAACAATGAAAATCAGTTAAGCGACAAGTTTTTAACTGAGGTTATGAAAAATGTTGGCGTCAATGAAATATACTGGTATTCTCCAGAAGGGGTTATCGTTTATTCCACTGTACCGAGTTATGTGGGGTGGGCTGTACCTGAAGATCATTCTTTGAATGTTATGATTCAGGGAGCAGATGAATTAATGGAAAATGTGCGCAAGGATGTAGAATCTGATAATTATTTAAAGTATGGTTCAGTAAAAAATAGAGGTGGGAATTTTGTTCAAGTTGGTATTTCTGCCGATATTGTCAATGAACTAACAACAAAGTTTTCCTACCAGAGCTTAGTTGAACAACTAGCTACGGATGAGGCGATTGTCTATGCAACGGTAATGAACAATAAAGCAGTTGTTTTGGCTAGCAATGATTTAGAAGATATCGATGAACAATTGGATGATACCGGAAGCGTAACTGGAGCAGTTCACGGCAAAGCTTACACATCTGAGTATTATGAAGAAAGTATTGATGAAGTTGTTTTCGATATAGTATATCCTATTGTTTTAGATGGCGAACATGTAGGTGCAATTAATATTGGCTATTCTATGGACACTGTTCGACAAGCAATAAGACAAAATATTATAGTAATAACGGGGATGGGACTAGCTATATTTGTTTTCTTAGGGATACTGCTCTATTTCTTTTCCCATCAAATCATTGTGGTGATTAAAACGTTAAAAGAAAAACTTAATCATATGTCAAATGGAGATTTTAGTGTTGAAATTGAAGAGCATTTAATACAAAAAAATGATGAACTTGGTGAAATTTCACAGGGTATTTTGATTATGAAAAACGCTGTGTCTGAGATAGTACAAGAAATCATGGATAAATCAGAACAGGTGGCGGCGTCTTCCGAAGAACTTACTGCTACGTCAGATCAAGCAGCAACGGCTTCTGAAGAAGTGTCAAATACCATTGAAGATATTGCAAGAGGTGCAAGTGACCAAGCAAAAGATACGGAAAACACCGCTCATAACATTGAAGATCTTGGCAAGTTACTGGAAGATAATGCTCAGTACATGATAGAACTTAATGGAGCATCTGAAAAAATAGATTCTCAAAAAGACGAAGGGTTTACAATTTTAAAAGAATTGATTAATAAAACTGAAAGTGTAAATGCATCTGCTGATAATGTCTATGAGATTATTATCAGTAATGACAAAAGCGCTGAAAAAATTGAAAATGCAAGTGCTATGATTCAAAGCATCGCTGATCAAACCAACTTATTAGCTTTAAATGCTGCAATTGAAGCAGCTAGAGCAGGTGAAGCTGGTCGTGGATTTGCTGTTGTTGCCGATGAAATTAGAAAGCTTGCTGAAGATTCTACTCGTTTTACGCAAGATATAAAACTTGTGATTGAAGAACTTAAATCAAAGTCTCAATTGGCTGTCAATACCATGAATGATGTAAAAGGGATTGTTAAAGATCAAGGAGATAGCGTAAAGCTTACGGAGATGAAGTTTGAAGGTATTTCCGAAGGATCAGAATTGGTTAAAAAATCTGTAATAAAGCTTAATCAATCAGCAGAATTAATGAACAAAAATAAAAATAATATTATCGAACTTATTCAAAATCTAGCTGCAATATCAGAAGAAAATGCAGCTGGAACCGAGGAAATCTCTGCATCTATGGAAGAACAATCAGCAACCATTATGGAAATTGCAAGTTCAGGTGAAGGTTTGTCTAATATTGCAGAAGAATTAAGAACGCTTATTGAAAGATTTAAAATTTAATAAAGCAATACTCAAAGCAACTTTGCTATATTAAGCAAGGTTGTTTTTTGTAACCAAGGGGACAGCTTACGGGATAAGTCAATAGGTTTATCAAATTATATTATTAGTATTGTAAGAGAAAAGGATATATTAACTATCCATTAACTATGCAATTTAGAAGTGAAAGATTGAAAAAAGTTTTACCTAATGCAGAAGTAGCTATTATATTTTTGTTTTTCCTTCAACTTATTACAATAATTGTCTTGTGGTCTAATAGATTTGCTAAAAGGGTTAATAGTGAATTAAAAGCCCTTCTAATAACAACGGAAAAAATACAAGAACAGAACTTAGATTTTAACGTAGGCAACAGTAATATAGATAAATTTTTTGAACATTATAGCTTACCAGATGACATATTGAAAATGAGCCCGAGATGGTTAAAAGATGCTTTGGCAAATAGAAAATTAGCGTTCATTCGATGAGCTGTTTTTATCTCATCAATCATTAAGGTACTACGAAAATATATTTTCGCTTGGCTCGTTGTTTCGCTAAAACTAATATTCAGTAGGGGATGAAAAAACCCCTACTGAATAAAGTTTCACTTCATTAAAAATAACAATAATTTAGATGTTATACAGTTTTCTATTTATAATTAAGGGAAATTATAAATACTTACATAAAATGATGATGTTACAGTGTATGCAACTGAATAAAGATCCTCAGAAAAATTTATTTAATCAAATGGAACATATAGACATAAAAAATGTCTTATGAATTTAAGAATGTCAACCTGATGAATACAATGCTATTGTGTTTGCTTGCTTAAGATAAGTAGATTTAAATTTACAAGTTTATAATACTAATCTATCATAAAAAACACGTACGAAAATAATAAATTTCGCACGTGTTTCACTTATTAATCGTTTGTAAACCTAATTAAACCTCATTATTAATATCGTACTATTACTCTACAGCAGCAGCTTTTTGAGCAGCAATTTTTTCAGCATTTGATGTTGCATACATTTGCGCATCCTTATCTGTGATCTTCCAGAAGAAGAGAACAGAGACTCCTGCAACAATCATAAAGGCTCCTGGGACTACACCAGCCAAAGCCATAAAGCCGTTAATAAAACTGTCAGTAACTTCAGTCATGCCTGGAGTATAACCAATAACACTAAGTCCATATCCACCAATTGCACCACCAATTGCCATACCGACCTTCATCGGCATATTGAACATTGCCAATGCAACATTTCTGTTGTCTTTACCTGTTTTGTAGAATCCGTATTCGCCGGCATCCAAAAAGTAGTTCATGCCAAATGAGAAGAACATATAGAATGCAACCTGTCCGAGACCTCCAAGGACGATGAATGCCCATACATTTCCTTTTCCTAAAATTGTAATAAGTCCAGTAAATACACCCCATAATAGCATACCTGTCACCATTGCAGTCTTTTTACCTGCTTTCTGACCAAGTATCGGACCAAATATGCTTCCCACAAAAGCAAATACCATACCAACTGTTAAAGAAACTGACATCATCAACATATCACCAATAACAAAAACAAAATAGTATTGCATAATCGTCTGACTAATAAACATACCGATATAAGTTAAGCAAAAAGCTAAGAGAACGAGCATCAATTGTCCGTTTCCAGCAGCTGTTTTGATCATGTCACCAAACGAGATCTGTGGAATCAGTTTCGCTTCTTCTTCTGTCACCAAACGGTCATGATCCTTGGTAGCTTTTACTAGCACGATAGAACCGGCAAAGAAGAAGAGCGCGAAAGCTGCTGCCGTGATCAGATATCCAAGACCAGGAGCAAAAGAACCCACCCAAACAATTGCAGGCAGAGCAACTGCTGAGATTATAATGTTCGCGACTGTCATACCACGGGCAAACGCGATTGAAAGCTTGTTACGACCGTCCATATCAGATCCTGCACGACGTGCCACCAACCCGTATTGAGACAATGCAATAAAATTCATAGAACCATGCATTAAGACATAACCGATGATAGTAACGGCTGCTCGGAGCCCCATAGGCAGTGAAGTTGTGTCCCAAAAAAGTAATACAATACCTATAAAGACCACATATTTCAAAATTATGAGCCAAGAACGATAAGTTCCCCATTTCATTCTTGATTTTTCGACGATACCACCAGAAGCAAGACCAATAATAAAGTCTAATACTCTTGCAATTAATAATACTGAACCCATTAGTGCCGCTGTCATACCAAGGCCTTCAGTCATATAGAATGTAAGGTACATCATTGGGATGGTGACTGCTAATACCGAACAAAACTGAAATATGGCAAAGGTCAACTGCGTTTTTACTGTAATTTTGTTATCCATTTTTTCCTCCTTTTATTAAATTATTTTAAAAATAAAATTATATCAAATGAAATACCCATGATTGGATATTTCATAACGATAACAATCAGTGCAAGGCTATACACACAAATTATCTTTAAATATAATATTTGATTTATGTATAATAATTGTGGGGGAGTCTCTACTAAAGTATAATTTAAGTACATTTACATTCTAGCAGAAAAGAGCAAAACTGAAAAGCTTTTTTTTTATACAATTTAGTATTTACTTATGTTTGTTCAATTTATTTCAAAATGTATTATAATCCGAGTTATTTAGACAAATAAGAACTCAAAGATATATTGTACAGTTAATCAGATATAACACTTAACCTATAAATCTTATAAAATATACCATATATTATAGCAACATTTGGGTTATTTTGGTACAATTGTATTTAGAGGTGATACATATGCTATCTAATATTTATAGCTGTTCTATAAATGGTATCGATGGAATTATTGTAGAAGTTGAAGTTGACATCTCTAGTGGTCTTCCCACATATGCTTTAGTCGGGTTACCTGACACTGCAATTAAAGAATCAAAAGAAAGGGTTTTTTCCGCCATTAAAAATAATGGTTTTAAATACCCTATGAGAAAAATAACCATAAATCTTGCACCTGCAAACATAAAAAAAGAAGGTGCTTATTATGATTTACCTATTGCAATAGGCATTCTTTGTGCTTCTGAGAGTCTAGTTCCAGTTCTACCTATACGGGATTGTGTATTAATTGGAGAATTATCTTTGAAGGGTAATATTCGCCCGGTCAAAGGAATACTACCAATGGTATTAGCTGCTAGAGATAATAATTTCAAGACAATTATTGTTCCTCAAGAAAATGCTATGGAAGCTTCCTTAGTAGGTGGCATAAATGTACTTCCAGCAAAACACATTTATCAAGTCATAGAATATTTTGCAGGTAAAACAGATATAGATCCGTATGTAACAGATATAGATGATATCCTTAGCCTTGTTCCTGAACACTCTGTAGATTTTAATGAAGTAAAAGGACAAGAAAGTGTAAAAAGAGCTATGGAAATTGCAGCTGTAGGTTATCACAATATGATTATGGTAGGTCCTCCAGGATCAGGTAAAACTATGCTAGCAAGAAGATTTGCTACTATTTTGCCCAAACTAACTCCAGAAGAATCACTAGAAGTTACTAAAATCTATAGTATTTCGGGTTTATTAAAAGGACAACCTCTCGTAACAGAAAGGCCTTTTAGAAGTCCTCATCATACAATCTCCACTATTTCATTAATTGGTGGAGGCACTTTTCCAAAGCCAGGAGAAGTTTCTTTGTCTCATTTAGGTGTGCTCTTTTTAGATGAAATGCCAGAGTTTAAAAAAAGTGCGCTAGAAGTGCTTCGTCAACCAATGGAAGATAATATCGTTAATATCTCTAGAGTCACTGCCTCTATAACCTATCCTGCGTCTTTTTTGTTGATTTCATCCATGAATCCATGTCCATGTGGGTACTACTCTGATGAAGATCATAATTGTCAATGTACTCCTCGCCAAATTAAAAATTATCTTAGTAAAATATCTGGACCTTTGTTAGATCGAATTGATATACATATTGAAGTTAAGCAGACTAAGATTGACGATCTCCAAAACATTGAGGTTTGTGAATCTTCTAATGATATCCGTAGTCGCGTAAATGAGGCTAGAGATATCCAATTAGAACGTTATAAAAATGCTGGTATATATTTCAATTCTCAATTATCTGCTAGCCAAATAAAAAAATATTGCCATTTAGGAAAAAGCGAAGAATCTTTAATGAGAAATGCCTTTGAAAATATGAATTTAAGCGCTCGTGCATATCATAGAATCATTAAACTCGCTAGAACTATAGCAGATATAGAGACAGTAGAAAAAATCAATGAAGTACATATTGGTGAAGCTTTACAGTATAGAAATTTAGATAGAAAATACTGGGAGATTTATTAATATGAAAGAAAAAGAATATATTTTATGGATAAACTTACTACAAACTATTACTGTAAAAAACTACTACGACTTATATGATTATTTTGATAATATGGAATCTTTATACCAATGTAGCGAGGATCAACTGTCGGCGTGTCCTGTATTAGATGATAAAAATATCGAAGAAATTAAATCGAGTAAATGTAATTTATTACTTGAACAGCATTTAGATACCCTAAAAAACAAAAATATAGAATATATAACTATTCAAGATGAACAATATCCTCCTATATTAAAAAACATACATTTACCTCCACCAATTATCTATTATCGTGGAAAAATCTCAAATTCCATATTCGATAACTGCATTTCTATTGTAGGTTCTAGAAATGCTTCGTATTATGGACTTAAATCTAGTGAGAAAATTGCCCTAGATTTGGCTTCAAAGAATATTACCATTGTAAGCGGATTAGCTAGAGGTATTGATTCTATGGCTCATGTTGGAGCCTTAAAAGCTAAAGGTAAAACTATTGCAATTTTAGGAAATGGTATAGATATTATTTATCCAAAAGAGAATAAATATCTATATAAACAAATTACTGAAATTGGTCTTATTATGTCTGAATTTCCACCTGGAACAAAGCCGATCAATTATAATTTTCCTAGACGAAATCGAATTGTCAGCGGACTTTCTCTTGGTACTGTTATTATAGAAGCAGCCTGTAAAAGTGGTTCTTTAATTACTGCTAAATATGCTTTAGAACAGGGAAGAGAAGTTTATGCACTGCCTGGTAATGTAAATAATACAAATAGTAAAGGAACAAATTTGCTTATAAAGGAAGGTGCAAAGATAATAACATCTTGTAATGATATATTAGAAGATATATTTCCTATGTTTTCGGCTAGTGATAGAAAAAAAGAAGTTACTGATTTAACAAATTTAACAAATGAAGAGATACAAATATTAAAACTTATAAAAATGGGATATTGGGATTCAGACAAACTACATCAAAAGCTCAATCTACCTATAAAATCTATTAATTATTTGCTTACCACCTTAGAGATAAAGAATAAGATTGTAATTTATAAGGGTAATTATTTTGTCAAATAGTAAATTTTATTACTTAAAAGTAATAAAATTAAATATATATAAAGTATAGAACGATATTTATAGTGTCATTTGGAAGGAAAATGACACTGAAACAATTACGAATTATAATTCTAGGAGGAAATTAAATGGCAAAATTTTATGCAACAACAAAGAATGATGTATCTAATCGTGAAATTGAGCATATGATCAGAGTACGTAAACTGGCTGCTGAATGTATGGTGTTACTTGAAAATGATGGTGTTCTACCATTTAAAAAAAAGATTGGAAATATTGCACTCTATGGAAATGGTGCACGCAAAACTATCAAAGGCGGAACCGGATCTGGAGATGTGAATTCTAGAAGTGTTGTAAATATCGAGCAAGGTCTGGAAGCAGTGGGTTATACTGTAACATCAAAGAAATGGATTGAGAGATATGAGAAGATTTATCACAATGCATTTACTCAATATTGGACAAAGTTAGAGAAGGATGCAAAAGAAGTGGGAGTACCTGCTTTTGCTCTCCGAATGTCAAATCCTTTCAGTGAACCTCCGCTCCCCATGGTTAAAGAATCAGATGTAGAAAGTGCTGATACAAATACTGCAATTTATGTCCTTGCCAGAAACTCTGGCGAAGGCGCTGATCGTAGTGAAAAAGAAGGGGATTATCTTCTCACAGAAGATGAAAAATCAATTATAATTTACCTTTCTGAGAAATTTGAACAATTTATCGTATTATTAAATGTTGGAGGTGTTATTGATACTAAAGTATTAAAGAGCATCCCAGGCATTAATGCATTAGTATTGATTAGCCAATCAGGTAATATCGGAGGATATGCGGTAGCTGATATGCTTGTTGGAGCGACTATTCCCTCAGGAAAGCTGACGGCCACTTGGGCAGAAAATTATAACGAGTATTCATCCTCCGAAGGCTTTAGCAGTAATGACGGTAATACGGATGATGAATATTATACTGAAGGAATTTTCACAGGATATCGTTATTTTGATACCTTTAACATTACCCCATCCTATTGTTTTGGATATGGCTTAGCACTCACAACGTTTCAAATACAAGTAGAAGATGTTAAGGCGGATTCCAACGAGGTTACAGTGGCAGTTAAAGTGACCAATACAGGCTCTGAGAACCCGGGAAGGGAAGTAGTTCAAATTTATAGTTCTGCTCCTCAAGAACATCTGGAAAAACCGTACCAAGAGCTTTCGGCATTTGGAAAGACCTCCATGCTTAAACCTGGTGATAGTGAAACCTTAATTATTTCTTTTAAAACTACATCTATGGCTTCCTATAGTGAGGAAAAATCTGCTTGGATTATGGAAGCAGGTAGTTACTATATTCGTGTTGGTAACAGCTCAAGAAGTACTAAGGTTGTAGCAAAGATTAATCTCGATAAAGAAGTAATGACAGAAAAAGTCATGAATCTTTTCAAAGACGAAAATCCAGTAAAAGATATGAGCATCTCTGGCATACAATCCTATTCCTACGACGGGGAAGTATCAGAAAAGGAAGGGGCACCTGTTATTACTCTTTCATCAGTAGATTTTTCATGTAATATAATTGAATATCATCCGGCAAATGATGCTTTAATAGATATGAACGCAAATCACAAAATTACAATGGATGAAGTTATCTCCGGAAAATACACCCTGGATGAACTTACAGCACAGCTTACCGTAGAGGAAATGGCGAATTTGTGCTGTGGTACAGCCAAAGGTTTAGAAATTATGTCCGCAGTAGGTTCTTCTTCAATCACTGTTCCTGGTGCTGCCGGTGATACAACAACCATTATGAAAGAAGACCGTAATATTAATGAGGTGATTCTAGCAGATGGTCCTGCTGGACTTCGACTTGTTCCACATTTTGTAGCTTCTGATGATGGCGTGATCTTATCTGAGTCAAGTGCTTTTACTACGGAGGGTAAGGACATCAGAAAAGTAGGAGAAGAGATAGAAGGCACCCATTATTATCAATACTGTACCGCTATACCGATTGCTACTTTACTGGCATCTTCCTGGGATATGGAACTGATTGAAGAGTGTGGATATATCGTAGGCAAGGAAATGCAAGAAATGCATGTTACACTTTGGTTGGCACCAGGTATGAACAATCATAGAAATCCACTTTGCGGACGCAACTTTGAGTATTATTCTGAGGATCCTCTATTAAGCGGTATGTGTGCAGCCGCTAGTACAAAGGGAGCACAATCCATTGCTGGTATTGGAACAACGATTAAGCATTTTGCAGCGAATAATCAGGAAAATAACCGCTTCCTTAGTTGCTCCCACGTTAGCGAGAGGGCTCTACGAGAAATTTATATTAAGAGTTTTGAGATTGCAATAAAAACAGCTCAACCAATGTCCATTATGTCTTCTTATAACCTTCTAAATGGTATCCACACAGCAAATAGCCGTGATTTATTGACTACAGTTGCCAGAAACGAATGGGGCTTTGCAGGTATTGTGATGACTGATTGGTTTACTACTCAAAATATGGATATGTTATTTGGCGGGGTAGGAAAGAAAAATAAATATGATATTTCATCACCTACGATGTGCATCTATGCAGGTAATGATTTGATTATGCCAGGTAGTGACAATGATATTGATAGCATTATAGCAGGAGTACAATCTGGTGAGTTGAATCTTGGAGATCTTCAGGCATGTGCGAAGCACATTCTAAATATTATCATGCGAAGCCATCAGTACAAGGGAGCAAAGCCATATAGTGAGCAATTTACAGAACTTCCTTATGCAGTAAATGTAAAAAAACAGTAAGTTGCATTGAGTAATGCCTGGGATACAAAACCTACCTTGTGTCAACTAGCAGCGTGTTTTATTTACATAGATATACCTATCTTACTCTGAAGCGAATTTCATAGTAGAATATATAGCGAAGTAGCATTTCCAACCATTCAACGTGATAGACAGGTGCATAATAATCTATATAATTTGGGCAGGGATAACTGATTTAGCTCATAAAAAAATGGACGATTTGAAAGATTAATCGAAGATGACAGGGTTACAATCTAGAAAGGTACATAAGGGGAATTTAAAATGACCTCTATGTCAAGGACACTTTTAAAAAAGAGACTAAAAATATTTCCCTCATATCACAAGTGATATGAGGGAAATTTCTATGTATTAAAATACACCACTCCACTATATATTCAGGAAGTTAAAAAGTTTGTATCACAATCTGTGGGTTTCATGATTATCATTTTGAACCGTGATATATATTAGAAATTTACACGAATAATTTTGTAAATAGCGTCATATATATAATTGTCTTGCATTCAGTGATCGTGGTACCACTTAATCAATTATCTAGGGATAGTTAATTATCCATATACATATTTTTATCTATAGATACTTTCATCTTGCAAAATAAAAGCTGTGCACAAGCTTTTATTTAAAGGACTAATTTAATCGATCTGAGAAGTTCATTAGATACTAATTTGGTTCAAAAAATATAGCAGTAAATCAAATTAGAAAAAATTGAAAGGTAGGAATATATTATGGAACGAGAAAAACTTACTAATTCTGAAGTCAACAAATTTGGTAGTTATGGATTCACATTAATGCTTGGTATCATGGTCCCAATGATGTATATTACACTTTTTATGACTGAACATCTGGGGATGAGCGCAGCACTGATGGGAACGATTCTTTTGGTAGCGCGAATCATTGATTTTTTTATTGGACTAACAGCTGGAGGAGTCATCGAAAGAACAAAAATGAAAAGCGGGAAATACCGTTCTTGGTTTAAAATTCTTCGTTGGGTCGTTCTTGTGGGTATCATCATGCAATTTTTAAACACAACTGCACTTCCAATGGCTGCACGTGTTATTATAGTTTTTGTGGGATATTTAGGATTGCATGGATCAATGGATTATTTGGCTCCAGCACAATTCGGAGTTATTTCAATGATTGCAGGGCCATCCTTTGAAGATCGTAACAGACTCTCATTTCGAAACGCTCAATTTTCAGCAATAGGTGCGATTGTTATTTCTGCTGCGGCACTTCCTGCAGTCGATCTAATTACACCAATTGTTGGTCCTACCTACGCCTTTTCTATTGTAGCAACCACTGGAGCTATAATTTTCTTCATAGGCGCAACACTGATTATCAATGTTTCCAAACCCTACGATCAGGGTCAACTGAAAAATGCTCCAGGTATGCCAGTAGTCACGCTGGGCGATATGGTCAAATCTGTCTTTACCAATGGACAATTGTTAATACTTTTATTAGGTCAGATATTATTCCAAACGGCAGGTCAAGTTGTCATGGCGATTATGGCCTTCTACTTTATGTTTGTTCTTGGCAATTTAACACTAATGGCACTAGCTATGACCATTACGGGAATTTTCGGATTTGTGGGTAGTCTCATCGGCCCTAAAGTTGGTACCAAGTTAGGCAAAAAAACTGCTATGGTCGTCGGAATGCTAACATATGCAGTCATGTGCTTCGGTATTGCATTTTTCGGAGCCAACTCTTTCGCGATCTATATTATCTTAGCATGTGCTTATACGGTGGGTATGTACTTCTTTATGAGTTTTGGGCAATTGTATTTCCTAGATTGCGGCGAATACGGATATTGGAAAACCAATAAAGATAATAGAGCTGTTGCCTTGGCCATGGGCAATATGCCTATCAAAATTGGCATGGCATTGGGTGGTGCGCTTGGTGCATACGGACTCGCATTAATTGGGTATACTCCGGGCATGATACCAACTGCGGAATTTGCGACTAAATTTATGTATTTATTCGGTGGGCTTCCGGGAGTATTAGCGCTCATTGCAGCTGGAATTTTATTCTTTGGATATAAGTTGAAAGACAGTGACTGTGAAAGGTACGCAAAAGAAAATGAGGCTAAATTAAAAACTTCTAAAGCAATAACCACTGAATAATATTAATTGTTTTATAAAACATACATATATCCTCTGGAGATTCTAATATTTTGCTATTATTTGAAAGCCATTATCATTGTTTTTTCGAATAGGATTGTTACTTTAGTAATAATCCTATTCATTTGAGCAAGCAGGGATGTATTCATGATTCTTTTCAAGCATTTTGCCAAGAACTGTATGGATCACGGTAAAAGATATTAGTACTCATTATACCTTGATTTGTGTATTTAAGTATGATGGGATTTTGAAATTTAGTCACACCATCTGTAAGAGTAACCTCAAACAACTACAAAATAATTCTTCTCCAAACAATTCTGCAATCCATCAATCTTTGTACTTCACTTTGAGTCTTCGATTCCAGCAAAAAATAAGTGTTAAAGCAACTTTTAAACATCATAGAAAAAAAATACTTTCCGCGGTATCCCTCTACAATACTATATGTTCGCGTTTCTTTTATTAAATCTTAAAATTGCTTATAATATTTTGTCAAAGTAGTTATTATTTTGTTATTTAATGCTTTGATAACATCAATCTTAGATCAAAAGCATACTATAGAATAAACTTGGTCAAAAACCAGTCATTAGAATGACCAAAATAGGCCTTAACATTATGTATCGACTCCTTATTGCCAATTAAACTAAAGTATGTTAGGCTTAAAACTAATAATTAAATGAGGTGAATTTTATGTTTCATGCTACCACTATTTTAGCAGTTAGAAAAGATGGAGAATGTGCAATAGCTGGAGATGGTCAAGTGACTATGGGTGAAAAAACAGTTATGAAAAATTCTGCAAAAAAGATAAAGAGAATATTTAACGATAAAGTATTATTAGGATTCGCAGGTTCAGTCGCCGATGCCTTTACTCTAAGCGAAAAATTCGAGGGAAAACTAGAAGAATACTCAGGAAATATTCTTAGAGCATCAGTTGAACTTGCAAAAGAATGGCGATCTGATAAGGTGCTTAGAAAACTAGAAGCTCTTTTAATTGTAATGGATAAAGACAATATGTTTTTAATATCTGGTAATGGTGAGGTAATAGAGCCCGATGATGGTATTATGGCAATCGGTTCTGGCGGTAATTATGCACTTTCTGCTGGAAGAGCATTACTTGCTCATTCTAATTTAAAAGCAAGAGAGATTGCTTATGAAGGTTTGAAAGTTGCTTCAGAAATTTGTGTATATACTAATGCTAATATAATAGTAGAAGAATTATAAGGAGTGTGACTATGAATAATTTAACTCCAAGGCAAATTGTCCAAGAACTTGATAGATATATTATCGGCCAAGAAGAGGCTAAAAAAGTGGTAGCAATTGCTCTTAGAAATCGATACAGAAGAAGTAAATTGCCTAGAGAAATGCAAAAAGAAATTACGCCTAAAAATATCATTCTAATTGGACCTACAGGTGTAGGAAAAACTGAAATTGCTAGAAGACTAGCCAAACTAGTAGATGCACCTTTTGTCAAAGTAGAAGCTACAAAATTTACAGAGGTAGGTTATGTTGGAAGAGATGTTGAATCTATGGTGCGTGATCTAGTCAATACATCAATTAGAAATGTTAAAGAAAAACACATGGAAAATGTAAAAGGTAAGGCAAAAGAGAATGCTGAAGATAGAATTATAGAATTATTAAGACCAATGCCTAAAAAAAATAAAAAAACCAAAAATCCTTTCGATATGTTATTCAATAACGATGATGATGATACAGATGAAGTTAACACTTCTGATGAGAATATCGAAGTAATAAAAGAAGAGCAAAAAAGCATGGCCCAAAAACTTAAAAATGGCGAATTAGAAAATGAAATTGTTGAAGTAGAAATTGAAGATAATTCATCGTCACCTATAGGTATCTTAGCGGGAATGAACACAGATGATATGTCTGCGAATATCAACGATATGCTTGGTGGTATTTTGCCAAAGAAGACTAAAAAAAGAAAACTTCCGATTAAAGAAGCAAGAGAAATATTAATACAACAAGAAGCTCAAAACTTAATAGACATGGATACAGTAATTTCTGAAGGTATAAGAGAAGCAGAAGAAAATGGAATTATATTTTTAGATGAGATAGATAAGATAGCTGGGCAAGGAAATAAAAGTGGTCCAGATGTATCTAGAGAAGGTGTACAGCGTGATATTCTTCCAATTGTAGAAGGATCAACTGTTACAACTAAGTATGGACCTGTAAATACAGATCATGTATTATTTATTGGAGCAGGTGCATTTCATGTAAGTAAAGTTTCGGATCTAATTCCAGAACTTCAAGGCAGATTTCCTATAAGTGTAAACTTAACTAATTTAACATCAGAACACTTTATTAGTATTTTAACCAAGCCAGAAAATGCAGTTATAAAACAATACAAGCAACTTTTAAAAACAGAAAATATAGAGCTTATTTTTGATGAAGATGCTATTATAGAAATATCTCATATTGCCATGTATCTCAATGAACAACAAGAAAATATTGGCGCTAGAAGACTTCATACTGTTATAGAAAAATTGGTTGAAGAAATTTCATATTTTGCTCCAGATTATGATCAAGATGAGTTTGCTATTACAGTAGATTATGTAAAAACTATTTTCAATAAAGCGAATCATTACAAGGACATGAGAAAGTATATTTTATAATAAATTGGAGGTATCATAAAATAAAATGTTAATACTTCTAGAAAAAATACGAAAAGTAAATAAAGTTTTGCAATTGTCAGGAAATGACTCACAAACATTTTCAAGACTAAGTGATATTCTAAGTGAAGTAATGGAGTGCAATGTATATATTGCAGATAAAGATGGCAAGTTACTTGGTCATTCCTTTACAAAAACATTCACTTGTGAATTAAACATATCTACATTAGAAGCTGAGGGAACTATGTTTCCCGAAAGCTTCACAAATATAATTAATCTATATGCTGAGACTTTATCTAATAAAAAAGAAATCGATCCTTTATGTGTGTACGATAGTACTATTCGATGTCCATTTGATGGAAATCGATATTCTACATATGTTCCCATAAATGCAGGAGGAGAAAGACTTGGTACTTTAGTACTCTCTAAATTTAAAAATAGTTTTCTTACAGAAGATTTAGTTGTGGCAGAGGTATCTGCAACTGTTGTGGGTATGGAAATGATGCGTATAAAAAATCGTGATTTAGAACAAGAATCTCGACATAAAAATGTTGTTCAAATGGCTATTAGCACTTTATCTTATTCTGAACTAGAAGCTATGGGGCATATTTTCAAAGAATTAAATGGTACCGAGGGTATGTTAGTTGCAAGTAAAATAGCCGATAGAGTTGGTATAACACGTTCAGTTATTGTAAATGCACTAAGGAAATTAGAGAGTGCAGGTGTAATTCAAACAAGATCATTAGGAATGAAAGGTACTTTTATTAAAATACTAAATAACCAGCTTATCCAAACATTAGATAAGGCCTTAAATTAGCAGTAATCGTATAGAGTGTACAATTTATCAGTGAGTTTCACATAACACTTATTTTAAAATGATAAGACCCAAAGTATATCTAAAAAAGCTAGTTACTAATAGCTATTAGCTTTTTTTTCTTGCTTTGAGTAGAAAACTATGTTAAAATTGCTAATGCAAATAGAACGCACATCTTAAGGATGTTCCACATGGTGCCGTAATGGTAAGTGTAGCAGATGACTTAGATGGAGGAAAAACCTAGGAGGGTATTAAAAATGGCATATGTATCAATGAAACAATTATTAGAAGCTGGTGTACACTTTGGCCACCAAACACGAAGATGGAATCCTAAAATGGCTCCATATATCTTCACAGAAAGAAATGGAATTTACATTATCGACTTACAAAAAACTGTAGTACTCATCGATAAAGCTTATGAATTTATAAGAGATGTAGTTGATGAAGGAAAAGAAATTTTATTTGTAGGTACTAAAAAGCAAGCACAAGAAGCTATTAAAAACCAAGCAATTCGTTGTGGTGGATTCTACGTTAATCACAGATGGTTAGGTGGTACTTTAACAAATTTCAATACTATAAGCAAAAGAATCAAAAAATTACATCAATTAGAAGCAATGGAAGCTGATGGAGTATTTGAAGTTCTTCCTAAAAAAGAAGTAATCAAACTTAAATCTGAAAGAGATAAGTTAGAAAAGTTTTTAGGCGGAATTAAGGATATGAAAAAACTCCCAGGAGCGCTTTTCGTAGTTGATCCTAAAAAAGAAAGAATCGCAATAATGGAAGCTCAAAAACTTGGTATTCCTGTAGTTGCAATTGTAGATACAAATTGCGATCCTGACGAAATAGATTATATAATCCCTGGTAATGATGACGCTATCAGAGCAGTTAATCTTTTAACTGAGGCTATGGCAAATTCAGTATTAGAAGCAAAACAAGGTGCTATAATCGAAGAATCCTCTGTAATTAAAGAAGAAAAAGAAGTTTCTTCTGAACAAGATATAGCTGCTTCTACATTAAAGTAGTCAACTGAGGGAGAAGTCAGGTTATAATACCTTGCTTCTTTCTTTTTATCGTATAGTGATTCATTTTTTATATAAAAATTGTTATAAGTGAAATTAATTATTTTGTAAATATATAAGTTGCGCTGTTTTTTAAATATAAAAACGCTAGTAGTCCAACATTTTTGTTAAGTATGAGGACTTAAGTCTAAACTTGCTGGGTATTTCTTTAGCCAGCGTATACTTATGAATAAACTTAAATAGGAGGTCATATATATGGCTAGTGCTCAATCGGTAAAAGAATTAAGAGAAAAAACAGGCGCAGGTATGATGGATTGTAAAAAAGCGTTGGTACAATGTAATGATGATATGGAAAAAGCTATAGAGTTCTTAAGAGAAAAAGGATTAGCAGCAGCTTCTAAAAAATCTGGTAGAATTGCCGCAGAAGGTATAGTAGAATCTTATATACATCTTGGTGGAAAAATCGGTGTTTTATTAGAAGTTAATTGTGAAACAGATTTCGTTGCTAAAAATGAAGATTTTAAACTTTTTGTCAAAGATATTGCCATGCATATTGCGGCAAGTAATCCATTATATATATCTAAAGAAGAAGTTTCAGAGGATCTAATCGAAAAAGAAAAATCTATTTTAAAAGCTCAAGCTTTAAATGAAGGCAAGCCAGAGAATATCGCAGAGAAAATGGTTGAAGGAAGAATTAAAAAATATTATCAAGAAATTTGTTTGTTAGAACAAGCTTTTGTTAAAGATCCTGATAAGACTATTCAACAACTATTAAATGAAAAGATTTCAATAATCGGAGAAAACGTTAAAATTAGAAGATTTGCTAGATTCCAAATGGGTGAAGGTTTAGAAAAGAAACAAGAAAATTTCGCTGAAGAAGTAGCTAATCAAATTAAATAGTAATCTCTAAACACAAATGTAGAAAATAATGTCTGAATCGTAAGTTCAGACAAAGAAATAGTATCAACCAACGATACTTTAAATCTACATTTTGTGTTTATTTTTTTAAAATAATTGATTTAAGTATTTTCTATAAAATGGTATGATAATAGGAGGCACAAATGTTACCAAAGTATAAGAGAGTTATAATAAAACTTAGTGGAGAAGCATTAGCTGGTGATAAAGGTTTTGGAATTGATCCAGGTACTATTAAAGAAATAAGTCATAAAATCAAAGATGCTAGTGAATTAGGCGTAGAGATAGCCATTGTAGTTGGTGGAGGAAATATCTGGCGTGGTAGAGATGGCGAGGGTATTGATAGAGCAACTGCAGATTACATGGGTATGCTTGCTACAGTAATTAATGCTTTAGCATTACAAGATGCGCTTGAACATACTGGTGTTGACGTACGAGTCCAAACAGCTATTGACATGAAAGAAATTGCTGAGCCTTATATAAGAAGAAAAGCTATGCGACATTTAGAAAAAGGGAGAATCGTTATTTTCGCCTCAGGTACGGGAAATCCATACTTCTCTACAGATACTACAGCAGCACTTAGAGCAGCTGAAATTGATGCTGAAGTTATATTATCAGCTAAAAAAGTTGATGCTGTCTACGATAGTGATCCAAAACTTAATCCAAATGCAAAAAAAATCGATAAGCTTACTTACATTGAAGTATTGAACAAGGGATTAAAAGTCATGGATTCTACAGCAATTTCTCTTTGTATGGACAACAACATCCCTGTATTAGTGTTTGGTCTTGATAATCCTGAAAATATTGTAAAAGTTCTTTGTGGAGAAAATATAGGAACTATTGTAAAGGAGGATTGAAAATGATTAAAGAAATTAAAAATGAAAATAAGGTTAAAATGGAGAAAGCTATTCAAAATCTTAAAGAAGAGTTAAGTTCAATTAGAGCTGGCAGAGCTAATCCGAAAATTCTAGATAGAGTGATGGTAGAGTATTACGGTACTCCTACACCTCTAAATCAACTTGCAAATATATCGTGCCCTGAAGCTAGAATGATTTTAGTTCAACCTTGGGATCCTAAATCAATACCCGATCTTGAAAAAGCAATTATTAAATCCGATTTAGGTTTTAATCCTGGCAATGATGGGAAAGTAATTAGGTTAGTAATACCTCAACTTACAGAAGATAGACGTAAGGAACTCGTAAAATTGGCAAAAAAACAAGGTGAAGAATCTAAAGTAGCTATACGAAATATACGTAGAAATACTAATACGGCACTTAAAAATGCCGAAAAAGAAGGATTAATTACCGAAGACGAACTAAAAAGTGTAGAAGTAGAAATACAAAAAATCACTGACGAAGAGATAAAAAAAATTGATGAAATAATTAGTGCAAAAAATATAGAAATTTTAGAAGTCTAAGTTTACAAATTAATGTATTATAATTATAATGTAAACAACACCCTTAAAAGGGTGTTTCTTCTAGTTTAAGATTAGAAAGTTTAACCAGTTTATCCGACACTTTCTCGTTAAAACTGTTTAATCATTTAGTCTAATTGTTCGGTTTGAGCATTAATTGTTTTTCACTATAATTTAAAGTTGCTGTGAAAATCTTACACAGTTAATCTTCTTGTAGGAGGATAAAATTTCATGGTATTAGAAAATCAAATAGATAAGAATAATCTACCAAAGCATATTGGTATTATTATGGATGGTAATGGTAGATGGGCACAGAAGAGGCTTAAACCAAGATTATTCGGGCATAAGGCAGGTATGGAATCCTTAAGAAAAATCATTCGAACATCTTCAGATTTAGGAATAAATATTCTAACTGTTTATGCCTTCTCTACAGAGAATTGGAAACGCCCAAAAGCTGAAGTAGATGGTCTTATGAAGTTACTCGTAGATTACTTCAACAAAGAAATTCACGAGTTAAATAAAAACAAGGTTAAAATCAAGATATTAGGTCAAGTTGAATTATTGCCTCACAATGTAAAGAAGACAGTAGTCGATGCCATGAATCTTACAAATGATAATCTAGGTTTACAGTTAAATATTGCGATTAATTATGGTGGTAGAGATGAGATAATTATGGGTATAAAACAATTATATAAAGACTTAATCAATGAAACAACACATATAGATACTATTGATGAAACTTTATTTTCTCAATATCTTTACACAAAAGGTATGAAAGATCCTGATTTAATAATTCGTACTAGTGGTGAACTTAGAACTAGTAATTTTTTAACGTGGCAAAGTGCTTATTCTGAGTTATGGTTTACAGATGTGCTCTGGCCTGATTTTACCCATGAAGAATATTATCAAGCTATATGGGACTATCAGAAAAGAAAAAGAAAATATGGCGGTTTAAAAATATAGGAGGCAATTATGTTTAAAAGAGTCATAACTGCACTACTAGGTATTCCTCTAATAATATACATTATTCATATAGGTGGACTATTGTTATTTTCTGCTCTATTAGCTATTTGCTCCATTGGATTATTGGAATACTGTAAATCAGTTAATACAGATGAAAACATAAATATTAGTTATTATTTAGAAATAGCTCTAGGTATAATGTTGCTTTTCATTTTTAATTTCTATGAGAGCTTAATTGTTGCTGGTTTATTTCTATGCTTTATTGTTATTTTTATATACGAGATTATTAAAGGAAAAGCAAATGTTTTACAGGGCATTTATGCACTTTTCGGAATAATATATGTACCATTTTTATTAGGTCATATAAGTTTATTTCGTAATTTTGAAAATGGTAGTTTTCTTATACTTCTCGTTTTCATTATTTGTTTCTCAACAGATACTTTTGCTTACATAATTGGAATTAATTTTGGAAAACATAAACTTTGTCCTTTGATAAGTCCAAAAAAATCTATAGAAGGTGCTATAGGTGGTATTGTAGGCAGTTTAATTATTACTAGTATTTACGGGTATCTAATGAATAAGTATAATTTATTAGAATTCCAACCTATATACTACATTGTCCTATCTTTTTGGGCTAGTATTTTATCACAGTTTGGCGACTTAACAGCGTCCTTGATCAAAAGAAATTTTAATGTTAAAGACTTTGGAAATATACTTCCTGGTCACGGTGGGGTTTTAGATAGGTTTGATAGCATTATCTTTGCTACACCTTTAGTATACTATTTTACATTATACTATATAATTTTGGGGTGATTCAAAATGAAATTAAGTACAATAATAATTGCAGTATTGATATTTGGATTTCTAATAGTAATCCACGAGTTGGGTCACTTTATTAGTGCAAAACTATCTAAAGTTCGAGTTGAGGAATTTGCCATTGGCATGGGTCCAAAGATATTTGGTTATCAAGGAAAAGAAACACTATATACACTTAGGTTAATCCCTATGGGTGGATTTTGTAAGATGCTTGGAGAAGATGAAAATAACTATACAGAAGGTAGCTTTAATAGTAAGGGAAAATTAAATCGCATTATTATTTTAGCAGCTGGTTCTATAATGAATATTTTGGGATGTATCATTTTACTATCTACTATTTTTATAATAATTGGTATTCCTACTACAACAATTACCTCTTTAGAAGAAAATTATCCTGCTTATGAGGCAGGTATTGAACAGGGAGATACAATAGTAGCGATTAACGATAATGAAATTAAAAGTTGGGAAGATATTTCACAAATTATTGACAGTAATGAGGTGGGTATCTACAATTTAAATGTACTTCGTAATAATGAAAATTTAAATTTCCAAGTATCATCGCAACTGGATGAAGGATTAAACCAGTATCGAATAGGTATTACACCTGAAAGAGAAAAAAATATTTTTTCTGCAGTGTATAGTGGTTTAGAGCAAACTGTTTTATATACTAAATTAATTTTTACATCGCTGATTCAATTAGTTTCAGGAGGTGCATCTACAGATGACTTGATGGGACCGATTGGAGTAGTATCTATGGTAGGAGAAACTGTAAAATATGGGATTACAGCTATTTTAAATTTAGCTGCAGTCATTAGTTTGAATTTAGCTATATTTAATTTATTACCTATCCCTGCATTAGATGGAAGTAGAATTGTTTTTGTTATAATAGAATGGATTAAAGGCTCTCCTATATCACAAGAAAAAGAAGGAATGGTCCATTTTGTTGGATTTGCAGCTTTATTAGTATTAGCTGTATTCATAGCATATAAAGATATTTTAAGATTAGGGTGATCATTTGATTCAACGAAGGAAAACAAAAGAAGTGCAAATAGGAGATATTACTATCGGTGGCGATAATCCAATAGCTATTCAGAGCATGACAAAGACAGATACTCGAGATATACCTGCAACTGTATCTCAAATTTTACAACTTCAGGAAAGTGGCTGTGATATAGTTCGACTAGCTATCGTTAATATGGAGGCTGCAAAGGCAATAAAAGAAATCAAGAAAAGCGTATCAATCCCTATAGTTGCAGATATTCATTTTGATTACAGGTTAGCACTAACTGCAATTGAAAGTGGAATTGACAAATTAAGAATAAATCCTGGTAATATCGGGGATATCTCTAGAATTAAACAAGTAGTTGAAAAATCAAAAGAACGAAAAATACCTATACGTATTGGAGTTAATTCTGGTTCATTAGAAAAAGATATTTATGATAAATATAATGGCATAACTCCAGAAGGTTTAGTAGAAAGTGCTACAAAACATATAGAAATTCTTGAGAACTTAAATTTTGATGATATTGTAGTATCTATTAAATCCTCTGATGTTTTATTATCTGTTGAATCTTATAAGTTGTTTAGTCAAAAGTTCAGCTATCCATTACACATTGGAATAACAGAATCAGGTACACTAAATGTTGGTAGTGTCAAATCCTCCGTAGGACTTGGCATTTTGCTTTACCATGGTATTGGCGACACATTAAGAGTGTCCTTAACGTCTGAACCAGTTAATGAAATCCTTGTTGCTGAAGAACTTCTAAAATCTTTAAATATATTTCAAAAAGAAAAAATAGAGTTTATCTCTTGTCCTACTTGTGGTAGATGTGAATTAGACTTAATTAACATTGCAGATGCAATACAGAAAGAATGTAAATCAATTAAAAAAAATATTAAAGTAGCAGTAATGGGTTGTGGCGTAAATGGACCAGGGGAAGCAAAAGATGCAGATATTGGGATTGCAGGCGGCAAAAGTAAGGCTGTTTTATTTAAAAAAGGTAAAATATTGAGAACAATTGATGAAAATAATATTATTGAAGAGGTAATGAAAGAAATACAACTTTTATAAAGGAGAGGATTTTTTGAATTTAACCACTACAGATATTGTAATAAGATTGGTACTATCTATTATCCTTAGTGGTATAATAGGTTTCGAGAGGGAACACACGAAAAAACCAGCTGGTTTTAGAACCCATATATTACTATCTATAGGTGCAACTACTGTGATGATCGCTAGTATTATGATGTTTGAAGAATACAGGTCATATACTAATATGGACCCTGCTCGATTAGGTGCACAAGTTATTAGTGGCATAGGTTTTTTAGGGGCTGGGACTATTATACGAGAAGGTGTTAGTGTAAAAGGACTTACAACGGCAGCAGGTACTTGGGCTGTTGGCTGTATCGGCCTTACTGTAGGTAGTGGATATTATGAGTTAAGTATTATCTCAACTATAGTAGTATTTGCAACCCTAAAAATATTTGGTAATATACAATATAAATATGGTAATGCAAATGAAAAATACACCTTTATTCTAAAATACAATGAAGTATTTAAAATAGATGTTTTATTCAAATATATAGATGTAGAAAGTACACACTTGTTATCTTTTGATGACACAGATGGCAAAGCAAAATTTGTTTTACAAATAAAAAAGAACGAAGATTACACTCATGTACTAAAACAATTGTCAGAGGATGAAAACATAACTTTTATTAGTACATATATAGAACAATCTTAGCTATTTAGACGAAAGTTAAAACTATTCAATCGTATTCTTATAGATTATAATATTTAAGCTACACTACAAGACTATATAACTTATCATAACGGGGGGATAAGAAATTGGGACATATCGCAAACCCATTAAATAAAACACTTGATTCTTATAACCTAGAAATTATAAAGGTAGAAGTAAATCCAAAGAGTTGCAAATGGATACTACATATAAAGAATCACATTGACTTTGACGTACAAAAACTTATTGAAGACATAAAAAAACAAATAAAAGGTTTAAAAGAAGTAGAAGTTAGACCTATAAAAGAAAATTTCGAAGAATATATCTTAAGTAAAAAAGAAAGTATTAATCAAATACTAAGGTCTTATAATCCTAAAATGTTTTTACCTCAAAACAACTGGATTATAGACAATAATATGGTGACTATTCCTTTATTACTAAAAGAAGATTATGAAACTTTATATAATTCTGATATATCTGAAAAACTGCATTCTTTCTTGAAAGAACAGGATGCAATTGACATTAGTTTTTCATTTACATATAGAGAAAAGATAAAGGATTTTGCTTTTGAAATAAATAAACAAAAAAAAGCTCTACAAGTAGAAATCTCAAAACAAAACGCCCATGCTTCTTCTAAATCATTAAGTACAAAAAAAGATGAAATTATATTTGGTAAGAAAATCACTTCTGATGTAAAACAAATTGTTGATTGTACTGCAGATGAGCAAAATACTATAGGTGGCACTATTTTTGATTTGTCTTTTAGAGATATTAAAAATAATAAAAGCATAATTTCTTTTAACATCACTGACTATACCAGTTCAATGACTGTTAAATTTTTTATTGGTCAAGATAAGAAAGATGAAGTTTTAAATAGAATCAAAGAAGCAAAAGCTTTAAAAATCAAAGGACGTGTGCTATTTGATTCTTTTGCAAAAGAAAATGTAGTTATGGCTGATAGTATACAAGAGACTTATGTTAAAGTAAAGACAGATGATTCGCCAATAAAAAGAGTAGAATTACATTTACATAGCCAGTATAGTTCTATGGATTCTGTTGCAAAGATTAAAAATGTCATTGATAAGGCTATTCAGTATGGCCACAAATCCTTAGCTATTACAGATCATGGTGTATTACAGGGTTTTCCTGATGCTATGGAGCACTCTAGAGGTAAAGATATTAAGATAATTTATGGTCTAGAAGGTTATCTTGTAGATGATTATAAAAGCTCAAAGTGGGGGAAAAAAGATTCAAACTTTGAAGATACCTTTATAATTTTTGATATTGAAACTACTGGGCTTTCATCTCAAAACAATGAAATTATAGAAATAGGTGCTGTAAAAGTAAGAAATTATCAAGTAATAGAAACGTTTACTTCTTTTGTTAAGCCGAAGATGAAAATACCTATTAAAATAACTGAAATAACTGGAATTACAAATGATATGGTGATGAATCAGGAGCCTATAGAAATAGTTCTACCTAAATTTTTAGATTTTTGCGAAGAACATATACTAGTAGCTCATAATGCAAAGTTTGACCTTTCTTTTATAGAAAAATCATGTAGCAGATTATCTTTATCTAGAGATTTTTCAGTTATTGACACGCTATCGCTTGCAAGAAGTGCAATTCCTCAAATTAGTAGACATAATTTAAAGGCACTTACAAACTTCTACAAAATTAAACTCGACAATCATCATCGTGCTTTAGATGATGCTATGGCTACTGCAAAAATATTTATCAATTTAATTAAAACTAGTGAAGAAAATGGAGCTAAAAGTGCAAATGATATAAATCATGTTTTTGACAATCAACGTGCTGTTCAGAGAATGGATATGAATCATGTTATTATACTAGTTAAAAATTATACAGGTCTTAAGAATTTATATAAATTAGTCTCTGATTCACATCTAAAATATTTTTATAAGAAACCACGAATACCTAAAAGTTTACTAAACAAATACAGAGAAGGACTTATTATTGGTTCCGCGTGTGAGAATAGCGAGATATTCAAAAGCATTCTAAATGATACATCTACTGAAGAACTTGCCGATATTGTAAGCTTTTACGATTATCTAGAAGTACAACCTTTAGGTAATAATCAATTTATGGTGGACAACAATAGAGTAAACAGTGTATCTGATCTAATCGAGATTAATAAAAAAATAATCGATTTAGCAACAGATTATAATAAACTTGTCGTCGCTACTGGCGACGTACACTTTTTAGAACCACACGATGAATACTATAGACGTATTTTGATGCACGGACAAGGATTCCGTGATGCAGATAAACAAGCACCTTTATACTATCGAACTACACAAGAAATGTTAGAAGAATTTAACTATTTAAATAAGGAAACAGCTGAGAAAATTGTCATTCACAATACAAATGCAATTTCTGACTTAATAGAAAAAATCACACCAATACCAGATGGTACATTCCCTCCAATTATGGAAGGTTCTGATGAAGAAATTAGAGAAATGGTTATGGGGAATGCTTACTCAAAGTATGGAAAACCACTTCCTAAAATAGTTGAAGCTAGATTAGACAAAGAGCTAACTTCCATTATTAAGAATGGATATTCTGTTTTATACTTAGTTGCCCATAAACTAGTGAAGAAGTCAAATGATGAAGGATATCTAGTTGGATCACGAGGTTCTGTTGGTTCATCTTTAGTTGCAACTTTTTGCAATATTACAGAGGTAAATCCATTACAACCTCATTATATATGTCCTAATTGCCAACATTCAGAGTTTTTTGACAGTAACGATGTAGGTGTTGGCCCAGATTTACACAATAAAGATTGTATTATCTGTGGAACTCCATATGATAAAGATGGTTTTGACATACCCTTCGAAGTATTTCTTGGTTTTGAAGCAGATAAAGAGCCAGATATTGATTTAAATTTTTCTGGGGAATATCAAGCTATTGCGCATAAATATACGGAAGAACTATTTGGCGTTGGAAAGACTTTTAAAGCAGGTACAATCTCTACAATTGCAGACAAAACTGCTTATGGCTTTGTAAAAAATTATCTAGAAGAAACTAATAAAACAATCACGAATGCTGAAATTAGCCGCCTCGTTGGTGGTTGCTCAGGTATAAAAAAGACCTCTGGACAACATCCTGGAGGCATCATGGTAGTACCTGAGTATAAGGACATATACGATTTTTGTCCTATTCAAAAACCTGCTGATGATATGGATAGTGAGATTATCACGACTCATTTTGACTACCATTCAATAAGTGGACGCCTTCTAAAACTTGATATACTTGGTCATGATGACCCTACTATGATACGTATGCTAGAAGATATAACTGGAATAGATGCAAAGTCAATTCCACTTGATGACAAAAAAACAATGGACATCTTTACAACTAATGAAGTTTTAAACCTTGTTGATAAAGATATTGGTTCTCCTATAGGTACCTATGGTATACCAGAATTCGGAACACACTTCGTTAGAGAGATGTTACTTACTACAAAACCTACTGCTTTTGCAGACCTTGTTAGAATATCTGGCTTATCACATGGTACAGATGTATGGCTTAATAATGCACAAAGCCTAATACAACAGGAAACTGCGACTATCAAAGACGTAATTTGTACTAGAGATGATATTATGGTTTACCTCATTTATAAAGGTCTACCATCTAAAAATTCTTTTACTATCATGGAAAAGGTTAGAAAAGGCAAAGGTTTAAATGACGATGATGTTAAATTAATGAAGGAGTATAGTATTCCAGAATGGTATATAGATTCATGTAATAAAATAAAGTATATGTTTCCTAAAGCTCATGCAGTAGCTTATGTCACTATGGCCTTTAGAATAGCATATTGTAAAGTACATTACCCTTTAGCATACTATGCTACCTATTTTTCTATTAGAGCTGATGAATTTGATGCACATATCGCCATACAAGGAAAAGATGTTGTAAGAAAACATGTTTGTGAGATGAAAAAATTAGGTAATAATGCATCGACAAAAGAAAAATCTCAACTTACTATTTTAGAACTAATACTAGAGATGTTATGTCGCGGTTTTGAATTTTTACCTGTAGATTTAATGCAATCACATTACAATAAGTTTATAATTGTAGGTAATAAACTCCTGCCGCCATTTAACGCTTTAGAAGGAATAGGAGATAAAGCAGCTTTGAATTTGTATAATTCAAAATATCAAGGTGATTTTCTTTCAATTGAAGACTTGCAAAAAAGGGCTAAACTTAGTAAAACAAATATCGAAGTATTAACTAAACACGGATCGATTAATTTCTTACCTGTGTCGAATCAAATATCATTATTCTAACAAAAGCATCTTACTTGCATTATTTAATAGTATGAAATAAGTATGTAGTTGTTGGCTTAATTTTAAATATTCAAAAAAGTGCATATTAAACAATAGTAATTAATAACTTTTGCATTTTAAGTTACAAACATCTTGTAAACTTCAATGTTTGTTTGTTTAAAAATCCTTGAAATTGCCAATAATTAATGATATAATATGTATAACAATAGCAATTTATCGAAGAAGACATGTAAAGAGTGGGATTACCCACTCTTTACTATTTATCAGGAGGCTTTCAATGGCAAAACAAAAAATAGAAGATTTGGTATACGATCTTGTGAAACCTATTATAGATGAACAAAACCTGGAACTTGTAGATGTTGAATACAAAAAAGAAGGTCAACATTGGTATCTAAGAGTATATATAGATAGCGAAGATGGTATTACCTTAGACAACTGCGAGTTAATAAGTGGGCTGTTAGACCCAGTTTTAGATAAAGAGGATCTTATTTTAGATAGCTACTTTCTTGAAGTCTCTTCACCCGGTTTAGATAGAGCTCTAAAAAAAGATCGAGATTTTTTAAGGTATATTGGTCGAGAAGTGGAAGTAACCCTCTATCAGCCATTGAATAACACAAAGAATTTCAGAGGAATAAACAAAGGTCTTAAAAATAATTACCTATCTATTTTATTAGAAGATAATAAGTCTTTTGAAATACCAATGAAGCAAGTAGCTTCTGTAAAACTGTATTTTGAATTTTAAGTTGGAGGTAACATAATGAACAAGGATTTTATCCAAGCTTTAGATGCTGTGGAAAAGGAAAAAGGTATAGACAAAGATGAACTAATAAATGCTATTGAAGCTGCTATTACTTCTGCTTATAAAAAGAATTATGGTAGTTCACAAAACGTAAAGATTATTATAAACAGAGATGATGGTGAAATTAAAGTATATTCCACTAAAGATGTAGTTGAAAATGTTGAAGATGGATTATTAGAAATTAGCTTGTCTGATGCTAGAAACCTTAATGAAAGCTATGAACTAGGCGATATTGCAGAAATAGAAGTAAAACCTAAAGACTTTGGTCGTATTGCTGCCCAGAATGCTAAACAGCTCGTAGTACAAAGAATTAAAGAAGCAGAAAGAAATATCGTGTTTAATGAGTTCGTTTCGCGAGAAGATGAAATTATTAACGGTATTATACACAGAAAAGAAAAAAATAATATCTTCATTGATTTAGGAAAAACTGAAGGTATATTAGCTCCAAATGAACAAATTCAGGGAGAAGACTATATACAAAACAAAAGGATAAAAGTATATATCCTTGAGGTAAAAAAGACATCAAAAGGACCGCAGATTTACGTATCTAGAACTCATCCAGGACTTGTTAAAAGATTATTTGAAAGTGAAGTTCCAGAAATTTTTGATGGTACTGTTCAGATTAAATCTATATCTAGAGAAGCTGGTTCTAGAACTAAAATTGCTGTCTCCGCTGCAGATCCAAATATAGATCCAGTAGGCTCATGCGTTGGTCCAAAGGGAACAAGAGTGCAAAACATTGTTGATGAGTTAAATGGTGAAAAAATTGATATCATTAAATGGAGTGAAAATCCAAATGAATATATATCTAGTTCACTTAGCCCAGCAAAAGTATTAAGTGTAGAAGTTACTGAAGCAAATAAATCTGCATTAATTGTTGTAGATGATTATCAATTATCCCTTGCAATCGGTAAAGAAGGTCAAAATGCAAGATTAGCTGCTAAACTAACTGGTTGGAAAATAGATATTAAAAGTAAATCTCAACTAGATAGAATCAGTACAATTGATAATATAGAAAAATCTATATTAGATGACATAGACTTAGATATAGACTTAGACTTAGACATTGATTTATAGGAAGTGAAGTTATGAAAAAAATACCACAGAGAACTTGTGTAGTTTGTGGCAATAAAATTGATAAAAACAAGTTGATTCGGATTGTTAAAAATAATGAAGATCAAATCTTTTATGACAAAACTGGTAAAGCTAATGGTAGAGGTGCTTATATTTGTAGTAATGAAACTTGTATTGAAAGCCTCGAAAAAAGCAATGTATTAAATAGAACCTTTAAAATGGAAGTTAACAAAGAAATTAAACAAAAAATTAAAGAAGATGTTGTCAATGGAAAAAGATAAATTTTTAAAATTTTTAGGATTATGCAAGAAGTCAGGAAAACTTATTTCTGGTGACTATAGTGTAGAAAAAAGTATTTTTAATAATAGGACTAAGCTTCTTATTATTGCGGAGGATTCCTCGGCTGATAAGGTTCAAAAATATACACAACTATCGTCATCTTATAATATAGAGCTTATTACATGTTTATCAAAAGAAGAACTAGGCTGTGCCATTGGAAGAAATGTATGCGCAATCATAGGTATAACAGATATAAATCAGAAAAATAAATTACTAAGCTTATATCAATAGATATAGTGAGTAGGGGGAATTTTATGAGTAAAATTAGAGTTTACGATTTAGCAAAAGAATTAAATATACCAAGTAAAGAATTAGTGGATATGTTGAATGCATTAGACATTCCAGCAAAAAATCATATGAGTGCACTTACAGAACAACAAGTGAAATATTTTAAAAATCACAGAAGTGAACAAAGTAGTATTATAAGCAAATCACCTGTTGAAGCACCTTCCGTAAAGGAAACTAATAATAACAAAACCGTATCTTCTCAAAATAGTACCATAGCTAACACAAGTACAAAAAATTCTACAAATATACAAAGAAGTAATACAACAGCGACTACTACTAAACCAGTGGTTGGTAGTAACAATAATAAAAACATAAACAACAAAGCAGATACAAAGAGACCATACACAAATAAACCAAGAGTAACTCCAGTGAAGATAGATAATAGTAAGAAGGAAAAAAAATCTAAAAGTGATTATAAAAAAAGAAAAACTGATGAAACTAAAGTAGAAGATAATATTTTACTACCTTCTCAGCTTACTGTTGGCGATCTTGCTTCTAAAATTAATGTGTCAGCTACTGAAATAATTAAACATTTAATGAAATTAGGAATTATGGCTACTATAAATCAAGATATAGATTTTGATACTGCAGAAGTTGTTGCATCAGAATTAGAGATAAGTGTAGTCCTTGAAGATGTAGAAGAAGAAGTAAGCAGCATATTAGAACAATTTGAAGAAGAAGATGAAAAAGATCTAATTCCTAGACCTCCAGTAATTACCGTTATGGGTCATGTTGATCATGGCAAAACTTCTCTTCTAGATGCAATTAGAAAAACAAAAGTTACTGCAAAAGAAGCAGGTGGCATTACTCAACATATTGGTGCATATACAGTAAAAATAAACAATGGAGCTATTACATTTATTGATACTCCTGGTCATGAAGCTTTTACAGCTATGCGTCATAGAGGTGCTAGCGTTACTGATATTGCTATCTTAGTAGTAGCTGCAGATGATGGTGTAATGCCTCAAACTGTTGAAGCTCTTAATCATGCAAAAGCTGCGGGAGTACCAATAATTGTTGCAATCAATAAAATGGATGTTGCTAATGCTAATCCAGACAAAGTAAAACAAGGATTAACCGAACATAGTTTAATACCTGAAGATTGGGGTGGGGAAACAATTTGTGTTCCAGTTTCTGCACATACTGGTGAAGGATTAGACACTCTCCTTGAGATGATTATATTAGTTTCTGAAATGCAAGAATTAAAAGCCAATCCTAACCGATTAGCAAAAGGTACTGTAATTGAGGCACAACTCGACAAAGGTAGAGGTGCAGTTGCTACTTTACTTATTAGTACTGGCACCCTAAAAGTTGGTGATATCGTAGTTTCAGGTACAACTTATGGTAAAGTTAGAGCTATGAATAATGATAAAGGTAAAAAATTAAAGAATGCAGGTCCTTCTGCCCCTGTTGAAATTCTAGGTTTATCCGAGGTACCAGAAGCTGGAGATGAATTTTATGTAGTTAAAGATGATAAAACTGCTAGACAGATTTCAGAAAAAAGAAAACATTATGTAAAAGATCAACAAGTAAAAAAGACTGCGCCATTAACATTAGACGATTTGTTTAATCAAATAAACGAAGGAACTGTCAAAGATATTAATATTATTATTAAAGCAGATGGTCAAGGATCTGTAGAAGCTTTAAAACAGTCTTTAATTAGACTTACTAATGATGAAGTTAGAGTAAATGTCATTCATGATGGAGTAGGCGGTATAACCGAATCTGATGTAATGCTGGCAGCTGCATCTAATGGACTAATTATCGGATTTAACGTTAGACCAGGTGCTAATAGTATAAAAACTGCCGAAAAAGAAAAAGTAGATATCAGATTATATAGAGTTATATACAATGCTATTGAGGATGTAGAAGCTGCAATGAAAGGCATGCTTGATCCTGAGTACAAAGAAGTAGTAATGGGAACTGCTGAGGTTAGACAAACATTCAAAGTTCCAAATCTTGGAATGATTGCCGGTTCTTATGTAACAGATGGAAAAATTGCAAGAAGTTATGATGTTAGAGTAATCAGGGATGGTATTGTCATTACTGAAGGTTCTATTTCGTCCTTAAAGAGATTTAAAGACGATGCAAGAGAAGTTGCTAAAGGTTATGAATGTGGGATTGGCATAGATAAATTTAATGACCTTAAAGAGGGTGACTTAATTGAAGCCTTCACTATGGAAGAAATCCCTAGATAAAGGATGATATATAATGTCAAATAGAATACAAAAAATAAATGAAACACTTAAACAAGAGTTAAGTTATTTAATTCGCAATTTAAAAGATCCAAGATTAAACAACGACATTTTAAGTGTTATTAGAGTAGAAGCAACCGGCGATTTAAGATATGCAAAAGTATATATAAGTATATTCCAAGAAGATGGTAATAAGAAACAAGTCTTAGAAATTCTCACAAAATCATCAGGATATTTGAGAAAACAAATTGGAAAAAAACTTACTACGCACTACACACCAGAGCTCCTATTTGAAATAGATAGTTCTATAGAGTATGGTGCACATATTGGAGAACTGCTTAAAAAGCTAGACAAGAGTGAGAAGGAAAACTAAGAATGAACGATATAATAGAAGCAATAAAAAATAACCAAAGTTTTGTAATCAGTAGCCATAAATCACCTGACGGTGATTCTATCGGTTCCTGTATAGCATTGGGTTTGGCGCTAAAAAGACTAAATAAAACTGTTACCTATGTGATGGAATATGCACCAGAAAAATTCAGGTTTCTAAATGAGATTACAAATTTCAATGATCATTACACAAGCTTACAAAATTATGATGTAGGCTTGTTTTTAGACTGCTCTAATATAGAACATTTACATAATTCGTCTCTTCTAGATAATTGTGATATGAGCATAAATATAGATCATCATATTAGTAATACAAAATATGGCAACCTAAATTTTATTGATACATGTGCTAGTGCTACAGGTGAAGTAATATTTGAATTAATTAACAAACTTAATGTCCCTCTTGAAAAAGAGATGTCTGCTGCACTTTATACAGCCATAGTAACAGATACAGGCAATTTTAAGTATAGTAATGTAACTTCTAGAACGCACTATATAGTTTCGAAATTATATGAAGTTCCTAATTCATACTCAGATATTAATACAATTATATTTGATGAACATTCATATGAAAAAATCAAATTAATTGGTAAAGGCCTTAGTAATTTGTATATTACCAAGGATAATAAAGTTTCAATAATATTACTTACTTTAGATGATCTAAGAAATATATCAGAAAGTGTCGATTTAGAAGGTATCATAAATTATGCTCGAGATATTAGAGGCGTTGAAGTAGCAGTGTTTATAAAAGAGACTAATAAAAATACATTTAGAGTTTCCTTTAGATCTAATACAAACTTTGATGTAAGTAGATTGGCAGCATATTATGGTGGTGGTGGTCATATGAAGGCCTCAGGTTGTACTATTGAAGGTATAACATCCGATCAGATTATTAAAGATATCATTGATCAAATAGAAAAGGATCTAAAATGAACGGAATATTAAATATATATAAGCCCTCAGGCATGACATCTCATGATGTAGTAAATAAAGTTCGAAGGGCATTAAATACAAAAAAAGTAGGCCATACTGGTACCCTAGATCCTATTGCAGAGGGAATATTACCACTTTGTATTGGTAGTGCTACTAAGGTCTCACAGTTTATTGTAGAAAAAGACAAGGAATATATCGCGGAAGTTTTTTTAGGAGTTAAAACGGATTCCTATGATAAAACTGGACACATAGTTGCAGAAAATGACTTAGTGGTAACAAAAAATCAATTCAATAAAATACTAGATTTATTTATAGGAGATATAGAACAGGTACCTCCTATTTATTCTGCGATAAAAGTAAAAGGAAAAAAATTATACGAATATGCAAGATCAAACAAACCAGTGGAAATTAAACCTCGCAAAGTTACCATATACAGTATAGATTTACTAGAGTACAAGTATCCAATAGCCAAAATAAAAGTCTCATGTGCAAAAGGCACATACATTAGATCCCTTTGTAATGATATAGGTGAGAAATTAGGAACATATGGACATATGACTTCTTTGATTCGAACTAAGAGTGGACCATTTCACATGGAAAATTGTATATTATTAGATAATCTTACTACGCTAGATTTAAATGAAGTACAAGAGTATTTACACCCTACCGATTTTCCACTACAACATCTAGGTAGGGTAGATATCCAAATTAATAGCGCTAGATTTCTCTTAAATGGTGTTTCTCTTATTCAAAAGAACATTGTGCAAAATATAAGTGATTTCGAGTTAGGAGAAAATCTTCGACTATATTTGGATAATTCTTTTAAAGGAATCGGAGTAATTGATAATAATGACTTTTACTGTATTAAACCATTACGTTTATTTATATAAGGAGTAATATAATGGAGTGTGTGTATTTAAATAAAGATATAAAATTTACTAATAATACTGCTATAGCATTAGGATTTTTTGATGGTATTCATTTAGGCCATAGAAATCTTATTAATACTATGAAAAAAAAAGCAAAAGAGCTTGAATTAGATAGCTGTGTTGTTACCTTTGATAAGCATCCTCTATCTTTGGCTTTTAACAAATATGCGCCTAAATTAATATCATCTAATGAGGATAAAATAAAACTCTTCAATACATTAGATATAAATAAATTAGTGTTTCTTAATTTTGATGAAGAAATGATGAATACTAATCCCGAAATATTTACTAAACAAATACTAGTAGATCAATTAAAAGTAAAATCAGTTATTGTAGGTTTTAATTACAATTTTGGACATAAGGGAATAGGTACACCTGATTTATTAACTCAACTAGGTAAAGATTATAATTTTGATGTTACTATTGTGAACCCCTATGAAGTTGATCAAGAGGTAGTCAGCAGTAGTCTTATTAGAAACCTAATTACTTCTGGTAAGGTGGATGCTGTTGAAAAATATTTAGGTAGGAAGTACTCTATAACGGGCAAAGTGATTAGAGGAAAAGGGTTGGGAAGGACTTATAATATACCTACTGCAAATATTGGAGTAGGTAGTGAACATATAACACCAGAACCTGGAGTATATCTAACCTCTGTTATTTATAAAAACAAAGTATATGATGGGTTAACAAATGTGGGATATAACCCCACTTTCAAGAATCATGCTTTTAGTATTGAAACCTATATATACGATTTCTCTAAAGATATATACGGAGAAGAATTAGAAATTATCTTTGTTGAAAGAATTAGAAAAGAAAAGAAATTTGCAAATGTAAATGAGCTAATTCATCAAATAGAGGATGATATAGCATTAATTAGGGAAAAATATTTGTAATAACCTTATAAAGTTATAGCCTTTCAAATCATTAATTTATTTGCAAATAAATTAACCCTATGGTATAATTCATAATGTTAATTTTAACCTTTACCTGTGTAAATTGAATCTCCAACAATCTACTGTGATAAAGGCGTTTAACTAAAAATTAGGAGGTAAGTATAATGAGTTTAGGAAAAGAAGAAAAGAGAATTGTTATTGAAGATTTTAAATTAAGTGAAACTGATACAGGTTCACCTGAGGTTCAAATTGCTCTACTTAGTAAAAGGATCAACGAGTTAACAGAGCATTTCAAGATTCACAAAAAGGATCATCACTCTAGAAGAGGTCTTCTAAAGATTGTAGGACAAAGAAGAGGTTTATTAAATTATCTTAAAAAGAAAGATATTAATAGATATCGTGTGATCATAGAAAAATTAAATATTAGAAAGTAATAATATTGGGCGGATATGTTCCGCCTATTATTATATATGAAGGGAGGAATACAATGTCAAAAGTATTCAAAAGAATGATAGCAGGTAGAGAATTAGTAGTTGAAACAGGGGAATTAGCCCAACTCACAAACGGTTCGGTCTTTCTAAAGTATGGACAAACAAACATACTTGTCACTGCAACTGGATCAAAAGAACCTAAGGAAGGCTTAGATTTTTTCCCACTTAGTTGTGATTATGAAGAAAGACAATATTCTGTAGGTAAAATTCCTGGAGGATTTATTAAACGGGAGGGTAGACCTTCTGAAAAGGCAATTCTATCATCCAGATTGATTGATAGACCTATTAGACCATTATTTCCAAATGGCTTTAGAAATGAGGTACAAGTTGTAGCCACAGTAATGAGCGTGGAACAAGATACTTCTCCTGAAATCGTTGCAATGATAGGTTCATCTATTGCACTGTCTATTTCGGATATTCCTTTTAACGGACCTACTGGTGCGGTTTTAGTTGGACTTATAGATGGTAAATTAATAGCTAATCCTACAATGGAACAAAGAGAAAATAGCGACTTACATTTAATAGTATCTGGGACAAAGGATGCAATTATGATGGTAGAAGCCGGAGCAAACGAAATATCTGAAGAAATTATGTTAGAAGCTATATTATTTGCTCATGAGGAGATTAAAGAAATCGTATCTTTTCAGGAAGAGATAGTAAAAGAAATTGGAAAAGAAAAAATGGAGATTACATTATTTAAACCTCTAGAAGATATAGAAAAAGAAATTAGAGAGTTTGCTACTGAAAAACTTGTTGAAGCCATCCAAACAAAAGAAAAAATGGAAAGACAAGAAAAGATAGACGCAGTAAATGATTCTATTGCTGAAACTTTTATTGAAAAATATCCAGATAATAAGAAAGATATTAAAGAAGTGGCATATAAGATGCTTAAAGAGCAAGTTAGAAAGATGATTGTAATTGATAAAATTAGACCAGATAATAGAGAGCTAGATGAAATAAGACCTATCTCATGTAAAGTTGGAAAACTTGATAGAGTTCATGGTTCTGGATTATTTACTAGAGGTCAAACTCAAGTACTTTCTGTTGTAACTTTAGGAGCTATGAGAGAGATTCAGATATTAGATGGTCTTTCAGAAGAAGAAGTAAATAAAAGATATATTCACCATTACAACTTCCCGTCATTTAGTGTTGGTGAAACTAGACCAATGCGTGGACCAGGAAGAAGAGAAATCGGACATGGTGCTTTAGCTGAAAGAGCTTTACTACCTGTTATTCCATCAGAAGAAGAATTTCCTTATGCTATAAGGGTTGTATCAGAAGTAATCAGCTCAAATGGATCGACATCACAAGCTAGTGTCTGCGGCAGTACACTTTCTCTATTAGATGCTGGAGTGCCAATTAAAGCTCCTGTAGCTGGTATAGCAATGGGTCTTATTAAAGAAGGCGATGAGGTTGCTGTTTTAACAGATATACAAGGTATGGAAGATTTCTTAGGCGATATGGACTTTAAAGTAGCAGGTACTAGCAAAGGAATTACAGCTATA
Source organism: Alkalibaculum sporogenes (assembly GCF_009362815.1). Classification (GTDB taxonomy): domain Bacteria; phylum Bacillota; class Clostridia; order Eubacteriales; family Alkalibacteraceae; genus Alkalibaculum_A; species Alkalibaculum_A sporogenes. Next base: position 36,767 of record NZ_WHNX01000011.1, on the reverse strand, counting down.
CAAATGGATATTAAAATACACGGTATTGATGAAGATGTACTGAGAAATGCTTTATCTAAAGCACTAACTGCTAGATTATTTATACTAGATAAAATGATAGAAGTTATGCCGAATTTTAGAGAAGAACTTTCTGAATATGCACCTAGAATCATATCTATGGAAATTAATCCAGATAAAATTAGAGATGTAATTGGCGCTGGTGGTAAAGTTATTAATAAGATAATCGAAGAAACTGGTGTTAAGATAGATATTAATGATGATGGAAAAGTATTTATAGCTTCAACTGATTCAGTAGCAGCACAAAAAGCAAAAAAAATTATAGAAGATCTCACAAGGCAAATAGAAGTCGGTCAAGTATTCTTAGGTAAAGTTGCTCGAATTATGAAGTTTGGCGCATTTGTAACACTACCAGGTGGAAAAGACGGTATGGTTCATATCTCCAAATTATCACATGAAAGAGTAAATCAAGTAGAAGATATAGTCAAAATCGGCGATGAAATTACAGTAAAAGTCCTCGAAGTAGATGGACAAGGTAGAATAAACCTATCAAGAAAAGATACACTCCCCGATCCATCAAAAAATGACAACAAATAAAGCATAAACTAAAAAGTTTATGTTTTTTTTTATCGCGAAGACAATGAGCCAAGCGAAAAGTTGTTTTCATAGGATTTTCCCACTAAAGAAGACAAATAGCTTGCTAATTTGGCTGAAGTAGTGGGAAAATCCGTAAATGAAAGCTTGCTTGCATAAATCTGAGTATTATATATAATAGCATATATAGAAAGTTAATTATTATTATTAAAATAAGGGGAGATTTACATGGAAAAGTGTAATATAAAAATTATCAACAAGTCTAATTTTCCACTTCCAAAGTATCAAACTGAAGGCTCAGCAGGTGTTGATATCTACGCAAATATAATAGAACCACTACACATAGAACGAGGTAAAATAATACTAGTTCCTACAGGCCTGTTTGTGTCAATGCCTTTTGGCTATGAAGCTCAAATACGCGCAAGAAGTGGTTTAACTTTACAACATGGTATAACTATAGCCAATGGTATAGGTACAATAGACTCTGATTTTCGAGGAGAGATTCAAGTTATATTAATTAATTTAGGAAGCCACGATTATAAGGTAGCTCCAGGTGAAAGAATAGCACAGATGGTTATAAAAAAGTATATTTGTGCTTCATTTGAAGAGGTTGAGGTATTAGATGAAACCCAAAGAGGACAAGGTGGTTTTGGTCATTCTGGAAGTTAAGTAGTATAATTTCTTAGTATTGTTCATATTAAATATTATGGAGGGATAATATGAAATATGGAGAGTTAAAAGAGCGAGAAATTATTAATGTAAATACTGGCGAGAAGTTGGGCATATTCGGTAATTGTGACTTAGATATAGATATATCAAATGGACAAATTACATCTTTATTAATATCAGAAAATTCATCTTTCTTTTCTTTTTTTAGTAAACAAGAGGAATATGTAGTAATTCCTTGGGAAAAAATAGTTAAGATTGGGAAAGATACTATTATGATATCTTTGTAATATCCCTAGAAGTCACTTAAGCAATTAATAAGCATTGTTTACGTTTATCCTTACCAAACTATAACACCTTAAAAGTCTTATAATCTTTTCTGCTTAAGTACTAAACATCTTAAAGACTAATAAACTTATAAACTATAATTCGTGTTATATAAAAATAAGTTTTTTAAGGAGGATTTACTTGAGTCTAATAATACAAAAATATGGAGGTACTTCAGTCAATAGTATACAACTTCGAGATAAAATCGTAGATAATTTAAAAAAAGCAAGGGAAAGTGGATACATATCTGTTATTGTAGTATCTGCAATGGGTAGAGAAGGTGAACATTATTCTACTGATTCTCTTATAAAACTTATTTCTCCTATACATAATAATACTAGGAATATGGATATGCTACTATCATGCGGTGAAATAATTTCAGCAACAGTTTTAACTGCACATCTCATTGACCACGGCTTTGACGCGATTGCCTTGACTGGAGGCCAAGCTGGCATTATTACTGACAACCATTATGGTGAGAGTACTATTTTAGATGTAAATGTTAACTATCTAAAAGAACTTATCTCTATGGGTAAAGTACCTGTTGTAGCTGGGTTTCAAGGAATAAATGCATCTGGCGAAATTACTACTCTTGGCAGAGGTGGTAGTGATACAAGTGCAGTTCTTTTAGGAATAGCATTAAAAGCAAAAGAAATCGAAATCTTTACTGATGTAGATGGCATTATGACTGCTGACCCTAAATTAGTGCCTAATGCAAATTTGATAAGACAAATTGCCTATGATGAGGTCTTTCAATTATCACAATATGGGGCAAAAGTAATACACCCTCGTGCTGTTGATCTAGCAATGAAAGAGAATATCCCAATCAAAGTATACAATACATCTAAATATCGTGAGAATTCCGGAACAACTATAAATTCAAAATGCACAGAAGTAAATAGTATAGTGACAGCAATTGCACACGAGGATAGTAAAACACAGTGGAATCTTGAAATGATCTCTACAAATAATCAGGTGTTTATAGAAATGGCAAATAATTTTATTAGCATTGATATGATAAATATATTTAAAGATAAAAGTATTTTTATCACTCATAGTACTCATAAACACAAAATAATAGATATTTTAATACAAAATAATATTAGTTATACAATGGTTGAAGATTGTACGAAAATAACAATAATAGGTAGTAAAATCAGAGGTGTACCAGGTGTCATGTCAAAAGTCATAAACTCTTTACAAGAAAAACACGATATACTTCAAACTTCAGATTCACATACTACTATATCTATTTTAGTCAAGTCAAAATACGCTAAAGAAGCAATCACACTACTTCATAAAACTTTTAATCTTTAATTTAAATTAATTGTACTAATGATCACCTTTTTCTACAATACAACACGTATATCAATGAAATTTGTATAAAAAAAATTCATAACGCCATACTATTAAAAAAATGGTGGTGTGATAATGAATAACTTAGATAATAACAAAGACAATAGCCAAAATACAAATTTGAATAAAAATCGCAATGATAGTGAGTTAAATAATCTTGAAAATCTAGGTCAAGTAAATATCGCTGAATTTGAAAGCAATATTTTTACTCTTCCAATAATAGGTGAAATCGAAGGGCATGCTGAATTAGCAGCTGGCAGAAAATCAACAAAATACGAACACGTTATTCCTCAATTATTAGCTGTAGAGCAAAATCCTAAGTACGATGGTTTATTGCTAATAATAAATACTGTAGGTGGAGATGTAGAAGCTGGTCTAGCCCTATCTGAAATTATCTCTAGTATGAAAAAGCCCAGTGTTTCACTTGTGATAGGTGGTGGCCATAGTATTGGAGTCCCTTTATCCGTAAGTACAAACTATTCTTTTATAGCGCCTACTGCTTCTATGACACTTCATCCAATTCGTACTAGTGGATTGGTTATAGCAGTATCTCAGAGTTTTGAATATTTTCAGAAAATGCAAGAAAGGATTCTAAATTTTGTGGAAAAAAATTCACAATTAAAAAAAGATGAATTTCTAAAACTAATGCTAAATACAAATGAATTAGCAAACGACATGGGTTCAATATTAATAGGTAAATCAGCTGTAGACGTAGGTCTTATAGACGAAGTTGGAGGTCTTTGCGAAGCATTAGCAAAAATAAATTCATTGATAGAAAAAAATAATAACGAAAACAAATAACCCTTATATAGTTACTTAACTTATATTCACATTTATATCTTCCTATAGATTGATAAAATTTGTAATTATGATATACTATTCGTATCAGCAGATTGGCTCTCAGAAACCATATTTTTCGCGATTGCGAAAAGATGACGGTATTTCCATGAGCAAATGACAACGACTGAAGCCCCAAAGGGGTTGAGGATAATATGCGGATGATAATATAGGCAATCGCTATATTATATATTTACTTATTTTATATGGAATGAAGGAATATAAATGGAGAAAAAAGTTAAAGTAACAAGCCCACGATATCAACAAATAGCTGCTGATGTAGCAGCTAAAATTGCAGACAAACATTATCAAGTAGGGGATAAGTTGTTTGCTCGTTCTGCTCTAGCTAGCCAATATGGAGTATCAGCTGAGACAGCTAGGCGTGCAATATGTGTCTTGTCAGACATGCAAATTGTAAATACTACAAAAGGTAGTGGAGTAATTATAACATCTTATGAAAATGCTGTAAAATTTGTCAAGACTCATGAAGATATAGAGACAGTTAATGACTTAAGAAATGACATTATAAAAAGTATTGAACGCCAAAATAATGAAAATGAGTTTCTAAAAGAACAAATTAGAAGGCTAATCGATAAAACTAGTCGATTTAAATCTATAAATCCTTTTATACCATTTGAGATAACTATTGATCCTACTTCCACTTATGTAGGAAAGAATTTATCTGATGTTAATTTTTGGCATAATACTCTAGCTACTGTAGTTGGTATTAAACGTGAAGATTCATTACTGATGTCACCTGGCCCTTATTCGGTTATTACTGAAGGTGATATTTTATACTTTGTCGGAGATGAAAACTGCTATGAAAGGGTATTAAATTTTCTTTATCAAAACTAATATTAATCAAAAAATAACACATTAGTTCCTTGAATTTTCAAGTGATTCTAATGTGTTTTTTTATTTTAAAATAGGGAATAACTAATATCAAATACTTTTAAACCTTGACATAAAAAACTCTTAGATGTTATACTTTACAAGTAACAATTTTAACATGCTAACGAGTTGTTACTTTTTTTATGTTAAAAATATAGGCGGTTTATGGAGGAAGAGAAAGCGAATGGTAAAAGTTGAAGTAAAAAATTTATTTAAAATTTTTGGACCAACTCCAAAAAAAATATATCCTTTAATTAAACAAGGTATAAATAAAGAACAAATTCTTAAACAAACAGGTCATGGTGTAGGTGTTAATGATGCTAGTTTTGCTGTTGAAGAAGGAGAAATCTTTGTAGTAATGGGTCTATCTGGTAGTGGAAAATCAACCCTAATACGATGTCTGAACAGACTTATTGAACCATCATCAGGGGAAATATTAATTGATGGTCAAAATATTGTAGGATGTAGTAAAGAAACTCTTCAAGATGTACGTCGAAAAAAGGTGGCAATGATCTTTCAAAACTTTGCCTTATTGCCTCATCGTAGTGTTTTAGATAATGTAGGTTTTGGTCTTGAAATACAAAATGAAGACTTAAACACAAGAAATCAAAAATCTATAGAATCATTAGAACTTGTTGGGTTAAAAGGTTATGAAAATTCAATGCCATCAGAACTTAGCGGTGGTATGCAACAGAGAGTAGGACTTGCGAGAGCATTAACTACAAATCCTGATATTCTTTTAATGGATGAAGCATTTAGTGCCCTAGATCCCTTAATTCGAAAAGAAATGCAAGATGAATTATTATCACTTCAAGATAGAATGCATAAAACAATTATTTTTATAACTCATGATTTAGATGAAGCATTAAAAATTGGAGATAGAATTGCAATTATGAAAGATGGAATCATTGTTCAGATTGGAACTCCAGAAGAAATTCTAAATAGCCCAGCTGATGACTATGTAAAAGAATTTGTACAAGATGTAAATCGAGCAAAAATAGTTACTGCATCTTCTATAATGAAAAAAGTTGATACTATTGTATCCTCTAAAGATGGAGTAAGAGTGGCTGTTAGAAAAATGAAAGAAGCATCCATATCTAGTATTTTTGTAGTAGATAAAGCACGACATTTGAAAGGTATTGTTACAATAGATGACGCAACAAATTTACTTAAGCAAAACAAAAACGACTTAGAAAGCATTATCCATAAGAATGTAAATACTGTCTCTGGCAATACGTCTATAGAAGAACTTTTACCACTATTTATAAGTTCTCCTTATCCTGTAGTAGTATTAGATGATGATAATAGAGTATTAGGGATAATATTTAAAGTATCCGTTTTAGCTGGATTACTTGGTGAGGAGGACAATGATGTATAAGATTCCTATAGGAGATATTGTAGAAATTTTAATATCTTGGTTAACAACGAATTTCACTTCTTTTTTTGATGGTATAAAAAGTATATTACTAACAGTAATAAATACATTTGCGTGGATCTTTAATGGGATTCCTTTTTATATTACTATTTTAATTTTTGCCCTTATTGCATGGAAATTTGCAAATAAAGGAACTGGTATTTTTGCCATTGTAGGACTTTTAGTTATACAATCTATGGGTTTATGGCGAGAAACAATGCAAACATTAGCTTTAGTAATCACTGCAACTTTTATTGCACTTATAATAGGTATCCCACTTGGAATATGGATGTCAAGAAATGATAAGCTCAATAATATCATGCGACCTGTTTTAGATTTTATGCAAACAATGCCTGCTTTTGTTTATTTGATACCTGCCGTTTACTTTTTTGATTTAGGACAAGTACCAGGTGCTGTAGCAACTGTAATCTTTGCTATGCCTCCAGTAGTACGTTTAACAAGCCTCGGTATTCGCCAGGTACCAGAAGATGTTATTGAAGCATCTCATTCATTTGGAGCAACCTCATCACAATTACTCTTTAAAGTACAAATACCATTGGCATTACCTACTATTTTAGCAGGTTTAAACCAGACTATTATGTTATCACTTTCAATGGTTGTAATCTCAGCAATGATTGGAGCTGGTGGGTTAGGTAATGTAGTGCTCAGAGGAATAACACAAATGAGAATTGGAGAAGGTTTTGAAGGAGGACTAGCTGTAGTTATCTTAGCTATGTTACTAGATAGGATAACTCAAGGATTAGGTCAACAAAAGAGAAAAATTAAGCAATAACTCCTATAGTTGATAAATATAATGTCCACTATAGTTGATTATAAATATTTCATACTTAGAGAGGATGTCATAAAATGATTAAAATGAAAAAATTACTCTCACTAATACTAGTTGGATTACTATCACTAACTGTATTAAGTGGTTGTGCAACAAATGAAGATGGAAAAGAAACCGTACAACTTGGTTATGTTAATTGGGCAGAGGGAATTGCTATGACTCACCTTGTGGCAACAATACTAGAAGATAAAATGGGATACGATGTAGATCTTACTCTTGCTGACGTTGCACCTATCTTTACTTCAGTAGCAAGTGGTAATACAGATGCTTTCTTAGACGTATGGGCACCTGTAACCCATAAGGACTATATAGAGAAATATGGGGACGACATGGATTTTGTTGGCACTAGCTACGATAGTGCATTGATTGGATTAATAGTCCCAACCTATGTTGATATCGATAGTGTTGACGAATTAAACGATAATATTGATTTATTTGACGGACAAATTATTGGTATTGATTCTGGAGCAGGTCTTATGGGTGCCACTGAAAACGCCATTGAAGAATATGACCTAGACTATACATTACTAGCTGGTAGTGATGTAACAATGACTGCTGCATTAAATAAAGCAATAGATGCAAATGAACCTATTGTTGTTACAGGTTGGAAACCTCACTGGAAATTCTCACGTTTTGACTTAAAAGTATTAGAAGATCCTAAAGGTATCTTTGGAGCTGCTGAAGAAATTCAAACTGTTACTAGAAAAGGACTATCTGAAGATATGCCAGATGTTGTAGAGTTATTAGCTAACTTTAAATTAACAGATGAGCAATTAAGTGAACTCTTAGTTCTAATAGAAGATAGTGAAGAAGATATAATGGTAGTTGCTAGAAATTGGATGAACGATAATGAAGAAGTAGTAAACGAATGGATTCCTGCTTCTAACTAAATTATTAATGAAAAGCGTCTTCGCGGCGTTTTAAGTAAGATAAGAAAATAAATAATTAATAATTTCATCAAAAAAATATGTACAGTACAACTGTGCATATTTTTTTGTGGTAAAATATAGAGAGAACTTCGAGGTGATATAATGTCAACAGCTACAACTAGAAAAAAAACGAATAAGAAAACTTCAAAAAGAAAAGCTTCTAAGAAAGTTAGTTTTACTGAAACAAAAATATTTAGCGAAATAATTGGCCTCACCATGATTTTAGTAGGTATTTACAGCTTTTACTCGTTAATGGTTAGTGAACCTGGAACAATAGGAAAAAGCCTGTATTTTCTACTGTATTTTGCTATGGGAAAAGCGAGTTATATAATTACATTTCTATTAATTATCTTAGGTATTTATTTTATTATGAAAGGTATTACCTATTGGAAATCTATCGTTTTGCCCATGATATTATTTACAGTAAATATCAGTATTTTCATTACTATAATAGATAACTTAATAATTAATCCAGTATTTAGCAGACAAGTCTTAGATGTAGCTTTAAATGCCCAAGATGGAGGAGGTATTATAGGAATATTTCTTACTGCACTACTAGTAAGCTTATTCTCAGTTAAGGGAACTATTATAATATTAACAATAACCACACTTATTTCTATCATTTTAATGACTCAAAAATCTCTTTACGACGGTTACTTACATTTAAAATCGGCTTATAACAGTAGACCAGAAAAATCTGATGCAAGTAAGATTAAAGAGCCTAAAGAAGAAACAAAACCTGACAAACCGCTACAGGATAAAAACCATGATGAATCAGTCAAAAATATAAAAATATTAGACTATTCTGAAGTGAGGAGCAAAAAAAACAAGGACCCCAACGACTTAAAGAAAACTGAGTCAGAAAAAAATAATCATAAAATTGAGGAAAAAATCTCACAATTAGAAGAACAAACTAAAAGTGGACCAATTAATAACGAATACGTACCTATAAAATACTCGTTTCCTTCACTCGAATTATTAATACCACCTGTTACTATAAACTCCAATAGCAAGAAAGAAATACTAATTAACGCAAAAATATTAGAAAAAACACTACAAGATTTTGGAGTTAAGGCTAAGGTTGTAGAAGTTAGTATGGGACCTAGTGTAACAAGATATGAATTACAACTAGAAGCTGGTGTAAAAGTTAGTAAAATTGTTAATCTATCTAATGACCTGGCTTTAAGCCTAGCAACTACGAATGTTAGAATAGAAGCTCCTATTCCCGGTAAAGCTGCCGTTGGAATTGAAGTACCAAATAAAGATACTGCAGTAGTCAATATTAGAGAAGTATTAGAAAGTAAACAGTTTAAAGACTACGAGAGCAAAATTTGTTTTGCCCTTGGTAAAGAGTTATCTGGTTCTGTAGTAGTTGGAGACATTGCAAAAATGCCTCATGTTCTAATTGCAGGAGCTACAGGTTCTGGAAAAAGTGTTTGCATCAACTCCATCATAACAAGTATACTATATAAAGCTTCTCCTGAAGAAGTAAAGCTGATACTAATTGATCCAAAAATGGTTGAACTTAATAACTACAATGGAATACCTCATCTACTTATTCCAGTTGTTACAGACCCTAAACATGCCTCTGGTGCATTAAATTGGGCTATAAAAGAAATGACTGAACGATATAAGTTATTTAAAGATAGTGGTGTAAGAGATATTAACCGTTACAATGAAGTAGTAATAGGGAAAGATAAAGCTCAAATGCCTAGAATAGTAATTATAATTGATGAATTAGCTGATTTAATGATGGTATCACCTAGAGAAGTGGAAAATGCAATTTGTCGTTTAGCTCAATTAGCAAGAGCTGCTGGAATTCATTTGGTTCTAGCGACACAAAGACCTTCTGTAGATGTAATAACTGGTCTTATTAAAGCAAATGTGCCTTCAAGAATATCTTTCGCTGTATCATCTATGGTCGATTCAAGAACGATATTAGATGTAGGTGGTGCAGAAAAGCTCCTTGGAAGAGGGGACATGCTATACAATCCAGTCGGCGAGTCAAAACCTATCAGAATTCAAGGAACATTTATCTCTGATACTGAAGTAGAAGAAGTAGTGAACTTTGTGAAGAAGCAAGGAGAGGTTAACTACAATGAGAAAGTAATAGAAGAGATAAAGGATGTTAATGTATCTACTGATCAAGACGATTTTGAAGATGATATGATGCCTCAAGCTCTAGCATTAACCTTAGAATTAGATAATATATCAACCTCTATGATTCAAAGAAAGCTAAGAGTAGGCTACTCTCGAGCTGGAAGGATTATTGATGAAATGGAAAGCAAGGGTATTATCTCTGGTCCTGAGGGTAGTAAGCCAAGAAAAGTATTAATTTCAAAAGATGAGTATGATAATAGTATTAAAAAAAACGAGTAAAAAAGGATGAATAAAAATGACATGTAATGTAGGCTTAGTCTCCCTTGGATGCGCAAAAAATCTAGTGGACTCAGAAATAATGTTAGGATTAATTGAAGAAGGAAATTACGTACTTGTAGAAGATAATTCAAAGGCTGAAGTTTTAATAGTAAATACCTGTGGTTTTATCGCTTCTGCAAAAGATGAATCTATAGATACGATCTTAGAACTAGCACAAAATAAAGTACATGGAAGTTTAAAGGTATTAATAGCTACTGGGTGCTTATCAGAAAGATATAAGGAAGATTTACTAAACTCTATACCTGAGCTAGATGCTGTTGTTGGTACTGGAGATTATGTGAATATAGTAAAAATAATTGAAGATACTCTAAATGGAGAAAAAGTATGTGCATATGGGAACATTCATTACAACTTTGACGAATCTTTACCTAGAAAAATCTCTACACCTAAGTACACTGCTTTTGTTAAAATTGGAGATGGTTGTAATAATCACTGTACTTTCTGTATTATTCCCACTCTTAGAGGTAGATTTAGAAGTAGAAAACCTAAAGATATTAAGCAAGAAATCATAAATCTTGTTAGTAATGGCGTTAAAGAAGTTATATTAATTGCTCAAGATATTACTCAGTATGGTATTGATATTTACGGCAAAAATTCACTACCTCTATTACTAAAAGAATTAGAAGATATAGATATGTTAAAGTGGATTAGACTATTATACGCTTATCCAGAAAATATAAGCGATGAATTAATAGATGTTATAAAAAATAGTACCAAAATAATAAATTATTTAGATATTCCCCTGCAACACACTGAAGATAATGTATTAAAGGGAATGGCTAGAAAAACTAATAAAGTTAAAATAACTAAATTAATAGAAAAATTACGATCTGAAATTCCAGATATCGTAATACGTTCTTCTTTTATTACGGGGTTTCCTGGAGAGAGTGATGAAGATTTTAATAATATGTTAAAAACATTAGAGGATTTGAAATTAGATCGTTTAGGTGTATTTACTTATTCCTTAGAAGAAGATACTAAAGCTGCTCTTTTTGAAAATCAAGTGCCAGATGAAATAAAAATAGATAGACAAGAGAAAATTTTGCAAATGCAACAAGAAATTTCTTTGATGAATAATGAAAAAAAAATTAACCATGTACTTGAAATATTAATAGAAGGTGTTACTGATGACCCGAGTGTGTATTTCGGTAGAAGCTATATGGACACACCAGAAATAGATGGTATAGTATACGTGCATTCTAATTATAAATTAGAAGAAGGACAAATGTGCAAAACCCTAATAACTGACGCATTAGAATACGATTTGATTGGAGAGATAACAGGTGAATTTACCAAATAAACTAACGCTACTTCGAGTTATTATGATACCATTTTTTATATTTTTTATGATTGCAGATGTAAATAATGGTCAGACAATAGCAGCTATTATATTTATTATTGCCTCTGCTACAGATTGGTTGGATGGTTATATTGCAAGAAAGTATAATCTCATTACCGTTTTTGGAAAATTTGCTGATCCACTAGCAGATAAACTTTTGGTATCTGCTGCTCTAATTTGCCTTGTAGAGCTAGGTGCAGTATCCTCGTGGATAGTTATACTTATTATTGCAAGAGAATTTGCTGTTACTGGCCTAAGAGTATTAGCTGCGTCAGATAATATTGTAATTGCAGCAAGTTGGTGGGGTAAAATTAAAACAGTGACACAAATGGTTGCCATAATTGCAACATTATTTAACAATTATCCTTTTTCCCTTATAAATATACCTGTTAGTACAACTTTTATGTACCTAGCAGCCTTGTTTACTGTAATATCCGGAGTAGATTATTTTGTGATTAATAAGAAGGTTTTTACAGGTAATTAATCTTTTGTTAATATTACTACGTAGTACTTAGAACCAAATAAAATACAATAAAAAGCTATTAATAGAAAGATGGGATTAAATGAATAATAATCTAATTAAATGGCTTCAAAAAATAATGTTGGGTCGAAATGGTGGAGATCAACTCTGTATGGGTCTTTTATTATTAGGCTTAATTACTACAATCATTGGAAATATTTTAAAATTGCCCATAATAAACTACTTAAGTTATATACCCATAATTTTATGCATTTATAGAATGTACTCAAAGGATTTGACTAAACGAAGAATGGAAAATTATAAATTTATGATTTTAATTAGTCCATTATACTCGTGGTTTAGTGTTAAGGTGTCAAAAATCAAAAGCAAGAAATCATACAAGTACTTTAAATGCCCAAACTGCAAACAAGAGTTGAGATTGCCAAAAGGCAAAGGCAAAATTAATATTACTTGTTCAAAATGTAGTACAAAATTTATGAAGAAAACTTAAACGAACATTTGAAAGGGTCTGACATATTGAATACTAGTACATCAAATAAAATTACATGGAAGGGTGGGGCATTAATCGCACCTTTGCCACCGGTAATGGTATCTTGTGGAACCATAGATAACGGAAATATCTTGACCATCGCTTGGACAGGTATTTTAAATACTATACCACCTACAACTTATATCTCAGTACGTCCTTCGCGTTTTTCTTATAATATTATAAAGGAAAGTGGTGATTTTGTAATTAACCTTACTACTACTCATATAGTAAAAGCCGCAGATTTCTGTGGAGTCCGCTCAGGAAGAGACTACGATAAATTTGCAATTACTGGACTAAATAAACAAGCTGCCTCAAAAGTCAGTAGCCCAATTATTACTGAAAGTCCACTAAATATTGAGTGTAAAGTTAGAGATATTGTGTCCTTAGGATCACATGATATGTTTATATCAGATATCTTAGCAGTAAATGTAGATAGCCAACTTATAGATGATAAAGGAAAACTACACCTAGACAAATGTTCTTTAGCAGCATACGCTCACGGTGAATACTTTGAACTTGGCAAAAAAATTGGTACTTTCGGTTTTTCTGTACGTAAGAAGAAAAAACGTAAGCGTTCCTAGTTTATTTTAAGACACTTATAAAGAAAAGATTCAAGTAAGATAGTAAAATTTAGACCTCAGCGAGCTAGTCGAACTTTCCTATCTTAAAATTTATTTTAAATCTACATAAAACTAAATAGAATTGAAGGGAGTTTTAAAATGATCAGCGAATTAATCAATGTAGGTACAGAGATACTTATTGGAGATATTTTAAATACAAACGCAAAGTATATATCTAAAGAACTAGCTACTATTGGATTTAATATGTACTATCACACTACTGTTGGCGATAATCCCAATCGACTAAAATCTGCTTTGGAGCTTTCTCTTAGCCGTTCTGATGTAATTATCTTAACTGGTGGACTTGGCCCTACTCAAGATGATCTAACAAAAGAAACCCTTGCTCAATTATTAAATGTCGAAATGGTATTTGATCAAGAGAGTCATGATACTCTATTGAAATTCTTTGTAAATTCATCTAATGTAACTCAAAACAACTATAAACAAGCTTATATACCCCGTGGTTCTACTATTATTCCTAATAATAATGGTACAGCTCCAGGGATTTTACTAGAAAAGGATGACAAAATAGTAATTCTACTACCCGGTCCTCCTAGAGAAATGATTCCTATGTTTGAGGAAACTGTCCTACCTCTGTTAGTAAGTAAATGTGAAACGAAATTTTTTTCAAATTATTATAAAGTAGCTTCCATAGGAGAATCAACCTTAGAAGATATGTTACTAGATTTAATCAATGGACAAAGTAACCCTACAATCGCTACTTATGCAAAAGTAGGAGATGTGCTGCTTCGAGTTACTGCAAATGCAAAGACATATGAAGAAGCTAAAATATTACTAGATAAATATGATGTTATTATTAAAGAAAGATTAGGAGATAATATTTACGCCAATGAAGATATATCATTACATGAAGTCATAGCTAATACTCTAATAAAGAGAGAGTTAACCATATCTATAGCTGAATCATGTACTGGGGGCCTTATTGTAAGCAAATTAACAGAAATCCCTGGTATCTCGAGCTCCCTTCACAGTGGAATAGTTTGCTACTCTAATCAGGCTAAAACAAAGTTTTTAGGAGTTAGTGAAGATACTTTGTCAAACTATGGGAGTGTTAGTGAAAAAACCGCTACTGAGATGCTCTTAGGACTATACGAACAAACTAAATCAGATATTACAATAGTCACAACAGGTATCGCAGGACCTAGTGGTGGAAGCATTGAAAAACCAGTTGGTTTGGTGTATATAGGAATATTATATAAAAATCAGTCTGTAGTAGAAAAACATCAATTAAGTGGAAGTAGAGAGAGAATTCAACTAAAAGCTACTAATATTGCATTTAATTTGATTCGTAAGACTATAAATGAGTAATCTATTCAGTAGTGGATAAGAAAACCCTACTGAATAAAGTATCACTTTATTTTGCTCTAATAGTTCATCTTATTTTCTTGACCTATATTGCTTTATGATATATAATATTTTAAGAACACTTGTTCTATTGAAATTGCAAACTACTTATTTATCCCGCATTTGATGAAAAAAGATAAGTCGGAGTTATACTAATTCATAAATTCCTATTGGAAGATGAATTTAACTGAATATTACAAAAGATATACACACTGACGTCTTGTGCGTCTATTATGAAAGGATGTGGACCGATTAATTCGGATAAATGATGATGGAAAAAGATAAAGCATTACAAATGGCCATAAACCAAATAGAAAAGCAGTTTGGAAAAGGCTCAGTTATGAAATTAGGAGAAGAGTCTGTAAAATTTAATATCGATGCTATATCTACTTCCTCAATAGGTTTAGATATAGCTTTAGGAATAGGTGGCGTACCGAGGGGTAGGATCGTGGAAATCTACGGACCTGAATCTTCTGGTAAAACAACCGTTGCATTACATATTGCAGCTGAAGCACAAAAAAATGGCGGAAATGCTGCATTTATCGATGCAGAACATGCACTAGATCCTACTTATGCAAAAGCATTAGGTGTAGATATAGATAATTTAATTGTATCCCAACCTGACACTGGGGAACAAGCTTTAGAAATTACAGAAGCATTAGTCCGAAGTGGAGCAGTAGATATAGTTGTAATAGACTCTGTTGCAGCATTAGTGCCAAAAGCTGAAATTGAAGGTGAAATGGGCGACTCTCATGTAGGCTTACAAGCAAGGCTTATGTCACAAGCTCTTAGAAAGTTAGCAGGTGTCACCAATAAATCACATACTACAGTTATATTTATTAATCAATTAAGAGAAAAAGTTGGAGTCATGTTTGGTAGTCCTGAAACTACTTCTGGAGGTAGAGCACTTAAGTTTTATGCCTCTATAAGATTAGATGTCCGTAGAATTGAAACATTAAAGCAAGGTCAAGAGATGATTGGAAATAGAACTAGAGTTAAAGTAGTAAAAAACAAAGTTGCTCCACCTTTTAAAATGGCAGAGTTTGATATAATGTACGGACAAGGTATCTCTAAGGAAGGAGATATTCTTGATGTTGCATCTGACAACGATATTATAAATAAAGCTGGTGCTTGGTATTCATATAATAATCAAAGATTAGGTCAAGGTAGAGAAAATTCTAAACAGCATTTAAAAGAAAATCCTGAGTTAGCCTTGGAAGTTGAAAGTTTATTAAGAGAAAAATTTAATCTTAATCGAAGTAAAACGCAAGATACAGCAAAATCAGACGCTGAAGAATAAATAAGCACTTATGAATAAAAAGTATCCTACCTATTTTAGGTAAAGATACTTTCTTTTTACCTATTTATCGGTTACCGTAATTTTTATCAGCTTGACACTAATTTTAAAAAAGTATAAAATTAATATTGTTTGACCCTACTAAGTGAAAGTACTTAGAGGTATCCTTAAGTTAATTAGAGTTTATAAAGTTATTTTTTTGTCTAAAATTGAAAAGGAGGAGGTGTAAGTAATTTGTTAGAAGCTTTAGGAAATAGTATATTCATTGTAATTCCGATTTTAATTATTATAGCACTTGTTGTAGGCTATTTAGTTCGAAAATATATTGCTGAAGGTAAGATTGAAAGTGCTGAGCAAACAGCTAATAGAATTGTAGAAGACGCTTTAAAAGAAGCCGAAACTCAAAAAAAAGAAACCCTTTTATCTGCCAAAGAAGAAATTCATAGTTTAAGACAAGAAGTTGATAAAGAAAATAGAGAAAGAAGAAATGAATTACAGAGACTTGAACGAAGAGTAATACAAAGAGAAGAAAATGTCGACAAACGTAATGACTCTATACAGAAGAAAGAAGACTCATTACAATCAAAGTTAAGTGAATTAGCTTTAAAAGAAGACACGATAAATGAATTAGTTGAAAAAGAAATGGAAGAATTAGAAAGAATCTCTGGTTTGACCTTAGAAGAAGCAAAAGATATCTTATTGCATGATGTTGAGAAGAAAATTAGAAGAGAATCTGCATTATTAATAAAAAGAATTGAAACCCAAGCTAAAGAAGATGGTGATAAAAAAGCAAAAGAAATTTTGTCCTACGCAATACAAAAATGTGCAGCTGATCACGTAGCAGAAACTACTGTATCTGTAGTAACTTTGCCTAATGATGAGATGAAAGGTAGGATTATAGGTCGAGAAGGTA
Organism: Alkalibaculum sporogenes; assembly: GCF_009362815.1. Taxonomy (GTDB): domain Bacteria; phylum Bacillota; class Clostridia; order Eubacteriales; family Alkalibacteraceae; genus Alkalibaculum_A; species Alkalibaculum_A sporogenes. The sequence continues at coordinate 19,923 of NZ_WHNX01000011.1, read as the reverse complement.
GAAACATTAGAACATTAGAAACTCTTACTGGAATTGATCTTATTATAGATGATACACCAGAGGCAGTTATACTTTCTGGTTTTGATCCCATCCGTAGAGAAATCGCTAGAGTTGCTTTAGAAAAACTGATCATAGATGGAAGAATCCATCCTGCTAGAATAGAAGAGATGGTCGATAAAGCGAGAAAAGAAGTAGATAATAGAATTAGAGAAGATGGAGAAGCCGCAAGTTTTGAAACTGGCATTCATGGTCTTCATCCAGAAATCATTCGATTATTAGGTAGACTGAAATTTAGAACTAGTTATGGTCAAAATGTATTGAAACATTCTATAGAAGTAGCACATTTAGCTGGAATTATGGCAGAAGAATTAGGTGCTAATGTAAAAATTGCTAAAAGAGCTGGATTATTACATGATATAGGAAAAGCAGTAGACCATGAAGTAGAAGGTCCACATGTTGCAATAGGTGTAGATATATTAAAGAAACACAAAGAATCTGCTCAAGTAATACACGCTGTAGAAGCTCATCATGAAGATATAGAAGCAACTTCTATAGAAGCAGTTTTAGTGCAAGCTGCGGATGCAGTATCAGCTGCAAGACCAGGTGCACGTAGAGAAACACTACACTCTTATATAAAGAGATTAGAAAAACTGGAAGAAATATCTAACTCCTTCGAGGGAGTAGAAAAAACTTTTGCTATACAAGCAGGCCGTGAAGTCAGAATCATGGTGAAACCTGACCAAGTAGACGATGTAGAAATGATACATATAGCAAAAGAAATAGCAAGCAAAATTCAAGATGAGCTTGACTATCCTGGTCAAATTAAAGTAAATGTAATAAGAGAGACAAGGTCAATAGAATATGCAAAATAAATAGAGAGCGAAAGCTCTCTATTTATTTTGTATATTTCTCAATAATAGAATTGCACAGACCATAAATACTAACAATATGCTATAATAAATACAGTTAGAATACAGGAGGTAAGTTTTTTTGAAAATACTCATAATAGGTGACGTTGTTGGACGTGCCGGGAGAAATATTATACAACAAGAATTAACTAATTTAAAAAGTAAATATCAAGTAGATATAACTATTGCAAACTGTGAAAATGCCTCTGGAGGGAATGGATTAACAGAAAAAAACGCTAAAGAGTTCTTTGAAAATGGAGTAGATATAATAACCATGGGTAACCATGTGTGGGATAAAAAAGATATTGTAAATTATATAGACGATTATACAAATTTAATTAGACCTGCCAATTATCCTGACCCGTGTCCAGGAAAAGGATATACTATATTTGAGAAAAATGGTATAAAAATTGGCGTTATAAATATCTCAGGTATAGTATATCTTAATAATTTAATTTGTCCTTTTACTACAATAGACGCTATTTTAGAAGAAATATCCTCAAAGTGTAAAATAATAATCCTCGATTTTCATGGTGAAGCCACATCGGAAAAAATTGCTATGGGTTACTATTCAGATGGAAGAGTATCTCTTGTATACGGTACACACACTCATGTTCAAACAGCAGACAAAAGAATTCTACCTCAGGGAACAGGATATATCACTGACGTAGGCATGACTGGACCTTTTGATGGTGTTTTAGGAGTAGATAAAGATATAATAATTCAACATCTTAAAAGTAGGAGACCTGTAAAATTTGAAATTGCCACTGGTATAATGCAAATAAACGGACTATATGTAGAGATCAATGAAAAAACTGGAAAGTGCGAAGCTATAGACAATTTCATAAAAGTTATTGAATAAACGACACTTTACCATCTTTTATGTTATAATATCTTAGAATTAAAGGAGAAATTAATTTGTTTTATTCAGATTTACACATGCACTCAAACTATTCTGATGGTAATTTAACTATTAAAGAAATTTTACATCACTCAACTAATTTAAAGTTAAAAGCCATTTCTATAACAGATCACGATACAATTGATGGGGTCAAAGAAGCAGTAGCCAATTGTGATAATTATAAAGTCGAGATAATACCTGGCATTGAATTTAGTACTGTATATAAAGGGGAAGAAATTCATATCCTAGGTTACTTATTTGAACTTACTGATGAACCCTTTAGTGAGTTTATTCAAAATATGCAAACCCAACGTATTCATCGAGCACAAAAGATGATTGAAGTATTTAATATAAATGGGATTGATATCAGTGAAGATGATTTATTAACTGTTAGTAAAGGAAACTCTATTGGAAGACCTCATTTTGCTCAAATGCTGATACGAAAGGGTTACGCTGATTCAATAAACGACGCGTTTAAAAAGTATATGCTCCCTGGAAGTCCATACTATGTTGAACGATTTAAACTTTCGCCACAAGAAGCTATTAAGAGTATCCATAATGCTGGAGGAATATCTGTTATAGCACATCCTGGACTTATAAAAACTCAAAATTTAATAGAAGATATTATTTCAATGAAAATTGACGGAATTGAAGTTTATCATTATAAGCACACTTCACAAAACAATGTAGAATATTATCACATGGCAAAAAATAATAATTTGCTAATCACTGGTGGTTCAGATTGTCACTCAAGCGACCCAACAAGAAAACCTTTTATAGGCACTGTGAAAATTCCATATACTTATGTTGAAAATATGAAAGAAGCAAAGGTGCTTAAATGCCAATAAGAAAAGGAAGAAATAGAAATGCTTTATTTAAAATAAGTATGACTGCTTTAGTTAAGTTGTTGATTCTAAATATGTTAAGTGAAAAAGAATTATACGGCAATAAAATAATCGACAATATTTCACTCATATTAAATGAACAATGGGCTCCTAGTCCCGGAATGATATATCCTTTACTTAGACAATTAGAAGATGAAGGTTATATTATTGGAAGATGGAGTGATCCTGTCAAACGATCAACTAGGTACTATAAAATTACTGAAGAAGGTACTAGATACCTTCCTATACTCAAGAAAAACTATCATGGACCTATAAACGATTCAATTCGAATGCTTGAAAGTCTTATGGTTTCAATATATAGTTAATACTTAAATGGAGGTTATAAAGTGAAAAACATGATATCAGAAAAAGCAAAAAATATTCAACCCTCCATGACCTTGGCAATTACAGCAAAAGCTAAAGAATTAGTAATGCAAGGACATGATGTAGTTGGATTTGGTGCTGGGGAGCCGGATTTTGATACACCTATACCAATAAAAAAAGCTGCAATAGAAGCTATTGAAGCAGGTTATACTAAATACACGCCTGCGACTGGAGTATTAGAGCTAAGAGAATTAATAGCAACTAAACTTAAAAAAGACAATAATTTAGATTATACTGCTGACCAAATAATAGTAAACAGTGGCGCAAAACACAGTTTGTCAACTGCTTTTCAAACTATTTTAAATTCGGGAGAAGAAGTAATTATGGCATCTCCTTACTGGGTAAGTTACCCTGAAATTATTAAAATAGCAGGAGGAGTACCTGTAATTATCCAAACTAAAGAGTCTAATAATTTTAAAATCACTGCAAAGGAACTTGAAGCGACGATAACTGATAAGACTAAAGCTCTTTTACTTAATAGCCCAAGCAATCCAATAGGAGCCGTATACTCTAGAGAAGAGTTAGAAAGTATAGCAGAAGTCGCAGTAAACCATAATATTTACGTTATATCAGATGAAATCTATGAAAGACTTGTATATGATGGCAATCAACATATCAGCATTGCTGAGATTAGTCCTGAAATAAAACATCTTACAATCCTTATCAATGGAATGAGTAAAGATTATGCTATGACTGGATGGCGATTAGGTTATACTGCAGGAAATAGTGAAGTAATCAAGGCTATGGGAAATATACAAGGTCATGCTGTATCACATCCTTCTTCTATAACTCAATATGCTGGAATAGGTGCGTTAAATTGTAACGAAGAAGTATTTTTAGAGATGCACAAAGAGTACGACCAAAGAAGGAAATATATGGTAGAAAGATTAGATGGTATGAAATCTCTTTCTTATATATATCCACAAGGTGCTTTTTATGTTTTCATAAATATATCTAAGTTACTTAATAAAACCTATAACGGAAAAATCATTAGAACTTCTCTTGAACTTGCCGATGCATTACTAGAAGATTCAAAAGTTGCATTAGTGCCTGGAATAGCATTTGGAATAGATACTTTTGTGAGAGTTTCATACGCTACAACAATGGAAGAAATCAAAAAAGGTTTAGACAGAATAGAAAAATTTATTGAGTTGGGAGTGTAAATATGCCTACAAATGAATACGAAAGTCCTTTAATCCAACGATATTCTTCTAAAGAAGCGTCATTTATTTTTTCAGCTGATAATAAGTTTATTACTTGGAGAAAATTATGGGTAGCCCTTGCAAAATGTGAAAAAGAATTGGGTTTACCTATAGAGCAAGAACAAATCGACGAACTTGAAGCTAATATTTTTAATATAGATTATAAAATGGCAAAAGAAAAAGAAAAGGAACTTAGACACGATGTAATGGCTCATGTACACACATATGCCCATCAGTGTCCAAAAGCAGGAGGCATTATCCATCTTGGCGCAACTAGCGCATATGTAGGAGATAACACTGATATTATCCAATACACACAAGGCTTAGAATTAATGAAGAAAAAGCTTATTAACTGTATTGATAAATTATCACAATTTGCCCTAAAATATAAAGATATGCCTACTCTAGGTTTCACACATTTTCAAGCAGCACAATTAACAACTGTTGGAAAAAGAGCATGTCTTTGGATTCAAGATTTAGTCATGGATTTAGAAGATTTAAATCATCTACTATGTAACACAAAACTTCGAGGCGTAAAAGGAACTACTGGCACGCAGGCAAGCTTCATGGAGTTATTTGAAGGTGATCATGAAAAAATTAAGAAATTAGACCGCATGGTAGCAGAAAAAATGGGATTTAAAGAATCTTATAAAGTAACTGGGCAAACTTATTCAAGAAAGTACGACAGCCAAGTCTGTAATGTTCTAAGTGGGATTGCACAAAGCTTATATAAATTCAGTAATGACATGAGACTTCTTCAACATTTAAAAGAAATAGAAGAGCCTTTTGAAAAAAATCAAATAGGATCCTCTGCAATGGCATATAAGCGAAATCCAATGAGAAGCGAAAGAATAGGTGCCTTGGCTCGTTATGTTATTGTAACTGCCTTAAATCCAGCAATTACTGCTTCTACTCAATGGTTTGAAAGAACTCTTGACGATTCTGCTAACAAGCGAATAAGTATACCAGAATCTTTTTTAGCAGTAGATGCCATTCTAAACATATGCTTAAATATTTCAGAAGGTTTAGTAGTATATGAAAAAGTAATTCAACAACGCATTGAAGAGGAATTACCTTTCATGGCTACAGAAAATATTATTATGCAAGGTGTTAAAAAAGGTGGAGATAGGCAAGAATTGCATGAAAGAATCAGAATTCATTCTATGGAAGCAGGCAAAATGGTAAAAGTAGAAGGAAAGAGTAACGATTTAATAGAAAGAATCAAAAATGATCCAAGCTTTAATCTAAATGAAGGCGAATTAGACGATGTATTAGATGCTAATAAATACATTGGGCGAGCACCAGAACAAGTTGTAGAGTTTATAAATGATATAATCAATCCTATCTTAACAGAAAATCAAGATCTTCTAGGAGAAAAAGGGGAGGTCCACGTTTAAAAATGTAACTTTATTCATTAACAAATAAGCTTCTAGGCTATGTCTAGGAGCTTATTTGTTTTATAAGATAGATAGTTTGACTAGCTCGTTATCCTATATTCTTTAAAACGCGTCGAAGACACCTTCTTGTACGAAGTAAATGTAATTCTAACATTTCACATTGTATAGCTATTGACAGATGAATTTCATCTGTGTATATTGTATATATACAGTGCGGAACGTCTGTGTATATACAGTAATCTAAAGGAGTGATTTTATCAATATCTCTATTTCAAATACTAGTGACAAACCAATATACGAACAAATAGTTGGCAAAGTTCAAGAATCTATTATGATAGGCGAGCTTAAAGAAGGGCAAATGATGCCTTCAATTAGAAAACTGTCCAAGGATCTAGGGATTAGCATAATAACCATAAAGCGAGCTTATGACGACTTAGAGAAAGAAGGGTATATCTCCACAGTACCTGGCAAAGGATCTTATATAACAGCCCAAAACAATGAGATGGTAAAAGAAAATCAAGTGAAAATAGTAGAAGATAAATTGTTTGAAGCTGTAATCGCCGCAAAATCCATAAAACTATCTCGTGGAGAGCTAATAGATATGTTGTTGGTATTGTATGAGGCGTAGTCACGCTATTTCTTTACATTAAAAAAATAAGAACTTATAGTTACGCGGACAGTCGCCAAACGATCTACGTCTTCGACGTAGTATTTTCATAGAATTTCTTGTTTAACTCAGCGAGAAACACGCTTCGCGAGTTTCTCCTGGTTACGCGGACAGTCGCCAAATGTTCTACGTCTTCGACGTAGTATTTTCATAGAATTTCTTGTTTAACTCAGCAAGCTGGCCAAACTTTCAATTCTATGAAAATGCGTCTTCGACGCAGCCGCTTGGCTCATTGTCTTCGCGATAAAAAAAATAAGATCTGTGAGATCTTATTTATATACATACAACTAATGATTAAATTTGGCAGGGGTAGAAGGATTTGAACCATCGGCACGTGGTTTTGGAGACCACTGCTCTACCAACTGAGCTATACCCCTAAAAATAGTACATTTATTATTATAAAGGCGGGAAGGAAATAAGTCAATAAGTAATTTTATTATTTATTGTTAAAGATAAAGATATACTTGTATGTAACATTGCGTTAAATAATATTTCGCGCAATGTTATTATTTATGATATACTATTTGTAAACAGAAGCCAATTGGCTGCCAGCTAGGTAGGCATCTGAGACTACTATATTTAGCTAAAAATAGGTAGGTGATAAGGTGGATAAAAATACACCAGATATTTTAAATGAATATATAAACACATTAATTGAAACAGGTAAAATACGACCTCAAACTGCTAAAGCGTATTCATATGATATAGTATTGTTTTTAAAGTACTTAAAAACCAGATTATTTACTATTAACATTACACATTTCGATTCAATCGATATAATAGATGTAGATATACAACTATTATCTAGAACATCTATTGTTGACATAATCGCATTTATGAATTATATTTCAAATAATAGGAACAATAGCGAAGCAGCAAAAGCTAGGAAATTATCTAGTATAAGATCTTTTTTTAATTATCTAGTTAATACAAAGAGATACTTAGATAAAAACCCTTGTGATAATGTAGATGTACCTAAAAAAACAAATAAGCTTTCTCAACAATTAGAACTTGATAATGCATTAGTATTAGTAAATAGCATCGGTGGAAAATTCCCACTCAGAGATAAATCAATTATACTATTATTTGTATATTCAGGTATAAGACTTATAGAGATAATAAATATTAAACTATATGATTTGGATTTAGAAAATAATCATATAGTTATTAATCAAGAAGGATACGATGATAAAATTGTTTTATTGAATAATGAGTGTAAAAATATTATATATGATTATTTAAATAATGAGAGAAAAAATGCTAATTGTGATTATCTTTTTTTAAGTCAGCGTAAAAGTCAAATTAGTAAACGTACTATACAACATTTAATTAAAAGTCATGTAGATAAGAATCCAAGTATTAAAAATAGAATCTCTTCTCAAAATCTCAGAAATACTATAAAGAGAGAAACTGATTTATTATCAGTAAAAATACAGAGCCCATAATTGCGTTTTAAAGCTATTAAATTTTTACACTAATAATATTAGTCTTCTACCAATGTATTATATAAATGAAGGCGTATATCAAAGTTTGAGACTGCACTAGAGTTAAAACTATATATTATTAGTAAATCTTTTATTATTTTAATTATTGATACAAAAACAAATTCTTTATACTAACAAAGTAGAAAAACTTATGAAAATCTCTAATAGAATGTAAAATATAAAAAAGTACCCTTTTCTTTTGTCAACTTTACATTAAACTTGTGTTTAACAGATAGTTGTGATACAATTTTACTATAGTAATTTCCATAAATACCATGTTATCCTTCAATAACATATTATTGGCTAAAATGCTGTTAGACTTTCAAATTACATATTAGTACAATTTACCCATCACCTCAGATCAAATTTTTATACAAAAGGATGATTAAAAATGAAAATGGATACATTTACAAAAGATCAAAATACTCAGTTAACTATTAAATTGAGAAAATTAATCAATGATTTGCCAACTTTCGTAGAAACCTTTTTCAGAGGAATTGAACCAAATACTTCTATTAAAACAAGGATTGCTTATGCTTTTGACTTAAGAACATTCTTTTATTATATTACCGAAGAATTAGAAAACTTTTATGGAAAAAAGATGAAAGAATTAAATATAGAAGATTTAGATGTGATAACTTCAATCGATATAGAGAAGTTTATGGAGTTTTTATCATTCTACTCCCTACCCAACTATAAAAATCCAGATCAATTTATAACCTATACAAATTCAAATAGTGGAAAAGCTAGAAAACTTTCAACTATAAGAACTTTCTATAGATACTTCTTTAAAAAAGAATTAATAATAAGCAACCCTGCCCTACTAGTAGATCTACCTAAAAGCAAAGAAAAAGCTATAATTCGCTTAGAAGTTGATGAAGTAGCTAATTTACTAGATACTATTGAGACAGGTGAAAATTTATCTGCCTCACAAAAGAAATATCATGAACACAATAAAGAAAGAGATTTAGCTTTAATTGCCCTATTATTAGGTACTGGTATCCGTATAAGCGAATGTGTTGGATTAGAAATACAACACTTTAATTTTGAAAATAACAGCTTTCGAATTATTCGTAAAGGTGGAAGTGAAACTATTCTTTACTTTAGCGATGAAGTTCAAAAAATCCTAACAGATTACATATCCGTTAGAGAAAGCATTATCCCCTACCCTGGCCATGAAAATGCCTTTTTCCTATCACTTCAAAGAAAACGCTTAGGAGTAAGTGCTATCCAAAAATTAGTAAAAAAATACGCCAGCATTATAACCCCATTAAAAAACATCTCCCCTCACAAATTAAGAAGCACCTATGGCACCAACCTCTATAGAGAGACAGGAGATATTTACCTAGTAGCCGACGTATTGGGACACAAAGACGTCAACACTACAAAAAAACACTACGCTGCCATCAGCGATGACCAAAAGCGTAGTGCTGCAAAGATTGTGAAGTTGAGAGAAGATTAAGAGTCACGAAAACCCACCGAGCGTAAAATTCATAAAGTTTAAAAACCAACCACTTCTTATATAACATGTTCTCTTTTGAGGTGCAAACCAAAGTAAATTAAATAGGATCACAAGCAAAAAAGACTATGTTTTCGCATAGTCTTTTTATGTGTAAATATAGTCTTAAATTTATTACAGTAGACTACAAATTGGAATTTATGAACTTCGTGTTATGCTCATAACAGTTAGTGCCTAAATTTCGAATGTTTCTTTTTATACAAAATATAAAATAGAGAATAAATAGGTATTACTAAAAGCAAAATCAAATAAAAATCACGAGTTGCTGAGTATGAGGTAGCATTAAATCCTGTAATCATAACATGACTTACAAAGTAAGAAACAGGAACAAATAGAATCTTTACTATGATAGCTTTAACTTTTTCTTTCTTTCTGAATATTAGAAAGAATACTACCAAAACAAATGTAATTAACATGCCAAGAGTAATATAGTAATTCAAAAACAATCGTGGCAAGGTAATAACACCGCCATTAGAAATTAGATTTTTACCATATATTACTTTATCCTCTTCTCCTCCGTTAGACACATAATAAATCGTGCTCACTTCTTCATTATTTGGGTTTACTGTAATGGTCTGGGATCTTGTAGCGTCAATAATTTCATTCCATGCAGTATTATAAATACTAATATTATATATTCCTTGCTCACTTTGTGTTAGTTCATATTCTCCAACAAAAGAAAGCGTTACACTGTTATTATTCTCATCTACAGTAATAATCTCAGATGATTGAGTATAGGGTATATATTCAGGTGCAGTTAGATATGCAAATGATAATATTACAACGATGGCTGAAATAGTTGCTGAGAGTATTGCATTAAATACTCGTTTTTTCTTTATATCTAAACCTATTTTTTTCAGAAATTCTATGTCATCTTTTTCAGTTATAACAACTGTAGGTGTTTCTAAATCGGATTTTAATAATGAAAGTTCCTTTTTACAGTCATTACAGCTCAGCAGATGTTCTTCAACAAGTTTCTTTGTGTCTTCGCTGACAATGTTATCAGCATATAAAGGCAAAATATCCTTTACAATGTTGCAGTTTATTTTATTCACTATGATTTCCCTCCATTTGTTCTAATATTTGTTTTTTAGCTCGGTAATAAGTAACTCTCGCCCAACTTTCAGTTTTGGTAAAAATTAAGCTTATTTTGTTAAAAGATAGACTGCCGAAAAATCTTAACATAAAAACTTCTTTATATGGTTCGCTCATATTGTGCAAAATTTTTAGTATCAAAATAGATTGTTCTTTTAATATCAAATTATCCAAAACATTAGTTTTACCATCCACATTGTCCTCAAGCTCATAAGACGAGAAATGTTTTTGGCGATTATACTCTGTATAATATGTATTTCGTGCGATGGTAAAAAGCCATGCTTTAATCTCTTTTCGTCCGTCAAATGTATGAATGTTCTTCATTGCTTTTAAAAATGTGTCTTGTGTAATATCTTCGGCAACGGCTTTATTTTGTGATAAACCATACAGATATATATATACATCTTTGAAATACAATTTATATACTTGTTCAAATTCCAAAGTTAAATCCTCCTTTCACCTCACTAACTAATGAAATATGATTTCGTTACAAAGTTTTTTAAAAAAAGCTGCCTACAAATGCAGACAACTATACTAAGGGGTATATAATCTTTTCTACAAATTCCTATTTATCAGTATGATAAACAATTATTTGTCCATAATTTTTCGCATTTTTAGAATATTGTGTCATACAGCGGGAGACCAAAGGTCTCCCCTACGATATAGCATTATTAATGCGTAGGGGCGCACCTTTGGTCGGCTGTCAGCGACTGCATAGCCGTTTTCATCAATCCACTTGAAAGCGTATGCATAGGCATGAGCTAGTCCAGCATATGCACCCTTGTGCATAACTGATATAGCAGTAACCTTTTCCATCTTCTTAAATTTAACGTCTTCAAAGTCATCTTTCATTTTGTCAATCGCTTCGCAGTACTCCACGTGGATGTCCTTTTCTTTGTACTCATTATCAAGATAGATGATGAAGCAGTATTCGGGAACAATACACTTGAGATCTGGATATTTCTCTGATACTGCCTTTCCTATTGCAGGAATAAGCTCGAAATATGAGTCGTAGTTTGGCACGGTCATTCTTTTGGAATAAACAATACATTCAGGTAATTCTTTAATGATAGTTTGAAAAATCGCCGATACGGTACATTCACTCACTTCCTTTATCATAACTTATTCTACAAGCTCCTGTAACTGGAGAGTCAAAAGGTTTTTATTACTCACAAAATATAAATAATCATCGCTCTCATCTGAGCGCATAAGTGTAATCTTCATTTAATCATCACCTTTGAAATATTAATATACACTATGACGTAACATGATAATCAATAGGTTTACAAAACAAATGATATTAAGTGTACCAATCTTTATAATTTTTGACAACCGATTTGTACCATTGATTTTATACATACAAAAAACCTCTTAGTGCATTCCTTAAATACCCTATTGTTTTACATATAAATTTAATAATATTTAATAAAAACATTTACAATTCTATATATCTTTACCTTTTATATTAAAGAAATATATATTCAAAAACAAACACTAAATAGAGGTGAAATTAAATGGCAGTTGCTTATATATTTAGGCATAAAAATGGAGGATCAAGTTCAAGAACTTATGAGCCAATGGGAATAGGAGAACAACCGATATCTGTTACAAACGGACAAATATTTTTATTTCCAGATGAAAGCGTGGATGCAGCGGGTCAATGGAGAACATTCTTCTATATCTATAGAAATACAGGATCATTTGTAATGACTTCAATGTTTACAGATAATTATGGTTTCCCAAAAGAAGGCGAAGTAGTAAATGGATATGGTGATAAATTATACTCTTTGCCTAATTTTAATAAAGCTGTATATGGAAGTAGTTATGCATATGCAGGTGGATCTCATTACGGATTAAGAAAAGAAACGTATTTAGAAAAATTAGTAAATGGAAATTGGCAAACTCAAAAAACTTTACCGCAAAACCATAGAGTTATAATAGGAGGAGGTCAAGGGTACACTTATTCAAATAATGCTAATTTTAATAATTTCAATAGACTAAGATGTTGGGGTTATAAAAATGCTAGTGGTATAGTAATAGAAACAACTGGACTATATGTTCGAGTAAGAGATATTACAATGGATTCTGGTAGTTATGCTATAAATACGAGATAATAAATTAAACAGCATAAATAAATTTCTATTATTTGTGCTGTTTTATTAAGTATTTAACTAGTTGATCTAGCGAGGAACAAGTGAATAAAACATTTAATCACAATATTTAATAAAAATTAATAACATATTGACTCGTGAGGTTTATTGAGATAAACTAAAATTGGTATCAAAATAAAAAAGTAAGAGGAATTGGTAAATATGAAGAAAAACAAACTTTTTGATGCGGAATATAAATTTATGGATATTGTTTGGGAATTGGAACCTATCAACTCCACACAATTGGTTAAAGTATGTCTGGAAAAACTGGCTTGGAATAAGTCTACCACTTACACTGTATTACGAAAACTTGCACAACGAGAAATCGTTAAAAATGAAAATACTTTTGTCGTCGCTTTAGTAAAACGAGAAGATATGCAAAAGTATGAATGTAATGAATTAGTTGAAAAATCATTTAACGGTTCTTTGCCAGCTTTTATTACTGCTTTTTTGAATGATAAAACTCTCTCTTTGAAAGACGCGGAAGAAATAAAAAAAATGATTGAAGAGGCGACGAGATGAAAGATATCTTTTTTACAGTGTTGAACATGAGTCTTATGGCAAGTTATGTTACGATTGTGGTTTTAATATTTCGCTCAATACTCATATTCTTTCATTCTCCCAAATTATATTCTTATATTCTTTGGGCTGTAGTTTTTTTTAGATTGGTTTCCCCCTTTTCTTTTTATAGCCAAGTCAGCTTGTTACCACCTTCAAATAATTTGATATATACCTTTACTGAAAGAGCTTCTGATATTGAGGCAATAGAAATGAATCCTACTTGGCAAAGCAATGGAAAAATTGGAGTATCACAAAATCTTGATACATTTCAGCAATCGAAAATACCGCATTTATTTACATTGTCCATTGTTGATATCATACTTCTTGTATGGATAGCGGGAATTTTTGCCTTTCTGTTCTATGGAATAACCTCCTATCGAATTCTTAAAAAGCAAGTAGCAATAGCTACATGTAAAGAAGGAAATATTTTTGAATCTGATCAAATAAAGACACCTTTTGTATTGGGGGTACTTAAACCACGAATTTATATACCTATGTATTTAAATGAAATAGAACTCAGTTATATTCTTAAACATGAGCAAATCCATATTAAGAGAAAAGATCATCTCATCCAGTTATTATCTGCAATTACGTTGGTCGTTCATTGGTTTAATCCTATTGTTTGGATTTGCTATTTCCTGATGATTCGAGATATGGAAATGTCTTGTGATGAAAGCGTCTTAAAAAAATATGAAGAGGATATTCGTACTAATTACTCAAAAACCTTATTAGCAATAAATACGAGTGGGAATCAACAAGTTTCCCTATTTTTCAAAGGCAGTAGTATTAAACAGCGGATAAAAAATATACTACAGTATCGGAGAAAAACCGAAAAAACGGTTCTAGTAATTTCAGTAGTACTTTTAATTTTGTCTTTAAGTTTATTGTTGAATTCTCCTCAAGATATTCTCAATTCAACAAATTCAGAAAACAATCATACTAGCCCAATAGATCCAACTTTGTCTGAAATAAAAGTACTGTTAATAGATATAGATGTTAACAAAGAGATTACAGATGAAGAAAGGCAAACCCTCCTATACTTTAAATTATTGCTCGGAAATGAGTTAACAGAACACTATGCGATTAAAGCTGGTTCTCCAGTATTTGATTTTCCTAAGCCTTCAGAGGCAGATCTTCAAACATTGAAAGATAGTAATATGGCTAGTTGGGAACTTTTGATAATGCCTGACATAGAACATAATATAAGTTATATAGAAAAAATACAAGGAGGAGTTGAAGAAATCCCTATTCTGTATAATTGGCTTGATGAAGCTAAAAATCTTTATATGGATGCTAAGAATAATAAAGATTTGGAAGAAGCTTACTATAAGTATATAAAAGGTGGGATGATGTTTAATGATTTGTTGAGAATTGTGGATGAAGATATTATAGAATCTACAAAGCCCCCGCAAAATTTCTGAGATTTATGCTGTACTTAAACAACAAGAAATTAATTATTTAGAATAGGAGGAGATGACAATAGAACTACAATATGAAGTTACGAGAAAAGAATTTATTGACTTTTATTTATCGCATTACAAAAAAACACCTCTCTATGTAGGGTGGTATATTACAATAGATTTGATTGCCATATTCTATTTTCTTATTTTTGTTGTAACCACGTATAATAATTATACTCGAATAGGATTATTTGTATTATTTTTAATATTCACATCAACTCCCTTTGTCGTATCTCGAATTTATAAAAATAATATTCTAAAGTTGTATTCGTTAAAAATATTTGATAATTGTTTTTTGCATACATCACTGAAGATAAATGAAGATGGAATCGAATTAATAACAAATTTATGTAAAGTATTCTTTAAATGGAACACATTAACAAATTTATATTTCATAAATAATAATATCTATATTACTACATATATGAGAGAATTTATTTTTATTGGTTCGAATAGTATCAAAGAAGATATTCGAAAAAATTTTCTAGACATGGTAATAAAAAACACGGACTTAAAAATCAGTAGTAAAGTACCAGATATAATATTTAGTTGAGGTGATATTAATTGGATGTTCGTTACAAAATAAACGAAGATAATTTTTTACAGTTTCATCATTCTCATATACTTAACTCCGATGCCGTTAGAAGTTTGTTAAAGCCTTTTCTTATCTCTTTATTAATCTTATTATTAATATGTGTAATCTTTTCACCCATGAGAGTTGGTTTAATGATTGGGACATTATTTGTTTTTTTATTTCATAAGATTATATTTAGTAAATATAGAAACAAAACATTAAAGAAAAGTTTGCGAAAGAGAGTATTTGAATCGGATATATACAAAAATACATTTCAAACAACAAACCTTTTGATAATAGATACGGGAATAAAGACAGAGACTTGTTATGGAAAAAAATATTTTACATGGAAATCTCTATATGATATATATGTTACCAATGCCTATGTTATAATACGTACAATTTCTGACGAAATTATATATATTCCTTGCGAAGTTATTGAAATAGATGAATTCTGTAAGCTTGTTTCCCATTATACTAATTTAATTATTAATAAATGCTATCCTACCAACATAAAATATAAAAGATATTTCGTATAAGCAAAAGGTTGCCTCATAACATTATTGTGAGGCACCCTTTTAAGATCTAAGTTATATCCTCTTCAAATATTTTGTTAGTAAAAAACATTAGAAATACAATGATCATACCATAAGTCATCAGCGCTGATGCAAATGATGCTATTGCAGCTGCTATAGTGCTTATTCCTATCCCCAAAAGACCTATGATTGCTATAACTACAGCAACAATACAAATACCAAGAATTAAACCTGAATTCTCATCTACCCACTCCAATATATCATCAAAGGCGGCGGAAATTTGAGTTTCCAAAAGGATTTCGTTAAGACTTTTAAATTCTATCGTCAATTGTTCAGTTAAATATCCTATTTGGTCAAAGTATTCAGCGTTGTACTGATTGATTAATCTGATTTTGGTACCAGTAGGTGTCGTTGTCATACTAACACTAAAATCAATACCTTCCCACGATGCAATTTTAGCTCCTAAAGTTGCACCATCAATATCAAATGCACCTGTAACATCAAAAACTTCACCTTCAGCACTGACAATCTGACCATTCTCTACCTTTACCAATAGGCCATCGCCTTCGCTAAACACACTAGATACGGAAAAATTCGCACTTATTTTTACCAGTGGTGTATTTATTAATACAATCTCTGCTTCTGGTGAGGTAAATGTGATTCCTAATCTATTCATTATTCCATCTAAATTATTCGCTAATGCTACTATATCTGACGTTGTTACTCCGCTAGATTCAATGACGCTACTCTCTCCCATATAGTTTCCCCTACATATATTTTTATCTATGGCGATCTGACCCTCTCCGCTGCCAATAGAATACTCTAGTATTTGATCAAAATTCCAGTCATTTGGAAGTTTATATCCTAAGTTTCCACTAAAGCCTGTAGACATATCTGAGACGAAACTACTGGTTGAATAGCCTGCTCCTCCTATCCTAGAGCATACATTTCTAGGTCCGTATATTCCAATTTTATACCCGGGATTTGAACTTGTAAATTGATTGTAGATCCCTCTGAAATAAGGCAAGATGTTGTTTGTTACATGATGGTCTAATGCATCAAAATCAACTGCGAAATAAATTGTAGTGTCTGGCTTAAATCCATTTTTCTTAGCAGCTACAATTGCTTTTACCGCATCAACACCACCTCTTGAATAATTAAAATAACCAGCAGAGTCTCCTGACGTCTGATATATGGGAAAAATCTTTAAATCTGCATTAAATATCGTTTGGATTTCCCCTGGCTGAATCTCTTTCCAGCCTCCGGTAAGATATCTTCCTACAATTCTATAGCCATTATTATAAATAGTTGCTGCCCGTGGTGCTGTCACTGTTGTACTGCAGTCACATGCTGTTGCCGATCTACTGGTGTCTCCTGCACTTACCATTAAAGACGCCCATGTTCTTGCTCCCACAATTCCATCTACCGTAATCATGCAAAACTCTTGGAAATTTTGTACAGCTGTTCTGCACCCGTTTCCAAATAGACCATCAAATCCATTAGGACTAAAACCATTGGCATAAAGAGCATATTGCAATAGATAATTATAATCTCTATTGCTATTGCCGTAAACTAAAACAGGTAATGTTGCGACTGTGGATGGACCCCATAGACCATCTACTGCAACTCCTCCCTTGATTTGCAGAGACATAATCATTGCCTTACAAGTATTGCGTCCATAAATACCGTCACAGGGTATGAGCCCTCCTATGGCAGGGTAATAATCTCTGTTTAGATTCCTCTGTATGGTGCGAATATTTGAATCTCCTCCAGGTAACAGTACATAAGCATCCATAGTCAATAATGCTTTAAAAATCAATGGAGTTGCTACTCCATCTGTATTTGATAACCCTGCATGTGATTGCATTTGTTGAATCCCATCTTTTGTTGCAACAGTATAGTTACCGCTAATATCTCCAGGACTATACCCTTTGCAGTACATGGCACTCTGAAGAATTCTAACGATATTGCTATCAGTTATATCTTCAGGAATTGAATTTACAGATAACGTAGGACATGCTGCCATAGTTTGGCTTCCAAAATTATCCGAAGTAACTGCTATTCCCAGTTCTATTTGCAATGCTCTGGTTAAAGCATACATCGTCGCCCATCCTGTTATTCCATCTTCTGGGATTTCATTATAACCAATCCTTCCTCTATAGGTTAAATTTAACCACGCCTGCGCAGCATAAACCATTATATCCATTTATATTTCCTCCTTATATCATTTTATTGTGTATTACTAATTACGGATTCAAAGAGCAGATTACTCGTTGAAATTTATTACAATTATTAATAAGGATATGTAATATATTTTTGTACACTATTTTTTGGATATAATAGAAATTTACTTTCTAGCAATCTGTAAGAGTTATATAAACTCACAAGACATAACCTGAGTTGATAGGTTATGTCCTGTGATAAATCTATTCTATTTACATATTTATTGTGTTTTTTAATTTTTCTAAACTTTTCTTTCTATATTTATAAACTGTCTGCCTTGATAAACCAAGTAGCGATGCAATTTCTGTATCTGTGAATTTTTGATTATATTTATAATCTAAAATTTTACTTTCTCTCTGCGATAAATTCCCTATCATATCTGTAAAATATATTAATGAAAATGGATCATTATATTGGTCATCTTGAATTACCTCAATGAAATCATTTTCAATTATTAATTCAGTGATTTTTTTCTTACTTAGTCGTATATATTCGTGCTTAATTGATTTTTTTATATAATAATCAAGACTTTCATTTGCTTTAAAAGTACTCAAATCTATTTTACGCAATAATTCCAACAAGAAAATGATTAAATCAGTTTCTGCACAATCGTAATTTAATTTTCTAGAATAGAATTTTATCGAATTTTTGAATAAGTCTACAATTTCTAAAAAAGTATTGTTATCTTTTTGAAAAGCATCTATTAATAACAATAGTGATATTGGCTCCCACCTCCCTTTAGTAGAACCATAGGGTTTCTATTTACTATTTAAAAGAGGTATTTTAAAAAAATGGTTAAAATAATTTATTAAAAGCTACAATTAATATTATATGCTTTAGTACATATAAAGTAGATAAATCATTTTGTGTCACATGTTATATAGGCTATAGTAGCATAGGGACATGTCTCATCTTTTTATAACTATATCTTACGCTATCTATAAATTATAATATTTTTGTAAATCACATTGAATATTAGGGTTGATTGTTCTGGTTGAATGAAAAACTAACTTCCAGTTTTTCATAACCCCTTATTTTCTGTGGAACTAACGTCCACTTTTGAGCTTAACAAAACTCTTTTTTTATATTACAATGTCTGTATTAGCACAAAAAACATGGTTTTTCTGCATAGCAAACAGGCATCTGAAAATAGTGTGCGAGACTAAATTCCACATGCCTTAGTGTAAGACTAAGTTCTATACAGTAAAATCTCTGCCTGTGCTACGACTATTTTATCTTAATAATGCTGGCATAAGGGTTACATCATCTGGTTTGATTGCCTTAAGATGGAGTTGTTTATGTAATTCCTTGTCCAGTAGAAGTTGGGACAGTTCGAATGGGGTATGCCCAAATCCAGGAACTGATCATAATTACGACCTTGACGATGAAACCTATCTTTGACGCTGCTCTGTGTTGATTTTTTACGTTTTTTATATTTTACAAGACGTCTTAAATCAAGATTTATGACATCAAAGATACCTGCATCAATGTAAGTATAGGTTGTCTTTCTAGAACATCCTAACTCTTCTGCGTGGTTTGCATATATGTGTGCAATTGACTGACCCTTTTTTATTAGCGGAGTGAGAATATCATTCATTTTCTGAATACTTTCAGGTGTTTGATTAATACCTTCCCTACATGAGACTAGAAGTCCTTTATATGAGTCATCTGCATACTTTGATGAATATACTCTTTTCTCAAGAAGACAACCAGTACGCTTTCCACAACCGTTACATACATAGGGTGGTTTTTGCAGTTTTTCACATTGAATAGGTTCATATACCTTACATACGTCTATGCATCTCATACCAAGCATATTTTGCACTCTGTTCCACAGTTATGATCACACAGATACATTAACACGCATTCTCTTCTCTTCGCACATGGAATAGGCGCAAATTCCATATTCTTACGTTCTGAAACTTTTGAATGTTTACGTACTTCCTTTGATATGGTACTAGAATCCTTTCTTGTCATT
>NZ_WHNX01000010.1 GCF_009362815.1 Alkalibaculum sporogenes | reverse complement strand
TAAAAGATAGGGTGTAATTCTCTCCTTTGAATACTATTGTGACATTTTCTTTCTCTTTAAGCTCGTCTAACATGGCTGCGTTGATAGTGAGACCTTCTTTTATGTCGATGATTACAGTTGTTCCTGGCTCTGCTTTTGCTATTTTTTCACTGATTTCTTTTCGTAAGTTTTGAATTGCTGTACTTTCTTCTTCATTATCGGTACTGCTATCACCTGTGCTAGTACCACCTGTACTTCTATTTGCCGATGAAGTTGTTTCATTCTTTGTGCTACCAGTATTTGTATTAGTGTTTTTACCGGTATTGACCTTTGTATTGGTGTTTTTACCGGTACTGGTGTTTTCATTCTTTTTGTCGTCGTCTTTCTTACCGTCATTTGTGTTATCTTGGTCTTTTTTGGGTTTGTAGGTAATTGTGTAAGTTTTTTCTACCTTATTGCCATTTTCATCTACGGCAATTATGGTGATAGTGTTTTTCCCTTCTTTTAGGGTAACCGTGTAGCTATAGGCTTTACCTGCTATTTCTTTTCCATTAAGTTTTACTATTGGTGTCAGTTCTCCACTGACATTGTCTATTGCTTTTACCGTAAAGGTTAAAGTCTTATTGGCAACTTTTTGATCCTTTAGGTTGGTAATAATCCCTGGTGCTGTCTTGTCCTTGAGTATGACGATCCTTCTTTCTGCTGCTATTAGCCTATCTAGATTAGTCACTTTTTCTTTGTCTTTTCCTAAGGCATCGTAGCGTTTTCGTAAGTTTTGAATCGTTTTTTCATCTTTTAAGGTAATTTTTTCTGGCAGTTTGTTGATGTCTGTGATGAGTTCCATCCATGCTTCTACTTTTACTGGTTCTTCTGCTCCTATGTGGTAGAAGATGTCAGAGTAGCCTTTTTCGTTAAAGCGCTTTAGCGCTGCCATACCGTACAAACCTTGATAAGTAGCCATACCGTTGGATCCCTGCCCTTTTTCATGTTCAAAAGTACCGTCAGAGAGTTGGTTCTCTAGTAATGCAGACACTGGATTTCCAGTGGCTCGGGTGAAATCATCTCCTTGAGGATCTATGCCAAGGGACGCTAAAGCAATAATTACCCAGGTGGTAGACTCGGTATTGGTGATCTCTCCTCCTGTATAACTGAAACTTCCATTTTTGTTTTGCATGGTCTTTAACCAAGTCACTGCTTTGTCCACAGCTACTTTTACTTCTTCGCTTCTATAGGTCTCCCATCCATTATAATAAGGTGCTAGAGCGGTAATCGCCATGGCAGTCATATCTACATCTGGTGGAGACGCTGTAACGAGACTCCATCCATCCCCGGAGGTATTTTCCAGTAGAAAGTCCACAAAGTATTTTTGTGAATATTTACTCCCTGTTTCCGGTACTTTGGCTCCCGCTGCGTCTAAGGCGATGAGTCCCCACATTACCGAATTGTTTCCTTGGTTTAGATTTTTATAATTATAGATTTTTTCGATCAGGTTCATGGCACCAAAGTTTGTAGGGTCATATCCTCCTGACAGAATGGCTAAAGTAGATTTTTCGTATTCCGTCATTGGACCTAAATCTTTGGTAGAGCTTATATAATCCCATAGCCTAGCCATATAGGTTTTGTTATTGGTCATATACGCCTTGCTATTGATGTCTTCTCCTAAGGCTCCTAATCCAAAGGCAGTCCAATCTCCGTCAATGCCAGTTCCCTTATAGTAGCTGATCATAGTTTGGATTCTTTCATCTAGTACACTACGGTTCATATAGTGCGCGCCTTTTTCTACTATGGTTAAGGTAACTGTACTCATTAATTCGGCATTTGAGTCACAAGTAGCAGTAATTTTTACAGAACCTGGCTTCAGTGCAGTAACCTTACCTTGATCATCTGTTGTAGCCACGGTTTCATCATCACTAGACCATCTTATTGTTTCATTGGGCATTGAATTTCCCAGCTGGCTATATACCCTAGCACTTAACTGGAGATAGTCCCCTTGTACAATGCTGCTTTTAGAGGCAGTTACCTTGATTTCATCAGCCACATGGTCTCGGTTATTTTCTATAGGCAGTTTCACAATGTATTGATCCTTTAATGAACCTCCTACATAAACGTTGTCTCCTAAAAGACTGATATATTCAAACTTGTTATATTTGCTGAGGTTATAGCTGATATACTTGGTAATGTCTCCCTTTGGATTTAGTACCAGCACAATGCTCTTGGTGATGGTTGTCCCTGTTTTTTCTTTTAAGGGAATGTAGATGTTTCCCTCCTTGTCCACATCAAAATCTGCTGAACCTACTATACTGTCTCCTGGGTTTACAAGATCTTGCAACTCTCTTATCCAATTTTCATTGCCATCTTGATCTAATGAATAGATTGCCACTTTATTAGAATCCGACAAAGAATGGCTTCCTGAAGTAAAATACAAATTTCCCTGTGGAGATAATATTATTTTATTTGCAGATATACGGCTATAAGCCTCATCCAGGTAGTATTTCCATAGGATATCTCCATCTTTTACGGCACAAATGCCATAGCGGTTAAGCTCTTCCTCGGATTTTTCCCTGAACTGGAAATATACTGTACCTTCATCATCTACCTGAAAATCATACCTATAATCAATAAAGCAATTACTGTATTTATGGGTTTCTATTACCTCTGCGCCGGTACCAGCATCTTTGATTTTGTAATAGTCCATATCATTGCCATTGGGTGCCAAAAATATGAGATTGCCTTCCTTGTCCAGCTTAAACTGCTGAGACAAATAAATGCTGCCGGAATCGGTTACCGTATACATCCACTTCAAAGACCCATCAGGATTATAAGCGTAAATATTACCCGGTCGCCCCTGATCTACCACATACATGGTACCATCTGCAGCCTGCTGCAGGTTACCTCTCAAGGAATTTAGTGCCGGTGTGGTTTCCCAAAGGACATTTCCACTGCTAGAATCCAGACAAATTAGTTTATTGTCCTTATTAATATAATACAGCTTGTCTCCTTGCCCTATCTTCAGATAGCTACTGGCGACGTCGCTTGCTTTTTCCCATCTCGGCTTTCCTTCTGGGTCTACGGATTGTATGGTTTTCGTATCAGGATTTATATAATAGTCGTTACCCTTACTATCCGTGGTGATGCGTTCTCCAAAAGACAAGTTTACATTAGACGCAGATTGAACATTCCACTGATACCCTAAGGATTGCAGTATAGACACTTGCCCCACTGCCTTCGTTCCATCGGGGGCTGTAGCGGTAATGGTAACGGTGCCATAGTCCCGTGCGGTGACGACGCCATCCTCGTCTACTGTGGCGATGGATTCATCAGAGCTGATCCAGGTGACTCCTTCTAGGTTGTATATCTCATTGTACTGATTTCCTGTTTTTAGGGTCAGAGAACCTGGCAGGGTCATAATGCTTTCCTTAGGCAGTACACTGCTAAACTTGGCTTCCCGTTTTTCCACAGTGACCTGTACGGAGTTGTCTGCCTGCATAAAATAGTCGTCGTTTACGTTTAGCTCGGCGGTGATAGTGGCAGTTCCCGTGCTAATTGGAGTGAACTCATTTCCTGTAAAGCGAGCCATGCTGGCTGAGAAATAGCCTTTTTCATCAGGCATTACCTTTCCGTACTGGTCTTTGACTACAGTATCAAAGGTACAAGGCTGGTTTAACTCGATTTTGCTTCCAGGAACCCTTACGTCTACATCAGAAGAGACGATTTCCATAGAGGAAGGCACAGAAGGCTTATTTACCACCTGTACTGTGGTACTGTCGCTGATGGAAGTCCCCTCTAAAGTGACGGTCAGGGTGGCGCTGCCTAGCTCTTTGCAGTTGAAAGTTCCGTCGGCGTTTACTTCTACCACCTGAGGATTAGAACTAGACCACTGTAATTTTTGTCCCATAATGGCTTCGCCTTGAGGATTTTTTACCACTACCCCTAAGCTTTCCTTCAGATATACGCCCAACTCTTTGTTTTTTTCTAATATTTCAATACTGCTAGGCGTATCTGCAATCTTTCGCTGGATTTCATAGACCCGCACGTCCCCAGCTTTTTTCCTTGCACCCATAAATACATTGCCATATACCTTCATGGTGTTATATGACGCCAAACTGCTAATGGTGACGGGTATGGTCTCTACCTGATTTCCATAGGGATTGATTACGTGCACAGCAAAGCCTTCAGCTACTAGCTTTTGCAGATACACATAACCCTCGTCATCTACAGCGTAGAGTCTCAAATGATCGCTTTCATAGGTATACCTCCGGGTTCCATCAGGGTTTAATGCAATAATAGCACCTATGGTTCCCTTCGATCCGGTATAGTATGCCAGGGCATAGAGTGTATCCTTTCCATCCATTAACAACTCGCCCAAACTGGCATTCTTCTCGGTCAAGGTGTATCCATTTAAGGGATCTTCAGAAATGACTGCCCCTGTAGCTGGGTTCAAAACTCGTATTTCCTCTTTATTGTAGTTAATATACATCTTGCTATTGTCACTGTTAAATGCTGGAGCGAGTTTAACACTATTATTTGATCCTATATCATAGCTCCATTTTTCAGTACCGGTCATGCCTATTGCTTGAATATTGTCCTTTCTTAACAAATATAGATTTGTCCCATCTGTAACTGGACTATCTGTACTACTATAAGCATAGCTCCAATTTTCACTGCCTTTGTTATTGATATTTAGACTATGTACTTTGCTTTGGGTGGTAATAATCAATTGATTGCCTATAATTAGTGGCTCTACCTTATAAATTGAGTTCTCCTTAATCTCTTTGCTCCACAGAATCTTTCCCTGAGGAGAAATGGCATAGACTAGCGTTCTTCCCTTTAGGTCAACCAATTGTGCGTAAATGGTGCCATCTTGACCAAAAGCGGGGAGAATACTGCCACTGGTGACACTTAATGTTCTCCCAATCTCTATAGGGATACTCCACAATTCGTGACCATACAGATCAAAAGCGTAGATTTTGTAGAGATTGTGATTCGGGTTGTCAGTAGGAAACTGACTACCTACAGCTGTCTCATGGATCCCATAAATCACCCCATTGTTCATAGCAGCTCCTAGGAAGGCATCGCTAAAGGTCATTCTCCTTGAATAGGTCTGGGAGGAAGCAAAACTAAAGGTTCCTGGATCTCCCACAGTTATTTCCAAAGTGCCCTTTACATTTTCATTGGAATCTAGAGTGGCAGTGATGATGCTTTTACCTAATTCCACGGATGTTACTTTTCCAGTATTATCTACCGTCGCTACACTAGGATTTTGAGAAGTCCATGTGATGGTTTCTCCCGAAATGGAAATGCCCTTATCATCTTTTACCGTAGCAGTCAAAGTTTTTGACTGTCCTCGTTGAATCTGGGTATCTCCTGTCATTTCGATGATGGCTGCTTCTCCTGCTTGGGCAATGGTATCCCATTTCCAGGTAGGTAATACAACGATTTTTTCCTCAACATTGGCAACTGCAGTAATTACGATGCCTGTTCCGTAAGAGGTCAAGGTATAGCTTTTTTCAGATACTATATCTGCTCCGCTGATTTTTTCAAATTTCCATCGTGTCTCGTCTTCTCCGTCAGGTACGAACTTGCCATATGTAAATTTGTTGTCATTGCTTGTTATGGTCACATGCCTTGATTCACTGGGATTTACATTGGATATGGTGACGGATTTATTAAATTGAAGGCTAATCTCCTGGGTGATATCCACGCCCTTTGCCCCATTTTCTGGAGTGAATGTGGTGATGGCTAAGGGATCCGTAGTCTCGCCGGAAGTAGTTGCCTTTTGGGTCTCTTTCTTTTCTTCTACGGTAATTTCCTTAGCTGCCTTTACGGAATCC
Source organism: Alkalibaculum sporogenes (assembly GCF_009362815.1). Lineage (GTDB taxonomy): Bacteria > Bacillota > Clostridia > Eubacteriales > Alkalibacteraceae > Alkalibaculum_A > Alkalibaculum_A sporogenes. The sequence goes on along the minus strand of NZ_WHNX01000010.1, from coordinate 112,816 downwards.
ATCTTCGTGGATGTAGCTGTAATAGAGACCTTTCCCCCAGCGACGCCTGTGACTTCTCCGCTTCCCTTCTCCACAACTGCTATCTTTTCATCAGTAGTGGTCCATTGAAGGGATTCCTTCAATAGGGCATTGCTGTGCTGATTTTTTACAGTAGCTTTTAAGGAGATACTTTCTCCCTGGATGACCTTGTCTTCTCCAGTTATGGCTATGGAGGTAATTTCATTGTGGGTTTCTGTGTCAAATATCCAGGTATCTTGTTCTTCTGTAAGTCCTAATCCTGCAAAGGTCTCCTCATGGTCTGTAGCCTTGATCACCTCGTAGATGTTCAGCTGGTAAACATGATCCTCTTGCAGTAAATTTTCTTCTAGGTATGTGAGATCGACTAAGACTTTGTTGGGATCTTTTTCATCTATGGAAAGTATTTCAGCATACTCGCCTTTATCTCCCCCTATGCCGTCATGAGGTTCTACTGGGTCTTGTCCTTCTTCTGGCTCTTCTTGTACTAATACCGGGTCATTGGGTTTGCCATCTCCTTCTTTATCATACAAGAGTTGGATTTGCTTGCCTTCTAGTATGGTTACGCGCTGGTTGAAGGTAAGGCTTAGCTCTTCCTCTACGCCCTCTAGACTGACCTTTGTCTCTGGCGTCAGTGTCTCTAATTTTAGCGGTGTGGTCTCTCCTTCCTTTGCCGATACTGGTATTGTTCCCACAGGCGATAGGATGGAGAACAGCATGACCATGGTTAGCAGGATGCTGATGTGTCTTTTGTACTTCATTTTTTGGTTGCCCCCTTTTTTGGAAAGTTGGTAAGTTGGAATGTTGGACAGTTGGAAAGGAAAGGATTGTCTTTTACCTATTCTTTCAGATCCATTATCTAGATTCCATCTCGTTGGTATTTTTGTTTCATACGGCAGGTTATGATCCTTTCCACTTTTCGATGTTTTTTTTCATCTTATGGTCCTCCATTTTTTGTGACTAGGAGAAAACACGCTTCGCGGATTTCTCTTTACGCGGCCACTCGCCAAATGTAAGCTGCGCTTTCATTTCGTATCCATATACCGAACCAACCTAGTTTTGCCACTTCAGAAATTCGCTTTGCGACTTTCTAAAGTCGCACCACTCGCCAAATGTAAGCTACGCTTCCATTTCGTATCCATATACCGAACCAACCTAGTTTTGCCACTTCAGAAATTCGCTTTGCGACTTTCTAAAGTCGCGCCACTCACCAAATGTAAGCTGCGCTTCCATTTCGTATCCATATACCGAACCAACCAAATTAGCAAGCTATTTGGTTGGTTCGGTATATGGATACTGCGAAAACTTCGCTTTCGCTTGGCTCGTTGGTACACGAAAAGAGGCACGAATCAATGCTCCACTCTTAGTTTTTTAACTAGTGTGGTACATTGATTCGCGCCTCTGGTTGTCCAGTCAGCATATTGGTTCTTAGTTGTTAGCAAATACGAAGATTTCCGTAGATAACAAAATAAGACATCATTATTTTATCCCATTATGATATGGATTTCAAGGTTTATATTTTTAGGCAGAGACAAAGAAAATCCCCTAAGGAAAATTCCTCAAGGGATTTCTTATGAGTTTCTACTACCAAGAATAAACGTCAAAGAACCAAAGTACGCTGTCATCATCTTCTAAAGGTGTTACAGAAGCTGCACGTCCTGGGTCTAATGTGTTTACCCTGTACTGCCATCCATAGAAATCCCAGCCTATGGTTATATCTTCATCATCTTCTATTCTACTGATATATCCGCCATCATGATCAATGGTCACATTCGCTCTTACCCAATTCCAGTCGAAACTACCGATAGGGGTAGCTGTGGTTTCAGTGCTATTTTCAATTTCTAATGCATATAATACAGCATGGGTAGCTGATGGTGTGTTTTTAAGAACGTCTTCAAAAGTACCATCAAAAACATCTTTTAAATCAAATAATGGTACATCGTAAGTATCGTTCAAACCAGAGAAAGTATCTCCAACAATTTCGACATTGACATCTTCTACTTGAGATACAACTGTTGTGCCTTCGACTACCACATATGTAGTAACAGAAGTAGTTGTAGTGTCAGGTTGGGTATAGGTCATGTTGATGGTAGCCGTACCTTCTCCCTTAACTTCAAAGGTAGCTGTATCGGAATCCGTTCCGCCGGATACAATGTCAATGACATCAGTATCTTCATCTATAGACCACTCCATTTGCAATTTTTCATCAGCGGTCAAAGAGTCGTAACCTGGCAATGAATACTGGTATCCTTGTACGGTAATAGCAAAGTTGCTACCGCCAGTATCTGTGACCACGGTATAGTCGTCAGGTGAAATGAAATCAAATTGCCTTTCCCCTGCCGCCATAGCTGAGGTAGCGAACATGCCCATAATCAATGTGGTGGTTACTAAACTTGCTAAAATTTTCTTACTAATTTTTCTTCTTACCATTATAAAGCCTCCTAAGTTTTTTTCCCTATTCAGGGTGTTTGTTGATTTGCTTCATACAAGTTGTGCCTTATGTAATATTTTCTCTTTCTTTTAAATGCCCAATGGAATCATCTCCTTTCTTTTTTGGTATATATAGTAACCTTCCAAAATGGAGGGGTTTTACTGCTAGCTTTTCGGGAATAAAAAGAGCACTACTGTATAAGACCTTCCCTGTCGGGATGATTTTATAAGGTAGTGCCTCCGGTTTTCCGGTCAGCTATTTAGTTGTTAGTTGTTAGTAAATACGTAGTTCCTTCGACTGCGCTCAGTATGACAAGGAGGAAATTAGGTCTTAGGTCTTAGGTCTTAGGTCTTAGGTCTTAGCTCTAGTTGCTTGTATTTAATCATAGTTCAATTGACTTGACGAATTGTTCTACTCGTATGGGGTTGGAATCTTGGATCATAACTTTTATTTCTCCAAATTTCATATTATGTATAAGTTCTAATAGATTCTTTTCCTGAATACTAACTGCTATTGTTATTGGATTTTTCATTTTCTTACACCTTCTATAAATTATTTGTTATAGCATTTACTATTTTAAATTATTTTGGTTAACTTTTGTTTTAATGATGTTCAAATTTGAAAACAAGAATAAGGTTAAATACGTTTTTTAGTCAATTGAAATTAAGTGTCTATTGTCGAACACAGTTCGACCCTACGCGTGGATGGTACATGTTGACGATATTTTACACCCAGGAATTGAAATGCACAATTCCTGGGTCGTGGACATTCGCCAAATGAAAGCTCGCTTTCATTTACGGATTACTTCCCTAATACAGTCAAATTAGCAAGCTATTTGACTTCCTCAGGGGATGGCGCATGTTGGCGTTCTTTCATAGTTTCTACACCCTGGAATTGAAATGCACAATTCCTGGGTCGCGGACATTCGCCAAATGAAAGCGCGCTTTCATTTACGGATTACTTCCCTAATACAGTCAAATTAGCAAGCTATTTGACTTCCTCAGGGTAGTAATCCTACGAAAACAAGTTTTCGCTTGGCTCATTATCATCACGCAAAAAACTCGATTCCGTAAAGAAATCGAGGATATACTTAGCCATATGTTGTGATATATAATATGTATGTCATTGGCATATCTCCTTTCTTCGGAAGGCTGATGCGTTTTTTTGCAAGGTGGTGTCTGACTTGTGGAGTTTGTCCACTTACAGTGACCGGATCGTTTTGGATTTTCACCAAATTCCCTTTATCTTTGAACTTAATCAAAGAACCTTTACAATTTAACTAATATAGTGCATTTGATGTATATGTATTATATAAATTATTTTACACTATTTTCTTATATTTTACAATAGCAATTTATTGTTCTGTAATGTAAAATATTATAAATAATTCAAAAAAATTTTTATTAATCTCTTACTTAGTTAAGTAGGTACATATGATTGAAATAATGGTTGGACATGCAGCTTCTATCACATCATTAACTGTAAACTATTTTAACAACTTCGTAAAAGTTATAATTTCTAAAACCGGATTAATATTTATAAGCTTAATTCCATCTATAACGACTTGAAAAATTATTTTAATAATATCTAAATCTATAGTCTCATCATGCACTTAACAGAACAATATGGTTATCTATTAGAGTAATTACAACTTAATATACTTGAAAGCTACCTGTTTATGTAAGTGGAATCACCACTCGTTGATTGTGGTAGCTCTCAACGGCTACGGGTACTTGGTAAACGGCTCCAATATTTTCAGGTGTCATTACATCTATCCCTCCATAACAATAGATAGAATTGTCTTTTAAAAACAAAAATCTATCACAATATCTCAGTGCTAAGTTTAAATCGTGAATTACAATCACCACAGCAATTTGTTTTTCTTTAGTGATCTCTTGAATGAGCTTTAAAACTTCTAACTGATTTTTTAAATCTAAACAACTAGTAGGCTCATCTAATAATAATACCTTTGGTTCTTGAGCTAAGGCTCTTGCTATCATTACTTTTTGCAACTCTCCTCCACTTAATTCATCAATATATCGTAATGATAACTCTTCAAGATTTAAGCCTTCAATAATGTCTTCCACAATTTCATAATCTCGTTTTGTAGGTGAAATTTTTATATATGGTTTTCTACCAAGCAAAATAGCATCGTACACGGTTATTTGATTTCCCTCATTTTTTTGAGCCACATAAGCTGTATTCTTAGCAATTTCTAGACGACTTAGTTTGAGAAGATCGATTCCGTTTACAGATACTGTGCCTTTTTGAGGTGACATTATCTTATTTAGGCATTTTAACATGGTGCTTTTTCCTGCACCATTATTCCCTAAAATCGCAACACATTCTCCCTTTGTAACATCAAATTTAATTTTATCTAAAATCTTTTTGTTTGATCGATAACTAAATTGCAATGCGTCAATTTTTAGCATTTTGACCAACTCCTTTAAATATTAGATACAAGAATAATGGAGCACCTAAAAACGATGTAATAGCACCAATAGGTAGTATAACCGGCGATATAATCATTCTGGCAAAGGTATCGCTGACTAACAATAACAGAGCTCCCATTATAGCAGAAGAAGGTAATAAAAACCGGTAATCATTCCCCACAAAACGGCGCATAATATGAGGAGCAATCAAACCAATGAAATTAATAATTCCCACAAAGGACACGATAGTAGCTGCACTTACAGATGCAATAGTCATTCCTAACAAACGCACCTTAGGTACATTTACTCCAAGTCCTGTTGCAGTATGTTCTCCAGATTCTAATGCATTGTAGTTCCAACGATTAAAAATAAAATAAATAAATGATAAACCGGTAACAAAAGTTACTACTCCAATTTCTTTCATACTTACTCTTCCTAAATCTCCAAATGTCCAAAATACAATAGCTGCCATCTGTACATCTGAAGAGAAATACTGTAATAATGCTGTTGCTCCTGAAAATAGAGAACTTAGAGCAACTCCGGCTAAAATCATAGTCTCAGGAGTAACATTGCGATACTTTGATAAACCTAGTATCACAAAGGTTACAATCATTGCACCAATAAATGCACAAATAGTCGTTAGATAAGGATTAGAGATTGCCACTGCACCTGAGGTATTGCTCATAATTTGTCCCGCACCTAAGTATGTAATGGCAATAGCTGCACCAAATGCCGCCCCTTGTGATATCCCCAATGTTGATGCTGATGCTAGGGGATTTTTAAGTATACTTTGCATGATACATCCTGCCATGGCAAGACCAATCCCAGATATGATTGCCATTATAACTCTTGGTAATCGAATACCCACTGTTACTATTACGCTTTTTTCTGTACCTAATCCCAATAGGGCTTTTACTACTTCAATAACAGGAATGTCCGCTGAACCAGAACATAATGCGTATAAAGCAACTACTAATGTCATCATAGCTAAAATGATGATCACCAAAACTTTTCGTTTAACATAATGATTATAATCTTCTCTGCAAGCAGTATTTTTTATACTATTCATTTTTTTAATTTCCAATAGTCAGCTGTCCAAAACCTTGTCCTGCTGATACAAAATCTGAATATATTTCTTTTCCAAGTAAAAATTTGAAAATCTCATCTGCTTTTTTTTCAGCATCAATATCTTTAAATTGTTCTGGATAAATAACCGTTCCCGCGTAATAAGCATCAGCCAACGCAATCTCTACATTGGTGTAGTTATTATTATAAGCTAATTGGGTGTACACTCTACCTTCTTTAACTGCATCTAAGGAATTAAAAAAGCCTGGATTCTTTTTATACTGTTCATTTACAAGATCCATATTCTCCGGGTTTAAGAAAATAATATCAGGATTCCATTCCAACACCTGTTCTAAATCTACGGTAAATGCACCACTTTGACCAGTTTGATCTACTACATTATTGGCATTAATTGACATAAACGGTCCGTATTCTGCGCTAGTACCGTCAAAGCCATGTTTTCCTCTGAAATTTAGTCCTCCATTATAAACCGTTGGTTTACTTTCAATATCTTTTGTGCGATCTTTTAAATCCTTTTGCGCCTCATCCATAAATGTATTAATCTCTGTAGCTCGATCTTCTTTACCTAATACTTCACCAATAATTTCAATTGAATCATTCATAATACTATCAAACAATCCAGGATTTGCGATGGCTACAACAGGTATCCCTATTTTAGACGACAATTCATCACATCCATCGTAATCAGAAACAACAAAAATTACATCAGGTTCTAACTTAATAATTTCCTCATCAAAAGGAACAATTCCACCTGCTCCCCCTTGTCCAATAACAGCTAAATCTTTATATTCTGGGTGTACGTATGTATAAGGTCGTGTTAATTCACTAACATTATCCATATCTGTGGCGCCTTTTACCAAATCACTTGCTTCCATATACGTTAATAATCGCATAACTCCTAATGATCCAATACTTTCTATTTTTGCAGGAACCTCAACTTCTCGTCCTAGGCTATCTGTTACTACTTTAGTTTCTGGAGTTTCACCAGTTGATGTAGTTGCAGTACCACAAGCAGTAAAAGTCACAATCATTACCAAACTCAACATTAGTATTGTAATTTTTTTCATTATTCTATTCTCCCTTGTTAACTTTTTATACTTTCCAGCAAATAGTAGTAATTGTTGTATCTACTTTTTTAGGAAATAGATAGTAGATAGTCGGGAATCTTCACTCCCAACCTCTTGTATAGGATTCATAGCAATTTAAACATAACTTTTGTCCATCCGTTAACCTAATCTTATGTTCTGGAGCACCTTCTTGGCATTTTTCACAAATAATTGTTTGAAAAATTCTTGCCTCTTGTGGATCATCAATTAGAGGATAAGTCACTTTAAATATATCTTGATAATTTGATTCCAGTAAAGATTTTTGCCTCTGATCACGATCCATATCTTTGTGAAATTGATTGAGCATTAACCGGACACTTTTCTTTCCTTTACGCTCATAAAAAGTAAACGCCATTTTGCCAGTTCCTTTGTATAGTAGATTACCTTTTCCCATGGTACATCCTGTGATCACCTGAACTGCATCTACTCCACAGGCATCGTTTTCAGTAATACAAACCACTTCTTCATCTTGTGAAAAAGTTAGTTTTAATTCCTCCATTGCCCCTAGTGCCGCCTTAAATCCAATGGCAAGACCTGGGCACTCATGGCCATGAAAGGCAACACATTTTTCCCATAATTCCTGATTCATCTCTTCTCCTCCTATTAATAACCACAAGAAACACGCTTCGCGAGTTTCTTGTGGTTACGCGGACAGTCGCCAAATGTCTACGTCTTCGACGTATTATTATCATAAGATTTCTAGTTTGACTCAGCAAGCTGGCCAAACTTTAAATCCTATGAAAATACGTCTGCAACGTAGCCGCTTGGCTCATTGTCTTCGCGATAAATGTTCTACGTCTTCGACGTATTATTTTCATAAGATTTAAAGTTAAACTCAGCAAGCTGGCCAAACTTTAAATCCTATGAAAATACGTCTGCAAGCAGCCGCTTGGCTCATTGTCTTCGCGATAAATAAAAAACCCACGAAAAATTATCGGAAGACCGACAACCCTTCATGGGTAATATTATAAGATACACAAGTTTTCATAACTTAAATACACATTATCATATTGACATATTATAGTCAAGTACATTAAATGCTGTTCTCACGGGAATCGTATTAAGAGTCATTTATATCGCGCTTTTCAGTTTTGTTTTTTATAAAGTGCAATAATTGCTTGCATAATATTCTATTGAAGAAATTAGATTTTCTAGCTAGATGAAAACAAAACTCAATCCAAGGTAAACATTAGGAACCGTTATTTGTTGTATACTTTCTATAAATATGACATAATTATACCCAAACAAAGGGAAAAACAGGAGATTTATGGATGAAAAAAAAATGTTGCGTTATTGGTGGTGCGCTATTAGGGTTTTTATGGTTGCACTTTGAGAATAATCATATTACTAGGACAAATATCAAATATACCAACGATAAATTACCATCTCTCTTCGATGGGTATACTGTTCTTCATGTGTCTGATTTGCATAATAAAGAATTTGGTCATAATCAATCTAAACTGATAGATAAAACGAAGTCCATTAAACCAGATATAATTGTCATTACAGGAGATTTCATCGATAGTAACAGACCTAATATGGATATTTCTATGACTTATATAAGAGAGGCTATAAAAATCGCTCCCATATATTACGTGCCTGGCAATCACGAAAGCCGCTTTGAGCATTATGAAATTTTGGTCAATAAACTCCATAGTCTAGGCGTCAATGTTTTAGATAATATAAGTATTCCTATCTACAAAGAAGATCAAAACATTTTTATAGCAGGAATACAAGATCCCTCTTTTGTCTCGGAAAACACTACACAATTCGATATGATATTGGATTGTCTTAAGACAACAAAAAAGAACTTCTCTATACTTCTGTCTCATCGGCCAGAAAAATTTAATGTATATGTGAAGCATAATTTTGATTTGGTATTCACAGGGCATGCCCACGGAGGTCAAGTTCGGTTGCCTTTTGTAGGGGGGTTGCTTTCACCCAATCAAGGATTTTTGCCTAAATACACAAGTGGAATCTATCAAAAATTCAAAACCTCTATGATTGTAAGCAGAGGCTTAGGAAATAGCTCGTTTCCCTTTAGAGTATTTAATACTCCTGAATTAGTAGTCGTTACACTGGAATCACCACTTAAATAATAGTATTGACTGATTAAATTCCCAGTAATATAATCTAAAAAGTACTTACTTTTTAACTTCTATATCTTTTTTAAATGATTGGCTATGGGAATTTGCACAAATAATTATATATTAGCTTATATCAGGAGATGAAAACTATGATTACTGTTAACAATTTATCTTTTTCCTATAATAAAAAACAACCAAAAGTAATAAAAGGAATTGATTTCTCAGTAGATAAGGGAGAAATCTTTGGTTTTTTGGGTCCTAGTGGTGCAGGAAAAACGACCACTCAGCGAGCAATCATCGGATTATTAAGAGGCTATGAAGGAAGCATTCAAATCATGGGACGCGAGAGATCTGAATGGAATAATGAAATATTCGAACGTATTGGCGTTGCTTTTGACTCTCCTAATCTTTATATCAAACTAACAGCTATAGAAAATCTAGAGCTAATGGCTTCTTATTATCAAACAAAACCTCGAGATATTCTTAAATTATTAAAAAGAGTGCAGTTATATGAAGCTAAAGATAAAAAGGTTGAAAGTTATTCTAGAGGTATGAAAATGAGGCTTAATTTTATACGTGCCATACTACATAATCCTACTCTTATCTTTCTCGATGAACCTACTGCAGGTCTTGATCCAGTCAACGCAAAAATTATTAAAGATATGATTGTAGAATTAAAACATCAAGGAAAGACCATATTTTTAACTACACACAACATGGAAGTTGCTGACGTCTTATGTGATACTATTGCATTTATTGTAGATGGCTCAATTCCTCTCATTGATTCTCCTAAGAATTTGAAGTTAACCTATGGTAGTCATAAAGTCATAGTTGAATTTATGGAAAGGCAACAAATCACCTCTAGGGAATTTGATTTTCAAGAGATTAAACATAGTAAAGAGTTTCTCGACATTTTACAAAATAAAGAAATAAAAACCATACATAGTCAAGAGGCAACTCTAGAGGATATCTTTATTCAGATTACAGGGAGGGAACTTTCATGAGATTTCTTAATGCATTGAAATCTGATATAATTTTTCAGTTTAAACATGGATTTTATGCAATCTATTCAGTTTTAACCCTTTTCTATGTCTTAATCCTTACTTATATTCCCAAAGAGTTTTCTGACATTATTGCACCTTTGATCATAGTAAGCGACCCATCTTTACTTGGTTTTTTTTTCATAGGAGGAATATTGATGTTAGAAAAAACCCAAGGTATTTTAGATTATCTATTGGTTTCACCACTTCACATCTTTGAGTATCTCTTAGCAAAAATGACTTCTCTAACTTTAATTGCCCTTTTTTCCAGTTTAATTATAGCCTATAGTAGCGGTCTATCGTTTAATCCTTTTGTATTGACCTTAATTATCATTATAATCTCTTCTTTTTTTACCTTACTAGGATTTATTGTTGCACTACAATGCGAAACAATAAATCAATACTTTGTTAAAATAATTCCCTCAATTATTCTTCTTATTGTTCCTTGTATGTTGCTCTTTGTTGTTAATGATCTTTTGATTATAAAGCTAATTCCCAGTGTAGCTAGCATCTATCTTATACTTGGTGTTTTTCAAGGTATCTACTTATGGGAATTTCTAATTTATAGCACTAGCTTAATAATTTTTATAATTTTATGTTTTTCCTACATAAAAAAATATATATTCAAAATTTTATATGGAGGAAAGTAAAATGAAAAATATAAAAATTATACTCGTGGATCTAAAGATTCTATCTCGTGACCCTATCATGATTTTACTATTTGCTATGCCTCTTTTATATTTTTTTATAGTAAAAGTCATATTAAATGTTGCTACGCCTCTAATTTACGACAATTGGAATATTGATATTTTAAATTATAAAAGTTACATTTTAGCTCTATCATTTATTATGATCCCAGGAATGCTCGGAACTGTTACAGCTTTTCTCATGATAGACGATAGAGATGCTAAAATATATGAATTATTATCCGTGACACCTATTGGCTATAAAGGTTATTTATTTAATCGGATGTTGCTCCCATTTATATTTTCTATCCTTTACGCCCTACTAGGAAATTTTTTCCTAGATATAATTCATCTAAACACACTTATTTTACTGTCACTCTTATTATTTCTACCTATAGAAAGTATCTCTATTGGTATGCTACTATTTATCCTTTCAGAAGATAAAGTAAAAGGATTGACTTACGCGAAAGGACTAGGTCTATTGTATATCACATCTCTAGCTCAATTAGTAAAACATCCTATAATTATTGGCACTTCAAGTTTGCTCCCATTTTACTGGATTTGGATGATAATAGATCAACCTTCCATTCTAAATATAAGTACAGGTTTTCTTGTTCATTTATTTTGGCTATTGATTACTTATATCTTAATGAATAAAAAAATAAGATAATAAAGCGAAACTTTATTCAGTAGTTGGTAATTATTATCTCGGAAAAGAATGTATATTAATTTACTAGTCAGAGCTGAAGCAACACTGAAAAACTTGGTTTAAATAACATTTCGTGCGATTGCTGTGGAAATAAAAGTTAGTGAAGATTAATTTCTTGAAAAAGGTATGCTAGAATTTGCTTTTGCATATCAGAAATAACAGATTGCAAGCATGATATAATAATGGTATAGTAATGGTATAATTAAGCCATAATTTAAGGAGGTCCATATTATGCCACACATTATTCCAATTAAAGATTTAAAAAATACAGCAGAAATCTCGGAGCTGTGCCATGTTGCAGAAGAACCAATCTATATTACTAAGAATGGTTATGGAGATATGGTTATTATGAGTGTAGAAGTGTACGAAACTACAATGAAGAGATTAAACATGTATCGTGAACTAGAACTTTCTGAGCGACAGATTGAATCAGGAAAAACGAAAGATTCAAAACAATCTCTTGGTAAGTTAAGAGAAAAATATGAAATATAAACTTACCATTACGGAAAGAGCAGAGGAACTGTTGGATCATATTTTGAATTATATTGTAAATCAGTTGAAAAATCCGCAGGCCGCAAGTAATTTGATGAATGAGATAGAACACATATTTGATAATTTGGAATGTAGCCCAGAGATGTATGCATACTCGGAAGATATTTTTTTGAAATCCAGAGAATATCGAAAGGTAGTAGTTCCACATTATGATTATGTAATTATATTTCGTATTGATGATGATAGTAGAACAGTATACATTGTGGGATTTTTTCATGATTTAGAGCTATATAAAAACAAATTATAAGAAACTAAATTGGGTAGCTTTAAAAAGCTGTTTTGTCGAAGAACATTCATAGGAAGGCGTCTCTATACCAACAATCTAAGTAAATAACAGGTCAAAATAAAGCAAAACTTTATTCAGTAGGGGTTTTCTTCATCCCCTACTAAATATTAGTTCTAGTGAAACATCGAGCCAAGCGAAAACCTCTATGCCGTTCTTCAGTTAAATCTGTAATCGATACAAAAATTCCTGACCCTAGTGTTTTAGTAACAATATAATATTTTTTCAATAGCCTCAATGACTATAGTTTTCATTATGGCGTAATTCATATAAGGATGCTTATGATACACAACTTCATGACAGTAATTTTCAATTATATTGGTAATAATATGAATTTTTTCATGAGCATTAATAATATCTAGCCCTAATGCTGGAAGCAAATCACAAATTCGTTCTGTAACATTCTCTTCTGATTCATAGAAATACTTTGCCACATCTGGGTCAGAGTGGGACATTGCAAGCATTTCTTCATGGGCAAACTTAGATACATTATGTCTCTCTACAAAAGTATCAATAATTTTTTCTAAAAAAACACTAATATTAATAGGTACCGTTAAAGTTCTCAGTTCAACAAATAGAGTATCATAAAAAGTTGATGAATAAAGGTCTAGAGAAGCGATGAAAATATCTTTCTTATCTTCAAAATAGCGGTAGACAATTCCGGTAGAAACACTAGCCTCTTTTGCAATTTCAACATACAACAAACATATTCAAATCGCCCCAAAATGCTCCAGACATTTAATGACATGTTTTTCTTCCAATTTGTAACTCCTGGACTTGCAGATTGGTTCTTGTCCTTGGGAATGCAAGCAGCAAGTTGGTCAACGGCAGCATGTCTAGTGACATTAAAAGATGATACTTTATTTTCTAATCTAAAAAAAATAACAGTTCCTACACTAATTCTTCATGGTATTCATGACAAAGTTTGCTTATTCCCATTAGCCATTGCACAAAAAAATGGTATAAAAAATGCTACACTCATCCCTTTTGAATATAGTGGTCATGGTTTATTCTATGAGCAGAAAGATAAATTTAACAAAGAATTAACACAATTCATCGGTTGATTATTTTCAATTTCCAAAAATGTGCACTAAAAATACAGAAGCAATAGGGGCGGTTCAACCGTCCCTATTGCTTGGTATTTTCATTAACTAAAAAATGATAACTGTACCCCTCCGTAACCTTGCTTATAGTTTTTTATAATATCTTCCATTTTATAAGTAATACCATAACTCCTGCATTCACTTGTAAATAGATTCCACAACTCTTTAGCATTTGGCGAAGGACATTCGTAGGCGTTTCTATATTCTTTAATATACTTGGCTTTCATATTTGGAAATAGTTTTTCCAATTTACTATAATACCATTCTCTTTGATTTTGACGAAGGGTTACCCCAAAACCTGGGTAGATGAATTTTGCACCGCTTTCATGTGAAAGTTTAATGATATTGCTTATATTTTCATCATTATCTTCTATAAATGGAAGTACTGGCATTAACAAAACACCTGCAAAAATGCCCTGTTCTGCTAGTTTATTTATTGCAGCAAATCGTTTTGAGGCTGGAACCACATTGGGTTCGATCTTTTTACACAGTTTATCGTCGGCTGTAGTAATTGTCATTTTGATTAGGACTGGTGAATGTCGTGCTATTTTCTTTAGTAAATCAAGATCTCTTGTAATTAAATCACTCTTAGTGGCAATAGAAACGCCAAACCCATAGCGATCAATTAGTTCCAATGCACCTCTAGTTAACTTATACTCTTTTTCAAAGGGATTATAGGGATCACTCATTGCACCTGTGCCTATGACACCAGTTTTTCGTTTTGATTTAAGATCTCGTGCAATTAAGGCAAGTGCATTTTCTTTTGCCCTCACCTGATCAAAATTTTCTATATGATAACATTCACTGCGGCTATCGCAATAAATGCAGCCGTGATTACAGCCCTTGTAAATGTTCATATTATAGTTGATTCCAAACCAGGGATTGTTAGGTGCATACCCTGAAATAATTGTTTTTGCTTGTATAAATTCCATTTTACATTCCTTCTTCTTGTTTTTGTGCAAAATATATCTATAGATCTTCAAATTAGTATCTTCTATCTTTAGCGAATACGAAAGATCAGTAACTTGAGAGATTCTATCATATGAATTTTCTTTTCAATTCATATCTATTTCTCAAAAGTTTGGATTTATTTAATAGTTGTCTATATTAAGCATTTAACAGCATAATAATACTACCATTTCTTCTGCAGTTATGTATTAACGTCAATTATATAATATCATAGTCAACTCACGACTATATAATATTATTTTAAATGTACAGAACCACAAGAAACACGCTTTGCGAGTTTCTCTCGGTTACGCGGTAGTCGCTAAATGTCTGCAAGGAGCCACTTGGCTCATTACTTCGTGATAATTAGAAAGAGATAGATGCCGAGCATCTATCTCCTTACTTTATTATATGATTGAACTTATGCACTTTTTTTGTTGCTAAATAGTATATCTATATCTGATTCATTCAATGTTTCTTTTAATATTAATTCTTGTGCTATCTGATTTAATAAATCAATATTATTTTCAATGACTTTTTTAGTTTCTTCGTATAATTTTTTCATCTGCTCTCTACATTTTTCCATAACTGCTGAGTCTGCATTCATATTTGCAGCGTCGTGATTAAACAATCCAAAGTCATAATCCATACCAAACTTAATAACATATTCTTTTATTAATCGAGAAGCTTTTTCAATATCATTAGACGCACCTGTCGTAATATTATCTGCTCCAAAAATCAACTCTTCTGCTACTCTTCCTGCTAACATCACTTTGATGTCGCTAAGGATATCTTGTTTGCTCTTATATAATCTATCCTTTGGAATACTCATACTAAAACCACCAAATCCTTTTGTGCTTGGTATAATAGTCACTTTGCTTACTGTATTTTCAGGAAGTAATAACTTGGTTGCTAGAGCATGACCACTTTCATGATAAGCAGTAATCCTGCAATCATCTTTACAAATAGTACTCCTATCCTTTTTAGCTGAGCCTGCAATTACATTGTAAAAAGCTACTTCAAAATTGTCTTGAATAATTTCAGTGCTATTTGAATTTGCTGCTATAATGGCAGCCTCATTAGCTAAACTCTCAAGCATTGCGCCACTAAAATAAACCGTTTCTTTTGCAACTTTATCCATATTAACTGCACTATGTATTGGCTTATCTTTTATATGTAAATCTAAAATTCTTCGTCGTGCATTTATATCTGGAAGACCTATTTCTATTAAACGATCAAATCTACCTGGCCTTATAAGAGCATCATCTAGTGTGTCTAATCTATTTGTAGCAGCTATTACTACTACTCCACTATTATTATTAAATCCTGACATTTCTGTTAATAGTGCATTCAATGTCTGATCCTTTTCATCACTATTTGAGTTAGGACCATTGGCACGTTTTTTTCCTATGGCATCAATCTCATCTATAAATATAACCGCTTTTGTAGATTGTTTTGCTTTTTTAAATAACTGACGAATTCTACTAGCACCAACACCTACATACATTTGTACAAAGTCCGAACCAGATACTGCATAAAATGGCACTCCTGACTCTCCAGCAATTGCTTTTGCCATAAGAGTCTTACCTGTTCCTGGTGGTCCATATAATAATATTCCCTTTGGCATCTTAGCTCCAAGCTTAGAGTATTTATCAGGATCCTTGATAAAGTCAATAATATCTTTTACTAAATCTTTTGCTTCTTCATTTCCAGCCACATTATTAAAAGAATGTACTGATGATTCATCATTTTTTTGTCCATTTGCATTTACAAGTTGAAGTTTATCTTTACTAAAACCTTTTTTCCTGTAAATAAAAAAGATAATCCCAATCAAAGCAACGCTACCAATGGGTAAAATAGCTTCTTGTATCAATCTATTATTTGTAATAGCAACTCCATTTAGCAAAAAATACTCTTTCATTGATTCTTTCTGTGGATTATCTACACGATATACCTTATCATCATTCATAGTTACTTGTAGTATTTCATCGTTTTTAATATTTATTTCTTTCACTTGCTCTGCCTCTAAATAAGAAACAAATGTATTGTAATCTAATTCTTCTATTTTGGGTTGTGTATAAATATACCCTATTCCTAAGGTAATTAAAGTCATCACTACTATGAAAATTATTATATATTGTCGCTTCATAAATTACCTCCTAAGGTTCTTAAGTCTATACTCTATTATAACAAGGGAAGCTCGTAGAATATAGTGACAATATATAGCAGTAGTGTTTATAACTTCCGTAATTTTAAAGACGAAGAAATAATACAATACATGAAATCAGATAGTTATGTACTTATACGATATACTTTTCGAGCATAGTTTCAAACTCATGTTTTTCTGTACTTATATAGTCTATAAACTTTTTATTACTCCATTCCAAGTTAATCGCTAAATCGACTAAGAATTTTGGTATTTCTGTGGCTAATAAATCTCCATACTCTTTTGCTATACAGGTATCATATTGACCTATTTTTCCTCCTATATGAAGAGTATAGACATCTTCTACTTGCCCTTTCACACGTTTTTTCTTTCCATGAAATCCAATTTCACTGACTGGATGTCTTGAACATGAATTGAGACATCCGGAAATATGAAGTGCAGGCAAAACATCTTTTACTAATCCTAGCTCTTGGAAACTATTAAGAATACTCGTTAGAAGTGATTGACTATCTTGAATTCCTATTTGACATGTTGGTATTCCTATACAACATATACTTCTACTAAGTCTTGTGGTCTTTCTTAGTCCTACTGTAATTTCTAATAGTTCTTCTGCTTCTATTGCAGTTAAATTACGTATGTACATACTTTCTTCCATAGATAGCCTAATTTGCACCTGAGAAATATTTTCTAAGAAATCAACTATACGATTAAGGTCTTCTGTTTTTAATAATCCACCTTTTGGATGTAGAACAACAGTATATAAGCCATCTTGTTTTTGAGGGATTACATTTTCCTGTTCTATTATTTCCTTATCTTTTTCTTTACTATCTTTTTTCTCATCATTTTTCAATTCAAACTGGTGATTTTGTGTTTCTTTAACTTTTGCAAGGTGCTTTTTATAACAGTTGAGAAATCCTTCTTCTCCCAGACGTTTTATTATAAAACGCATTCTTGCTTTTCCTTTGTTTTCAAAGTCTCCTTCATCTACAAATAAAGATAATATAGCTTCTACATGAAGCAAAACATCTGTTGGCTCAATTAAATCATCATATTGCACACTAATTCCACTATTTGCTCCTAAACTTCCTCCGATATATAGTTTAAACATTTCCTTATGGCCATTTTTCACAGCAATAAAACCTAGATCAGCAATAGATGCATTTGCCGTATCATTTGAATTGTTTGAAAAAGCAACTTTAAATTTCCTAGGCAGCTTATAAGTATTCATTCTTGAGATAAAATATTTATTTACTAATAATGCATATGGTGATACATCAAAGGCTTCATCTTTTTCTACTCCAGAAAGTGGTGATAATGCTACATTACGAGGGAAATTGCCTCCCCCTCCACGAGTGTACAAATCATTTTCTAAACTTTTGTCCATAATCGAAATAATCTCATCAAATTGTAGATCATGTAATTGGATGGCTTGACGAGTAGTTAAATGTATAGATTTAAGGGAATGATCATTTGCCATATCTTTAATTAATTTCAAAGTCTTGAAATCTAAGATTCCACATAAAATCCTCAAACGTATCATAAATTCTTTTCCTCCACGTTGTGCGTATACCCCCATGCCACCGGATGCCGCTTTAAACTCTCCACTAGCAATAATTCCTTCAACAAATTTATTACCTATCTTTTGAAATGCTCTAATATCACTATTGAAAATTTCCTTTTGCTCAACTATTTTTCTCTCAATTATCTCTTCCATTTTCTACTCCTTATTCATCAGCATTTGATTATTTATACTATTATATTTCCACTTTTTACTTGTGTATTTATATATGTTTAGTATATTTATTATAACTTACTTTGTCAATATGTTTTATATGCTTTTGCTCTCGTTGTCTTCTCTAAAGTTTAATATCAGAAAGTATATTTAAATTTGTATATCTGATTATGTAATTGCTAATAATAAGTGATAATAATGTAGGGAGGGTGAAACTATGGGTGAAAGTAAAAAATTGCAAGTTATAGAAGAAGGCGATGGAGGTAGAAATAAAAGATTCAAAGATATTGAAACTGGCAAAGTTCTCACTGTAGACCAGATAGCAAATAATATCGAAAATTATCCTGGATATCACGTTGTCCATAGAGATGGACAACTATTTATACGATCAAACCCTGATGGAGATAAAAATAATAATTTAGAATAACTATTTACCGTAAATTTTACTTCTAAGTATAAAATGCTTTTAGGCCTAGACCTAAAAGCATTTTATATCAATATATATGTAATCCCAAAATACCACAATACTTACAGACTAAAAACTGAAAAGATTTGATTTAGGCTAAATTATCCAACTACGAGTATTTCTTGTAATATTTGTTCGTAAAAAATAAGATAACATTGGTATCCACGATATTGGTACAGAATATACTCAGGAAATTCATTGGAAACCATTATATTTTCTTCAGATAAATCCAAATTCTTAATCACTTCATTTACAGTAGCATTTATTTTTATTCCATCAGTAAGTTCTCCATCATATATCAATACGGAGGAAACCTCGTCTCCATCAATGCCAAAGGCTATAGAAATATCTTCATAATATAAAATATCTCCACCGTATAATGTACTCTCAAACTTTGGATTCCCATATTTTGATATTAATAATGAGCTAGGTTTGTCTATCAAATTTATATAATTATCTATAGTATTCTCTTGAACACTTACTGCTCTGTTTGCTTCTTTAATTTCTGCTATGTCACCATCCTGATGACTTTGCGTTTTATAAGATATTGTCGTACATCCAAACATAAATGAAAACAAGAATAAGATAAAAGCAAGTGTTAGTAATTTTTTCATCTTTATCACACCTTTTAAATCAACTGTTATCATTATATGCGAATATATATGCGAATATGCTAGTTTTTTGTATAGTACATAATATAACAAAATTATTTAATATACTACATTCGAATAAAAAAATTCGTCAAACTTATATAAAATACATTAATGACTCCTTGTCTTTCTTATACTCGTTAATTAGATCTTCAAGAGACATATTATCTATAACAATATTTATTTGTTGATCAATCTTATCCCAAATATTTTTCTTAATACATTTTTCTATTCTGTTTGTCTCAATTTGTGTTCCTTCACCTACTACAGATAAGTTACCTTCTAATGCTCTTAATATGTCACCTACAAATATTGATGAAGCTTTTTTTGCTAAAACATAACCACCTTGTGCACCCTTAACACTTTTAACTATACCAGCTTTTCTTAAAGTAGAGAAAACTTGTTCTAAATAATTTTTTGATATATCTTGCCTTTCAGCAATATTTATTAAAGATACATGTTCTCCATTTGAATGCAAAACTAAATCTATAACTGCCCTTAGTCCGTATCGACCTTTTGTAGATATTTTCACATTTACACCTCCACATAAACCTAGTTACCATATCTGCTTAATATAATTAATATACCCAAAGGCGGTACTAAAGTCAAGTCATTTGAATTATGTTCTGGTCCTTTAAGAATAATGATATTCTTTATTATATAAAGAGGAGGTTTTAAAGTATATTATATGGAAATATAACCACAATATACTACGTGTCATCACGTACAAATCAAACTAGTATAAACCATTAATGGTTTATACTAGTTTGATCAAAAGTATTAACTATAAAGTGAAACTTTATTCAGTAGGGGTTATCTTCATCCCCTACTGAATATTAGTTGAACAAATCGGGCTTTTACAGGCACTTTATCCCCCACTTATCTTTTTTTATCTTGAAATCTTGAATGGGAATCTTAGTACCTGTTAATGCGGGATAAATTTTTAATCAGTACCTTTACTTTTGTTTTTTCCACTGATCCAATCAACTATAAACACTATAGCAGCTACAATAAGCAGTAGATTTATCAAACCTCCTCCAATTCTGAAAACCAGCCCAAGGAGCCAGAAAAACACAACAACAGCACCAATCCATTTTAAAATTGTCAACAGTATAACCTCCTTTAAATAAAAAAATAATTTCTTATCCTAGTATACCCATTGTTTTCTTTTATATAAAAAAACCTATGATTTCATTTCATAGGTGAATTCATATAGTACGAGGAACAAGTAATTATTAAGAATCTACTTACTTAAGCCGTTCGACTATATTTTCTACGATTTTTTGCCATTCTAAGAGTTTTCCACTTCCTACATCACCACATGCTAACTTCCCTGTTCCAGTTTCTAAAATATTATATCCGTACATTTCTAATTTTCTTATATTATCTTGTAGAATTGGATTTTCCCACATAGCTGTATTCATAGCTGGAGCTATTACCACCTGGGCTTTTGTTGCCATTAATGTAGTAAGAAGCATATCATCTGCTATTCCATTAGCTAGTTTCCCTATAAAATTAGCAGTAGCTGGTACTATAGCAAACAAATTTGTTTTTTTAGCAATGGATATATGCTCTGTATCCCATTTGTCCACTTTATCAAACATTTCAGTTATTACTTTATTTTTAGACAGGGTTTGAAATGTAAGAGGTGTGATAAATTCAGTAGCATTATTTGTCATCATTACATTTACTTCATAGCCTCGTTTTACTAGTTCATTAACTACTTCTACTGCCTTGTAACATGCTATACCTCCAGTTACTCCAATTGTGATATTTTTCTTCATATACTCTCACCTCCTAAATATTTCAGCTATTAACCCTTTAGCTATTTCTTCCTTTGTATTGAAGATATTTCGTGATATTCCACCTTTAATTAAGTGAGCTATATGATTTTTCTCACTGATATCTCTAATATCATTTGCTACAACAATATTACATTGATTCTCTTCCTCTAACTTTGCCGCTGCACTAATCAATTGTTCTTTAGAAACATGGCTTAACAGCTTAAATCCTACTAAAAAAACCTCTTTATCGTATTTTTTAATTGTAGATATTATTTTTGGAGTTCTCTTTAAGTTTATAATGATATCATTTTTTGAAGAGATTTTATGATTTTTGTCTATGGTATTCATAGGCATCTGTAGTATACTCGTCACTTTTTTTCTAAAATCTCTATCCGTAGTATTTCTTATCTCATTAACTAATTCATTAACTAATTGTTCCACTTGTATAGAGTAAGAAGCAGTAAAATCTGAAACTGCCATAGAGTGAATAAAACAATCTATTTTATACTTTTGAAAAAGATAGTCTACTATTTTAATTACACTATCCGTATCTGTGACTTTATAATATTTGATTTTATCCGGTACAACTAGTGGAATCTCCGCATTTGTAGATAATATATAGTGAATTTGCAAGTCTTCATCTATATCTTTATATCTGACTATTTCATTGCATATAATACTCCCAAGCTTACCAGTACTGGTATTAGTAAGCTTTCTAACTTCATCTATATTTTCAATCGTCCCGCCAGCCGTAATTATAATATTTTTCATACCTTACTCCTTACTTCTTATTCCATTTGTCCATGAATTTCTTTTGATTTTACAGAAATTATTTTGTTTCCTTCTCCTATTTGAAGGATCTTAGGTTCATAAATCTTTGCATCTTCTCTACTAATCATTATATAACTAATTATAATAACCATATCTTTTGGTTGTACTAATCTTGCCGCAGCACCATTTACGCAAATTACACCACTTCCTGCTTCGCCTTCTATAGTATATGTCTCAAATCTCTGTCCATTGTTAATATTTACGACCTGAACCTTTTCTCCTGGTAGTATATCAGCACTTTCTAGTAGTTCTTTATCTATAGTGATACTCCCAACATAATCAATATTTGCCTCTGTTATAGTTGCTCTATGTAATTTTGATTTAAGCATTGTCAAGTACATTTCTCTACTCCTTTTCTATTATGACATTATCAATTAGTCTTGTGCTCCCAAATTTCACTGCGACTAAAGCTATTGCTCTCCTATCTATGACATTGATAGTTTCAAAATTTTCTATCCCTAAAATTTCAATATACTCTATCTGTGCTAAATTACTCTTTTGAATTATATTTCTAATAGTTTCTTTTATAGTTTTCACATCATTTATTCCATTGTCAAATACAAGTTTAGCTTGCACAAGAGATTTATAAAGTAATATAGATTGCTCTCTTTCTTTTTTATTTAAATATGTATTCCTAGAGCTCAGTGCGAGTCCATCAAACTCTCTAATTATTGGACATACTACTACATTTATATCAATATGCAAGTCAGAGACCATTTTCTTTATTACCATACATTGCTGAGCATCTTTTTGTCCAAAATAAACATTATCTGGTTTCACTATATTAAACAGCTTATTTACTACTGTAGTTACACCTTTAAAATGAGATGGTCTTGAATGAGCACATAATTTCATAACTATACTTCCTTCTACTTCTACAAAAGTAGATGCACCTTCAGGGTATATTTCCTCTACACTAGGGTAAAACACCACATCTGCTCCAGCAATCATAGCCAGTTTATAGTCATTTTCAATGTTTCTAGGATAATTTTCATAATCTTCACCTGGTGAAAATTGAGTGGGATTTACAAATACACTTACTACTACAAATGTATTATCTACTTTAGCCTTGTTAATTAATGATAAATGACCTTCATGTAAATATCCCATAGTAGGCACAAAACCAATTCTAGACTCACTAGTTGATTTATGTTTTATTAAAATTTCTCTCAGATTTTTTATACTCTCTACTAACATCTATTCATCCCTCAGTATTTTTAATAAATCTTCATTTATATCAAAAGTATGTTTTTCTTCAGGAAAACTTCCTTGTTTTACTTCATTTACATATTGACCTATAAAAGTAGTTATCTCTCTACTTAAGTTACCATACCTCTTAGCAAACTTTGGTGTAAAGTCTGAGTACATTCCTAATAAATCATTCAAAACTAAAACTTGACCATCACAATGTTTGCCTGCTCCAATACCTATTGTAGGTATCGCAATTTTTTCTGATATAAGTTTTGCTAGTTTACCTGGTATTGCTTCAAGTACAATTGCAAATGCACCTGCTTTCTCAAGTGCTATAGCATCGGCAATTACTTTTCTTGCTCTTTGTACTTCATTACCCTGCACTTTAAAACCACCAAACATATTTACTGACTGAGGCGTTAAACCAATATGACCCATAACAGGTATTTGTGCATTAATAATTGCTTTAACTTTATCCGCAATTTCTACTCCACCTTCTAATTTAACACCGTGAACTTTACCCTCTTGAATCAGTCTACCAGCATTTCTAATAGCATCTTCTGTACTTATATGGTAAGACATAAAAGGTAAATCCCCTACGACAAAAGCATTCTTAGTCCCTCTTCTAACAGCCCTACAATGATAAATCATGTCTTCCATAGTTACCTCTAATGTGGATTCATAACCTTGAACAACCATACCTAATGAATCTCCAACTAATATACTATCTATACTTGATCCATCCACAATTTTTGCCATAGAATAATCATAAGCAGTTAGCATTGTTATTTTTTCACCTTTTATTTTTGATTCCATAAATGAATTTACTGTAAACATACTATTACCCCTCCATCAACATATTCTTTATTTCTTTTTTTTTCTCGTCTAAACTATTTACCATCTCTATCATATCTAATGTTTTAAGACCCATATATTTGTAGAATTCAAGATTCACATTAAATTCTAAAGCATTTAAATGTTTTGCAATTGTATTTATATCTCCTCTATTTATTGGACCAGTTAGAGATTTTTTAGTATCTCTATTCTCTATATTATCAAGAGTACTAAGTATTAATGGAGCAAAAGCTGAGTAGATATCCTCTCTAGGATATCCAGCACTTTCTATTAAATCAAATCCCATGTTCAATAAGGTCACTAAGTAATTAGATATTACACAAGCACCTGCATGATATATTTCATTTTTATCTTTTTCTATAATATTATATGGATTTTTTATTACTTCCAGTAAATCTATTATATTTGCCATATTAATTCCATTACCTTCTATAGTAAAATGAGTATTGCTAATGTGTTTTATAGCTTCTTTAGAATCAGCAAAAGCTTGTAATGGATGCATTGAGTAGAGTCCACACCCAAATTGTTTTAGTACTTGAAATGCCTCAGTGGAATGAACGCCACTGGTATGAATAAAAATATGATTTTTTCTAATTGTTTTTATGTCTGCAATATCACTTGCAACTTCCACTATAGAGTCATCATTTGTAGTAATAAAGATTATGTCTACTTCATTAATTATCTGCTCAATATGCGTAAAAACAGTACCATTTATTCTGTTTGCACCATCTATTGCTGAATTAATATTTCTACTATAGTATCCTACCACATTAAGTTTATTATTTTTAAAGTATTGGCCCAATGTCATTCCAACAACACCAGATCCTATAAATCCGATTTTCATTAAATCACCTCCAAAAACAATAAGAAATATACTTCACTTTTTTTCTTCTGGTTAGGCAGACAGTAGCTAAATGTCTGCATGCAGATATTCACTTCTTTATAAATAGAAAAAACCTCTTTTGTGGATAACACAAAAAAGGTATACTTTACATATCACGCATACAGTCTTTGTCTCACAGATCAAAGCTTTTTTATTTAAATAATTTTAAAATCATATATTTTACCATTGTACAACTCCAATTAGGATATTGTCATTAGTATTACAATACATAATTTAATTATAAAAATCAAGTTATTTAAACAAATATTATCATTTTTTTACTGAGGACTCACCTATAATTTCCTTTATTATTTACTGTTTTGGTGGTAATATCATTTTGATACGACTTGGAATTACACTCATTTTTAATGGCATCTGTGGTCCCTCTTCTCCATCCATATCTGTAAGTAAATCAAATGTATCTTCCATATTTTCTATGCTTATGTTTTCGCTTTTTAAATGTAGTACATTTTTATTTGTTGTATGAGTACCTGTTAGTACTTTTGCAAAAATTATTGGCAATTCATTTAGAGGACAAGCTTTTACTGCTATTAAATCAAAGAGTCCATCATTCATTGAGGCCTCAGGAGCTAATTTATGAAATCCACCAGCTCCTTTTCCATTCATAACTATGAAAAAGTAAAACTCATCTTCTATAACTTTTTCATCAGTTGTTATCCTTATTCTCCACTTTTTAAATTTAGGTAATTCTTTAATTCCAGTGAGTAAATATGCAGCCCTACCCATTACATTTTTAAGTTGTCTATCAGTATTTTGTGATACCTCCATAAATAAACCTGCACCACAAGTATTTAAGAAATACTTATCATTAGTTAATCCTATATCAACTTTTTCCATATGCATTAATGAAAGAGAATCTATTGCTTCTACAATATCTAAAGACATACCCATGTTATAGCAAATATCATTCATAGTTCCAGCTGGTATTACTCCTAATGGTATATCTATATTAAGTTCAATTAAACAATTTAATACGAAATTAATAGAACCATCGCCTCCGGCAACAATCAAAGCGTCATATATTTTCATATCTCTACTCTGCAAAGCCTTTGAGAAATCTTCTTCACAGCTAGTTCTATATATATGAATTTCGTATCCCTTATTCTGAAAAGTTTCAAAGAAATAATCTAAGTTCTCACAAAAGCTCTTGTTTCCAGATACAGGATTATAAATCAAAAAAATGTATTTAGTATCCATAATGTATACCTCCCAATTTTGATTCCACATTAATCAATAGTTTATATATGGTTAATTTTACAGTTTTGAGTAATAAGTACCAATTATATCAATAATAGAATACCCAAATATAAAAAAAACAATCAACTTTTTATCCCTATTTAGTATTGAATATTTTTTGACCATAATTTATCATATAATTATTAATCTTTTTTTATTACTTAAATCTTAGTATTACTTATATGTTCTCAATTAAATTTAAAAAATCGCCTTTAGCAAAAAAATTAATACTGTTATATTAACTCTATTTAGAACATATTAATTACTGATGTCGATTAAACATTTTACCTGCAGCAGATTGGCTTGCAGAATTCAGTCATTTTCCGTGCTTGTACGAGCAAAGGCAATGAATTCTATGAACAAGTGCCAACGCCCGAGATCCCAAAGGGGTTGAGGATAATCTGCGTAGGATAAAGTAGCCACTAAGTACTACCACCAGAATTTATGATATAAATCATATTAATCTAAAATAAAGGAGACCTACGATGACTTATCTACAAGGTATAGATGTTAAACTAATTTTATTTATCCATGACAATTTTCACTTTCCTATACTTGACCAAATTATGATATTTGCTTCTTATATTGGAAATAACGGAGCAATATGGGTAATTATAACACTACTACTTATGTCGATTAAAAAATACAGGCATATAGGTATTATGATTTTTTGTTCCCTATTACTCTGCATAATTATTGGTAATATTACGTTAAAACCTCTTATAGCAAGGATACGTCCTTTTAATGTATTTCCTCAAGTTATACTTCTCATCTCAAGCCCAACAGATTTTTCATTTCCTTCAGGACATACTATGACATCCTTCGCATCTGCAACTGTCCTTTACTTGACAAATAAGAAATGGGGAGTAGCGGCCTTAATATTAGCTACATTAATTGCCTTTTCACGGGTTTATTTATTTGTACATTATCCCTCTGATATAGTAGGTGGAGTAATAATTGGAGTTCTCATAGCATTACTATCAGTAAAATTTATTACTTCATTATATAATAAAACTAAGTAATATTGTTTATCAGAATATTATTTATTCTTTATCTACTATTTTCATCTTACATTTAATTTCATATTGTTCTAATTCCAGTATAGTCGGATTCTTACCACAAATAGGACAGTTTTCCGTTTTTTCATATTCGAATTCTTGTAACTCAAGAAAATTGCCATCAAAGTATACCATTCTGCCGTATAATGGTTTTCCAAATCCAACTATTACTTTAATTACTTCTAATGCTTGTATTGAACCAATAACTCCAGTAATCATACCTAACACCCCAATATCACTACAAGAAGGTGTAATTCCGTCTGCAGGAGGAACTGGTTGTAAACATCTATAACAGGGTGTAACATCTGGTACTATAGTAGTAGCTGTTCCGTATGTAGAAACTGCAGCACCTTCAAATAAAATCTTCTTTTGAAAATAACAAGCATCACTCAATAAATATCTTGCAGAAAAATTATCAAGAGCATCCACTATAAAATCATACTCTTTAATAAGCTCTTCTATATTATCTACATCTATTCTAACTGAATAAGTATTAATAGTAACATCTTCGTTTAATTTTACTAGAGTCTCTTTTGCTGCTTGAACCTTCTTCTTGCCAACATCTTCTGTTCTGTATAGAGTTTGTCTATTTAAATTTGACAGACCAACACTATCAAAATCTACAATACCAATAGTCCCCACACCAGCACCTACAAGATATGTGAGAACTGGACAGCCTAATCCCCCTGCACCTACTACAAGGACCTTTGCCTGAAACAGCTTTTCTTGACCTTCTTTACCTATCTCATCCATAATTATTTGTCTTGAGTATCTAATATTATGTCTTGTATTAGCGTTTGAATTTAGCAATGTATCCACCACCATATCTACTTTTTTTATATAATCTATACCATTAAATACTTAATGCTACTTTTTCTATTTCCTCTTCAATTAATCCATATGTTTCAATTACTATCTTTCCTTCTTCTTCTAACACACTTTTAGGATGATTTCCTATTCTCATAATCATTACAAATTTACATTTATCAATAGCTCTTAAAATTGCGCGGAGCTTTTTTTCTGCATCATCACATTCCCCTGGGCCATTACAAAAACTGCTGACTTCTACTTTCTCTATTTCTTGAATACTACCATTATTATATTCATAAATACCAAATCTGGTAGCATGCCCAAAATGTTGATTGATAATCCTATCATCTTTTGTCGCTACTGCTACTAAGAATTTTTTATTCTTTTTTCTTTTTTCTATATTAATTTCTTCTTCTATTATTGTAACCACTCCAATATATATTTTATATGTTATCTATTCTTATTTTATTATTAGTTAACGACAACAGTCAATCCTATATAATTAAAAATATAAAGCGAAACTTTATTCAGTAGGGGTTTTCTTCATCCCCTACTGAATATTAGTTTTCGCGAAACAACGAGCCAAGCGAAAATATATTTTCGTATCACCTTAATGACGGAGCAGTTAAATAGCTTGCTAATTTAACTGTGTAGTTATTAATGTACGTCGATGAAAGTTTACGTTCATTTGGCGAGTGTCGCGGCTTTTACAGGCACTTAATCGCCCACTTTCTTTTTTCTTCTTAAAATCTTGAAGTGAGAATCTTAGTGCATGTTAATGCGGGATAAAACCTATCACTATAAAATAAGAAACAAATAGTGTATACTATTAGTAATTCATAATTAAAAGGTGGTATTAATATGGATGATTTTAATAAGATAAATATACCAAATGATGTCAATCATAAAGATAAATCTAGTGCAGAAGAATTTAAAAATTTGATAAAATCTATTGCTATACTTGAAACCAAAAGTGGGATAGCAAAATTAAAATTAGCAAAACTTGTAATTGTTAAAGGAAGTAATACGATAAAAAAAAATGCAATAAAACTGAGCGAATTTGTAGAAAAATCAAAACAAGAAAACAAAAATACTAAAACATAGGAGTATCCATTTGAAAGGACAAAATAGAAGTGATATTAAGGTTGGTTTATTAGTAGATATTGTATTAAAAAAAGATCAAAATACAGGAAAGTTAACAAGAGGTTATATTAAAAAAATACTTACAAACAGCAATACACACCCTCACGGTATAAAAGTAATGTTAGACAGAGATAATCTAGTTGGAAGAGTAAAAGATATTATAAAAGAATAAACACCAAATATAAAAGATCAAACAAGTGTTGTTTGATCTTTTATATTTGATGGGTAGTATATGGTAGTGTAATAAATTTGGAGTTGTTACTACCTAATTTAATGACTTAATTACTATTTTGTAGGCAGCGTCCATAGCTTCTTTTACACTAGTTTCCTTATATATCATTTGCATAGACATATAATTTGTAAATGAAAATAATGAACTTTTTATTACCATATTTTGATAGTATTGACTTTCTATCTTTTTAATTATTCCCTCTTTATATCCACTAACTAACAAATCATCTATTATGGCTTGTATTCTTAGTATATGTTTATTAAATTCACAGCTATCTTGCTTTTCGCTGATATGAAATTCAGGTAGTTTTCCTAATGTCATTAAGATATTCACTGTAGAAAACTTGTTTTGCAAGTTTTCTACAATTGAATTAAATATTTCATAATATTTTTCTTTAAATCCTTTCTTTGTTGCAATTTTTTTATAGAAGTAATCTATTTCATTATTGAAATTAAACAGTATGGCTTTTTTAATTACTTCTTCTTTCGATTCAAAATAATCGTAGATTGTTCCCTTACCAACTCCTGCTGATGCGGCAATTTCAGAAACAGTTATCAAATATGGATTTGCTCCACCTTTAATTAAATTGATCACTCCATTAAAAATTAATATATCTTTTTGAGAGTATTCTATTGACCTCACCTTATTTACCCTCTATTTGTTTATTTTTTTTATCTTTAACAAAAATATCATACATAACTGGCACAATAAACAAGGTAAGTAAAGTTGCATATATTAATCCACCTATAGCTACTATTGCTAAAGGCTGTAACATCTCAGCACCGGTTCCTACACCAATTGCTAGAGTTGTTAATCCGAGTATTGTTGTAATAGCAGTCATTAAAATTGGTCTTAAACGAACTTTGCCCGTTTCTATTAGGGCTTCTTTTTTGCCTATTCCCTGTTCTCTTAGTTGATTTGTATAGTCGACAAATACTATCCCATTATTAACTACTACACCACTTAACACAAGGAAACCTAGCATTGAAATGATACTTATATCGCTTCCTGTAATAAGTAAGGCCAGTAGTCCACCTGTAACAGCAAGAGGAATAGTAAACATTACTATAAATGGTGATAACAAGGATTGAAATTGTGCTACCATTATTAAATAAATAAATACTATGGCCAACAAAATCATTTTTAATAAATCGAATAATGTTTCATTTATCGTTTCAGTCTCACCAGAAATCTTAACACTATAACCCGATGGCACATCGTATTTAGCAAGCTTTGATTCAAAATCTCTACTCACTATACCAATATTATGTTCATTATCAATATTAGCTAAAACAGAAACATATCTTTCTTGGGCATCTCTTTTAATGGATGGCAATCCTTGTGCTTCAATTACCTCAGCAATATCTCCAATCCTAATTTCCTCTTCTTCACCCTCTACTTCTATAGTTATTTTCATATTTTCTATATCATCTTTAGCAGGTATTTGTTTACTACTATTTACAACTATTATAGGGTATTCTTTGTTATCTACATTAATAGTAGTTGCAGTTTGGCCATCTGAAATTATTTCCCTTACACTATTATACACTTGTACTACAGTAAGTCCTTCTTCCATAGCTTTTTCTTTATCTACTTTAATTCTCAACTCCACTGCATTTTCTTCAAATCCAGTTTTAACATCAACAGTTCCTTCTGTATCCGTTAGAATAAGCGCTATATCATTAGAAATTTCTCTGAGTTTATCAATGTCATTTCCTTTTATAATAATCTCCATACCATCTCCAGCTATAGCACTAATATCCATACTAGAACCAATAGATATATTTACATCTAGATCTTCTGTTCTACTTTTAATTGCTCTTTCAATTTGTCGGTTAGAAATAGGTTTATCTTCATCTAACAAAACATATAGTGACATATTATTTGTAGAAGCACCCATACCCATTCCACCATTACCTTCATTAGAAAAAGCTCCTATTGAGTCAATTCCATCAATATCCATGATTCTATCTACAATAGTGTCGGTCATTTCAATTTTCTCTTCAAATGTACTATCTTTATCCATTTCTAAATTTACTGATAACTCTGTTCCATCCATTTCTGGTATAAAAGATGTCCCCATTGAAAATGTCGAAGCAACTGTGATTCCAAGTAAAACTACTACAAAAGCCATCATAATTATTTTATGTCTCAATGCTTTATTAAGTAATCTTTCATAGACACTTATTATCTTATCAAATGTTTTGTGTTCTTTTTCATTAAGATTATTAAATATTTTAGAAGTCAACACTGGAACTAATGTCAGGGCAATTATTAGACTAGCTAGCAAAGAGTATGCAATTGTTAATCCCATGTCAGTAAATATCTGTCTTGATATACCCTCTGTAAATACTATGGGAAGAAATACAGATACAGTCGTTAATGTTGATGCAATCAACGCTCCTGCAACTTGCCTTGCACCTTTAATTGAAGCTTCGCGAGACGACAATCCCTCATTTTTTAATCTATATACATTTTCTATTACTACCACAGAGTTGTCTACTAGCATACCGACGCCAAGAGCTAAGCCACCTAAAGAAATTATATTTATAGTTACACCAGTGAAATACATCATAGCAATAGCGAAAACTAAACTTATTGGTATAGATAACGCGATAATTAGTGTTGGCTTCACGTCCTTTAAGAAAACTAATAATATTAGTATAGCTAATATTGCACCATAGATTAAATTTTTCATTACTGAATCTACAATAATATCAATATATACTCCTTGATCCATTAGAGTAGTAATTGTTATACTTTCGTCATTTGTTGTGATTTGATCAATTTTATCTCTTATACTATTACTTACTTCTGCTGTTGAGTAATTGCTCTGCTTTTGAAAAGATAAAAGTACAACATCTCTACCATTAACTTTAGCATAAGACTCTTCAGAATTATCTGTCATATCAATTTCAGCTACATCATTTAGATATATTTTTCCAATGCCATCTATCTTAGTATCAAATAGAAGGAGCTTACCTACTTCAGCTTCGTCTTCTATCTTATCACCAACTTTTATTAAATAATCTACACCTTGATCTGTTATATATCCAGCTGGCATAGAGAAATTTTGAGCTGTTAATATACCAGATATCATAGTGTCAGTTATTATTCCTTCCAGATTAGCGTTTTTAAATGCTTCTTCCTTTGAATTTTTAAGTTCAGCTAATGTTTTATTTACAGTAGCTTCCCCTTCCTTTAACTGTGATCTAGCATTGTTAATTTCTGTATGTAATAATGTTTTACCTTGCTCTATCTGTTTTTCTTGTTCTAATACTTCATCTTTATTAGAAATAAGTGTATTTTTTTGTGTTCTAATTTCATTTAAACTTGCATTTATAACTGTCAAACTATCAGTTAAATTTTTCTTTTCTGGTTGTAAACTCGAGATACTATTTCGAATAATCTCTAATTCTTGTTTTTCTTGTTCTGTTATTTCGTCACCTAAATTTTTTAATTCCTCTTGCCTTTTTATCAGTTGATTTTCTCCTAATACTAAAGTGTTAAGAGCTAATTCAACTTGATTTTTATTACTTTGCAACTCAGTTTCTGCTGAATCTAACTGTGTTAATGCAGAATCTAACTCAGATTTTGCTTGTGATATAGCTATTTCACCTTCAGCTAATTGTGCAGTTTGTTTTTCATTTTCTGACTCTAATTGAACTAGACCATTGTTGATCTCTTTCTTCGCTTTTTCTAGTTCATTTTCAGCCTTTGAAAGTTCACTATCAATATTATTTAGTATCTTTTTGTTTAAGCTTTCTATCTTATCTGGACTTAACTCTACTTTTATACTGTCCTGTACAAAACCTATGCCTGTTACAGAAGCAACACCTTCTACGCTTTCTAGTTCATGCATAATTTTCTCACTTACTATTTTAGAAAGCTCTGCTACATCCATTCCTTCTATGTCTACTGCAGTCATCATAACTGGAAGCATATCAGGATTCATCTTAATCACTGTAGGGGTTCCTACACTATCGCTCCAGGCAGCCTTTATCAAGTCTATATTTCCATTTATTTCTATAATAGCCGAATCCATATTAGCACCGTCATTGAACTCTAATATTACCATAGACGAATTTTCATTTGAGATGGAGCTCACATTTTTAATATTACTTGTAGTAGCTAAAGTTTGTTCGATTGGCCTTGTTATTACTGTCTCAACTTCTTCAGGACTTGCCCCTGGATAAGGTGTAACTACTACCACATATGGTAAATCTAAACTAGGTAATAAATCTGTTTTTAAATTCATAAAAGAGATTACACCTAGAATAAGTATCAAAATCACAGCAACAAATACTGTATATGGTTTTCTTACACTAAATTTTGACAACATTCTTTCCTACCTCCTTCACCCGACCGACCGGTCAGTCATATAGTATAATATAGTATATGACTACGCCCTTCATGTCAATACTCTTCTATTAATTTAAATTTATCCTATATTATATATGCATTATCGGTTATCCTTACTAATCAATACACTTTTTGCTGCACCAATTAAAATACCATCTTCAACTTTAATACGTTTTACATAGTAACCTTCGTTATTAATATACTTTTTAACATAATAATCAAACTTGCTCATAAATAATTGAGAACCATAAAATGCAGAACCATCAACGCTTATACAAACTGGCTGACATGGATTTCTTCCTGCATTTGTGTGTTTTATTATTGCTTTGATATTTATCACTAGTAATTTTGCAGCTCTCTCTATTAGAAAATCTATTAAATAAAACATCTTTATTCTATCTTCTTCTGTACCATACATATCTAGAAGCTCACTAATAACATTGTCCTTTGAGTAAGGACTATTGTGAAAATCAGAGACATCTTTAGATGATATGTTTAGTATATTTTTTATTCCTTGATAAAATTCTTTTGATATATAACCATCCTCTCCAGCTTTTTTGATACTTTCGAAGATTAAAATGCCTTGATATGCTCCTGAAATCATTTTTTCGAACTGCTGTTCATTTGGATTATTGCTTTTGTTATCTAGTATCTTATCTATTATTCCTCGATTAACTCCATTGTAACCACCAGATTCAATATTAATAATGGTCTTTCCCTTTTTCTTTAATATTAATTGATCTTTTAAAATATTATTATTCTCCTCTTGATAACATGTATTAGTTCCTGTTCCTAATATAAGTCCAATATATGAATGATACCTTGTTTTTGAAGATATACTCATTCCACTGAGTAAAACAGCTGTAGTATCGTTTAAAATTACAACCTTTTTATTTTCTTTATACCCGTACTTCTTAATGTGTTCAAGTAATGTTTCTCCTAATTTTACATTCTCTATATCTTTTACTTTTACTTCTTTTGATAGTGACAAAACTTTACCATCTGCATTCGGTAAAATTTCAACAGGATAAGAAAAACAAAACCCAATTTCAGTACTCTTATTTAATAAAGGTTCTATATATTTCACAATTGTATCAAAGAATTCTGTTTTTGTTATTTCACCTTTGCTACCTGGCATTGAAAAAGTTTGAAATTCTTCGATAATTACTTCATCTTCCTTAAAGCTTACTAATGCCCTTCTAAAATTTGTTCCTCCAGCATCTATAACAATTATTGGTTCAACAAATTTAATTTCTCTATTAAGATCAATATAAGTTGGTATCATTTTTAAATCTAAATTGTTTTTTGCCAATCCATTTTCCATATGTTTTATAAATATATTAGTTTCTTCTTCAAAATCTATTTCACGATAATCCATGCCCATATCCTCTAAGAACATTATCATTTCTTCTTTTAATTTTACTATTTCCACTTAAAAAACTCCTAACTAAATAATATTTATTCCAAAGAAAGCGTCTTAGACGCGTTATTCTAGTATAATAGCAAAGTTTTGATTTCAGCAAACTAGGTTGATTATTCTAATCATAAAATAAAGACTCGTGATCGTAAGAAAGAAATTATTTTGTATTCATTCTCTTTTTAATATTAAAATATAATTTAGCAACTTTAACTAAAGATTTCATAATATATCCTTCCATATCTTTTGAAACATCTTTGAGATTTTGGCGTATAGGTAAATTCTGTGGACAATGTTGCTCGCATTTACCACACTCTACACATAACGATGCATAGGTTGGATTACCTCCTGTAATACCTGTCGTATTAGTCATATACATAGAAAAACCTCCAAACATATGTTTCTCATTATAGAACTCGAAGCAAGAAGGAATATCTACGCCTACAGGACACGGCATACAATAACCACATCCTGTACAACCGATTTTCATGCTTTTATCAAATACATTTTTAGCATTTTCCACTAATTTTAATTCATCTTTTGTAAGGGATAATGGCGTAGCGACTTGAGCAATTTTTATATTTTCTTCTATATGTGCTTCTACATTCATTCCTGATAGTACAGTTGTAACTTGCGGATGGTTCCATATCCATTTTAAAGCCCACTCTGCTGGAGTTCGTTTTACGACACTACAATCCCATATCTTTTGCACTTCATCAGGCATTTTTTTTACTAACATTCCACCTCTTAGAGGTTCCATAATTATGATACCTAAGCCTTTTTGAGATGCATATTCCATCCCCTCCCTGCCTGCTTGATAGTTTTCATCTAAGTAATTATACTGTATTTGACAAAATATCCATGGGTAGTCATCTACAATTTTTTTAAAATTTTTTACATTACCATGAAATGAAAAACCTACATGTTTTACTTTGCCAGAAGCTTGAGCTTCTATCAAAAATTCTAATCCACCTAAATCTTTGAATCTAACCCAACTTTCCATATCAGGTAGAGCATGTATTAAATAATAATCGATGTAATCTGTCCTTAGGCGTATTAACTCTGCTTCTAAAATCTTGTCCATATCTTTTCTAGAGTGTACTAGATAAGGTGGTAACTTTGTAGCAATCTTTACCTTGTCTCTGTACCCTTTTTCAAGTATCTTACCTAATACCTTTTCACTTCCAGGATAAATATAAGCTGTGTCAAAATAATTCACACCGCTTTCTATAGCCTTAATTACTTGCTTCTCAGCTCTCTCTTCATCAATTTTTCCATTCTTTCTAGGGAATCTCATACATCCATATCCCAAAATAGATATTTTTTCGTCTGTATTGCCCATATTTCGGTATAACAAAGCTTCACCTTCTTGTAATAATATTTTTTATTAACCTATTATGATTATATTATATTAAATAATTAAAATCAGTACTCACGGTAAATTAAAGTATATAACCATTTTCAACCACAAAATTACAATCTATTGTTTACGTATCTATTAAAAACTGTTAATATATATATATGGGCAAAACTATTGAAAAATGGTGACGCAAAGCTACGAGTCTAAGTCGAAATTACGATATGATCGTCGAGCTACTAACAATAAAATCGCTTGCGAGGGTGCCCTTAAGGTACCCTCATTTTTTGATAAATTATAAAAGGGGTGTAACATGAAGATAAAAGCCAGTAGTGAAAAAGAAGCAATAGAAATTGCTAAAACTAAGATGACTTTACTAGATGGAAATTACACAATTAAAACTATACAAAGTCCTAAGAAAAAATGGTTGTCTAAAAATATGGGGGTTTACGAAATTTCATTATTAGACAATGATCCTGCTATAAACGAACCACAGCAAAGGCAAGAACCAGCTCTGCAATACGATGAATCGTCTTCCTATGTATCTATCAAAGATGGTAAAATAACTGTACATAACCCCTCAGAAGATGACAACTCGCCTCTTTTATATGTAAATAACGAACATGTCACTTTAACTGTAAATGATAAGGTAGTCTCTTCTCGTATTGCTTTAAAAGAAAATGACATTATCGACATTACTTTTCATCATATAGAACCTATTAATCATGTTACACTGTCTTTTTCGGAAGATAGAATGGTTGCTACTTTAAATGTAGTCCATAAAAAAGGAAAAACTTTTTATTTGAAAGATATTGAAAAAACGAATCATGGTTTTATAGAAGTAGGTTTTAATGAGATTGCACCTCAAGAAATCACAGTTCAACAATGTTTAGATTTATTAGAAAATGCTAATATAAAAGAAAATTTTATCGATCTTGATAGTATTAAGACTTTTGTCTCTGATTCAAATAGCTCTAGTTTAATTGTTGCACGAGGGATTGAGTTAGTACAAAGTCAACCAGCAGAAGTTACATATTCCCCTTCCTTATTAGAAAAAACCATCACTGATGGTATGGAGCCTATTGTGAATAAAGGAGAAGTACTAGCACATAAAAAACAAGCTGCTATAATGGGTACTGTTGGTGTTACTTTGACAGGCCAAGAAGTAAAACCTAAAAATGTAAAAGACATAATTCTTCAAGCTGGAGAAGGTGCATATTTAGATGAAGATGATACAAAGGTTATCTCATCAATAAAAGGTAGACCTTATCTAAAAAAAGGTATAATTACTGTAGTTCCAGTACTATATGTAAATGGTGACTTAAGTAAAGAAATGGGTAATATAAACTTTGAAGGAGATGTAGTAGCAAAAGGTAATGTTTTAGATGAGATATCAATTCGTGCAACTGGAAATATTGAAATAGCTGGTTCAGCTTATAATGCTGAAATTTTTGCAGAAAATTCTGTTCAAATCCATGGAAAAGCTATTAGTTGTAAAATACAGGCAGGAATAGAACAAAGCAAACTTTATTTAGCTAGTCCTTATTTTATTGAAATTAACCAAAATATTATGACTATGATTAGAAAAATTAAAGCTAATACATCAAATAATCCACAAGATAAAATAAATATTATATGTCAATATAAAGAAAGTATTGAGAATAAAATAAAGAGTATAAATGAACTTTCTTCATTACTTGACAAAAATGACTGCTTTAAGATTGATAATCTAATTAAAAACTTAAAAAACTCTCTTATACAGATATCTTTATTAAAGGAAGTGGGCTTTAAAATGTTATTATCTTTTTATAATGAGTTGGCAGAATTTTTAGATGAAATTGTAGTGTTACCAGAAGAAACTATTAACCTGACTATAGCTTATGCTCAAAGTTGTGATTTAAATTCCTGTGGGGATATAATTATTACTGGCAAAGGTTCATATCAAACTAATATGGTTGCACAAAATGAAATAAACTATACAAATCCTGTAGGTGTTGTTAAAGGCGGAACTATAATTGCTGGTTCAAAAATTAAAGCAGGGATTGTTGGTACTACTGGTGAAATATATACAGAATGTAAAGTACTTAAAGAAGATGGAATTGTAGAAGGAAACTTTTATCCAGGAGCAGTTGTCTATATAAACAACGTAAAACAAGATATTGTTACTATTCGAAATTAATCTATAATAATCTTCACATGAGAGGACATATAAAAAATCATATACGTTCTCTCTTTAATTGATCGATATTTATTTTATTGTATTTACTTTTAACTTTATTTCTTATTAAAGCTTGTAATCAATCCTCTCAAAATCGGAGTAATATCTATTAACAATTAACTTAAGGCAAGACTATGACTATTAATTAGTGAAAGTACTAATAGATTAATTTTCTAATTCACCTCTTAAATTTTTGCCCATGAGTTCCTTAACAGTATTTAAATCACAATTCAAGCTCAGTAAATAGTCAAGTTTTGTCACAGCTGCCTCTATAGTCATATCATATCCACTAACAGTTCCTGCTTTTGATAATCCATTGCTTGATTCATATTGACCCATTGTAGCTGAACCTCTTAAACATTCTGTACAAACGACAATTACTGTTTTGTTTTCCATTGCCTTTTTTAATATACCATCTAGAACGCCACCAATCTTAGGTATATTTCCTGCACCAAAAGTTTCAATAACAATACCCTTAAGATTTGGCGTCATAATGTTATTAAATACTTCTAATTCAATACCAGGGAATATTTTTAATACTGCAATTTGATGTTTCTCAAATGTGCATACTTTTAAGCTATTACCAGGTTTTCGGATAAGTTTTTCATTTAAGTTTATATTCACTCCAACTTCTGCAAGAGGAGAATAATTAGGCGAGTCGAAAGCAAATAATTCATCCGCGCTTACTTTAGTAGTACGATTTCCTCTAAATAACTTGTTTTCAAAAAATATGCATACTTCAGGAATATCGTAATTTGCCGCTAAAATTAATGCAGTTATAAGATTATCTCTTCCATCATTTCTTATCTCAGATAAAGGTATCTGCGCTCCAGTAAAAATAATTGGTTTAGACAACCCATCTAACATAAATGAAAGAGCAGATGCTGTATATGCCATAGTATCAGTTCCGTGTAAAATAACAAAACCATGGTACATATCGTATCTTTCTTCAATATCACGAGCTATTTTCATCCATACTTTTACGGTAATATTAGTAGAGTCTAGTAAAGGATCGTACTCAATTAAATCATATTCTGGCATTTCTTTAGAATTTAAATCGTGAATTTTTGAAAGAGCTGTTTCCATAAATCCCTTTTGGGGCGTATAACCATTTTCTGACATTGTCATTCCAATTGTTCCACCCGTATGAATTATACAAATCTTTTTTCTCACAGCTTCACCTTTCCTTTTACATTAATATCGTTATTATTTACTATACACTATAGAATTCACTTTAATTGATCAGTTTATACTATAGATATTATTGTTAAATAACCCTAAAAAAGCGCCTTTCACGAGTTTGCTTTTGATAACTCAGATACTATATATACCAATTTGTTTTTAGATATAGATTATGATATTAATATAACTTATTGAGTTATTTTTAAATATACAAGAGTGAATGAAAAAAATAAAGTCAAAGTTAGGCAAACTTCATTAAAACTTAATTCAAACTTATTTAATTTACTCAAAAACTTACTATTTATTAGGAAACCATGATATATCAAAATACCAATAAATAAAGTTATAATAAAGATAATAGCTTTTGTACCATATAGAAGAGGGTCTACAGGCATTTTTACATCAAAAAGAAATTCTATGGATTTTTCGCCAAATATTCCACCTATGAAACATATAATTCCTAATACGAAAACTACTGTATTTCTATAAAAATCACTTCTACATCTTATACCTGTATCTAATCCGAAAAACATTTGTGAGTACTTAACAATATATATAATAGTACCTAAATTTATAAACAATAAACCATACTCAGCCCAACTTCCACTAGTGCCATATGCTATTAAATATTTTGATATGCTGCCGTTAAAGAGAGGCGCCCCTGTAACTCCCAAAATAGCAAATATAGAAGCAATCGATACAATAGGCATTCTCTTAAAAACGCCTCTTATTTTATAAACATCTCTAGTTTTATATTCATCTATAATCATTCCTGCTGTGAGGAAAAGCGCAGACTTAAAAAAAGCATGATTCACAATATGATAAATTGCTCCCCACGTTGTCTCAATATGGTTCATGTTGAGGCCCATCATAATAAGCCCAATCTGAGATACTGTACCATAAGCTAAAATTAGTTTTATATCCTTCTGAGCAGTTGCAAGGATAAATCCTACTACCGCAGTTATAAAACCCATTATCAAAAAATACTCAGATGTGTCGATCTGAGAAGCAAATGCGTCTTGAATTCTTATAAATAAATAGATGCCACTTTTTACATACAGTCCAGAAAGTACTGCTGATATTACCGATGGAGCACTAGGTGTTCCGTGTGCTCTAGGTAACCAACTAAATAAAGGCATTAATGCAGCTTTAAGACTCACTGCTGTTATTATAAAAGCATAAGGCAGTATAATACTATCAGCACTATCTAAGCGGCTTACAGCAGACTCTATACCGAATAGATCAATCACACCTAATGCCTTGTACAACATACCTACTCCTAATAAGAAAAAAGACATGGCAACAACATTTATAAGTAGATATAGCATACCATCATATATTGACTGACTATCTTTTTTAAACATAATTAGTACGCTAATTACAACTGTTGCAACCTCAATCAATACAAATACATTAAATAAATCATTTGATAAGAATAATGCTATAATTAATCCTTCTAATACGCTAAACAAAAATAGGAATAAGTTATTTAAGTATTTTTGTTTAGTGTTATACAAGACCATTGCTAAAAATAAAATCACCGTTAATAGTACCATTACAGTAGCAAGTAAATCAGCTCTTAATGTGATTGATACATTACTAGGCCAATCACCTATACTTTGTAATACTATTCCATTAACTCTTACATAAGCAAAATTGATAAATGCAATGATTACCAAACATATCTG
Organism: Alkalibaculum sporogenes; assembly: GCF_009362815.1. Taxonomy (GTDB): domain Bacteria; phylum Bacillota; class Clostridia; order Eubacteriales; family Alkalibacteraceae; genus Alkalibaculum_A; species Alkalibaculum_A sporogenes. The sequence continues at coordinate 71,055 of NZ_WHNX01000010.1, read as the reverse complement.
CATAATGACTATTATGTACTTTGATAACTTTATAGGTAGTATCATAGAAAAAGCTGCTATGATAATAGGAAGTAAAATAATCCATAATAAATCAATCATCTATTTTAACCTTTTTCTTCTTAATTTCAACCAGCTACTAGTACCATATTTGTGAAAGATATGTATAAACATGGTTAAACTCGCTGCAGTAATGCCTACCCCAATAACAATTTCTGTAATCATTAACGCTTGTGGAAGCGGATCAGCTACTGGGCCAGAAGACAAGTCCCCCATGGGTGGAATACTTCCTGCTATGTAATTTGCAGAAATAAAATACAATATTATAGACGCCTGCATAATGCCTATTGAAATTATTGATTTAATAATATTTCTTTTAGCAATTAAGCCGTATATACCTATAAAAAACAATAGTATACTTACAGTTTCACCATTAATAAAATCCATCATTTCTCACCTTCATAAAATACAAATCTAAAAAATATTATTGTTAATCCAAAACAAACTTTAAAACCAATAAGAAGATTCATACCTATTAAATAGTAACTATTAGCTTGCCCAGCACTGTAATTAAATCCAGTAAATAAAAACAATATGGGAATCATTATAATAGAAAAAAATAATAACTTTTCGGCGAGCTGTAGGGATTTAATTTTTATGTCTTCAAAAGGATACACTAAATATCTACTAATAAAAACTGATGCAAGTACAGCTCCTCCTTGAAAGCCTCCACCAGGGGTTATGTGTCCATTCAGAATAATATAAACCCCAAATATTATTATAAAAGGATATAATAGACCTGTTATCCTTGCAATTATCTCTGAATTATTGTTCATTATCTTTCCTCCAAGATAGATTGATAACAGCTGTAACACTTATGAGGAGCATTAAAGTTTCAAATATGCTGTCAAAAATCCTGTAGTTTAAATAAATAGATGCAACTGCATTACCTGCCCAGGTATCTACTACAAAATTATTAATATAATACTGTGTTAAAAAATCACCAGATTGAGTATGTGTATCTAGATATATCCATATTACAAATAAAGCTAAAGAAATTGAAAACAACATTGCACATACTTTACGCATCATTGTATTCACCTTCTTTACATCTGATAATATTAATATCAAGATTTCCATGATCTTCATTCATAAAATATCCTTCTATTGCATCTAGCTGATAATCTTTTTCAAAACCATAAATATAAAAATCACTATGTTTTTGATATATCAATAGATCATAATTTTTAGTTTTAAGTATATGTTTGAAGTTTTCTGTAGTATAGATAATTTGAGGCTCCATTTCTCTATCTACATAAAATTTCTCTATATCTTTAAGTATTTGTCCCCGCCTTACTGTAACATGATCATAGTTAATTTCATTGTAATCGTAGTTGGTATAATATATAGTAAATACTTGAAACTTTTTTAGTGCAACTAAATATAGAATGGTAGACAAGGCACTTCCAATTATAGCTTCAGCTATGGCTACATCAGGAGCACTATATAATAAATATGTAAATGAAATCACTAATGAAAATAATCCTAAATATATGACAGCTCTTCTTAGCTTAGTAGTGCTAATAGATATAATCGCTAATACAACTGTTAAAATAAGAAATACTTTTTCAAGCATAGCGCTATTTCTCCTCTTTTATCTTAAAACCACTAATCAATGCAGATCTTGCAATCGCATGTGTTGATAATGGATTGGTAATAACTACCACTAAACAAATCAATAAAATCTTTAAACTAAAATACGTGAAACCATACTTAATTACTACCCCCGCCATAAGTGTGATAAACCCTACTGTCTCAACCTTTGATGAAATTAGAATTCTGGAGTAGAAATCTTTGAATCTAAAAATACCTATAACGCCGAATAACATAAATACTAAACCTATGGATATTAAAATTACCGTTAGGGCTTCTCTAATCACAGATTACCTCTCCTTTCTATAAATCTTGCAATAAAAACGGTTCCCACAAAACCAAGAAAAGCGTAAACAAGTGCTATGTCAAGTAAAAATGAACTATCTTGTATTATAGCTAAAATAACAATAGACATAATGATTTTAGCTGAAACCATATTGAGCCCTAATAAACGATCCCAAATTGTAGGTCCCATTATAACCCTAATAATTACCATCGCTGTAAAAAAAGCGATAACAAGTAGAACTATTTGATAAAAACTCATTATTTCCTTCCTTTCAATATTTGTTCAAATTTTGAACAAACTTCTACATCAAATGCGTCTTTAATCTCATTATTTCCTTCAAAACAAAGTATCTTGAGGGCATTTCCTTTTTTATCAATTGTAACAGTACCAGGAGTTAAAGTTATTGCATTTGCTAAAAGGCATATTGACAACTCATCATTTAGACACGATTCGTACTCAATTATTATGACTTTGCTATCTCCTCTTATAATTTGGCCTATAGAGGATATTCCTGATTTATAAATCTGAAATATTAAATAGATTAAATACTTTATTAACACAAAAGTCTTTACATAATAATATGCTATATAGTCATCTAGTAGTAGATATGAATTTGTAAAGTATATGGCAATAATAGAAACAATAATACCAATCAGAATTTGAAATAGTGTGGCACTCTCATTCAGTATGACCCATAGAATTGTAAATATAACAATCATTGTTGTGTAATTTATAACTTTTTTCATATTAATCTCCCAACAATCATACAATTTATATATTTTAAAGATACATTTTTAGTATATCATCAAAAATTATAATTTATCAAATGTGTATATTTATTATTATTCACATTATATTTAATTAAATATAATATTTATCCTTATCTTAATTAAAAAGCGGAGGTCAGGTCTAACTGGCTTCCGCTTCATATTCTCACCTAATAAAATTCATAAATGATTTTTGTTCCATTTCTGGCTCAACTACTATTCCCTTACCATTTTCAACTAGTTTAAGAAGCCATGCCATATTTTTTCCCAGAATCCTCATGATTTGAACGCCCTCTTCGTCACTAAGCACCTCGCCAGGCCTAGCTCCATGTATTACATTCCAATAATTTGAACTTGGAATAAGCATTTCGGAAAATGTAAGGTAATGATATAGATCATCAAGTGCGGGGATCCCTCCAGAACGTCTCACTGCAGTAAATGCAGTTCCTACTTTATGCCTATATAAATTTTTATTGGCTCCAGCTACAAAAAAAGCTCTATCTAAAAACGACTTCATAGTAGCGCTTATAGATGAATAATGAACAGGTGAACCTAGTATAATTCCATCTGCTTCTTTCATCTTCTGAATCCATATATTTACGTCATCACCAGGTAATACACATTTTTCATCTTTATTTTTACCACACTGATTACATGCAATACAACCACTTATAGTTTTGCTGCCAATATGAATAATTTCAGTTTGAATGCCTTCTCTTTCAAGTTCATCACTTATTATCTTAACTGAATGATATGTATTTCCTTCAGATTTAGGACTTCCATTAAAAGCTACTACCTTCATACTTTTGCCTCCTTATAAAATATATTACTATTATTTTATCACATTAAGTAGGTTTTAGGCAGTCAAGTATATCAAGAATTAAGTACTATTTAATATATACATACTAATATAACTGTAACCTAATGAACGCTCAAATCATAATTATATAAATAAATAATATTAGTTAAGAGGAGGTTACACAATGCTTATTATATCCCCCCTATTTTTTGCCCTTTCTTCAAATAGTGATGCACTTGTCATAGGCATAAGTTATGGGGCTAAAAAAATTCACTTTAATACTGTAAGTAATATTATAATCGCACTCATAGCAGGAGGTGGTACATTTTGTTCTATGCTATTTGGTCAAATTATCAATTCATATATTTCTCCACAATTAGGTAGCTTAATAGGAGGCTTGTCACTTATTTTATTCGGCATCTATATGCTCATAGATACTATAAGGAAAAAAACAGAAAATTCAAACACGACAATAGCAGACGTGCCTGAAACTAACTATTTTAATAAAGTGTTAAATCATCCTGAAATTATAGATACAAACAATTCAGATATTATTGAATTCAAAGAAGCTTTTGTATTAGGTGGATTATTGTGTTTAAACAATCTAGGAATGGGAATAGGCGCAAGTATAGCTGGTTTGAATATTTATATTACTTCATTTTTTTCATTTTTATTTAGCATTGGGTTTTTACATATTGGTTGTTATATGGGTCAAAAGCTTCTCTCAACTAAATTTTCCACAGGGTCTGAATTTATCTCCGCAAGTATAATTATTTTACTTGGAGTATCTGTACTAATTACATAATAGTTGAAGAATATAAACTCAAAACTCTTATTTGTAATTAATTATTAGAAATAAGAGTTTTGTATTTTTTATATCTAAATTACTTTAACAATTCTTCAAAATTATATTTCATATCTCTTGAGTGGTAATGAGTGTGCAAAAGTTCGTGGGATTTCTCACCTAATGGTTCTCCTAAATATCTTTCGTATAACTCAGTAATACTTGGATTTTTATGAGATTTTCTAAGTGGTAAATCCTCGTCTATCTTATATATAGACTCTATACGCTTAGCTTTTACATCCATTGTTGACTGGATTGGCTGACCTCCACCACCTATGCATCCTCCTGGACATGCCATTACCTCTATAAAGGCATAGGGAGACTCACCTCTTTCAATTTGCTTTAATAATAATTTTGCATTTCCAAGACCGTGAACAACAGCGACCTTAACCTCAAGTCCGTTAATGTCTATAGAAGACTCTTTAAAACCATCTAACCCTCGTACATCACTGAATTTTAGTGTTGGAAGTCCTTTTCCTGTAAGAACTTCATAAACAGTTCTCAATGCTGCTTCCATAACACCTCCTGTAGCTCCAAATATCGCACCTGCTCCTGTTCCAATACCAAATGGATTGTCAAACTGATCCTCTTCTAAACCGTCAAATTCAATGCCTGCAGATTGTATCATTCGTGCAAGCTCTCTAGTTGTAAGTACTACATCTACTTCTTTCACGCCATTAGTAACCATTTCTGGCCTTTGTGCCTCATATTTTTTTGCTGTGCAAGGCATAATAGATACTGTAAAAACATCCTTTGGCTTAATATCATTTATTTCCGCATAATACGATTTAGAAAGAGCTCCAAACATCTGTTGTGGCGATTTGCATGATGAAAGATTATCTAGTAAATGGTCATATCTCCCTTCAATAAAGTTAATCCATCCAGGTGAACAAGAAGTGATCATTGGCAGTACTCCATCATTAGTAATCCTATCTATCAGCTCACTTCCTTCTTCCATAATCGTTAAATCTGCTGTAAAGTTAGTATCAAAAATTTTACTAAAGCCTAATCTTCTTAATGCTGCTACCATTTTACCAGTAATAATAGAACCTTTTTCTAGATTAAAAGCATCACCTAAAGCGACTCTAACAGCAGGAGCAACTTGAACGATGACATGCTTATTTTTGTCGTATATTGCATCCCACACTTTAGATGTATCGTCTTTTTCTACAATAGCACCTACAGGGCAAACAGCAGCACATTGACCACAAAATACGCAAAATGTCTGTTCTAAAGGCATTTCATATGCAGGTGTTATATTATAATGTATCGATCTATGAGAATGTGTAAGCACGTGAACTTCCTGTCCCTTTTGACATGCATCCACACATCTATTGCATTTAATACATTTAGCTGAATCTCTAACTAAACTAGGATTAGTATTATCCATTGGTAATGCGTCAACAGAATCTTCTAAGTTTGTCTTCGATATATTAAATCTTTGGCATAATGCTTGTAATTCACAATTACCATTCCTAAGACATTTTAGACAGTCTTGATCATGATTAGCGAGTATGAGCTCCAGAACACCTTTTTGCATATCTCTAACTTTTTTTGTATTTGTCTCTACTTCCATTCCTTCAAATACATAAGAAGAACATGCAGGGGTAAGCTTTCTGCTTCCAGCAACTTCAACAACGCACAGTCTGCAATTTGCTTTGATAGCTTGATCTGGATGGTAACAAAGATGTGGTATACTAATATTTGCTTTTCTAGCTGCCTCTAATATAGTAGTACCTTCTGGAACAATCAAATTTATATTATCTACCTTTATCTTAATATTTTTCATTTGCCAACCGCCTCCAATCTTTTAAATTCATCAGGAAAAATCTTAATAGCGGATAACAAAACATTTTGTGCCGTTTCACCTAGACCACAGAAAGAACAGTTCTTCATAATGTTAGCAAAACGTTCAGCTGTATCAAGATCGTTCACACCTGAAGTTCCTTGGACAAATCTATCTATAATTTTAGCTATTTGCCTGTTTCCTTCACGACAAGGAGTACATTTTCCACAGCTTTCATGTATAAAAAAATCTTGGATGGATTTTACAAAGTCAATAACTCTAGTTCTATCGTCAACTACTAGTATTCCACCAGATCCTACTATAAGACCTACTTTTTCCAAATCTTCATATGTATAAGGTGTATCTAGAATAGAATCAGAACCAATTGTGCCAGAAGCACCGCCAAGTTGACATAGCTTTAACTTATTGTTATCAACAACGCCTCCACCAATATCATAAATTATCTCTCTTAAAGTAATACCAAAAGGTATTTCATAAGTACCTGGTTTATTTACATTACCAGCAAGGCTAATGATTTTTGTACCTGGTGACAACTTAGTACCATACTTTATATAATCATCTGTTCCATTTTGAATAAAAGCCGTAACAGCAGCTAAAGTTTCTACATTGTTTACAAGTGTAGGAAGTTGAAAAAGTCCACATTCTTTAATATAGGGAGGTTTAATTCTAGGTCTACCACTTTTACCTTCAATAGATTCAATAAGAGTTGATCCTTCTCCACACACATAAGCACCAGCACCAGAATGAAGGTGAATATGAAAACTAAAATTTGTTCCGAGTATATTTTTACCGAGAAACCCTTTTTCCATAGTTTCTTTAATAGCATTTTTAATTAATGACTTAAGATGTCTGTATTCTTCTCGTAAATAGATGTAGCCATTTTGAGCTCCAACGGTATAACCTGCAATAATCATACCTTCAATGAGACGAAATGGATCTTTTGACAGTATACTTCTATCCTTAAATGTACATGGTTCGCCTTCATCAGCATTACAAATTACTACCTTATTATCTCCTTGTACAGCTGCAGCTTGACCCCACTTTCTTCCTGTATCATATGCTGCACCACCTCTTCCCTTAATAGTGGCAGATTTTGCTATGTTTATAATTTCTCCAGATGATAGAGTCGTTATTGCCTTTCTAACAGCCGTAAAACCATTAATATTAAGATAAGAATCTATAGAATTCGGGTCATACTTATCAAAATTTTCAGTAATAAAACTAACTGTTTTTGTCATACCATCACACTCCCCTCATTATACTTATCGAGGACAGCCTTAACACTTTCCGAGGTAGTTAAGTGACCATATACCTTACCATTAATTCTCATAGCAGGTGAAATGTCACATGCTCCAAAACAGGGAGTACTTTCTATCCAATACTTCCCATCAGATGTAGATTCATTTTCTTTTATTCCTAATAATGTAGTTATAGTGTCCTGAAGAAACGAATTACCTGTTACTTTGCAGACTACACTATCACATAGTTGTATTACGTAGTCTGCTCTCGGTATGTCACATAGGGCACCATAAAATGAGATAACATCGTAAACCTTACTAAGTGGAATATTCATTTTTTCACTTACATAGGTCGCCACCTCTCGAGGGATATACTGCTTGGGGATGATATCCTGAATATCTAGTAGGATACCGACTAATCTAGTCGAGTTACTTCCAAAATTATTAATAATTGTATCAATTTTGCAAGCCAAATCTTTTGTCAATACTTCAAAGCTTTTTGTTTTAGTACTATTCATTTTTAAATCTCCTTCCAGCCCTTGAATTTCTACTTTAATTCATTTTTAGGCATATATTTATAACACCAAAAACACCTTCAGTAAACGTTTACATGGATGATTAAAGTTATCGTGATATAGATTAAGCCACTGTAAAAGTCAATAGATGTTATTTGAGTATTATCCTAAGAGTTATGTGCTATTAAAAATGAGAGAGTTTATGTGAACTAGTAGAAAAGCATAGCATTTTAAAATACTATATTCTACATTGAAGATAAGTACAAATGAAAGATAATAATATTAAACCAAAACACCTCCAGTAACGTAGTAAGATTTTATTAATATATGTTAATAATGTAACCATATTATAATTATATAACTCTGATATAGATTTATCAAGTACTGCTTATACATTATTAGTAATTCTCTAAAAAAGTTGCACTTCAGATCGTATCAACTCAATCTAAAGTGCAACTTTTTTACATGACTATAAGATTATCCTAATGATTTTTATTGTAGTTTAAATAGACTTAAATTAACATTTGTATGTTAAGATTTCAACGGTAAGACATCAACCTTCTACAGTTACGTAACTATTATCATATAATTTAGCCACTCTATTCGAAAATATAAATCAATACATGTTAAATGTTTATCTTAAATTTTCTACTTGCATATTACTCTTTGCGAAACGATATCGGAGTATATCTCTAACCCATCTATCTTTGCGATATGAATAACTCCGTCAATAGATTCATTAGGACTAATAATGTGTTCAAGATGATTTTCTGTATTTGTTAAATACTCAGGATTATAAATAACATTTTCATATCCATCAAAAATTGCAGCGTAGAAGATATCCGATTCCACTAAATCCTGAAAGAAGTGACTTCCAAATGAGAGTTCAGGCATGAGACCACCGAGATTATATGCCACCTCACAAATAATAGACATATTACATAATTCAGCAAAACTTACAGGTACGCCAAGTGAAGGAGTTGTAGTTCCCCATCTTCCAGGTCCTATTAACATAACTTGTGAATCTTTTAAAGCTGAATTTATAGCGCCAATGTGTCTTGCGACAGTGTATTTTTCTGATTGTGGTAACTCTATATAGGATTTTGAATCGACAATAACTGCATAATCGATGGGTAATCGAACATTCCCTCCCATAAAATTACCAGTAAAATTAAACAAACAATCTGATGGATCTAATAATTCCGGCATTTCTACAGCATTACCAAGCCCTTTAGTCTGCAATGGCCTGCACTGAACTAGGTTAATTTTATAATCACCATCTTGTGTAAAGTTGGCTGTAAACTCAATATCAACAGGATAATCGTATTTCTCTGAAAGTACTGATAACATTGCTTTCATATCTGAGGGAAATTCACTATTACTTAATAGTTCTTTAAATCCAAGTATATATGCATTTCTATTTTTAATACCTAATTCTTTCATTCGTTTTATAGTTTTATAATCTTTCTTTACAAACATTTCTTTATTAGTACCAATATCTAATTCCATTATATCTTCTAGTGCTCGATCTGTTAGCACATTATCTTTCAAACATAATACGTCTACCCTGCTTTGAGAAAACTTTGCTTCATCATCATAATAAACTAAAGGAGTTTGTTCTGGATTATCAAGAGATACAAGTCTTGGGTAATCGCCCATTATTCTATCAACTGCACGTGTTCCCATGCCAAAAACTAATCTTAACATTCCTGCTTCTACATCCATACTTTTATCCCACACATAGATATTAGAAGAGTTACCTACCCCTGCGATATGAGGGAAAAAATAGTCACCATGATAATCTCCAGAAACTCGCTGTACGAGAAGTGCCATTTGCTCATCACGATCAAATAAACCACGCTTTAAACGGTATGCCAGAGCATCATCACTCAATGTACTTGCATAAACTATCCTTACAGCCTTTGCAAATTCCTCATATCTTTGTTGAGGAGTTCCTTGATTTACACAAAAAACACTTTCATATTTTCCAGCAAATGCATTTCCAAAATTATCCTCTAGGAGCGAGCTAGATCTTACAATTATAGGAGACTGTCCAAAGTACTCTAACATCTGTTGGAATTTTTCTCGAATAATTTCAGGAAACTTACCATTAAGGATTTTTTGTCTCATTTCACTTGCATATTTAAAATAACCTGACATTTTTTTTTGTTTTGTACGTAGTTTCCATAAGCGATTTTGAACTATATAAGTATAAAATATATCAGATCCTAAATAAAAAGAATCGTGTTGTTCAAGAATTTTGGTAAACCTATCTCCTCCATCTGTTTCAAGAACTTTTCTAGCTAATAACATACCTACCGACTTTCCTCCAATAAATCCTGTACCGATTTGTCTCGCATGTATATTGATCAAGTCAGATAAAGTAAAATACTTGTTTGAGAGAGTTGTAATACGACGTCCTCTGCCAATTAATAAACTTATTAGTAGATTTTTTGCTTCCTCTTGCTCTTTTATAGAAAGAAATAAAGTATCTCTTGCATCGTCAAATATTCTATCCCAATAATCTTTTCTTTCTTCTTGTATGCTAGTATTCACAAATAAAGCTGCTAAATCTGAACTTGAAGTAACTGCACTAAATTCTCCATTTTTAGATCTATGTGGAATAAACATAGTTGGCGAATATCTTTCCCATACTTTTAATGGATGTACATAATACTCATTTTTAATTTGATACAAATCCAGCAATACTTGAGTAGTTTCACGTATTCTAGCAATAGTTGAATAAGTATGAGTATTTCTCATAATTGCAAAATATGCTACCGTATTTAATTCATAAAGATAAGGGCATGTAATTTTAAAAAAATTCCCAATCATAAGATCTGAATGCCAATACCTCAAAAGTTCACTAAGACAATCAAATACATAAAAAGTTTCTAAGCCTTCTTCTGTAATAATATCGTGTACCTTTGTACCAAATGATTCAAATCCTTCATCAGCATTTAAGTCGTATACCCTTATTCCATATGTATCATCAATCAAAGATATATGGCAGCCAAAGCGCATATATACAATTTTTCTCTTATCCAGTCTTGCTTGCTTAATATAATGATTAACAAAGTGTCTATAGTTATCAACTGAATCCACTTGCCATACTACATTGTCACCTAGCCTTAGCATATCTATAGTCTTATCAAAACCATTAATTCCTGTACTTACTCTATCGTATAACACGCAACTTTTTTCCATTGTATTCCTCCATATACCTCTACTTAGTTTTTTCAAAAGCAGAAATAAAACACTCTAACAAATTTGTTGCTATTCAACCTGTATTATCCAGTATTTTATACTTAATATAAATATATTTAGTTGACTTATAATAAGTTATTTTTCTAAAAGTCCCTTTGCATAAGCGTCTTCTATCATAAATTTAATGTAATCCCATATTTGATCAGATGATTTTTTAACTGGAGCAATTCTATTATAAACCTGTGACCTCGTTACTTTATACTTTTTCCAAGTACCACCATCACTATGGTAATTATTTAACATAGGCTGTAATCGATCCATAGATGCTGCAAACAAAGATTCTGGAGTATTCATCTCTTCAAATTCATCCCATAAGGCTCTTAATTCCTTTCGCTTATCATCTTGTAACATTCCATATATCTTATCAGCAGCCGCTATCTCTCTGTCTCTCTTACCCAAGTTACCTTCTTTATCATAACAAAAAGTATCACCTGCATATATTTCTACTAAATCGTGAATCAGCACCATTTTTATTACTTTACCTATATCTATTTTATCATTTGCATATTCACATAAAATCATAGCCATAACAGCTATATGCCAAGAGTGTTCTGCATCATCTTCACGTCTATTTTCTCCAATAATTTTTGTTTGTCTTAAAATAGATTTCATTTTATCTATCTCAACTATAAATTCTATATCTTTTAAAATCCTATTATTCATTATGATCACTCCCGTTATATTTATATCCTTTTGACCTATTTTTCAAAGGTTTTATTCATTCTGATAATACTGCAATCTTTTAAGATATTCTTAAATATCTATAGACACATGCTTTAGTTTCATTATAAATAAATATACCCTACATAGCAAATAAATTAATATTCTATTCATAATGGTTTACTTTAACCAACTTTAAAATAGAAACTTTTTCCATATTGTGTTGAATTAATAATACGTTTTGGTATAATGATTAATAAGTAAAAAGAATATAAGAATTATAGGATTTATATTTAATGAAATTAAACTGTACATCTTTTTTTATCTTATATAGTAACCTGTTACAACTTAACTAATTGACTATAATATATTTTTATTTGTTTAACAGACAAAAGTGAGGGAAAATTATGGAGATTTATGTAGCACGTCAACCTATTTTCGATCGTAAATTGAGTATCTTTGGTTACGAATTACTTTATCGTAGGAGTTTGAATAATTTTTATGAAGGAAATGATCCTGATCAGTCAACTGCTGAATTAATAAATAATTCTTTTTTATCTATGGAGTTAAATACACTTACTGGTGGAACAAGAGCATTTATTAATTTTACAGAAGACACACTATATAATGAAATACCTCTTCTATTACCAAAAGAGTCCATTGTTGTAGAAATTTTAGAGTCTGTAAAAGTTACGGAAAGAATAATAGAAGTCTGCAAGAAACTAAAACAACTTGGGTATTTATTAGCACTTGATGACTTCGTATTTCATGAAAGACTTCTACCATTAATTGAAATTGCAGATATAGTAAAAATTGAATTTACTTCTATCTCCTTTAAAAAGCAGCGCCAAATAATAAAACAGTATAAGCATAACACGAAGTTTCTAGCAGAAAAAATTGAAACTAGAGAAGAATACCACTTGGCTTTAGATATGGGATTTGATTATTTTCAGGGATATTTTTTTTGTAAACCTGTTATTATTGTTGGTAATAAAATAGGAGGACTCAATAATAATCTCATTAAAATTCTAATAGAATTAAATAAAGAAGATCCTATTTTTAAAAATGTTTCTGAAATTATTAAAAGAGATATAAGCCTATCTTATAAACTTTTAAAATTAGCTAATACCCAATTTTATCTATCACGAAATAAAATAACTAGTGTTGAACAAGGTATAGTTAGATTAGGTATTAATGAAATTAAAAAATTGATCTACTTGTTAATGCTTAGAGAAGTAGAAACTATTGAGAATGAAGAATTAATAAAAACTTGTTTACTAAGAGGTAAATTTTTAGAGCTACTGGCAAATGAAATAGATTTAAAGAATAAGTCTCTTGATTTTTTTATGGTAGGGATGTTTTCATCAATTGATGTTTTGTTAAATCGTAAAATGGAAAGTATTTTAGATGAACTTCCCTTAAATGGTGATATAAGAGAAGCACTCATGGGTAACTGTGACAATTATATTAGAAAATCTCTAAATCTACTCTTAAATTACGAGATGTCCGATTGGCATAATGTAGATAAAGCTATTATACATTTCCCAATTCCTCACGAAAGACTTCTTGAACTATATATTGTTACATTAAGATGGGTATTAGAATTAGATTACTAATCCTATTGTAATATCCAATCTAACTTTTTTATTAAATAATTTATGTTGATACGCCCACCTATATGTTATTAAAATAATTTTCATGAGAACCATTCGAAACAAGTTTATTAGAAAATCTTTTTTCTATATAGTTCTTGAAGTCAACTTCAGCAGTAGAAATATTCCTACCTTTGGGAATTCCCAGTACGATATGTCCTGATAAGTCTTCTTCAATATTTATGACTTTTAGATCCTTTAAATCTACTCCATTAAGAAGATTTTTCCATATTATAGATACTCCTACATTATCCCTTACTAAAGATAATATGGTATTTGAATTAGTATAACCTGACATGATTTTTGGAGCAGATCTCAAATAAGGTAAAAGGAAATCTGTTAAGCCTGTAATTTTGTCTAATAAAATTAACGTCTCAAATTTAATCTTAGATAATGATATCTTATCGAATTTAGATAATTCACTTTTGCTAGATACTATAAACACCAAACGATCCTTAATTAAAGGTATTTCTAAAAACTCTTCTTTATTTAAAAGTCTCTCTCCAATAAACACTAAATTAAGTTCTCCATTTTCCATTAATTTTACTAAATCTTGGACATTTGGCAACTCAATAATATTAATATTGTAGTTTAAGTGTTCACTCATAAAACACGATATTTCATCACATATTTTGTATTCGCTCATTATTGGCATAGTTCCTATATTTATTGTATTTGATGATTTAGAGGAAACTTCTTCTAACTTATTTACTAGTATATTATGTCTTTTCATAATATCTAAAGCAAATTTTTTGAATATAATACCTTCTTCAGTTAACTCGCATCCCTTCATTGTACGCTCAATCAACTTGTAATTAAGCTCCTTTTCTAATGCTTTAATTTGTTTAGATAAAGATGATTGTGACAAATGTAACTCATTAGCTGTTTCAGTAAAATACTTATATTTTGTCAATGCTAAAAAATATCTTAGTTGATTAAAGTCCATTGAGACCTCCTTATATCACGAAATTCTTAATTAGAATAGGTAGTTTCTTATTATGAATTGCGTTTATTTGTCGAATTATCTATATTATTAGTATAGTTATTTACTTAACAAGATGCAAGTAAATAACTAAATATACTTAATATAACAATTTCTAATGAATTTACAATCTAATTTCGAAAGGAGAGATTATATGTCAAAAATTGGAACGACAGAGTTATTAGTTATTCTTGCATTAGCACTAATCATTTTTGGTCCATCTAGGCTTCCTACACTTGGAAGAATGGCAGGAAAAACAATAGGTCAATTAAAAGGATATGTTAGTCAAATGACTGAAGACCTAACTGAAGTAGAAGAAGACCTTAAAACATCTACAGCAAAACCAAAAAAAGAAGAATCGAAAGATAAAGGCAAAGACAAGGATGAGATTTTTGAAGTCTAGAAAATAAATGAAAGGAGTGATAGTGTGGGAAAATTGGGAACAACAGAAATACTTGTTATTTTATCAATAGCATTGTTAATTTTTGGACCTTCTAAGTTACCAGAGCTTGGCAAGTCGATAGGTAAGACAATCAAAAATTTTAAAAAAGGTATAAATGACATCGAAGAAATTAATGAAGAAAATGCTTAATTTCAAGTAAAATCTTAGTACACAATTGGAGGATCATCTGTGAGCACAGTGCAAAATAGGCGTAGACGAAAAAAAAATACAGATTTAGATAAGATGTCATTAATTGAACATTTAACTGATTTACGTAAATGTCTCATAATAGTTATCATTTGTTTCTTTATAGCTTCACTTATAAGTTTTAATTTTGTTCAATTCTTTATAGATCAATTAATAAGTCTAGCCGTAGGTTATAATTTTGTATACATCTCTCCTTCTGAGCTTATTATGCAATATATTAAAGTAGCGTTACTAGTAGCAATTGTAGCAACCTCACCTATAATACTCTATCAGATATGGAAATTTGTATGCCCTGGATTAAAGACACGTGAAAAAGTTACAATGTTTTTTGCATTTTTAAGTGGATTTGTTTTTTTCTGTATTGGATTAGCATTTTCATTTTTTATTGTAATTCCTATTATGCTACAATTCTTTCTCACCATAGATACAACCCATGTAATTGAACCTATGATCACTATTGCTAACTATATTAGTTTTATTTCATCAAATTTAATAATTTTTGGAGCTATTTTTGAAATGCCAATTATCACCATAGTTTTAACTCAATTAGGCTTGTTAAAACCTCAATGGTTAGTAAAAAGTCGTGCAATTGTAGCTGTTGTTATATTTGTTATTGGAGCAATTATTACTCCTCCAGATGTCGTATCTCAAATTTTGGTTGCAATACCTATGCTCATTTTATACGAATTAAGCGTTGTGGTTTGTAAACTACTAGAACATAGAAAGCGCAAGAGAAAAAAGAAATTAGACTTAGATGATGATTAAAAATAATGACATACACATATGTTTTAAACATATTGGTATATATACTAAATTGGAGGTAACTATGAAAAAAGAAAAAGATATAATCGAAGAAGAAAAAAGAGGAATATCTAGAAGAGATTTTATTAAGGGTGCTGCAGCAGGTGCTGTAGGTATTGCCACTATGGGTATCTTAGGTGCTTGCTCAAGTGATGATGGTGGAGATGCAGGTACAGGTGCTACAGAAAACCCTGATGGTACTGGTTCAGCAATCCCGTCGTATTCTGTTAATGGAGAAAAACCATCTTGGTTTACTGCTCCAGCTGCTATTCCAGATAGTGAGATAATTGATACTATCGACACAGAAGTTTTAGTTATTGGTGCAGGTTATGCAGGTGTTGCTACAGCATGCTCAGCTGCTGAAAGAGGTGCAAAAGTTGTTGTTGTAGAAAAATCAGGCAATTGGAATGGCCGTGGTGGTGGTTCAGGTGTAGCTGACTCTAAATTCATGCGTGAACAAGGTTTGACTATTGATAAAGCAAAAGCACAAGCAGAATGGGTTCGTACTTGCGGAAGTCGTGTTGATGAATCTTTAGTATCCTTATTCTTTAATCGTTCTGGAGACGCTATGGATTGGCTAATAGATAAAGCAGTTGCAGAAAATTGCTTCATAATGATATGGGGTGGATACTCTAGAAGCGAACAATTACCTGATGAACCAGGTTATCATATGATTTTTGGTGGAGATAATATTAAAGAAGGTGAATTTGCTAGTGTAGCATTACTTTATAACGATTCCTTGAAAGCTGGCGCTGAGTATGTATTCAACGCACCTGCAGAACAATTAGTAAAAGAAGGCGATAAAGTTGTTGGCGCAGTAGTTAAAACAGCAGATGGATACGTAAGATACAACGCATCTAAAGGTGTTGTAATTGCAACAGGAGATATTGCAGCAGACGGAGAAATGGTTAGTTATTATGCACCTATAGCATTAAAAGCAGTCGAATCTCAATATACACCTGTAGGTGTAAATACTGGCGATGGACATAAGATGGGATTGTGGGCAGGCGCTGCTATGCAAGAAGGACCTTTTCCAACTATGATTCATCCTCAAGCCTATGCTTGGTTCCACGGACCATTTATGTTTGTTAATAACGATGGGCAAAGATTCTTTAATGAAGCAACTTGGGTACAAGCTAAATCTCTTAATATAATGAATCAAAAATCTGGTAATGTTGCTTACTCAGTCTTTGATTCTAACTGGTCACAAGATTTACTTAAAGGGCTTCCACAGGGTGGCGGTATGTTCTGGGATAGTTTCCGAGGCGTTGGCGCAGAATTTGATGTAGAAGCACAACAAAAAACTATAGATGAATACATCGAACAAGGGCTTGCTTTTAAAGCAGATACAATTGAAGCGCTTGCTGATCAAATTGGCGTTAATAAAGATAATTTCCTCGCAGAGGTTAAACATTATAATAAAATGTGTGAGGAAGGTACAGATAAGGACTTCTATAAACCAGAAGTATTTATGACTCCTATAAAAAAAGGTCCTTTCTACGCAACAAAAGTTGGTCCAGCACTACTTAATATTGTCGGTGGTCTTGAAATCAATGACGATTTACAATGCCTTAATGAAAATAAAGAGCCAATTGAAGGTCTATACGCTGTAGGAAATTCTTCTGGTAGTGTATATGCGGTTGATTATCCAATAAATATACCAGGAAATTCACATGGACGTTGTTTAACTTGGGGATATGTATTAGGCGAAAAATTGACTCAATCATAAAATTTCAGTCTAAATATTGTTTTACATAATCCATTAGTTATATATCTAAATTTCAGATCGTCAAGAAAGCGTCTTCGACGAGTTTCAAGTAAGATATGAAAATTTGGATTTTAGAAGCTATCCAACTTAAAACAAAACCACAGAGAAACTCACTTCACTAGTTTCTCTGTGGTTTTTATTTGATTAACTACATTAAATTACAACCTTAATATTAAATATTTTTTTCTTCCATTGATAAAACCTCATTCATACTTCCAGTTCTATAGCCAATAATATCAAGAGTCACATATTTAAAACCTATTTTTTTGAATTCATTCCCTATCTTATCCATAATATCTAAATCAAAAAAACCTGATCTTTCATCTGGATCTACCTCTATTCTTGCAATTTCATCGTGGTGTCGAACTCTTAATTGTTTAAATCCCATATCTAATAGCAATTGTTCTGCTTTATCTACCATAGATAACTTTTCAATAGTTATTTCTTTTCCATAAGGAAACCTAGATGAAAGACATGCAAATGCCGGCTTATTCCATGTTGGCACATCTAACATTTTTGAAAGTGTTCTAATATCATTTTTTGTTAATTGAGCAATTTTTAGTGGACTAATTACGCCTTGTTCCTTTGCAGCCTTTATCCCTGGTCTAAAGTCTCCATCATCATCTAAATTCGATCCATCAAATACGTATTTAACACCATACTTATCGGCTTCTGCTTTTACTTTTGAAAAGAGTTCGGTTTTACAGAAATAACAACGATTCACAGGATTCTTAGAAAACCCTTCTATATCTAATTCCTCGGATACTATACTTATATGTTTTGCACCTAATTGTTCTATATATTCTTTTGCTTCATTATATTCTCTTTCAGGGTAAGTTGATGATTTTGCTGTAACTGCAATAATATTTTCTCCAAGCAAGTCATAGGCAACTTTTAGTAAAAAGGTACTATCTACTCCACCTGAATATGCAATAGCTCCACTCCCAGCTTTCTTTAGTACTTCCTTTAATGTATCAAACTTTTCTTGTAATTCCATAAGTAGCCTCCCTATATATATTCTTTAAACTTTATTATAACATGAAAGATATTTGACTGTGCTTAACACATAATACATTGTCAAATTGCCAACGTGGGCTTTATAACTGATCTTTAAAATTTTCCATATATTTTCTCATAATATCCTCTTTCACAAGGCGTTTAAAATGATAAAACCTTGTATGATTTCAATCTATTTTCTCTTATAATAATCAACTGCGATTTGTGTTCTATCCCTTAATTCTAACTTCTCTAAAATTGAACTAATAACGTTCCTTATAGTTCCTTCACTTAAATATAAATGTGCAGCTATTTCTTTATTAGAAAAACCTTCTGCAATTTGTAAAATAATATTGTGTTCCTTTTCTGTAATACCATAATCTATATACGTGTTACTTTTATTATTACGATTCATAAGAGTTGGTAGCTTTGAAATAATTTCGTTACCATAGACATTTTGACCCATATACACTGCTTTTAAAGCAGGAATAATACTGTTAAAGTCTTGTTTTAACATGTATCCTTTAGCTCCAATATTTAGAGCTTTTATAATATAATCATCGTCTAGGAAGGTTGTCAAAAAAAGAATTTTAGCTTCAGAATTATTACTTAAAATAATCTCTCCTGCTTCTAATCCAGAAACACTCCCCATTCGAATATCCATAAGCAAAATATCTGGATTATATCTCTCATACCCTTTAATAGCCTCATCTCCACTTGTGCCTGTAGCTACTACAAAAATTTCGGGATCTTCCTCTAATATTATTTTTAGTGAAGAACTCACTATCTTATCATCATCGACAATAAAAACTTTCATAATACTTCCTCCTGAGCTTTTTTAATGGGTATTGTAATAAATATCTTAAATCCGTTTTCTCCTGATAATCGAATAATTCCATCAAGACCATATACTCTTTCTATCATATTCTGAAGTCCCATTCCTTCACATCTTAAAATCGATTGATTAATTTCTTCTATTTTCTTTTTTTCTAAATTTGATATTGTACCATTATCTTGAATAATTAATTGATACATAATAGGGTGCTCTGCTAATATAATAGAAACACTGGTTGCTTTAGAGTGTTTAATTATATTAGACAAAGCCTCTTTTATTGTCCATATAAAAAAGTACTTCAAAGAAAGTGGTGGAGAAGAAATCAGATTATAATTTAAATTAACTAAACAAAAACTAAAATCACTTACTAAATTGTTTATGGTACTATATAAATCTATAGATTCATCATGGATATTGTGAATACAATGGCGAATACTATCCATACCTTCAGATAGAGAATTTTGCAACACCTTTAAACCTTCTTTTGTGTCATCTTCTTTACTAATAGTAAGTAATGCTCCTATGTGTATTAGAGAACGAGAAATCAAATGCCCTATATTGTCGTGGATTTCTTTAGAAATTCGGTTTCTTTCATTTAAAGTAGCTATATGAATTTCATTATCTTGTTTTTCTAAAAGTTTGTAGTTTTTATCTTCTAGTAAATTTTTTAATTCCTTCGAACTATCCTGATATGTATGGTATTCCTTAAGTAAATTATTAATTTTGGAAGTTTTGTACTTAGATAAATAAGATAAAATTATAAATACAACAAGCAATGATAATATATAAGTATCATAGTTAAATATATATATAACAATGGGCAATAGAAATGCAATACTGAATTTCCAATCATCTGTATTAAAAATATCATATATTATAACTGGCAGGAATAATAACATTCTTGGAGAAATAATACATAAAGCAGTAAATAAAATTACTGATATTCTATTGATCTTCTTATTTTCGAAATAAGAACAAATACAGCTCAAAATAATAACAATAAGCATAGGTACAGGAATATTTCCTGTATCAACACCTTTAATATATAAAATGGAACAGCATATGAAAATCAATAATTTATCTATAATTCCAAGCATAAATTTCACCATTACTGAGGAACGATCCCCATCTTTCTTTTTCAAATATATCACTATTTTTTTATAATCACAACTGAAATACTTTGTAATTCGCTGCCTAATAGCTTTTGTTTAAAACTAGCCTCCTACAATTATACAATATTTTAATATAGTTATTGCAATGTACTCGCAACTACAGTCTAATATGTAGAAACAATATTAGCATATGACATCTGTCACAAAAGATAATGACTCTCTTCACTACCCTTTTTGCACTCATTCTTATATAGTAAAATTATAAAAAAAATATGTACTAATTTAAAGGAGTAAAATTATGCTAGTAAAAGTTAATAACTTAGTGAAAAGGTATGATCAATTAGTTGCTATTGACCACCTAAATTTAGAAATAAAAGAAGGTGAAATATTTGGGTTACTTGGACCAAATGGCTCAGGAAAGTCGACATTTATTAATTGTATATTATCTTTGTTAAAGTATGACAAAGGAAGTATCTACATCTTTAATAAACCAATGACACCTGATGCTTATGATATTAAACGTGATATAGGTGTAATATTTCAAAACGTTGCAGTATTTGATGAATTGACAGTCTACGAGAACATTGCTTATTTTTGTAGTCTCTATGTAAAGGATAAAAGCGAAGTTAAAAGACTAACTCATGAGGCAATATCTTTTGTTTCCTTAGAAGAATATATAAAGCATTATCCTAAAAAACTTAGTGGCGGATTATTACGAAGGTTAAATATTGCTTGTGGTATTGCACATAAGCCAAAGTTAATCATCTTAGATGAACCTACTGTAGCTGTTGATCCACAGAGTAGAAATAAAATTTTAGAAGGAATTAAAGAATTGAATAAACAAGGCGCTACAGTAATCTATACTACCCACTACATGGAAGAGGCTGAGCAACTTTGTAACAGGATTGCTATTATGGATAAAGGTAAAATCCTTGCTTTGGGATCAAAAGAAGAACTAAAAGAAATGATATCTATTGGAGAAAAAATTACTATTGAAGTCTTTGAATTAAATAATATAAGAATTCAAGAAATAAAAAGACTACCTAATGTTTTATCCGTTGAATATCAAGATACTATCTTAACTATTAAATCAATCAAGGGAAAAAATAATCTAGTTCATATCATAGAATATTTATCATCACATGAAATTATTTTTCATCAAGTAATTACAGAACAACCTTCATTAAATGATGTATTCTTAGAAATAACCGGCAAAGAGTTGAGAGATTAAAGGAGGATTTTCCATGATTCAATTGTATTTAACTAGACTAAAATGTCTAATAAAAAACAAAGAGAATATTACTTGGACCTTCCTATTCCCCATTATACTCTCTACCTTTTTTTATATGGCATTTACTAATATTTATAGTTCACTAGATTTTCAATCTATAAAAATTGCCCTTGTTGACGATCAAGATTACTTATATTCAAAAGAATTTCACCAAGCCTTAACTACTGCTTCAACATCAGATGCAGAAGATAGCATCAAACTTTTTGAAGTAATAGAATGCGATCGAAGTGAGGCACAATCGTTACTAGATGACAATGAAATTATCGGTTATATATTACAAGGTAAAGATATGGAACTAGTAGTAAAATCTTCAGGCTTTAATCAAACAATTATAAAATCATTCTTAGAAAGTTATACCCAGACAATGAGTACCTTACAAACTATAGGCGTGTCACAACCTGATTCTTATCCACAATTAATTGAAGATATAAGTAATCCGTTAAAATATATAGAAGATACATCAATAAATACCACCTCATCAGATATAGTTTTGAATTACTATTATGCACTATTAGCTATGGCAACTTTATTTGGTTCTTATTGGGGCCTAAATGAAATTATCAATATACAAAGCAATTTTTCTTGGAAAGGAGCTAGAGTCAATGTTGCACCAGTAAGTAAGATGAAATTACTACTTTGTAATATGATGGCAGCTTTAACTGTTCATTTTATTGGCATCTTACTTTTAATTGGATATTTAACTTTTGTACTCAATGTTGATTTTGGAAATAATTTTGGATATGTGATTTTAACTTGTTTTATGTCTTGTATCTTGGGACTATCATTTGGAACTATGGTTACAGCTATAACTAAAAATAGCGAGAACTTTAAACGCTCTGTTCTTTCAGCAATTGTAATGTTTTCTTGCTTTTTATCGGGTTTAATGGTGGTACAGATGAAATACATTGTAGCTACAAAAGTACCCTTTATGCAGTACATTAATCCTGCTCATATCATTACAGATGCATTTTATAGCTTATATTATTATGATACCTATGAAAGGTTTAACATGAATGTCAGCTTAATGATCGGTTACACTTTGTGTTTCAGTTTAATTACCTATTTTGCTATTAGGAGGAAAACACATGCAAGTCTTTAAATTGTATATAAAGTTATTTACAAAGGCTCTTCCAACCATTGCAATCTATATTGGAGTCTTTCTAGCTATAGTTGTTTTATCTACTTTAAATAATAATGATACAAATAGCACCATTTTTGAGGAATCAAAAGTAAGAATTGCCTATATCAATCGCGATGAAGAAAGCATATTGTTACAAGGATTTAAAAATCATCTAGGCAATAGTAGTGTTTTTGTAGACATTGAAGATACTGATGAAGGATTAAAAGATGCGTTATTCTTTAGAGACGCAACTTATATTCTTATAATACCAGAAGGATTTACTAGAGATTTTCTTAGTGGTAATGAACCCATCCTCAACAAAATTCACTTGCCAGATTTTATGGATGCCACTATAGACTTAGCTGTAAATAATTATTTTAATACTGCAAGAACGTATTTAAACCATATAGAAAATTTATCAGAAAAAGAAATTGTAGAAAAAGTTACAAGAGATTTAAATACTAAAGTTGAGGTTAATATTTATTCAGGTAAAGTAGACCAAGTAGATAGTAGCAGTACTATTTTCTATTACGATTACTTAGTCTATGTTATTTTATCTGTAATGATTTTAGGAATTGGTTCTATTATGATTACATTTTCAAATTTAGATATAAAAAGAAGAAATCTTGCTTCGCCTATATCATTAGTTAATTATCAATTTCAACAGATTCTAGCTTATCTTTTCTTTGCTGTTATTTGTCTAGTAATATTTATTTCTATAGGACTTCTTCTTACTAGTCAATCACTGTTTCAGATAACTTCACTGCTCCTTATATTAAATGTAATTTCATTTACTACATGTGCTCTTAGTATTGCATATCTTGTAGGTTCTCTTGTAAAAAGCAGAGGCTCTACAGACATGATTGCTAATGTAATAGGCTTAGGTATGTCTTTTATTGGTGGAGTATTTGTTCCTATTGAGTTCTTAGGCGAGACTGTAATACAAGTTTCTAAATTTACTCCAGCTTATTGGTATACAACGGCAAATGGAGCAATCGCAAACTTAACTAATTTTACGTGGAATAATTTATCTAGTATTTTTAGTCATATGCTCATACAATTAGGTTTCACTATTGCGATATTCGCTGTAGCTTTGGTTATTAATAAAAATAAAAGTACTGAAGCTGTTTGATTTTCAATTCAATTATTCCTATTAAGAATAATTGAATTCTAATTGTGAATTGCGTTTGCATAGTAAATTATCTATAGTATTAATATAGTTATTAACTAAGAACTTTAAAGATGCAAAAATAATTATGAAACTCTCTTCTTAGTTTATAACATTATAAAAGAATATAAGCAAATTACTTACTAAATTTGAAACTATATAGAGGCGTGCCCTCCATGCCTCTATATAGATGTATTAAATTTTATTTTTCTTGACTATGCTCACAAATTTTCACTAAACTACTCTAACTTTCTTATTATAAAATAATAACTAAAGGATATACTATTTTATAAAAGGAGTTTTTAATTTTGTTCGAGTACACATTTGAAGCAAATGAAGATATTAAACTATTAACTTCACATAATCTACAACAAGTTAATAAAAAAGTTATAACTTATGAAAATTTCACTTCTACTTTTCTTACTTATGCCGATGGTTTTTCTGTAGAAATGAAAGAGTATACAGATAAAGTTATAATAAAATCTAATAGAGAATTAGTAGAAAATGGTGACGGTACGTTAGACGTATTAATTTAATAATCTATAATTTTTTGATTGTCTCTTATCCAGTTGAATTGATTAACGATATTAAACAATAAAAAATAATATTGACAAAATATATAGAGTATAAGATAATTACATTAATTAAACTATTGATAGAGAGAAGTATGCTTAACACTATACTTATAGAGATCTGCAGACGGTGAAATTGCAGAAGTAAAAGATTAGTTGAATGGACTCTTGAGGGTAACTGCGAAATATTTAAAGTAGTGGTTAACGGAAACTTCTACCGTTATTTGAGGAGTGCACATGATTGTGTGTAATAGAGAGGATCTTTTAGGTCAATTCGGGTGGTACCGCAGAAGTTTAAACTTTTGTCCCAATTTTGGGATGAAGGTTTTTTTTATGCTTAAAATGTTTTACTGTTACTAGGTTAGACTATTAATACTAGATAATAAAGTAAATATTAATATCTTACCTGTCATTATAAAAACCCGGAAACACAAGTTTCTGAGGTATCTAAAGGAGATTTGTATATGAAAAAAATACCTTACAAAACTTATCTAACCGAAGATGAAATGCCAAGGCAATGGTATAATATTCGAGCAGATATGAAAGAACAACATGCACCACTTTTAAACCCTGGAACCTTAGAACCTCTTACTACAGAAGAACTTTATCCTATTTTTTGTGAGCAACTGTGTAAACAAGAAATGGACACTTCGACTCGCTACGTTGATATACCTGATGAGGTATTAGATTTTTATAAGATGTTTAGACCTTCACCTCTAATTAGAGCCTATAATTTAGAAAAGGCTTTAGCTACCCCAGCAAAGATTTACTATAAGTTTGAAGGTAATAACACTTCTGGCAGTCACAAACTAAATGCTGCTGCTGCAATGGCATATTATGCGAAAGAACAAGGTATTACTTCATTTACTACTGAAACCGGTGCTGGTCAATGGGGTACCGCTTTAGCCCTTGCTTGCTCGCATTTTGGCCTTGATCTTACAGTATTTATGGTGAAAACTTCATTTGAACAAAAACCTTTTAGGAAAGCAGTTATAGAGACTTATGGAGCAAATATAATTCCAAGTCCGTCTACTACTACTGAAGTAGGAAAAGCAATTTTAGAGCAAAATCCAGATACTGGAGGTAGTCTTGGGTGTGCTATATCTGAAGCAATAGAGCAATCTATGAAACAAGAAAACACTAGATATGCCTTAGGCTCTGTTCTTAATCAAGTACTTCTTCACCAATCTATTATCGGGCTTGAAAGTAAAATTGCTATGGAAAAATTAGGAGAGTACCCAGATGTTATAGTTGGTTGTGCAGGTGGCGGTTCAAATCTTGGTGGACTTATGGCTCCATTTATGCAAGATAAACTTACAGGTAAAGCCAACCCAAGGATTGTTGCAGTAGAACCTTCCTCTTGCCCTTCCCTTACCCGTGGTAAATATGCTTATGACTTTTGTGACACTGGTAAAATTACTCCACTTGCTAAAATGTATACATTAGGTAGTGGTTTCATGCCTTCACCTAATCACGCAGGTGGTCTACGTTATCATGGAATGTCTCCCATTGTATCTAAGCTATACCATGATGGGTATATGGAAGCAGTTTCTGTTGATCAAACTACAGTTTTTGATGCAGCTGTTAAATTTGCTCAAATAGAACAAATACTTCCTGCCCCTGAATCTTCACATGCAATTTATGGTGCTATTCGTGAAGCTCTTAAATGTAAGGAAACTGGAGAAGAAAAAACTATTTTATTCGGTCTAACAGGAACAGGGTATTTTGATATGAATGCATATGATCAATATAATAAGAAAGCTATGAATGATTATATACCTACAGATGCAGATTTACAAAGAGGTTTCGATAGTCTTCCAAATGCAGAATAAGAGATTGTATACACAAAAGCAAACCACTTACTAGTGGTTTGCTTTTAACTATACTATAAAATAGTAAGAATCCATAAGATAGGTTTGATTATATTTTTGTGTCAATTTCCATAATAAATTTTTAATAGTCTTTAATGTTACTTTCCCTTTTTCATAATTTTCTAAACTTTTAAAAAAACTACTCCTTTCTTTTTCCAAGGCAATGTCTTTAAAATAACCCCAAATATGTTGTGCTGCATTTATTGAATGATTTATATTAATTTCTTTTTGTAATGCATTTTCAATTAAATTATAAAAAGAAATGACAGGGTAACTATCCTTATCATTAAGCAACTTTCTAATTTGTAAATAATTTGTAGGTGCTTTTTCTAATACAAGGTATTTGTATCGGGTCCACTCAAGTTCAAGAGCTGAAATTTTTCTATTATTTGTGGTACAATTTATACATTTGATTGCAGAAAGATTTTTATCTTTTACTTCAAGCATTATATCGAGATCTTGTCTCCCCTCTAGAGTTTCGTAATAATCTAAGAATCCATTGACATTTATTGTTGTAGAGTGTGATCCAATTCTTTTTAAAACATCTTGCTGGGAATAATGTACTTTTTGAAAACCATCTTTCTCTTTCCACGTTTCCCTACATAACTCTATCCAATGAAAATCCTTTTTTTCTTTATCAAAAGGATTAATTTGACTATGAAGGTTATCGTATATCACAGGTACTTTTATTGTTTTACTAATATCTAGCACATCACCTATATTGTATAATTTATCATCATTTTCTATTACGATTCTGCTTTTTACACTTTCATCTAACTTATAATAATTCGTAATAAATCTTGTTATTGCTTCTTCCTTATTATTATAAATTCCTCCGATATGTAAGACAATTTTATGTTGTGTTCCTACATCAAAGCTATCCAAAAAACGGTTATGGTATTTTAAATCTTCAATAGCTCTATAAACTACATCTTCATTTGGTGAATTTAAAACCGTATACTGCCCAGGATGCATAGATATTCTAATACCATTAGAATTAACTTTATTACCCATTGCTGAAAATCTGTTAGAAAACAAATCCCACCATGGAAGTGTATTTATAGGACTTGATCCAAAAGGAATAACATCTGAACTGAGTCTAAATAGCTTAATATTATTCTTTATATTATAATCAATTATATTCTCTAAGGAATTTAAATTATGAGATATTAATTCTAGTAATTTGCTCTCACTAAAATTTTTCATAATGCAACTTTTAAAATTAGTATTTGGTACACCTACAGTAAGACATGCATATCCTATGCTCATATTTAACTCCTTTCAAATCTACAAGATAAAGTTTCACTTTATTTTATACCTAAGTTAATAAAATATCCAGTCACATATAAAAAATCAAATCCTTTTGTTTAGTTTCCTTCTATATTCTTATATGTTATAATTTAGATATAAACTAATGAAAATGAGGTGTTTGTAAATGAGTTGGAAATTCGTTCTTACATTATTTTTTGCTTTAATTGTTGCTATATTCGCTATCCAAAATGCTACACCTGTAGATGTAGATTTTTTGTTTTGGAATATATACGTCTCACAAGCATTGGTTATACTCATTTCTGCAATTTTTGGGGCTATTATTACTATGTTGCTTAGCCTTATAAAACAATTTAGATCAAATACAATAATAAAAAATGAAAGAAATACTGTTACAGCACTAGAAACTGAAAACAAATCACTAAAGGAAAAACTTGAAATACAGATTACTGATAATCCAGATAGTGTAAAATGTTCAGATAGTACAGATAATAACAATGATTCAGGAAATATAGAATAAAGCAAAAGTTTATTCAGTGGTTTTTTTATCCCATACTGAAATATTAGTAGAACCAAACGGGATAAATACTGTGGGTTCAAGCGAGAATTCACCAAATATCGTCAATAGCCCGATCAAATCATTGTCTTGGCTATAAAAGAAGAACATTACTTTTTAAATTAACGTAATGCTCTTTTTTATATCCATACTGTTTAAATTTTGTTACATAGATATACTATACGTTAAAACATTTAATATTGCCCTTTTCTATTATGTTATAATGTATAAAATCTTACCATACTAAAAAGAAAGAAGATGTTTGCATGGAAACTTTTAATTTAACCGAATATAGTCATGGCGCTGGTTGTGGTTGTAAAATATCTCCTGATATATTAGAAACTATATTAAAATCAACTGGAAATCAACAGAACTACCCCAATCTCCTAGTGGGCAATCAAAGTAAGGATGATGCAGCTGCATATGACTTAGGTAATGGGACAGCTATATTAAGTACTACAGATTTCTTTATGCCAATTGTAGATGATCCATTTACCTTTGGGAAAATCGCAGCTACTAATGCACTTAGCGACATCTATGCAATGGGTGGCAAACCACTTATGGCTATTGCTATTCTAGGTTGGCCTATTAAAATATTACCCCCTGAAATTGCTAGTGAAGTTATAAATGGTGGTCGGTCTGCCTGTGAATCTGCTGGCATCCCTTTAGCAGGAGGACATTCTATTGACTCACCTGAGCCTATCTTTGGACTTGCTGTTACTGGTATCGTTGAAAATAGTAAAATAAAACAAAATAATAAAGCTTTAGCAGGTTGCGAAATTTTTCTTACAAAACCCCTTGGTATTGGTATTTTAACAACTGCTCAAAAACGGAAAAAGATTGAAGATAATCATATAGATGCTGCTATTGAGGCTATGTGTACATTAAATAAGATAGGTAGTAAAGTGTCTGCCTTATCAGGTGTAGTTGCTCTAACAGATGTAACAGGATTTGGCTTATTAGGTCATCTAAGCGAAATCTGTGAAGGAAGTGGTATTTCTGCAAAAGTAGTGTATGATCAAGTACCTTTACTTCCAAATACTAAGAAATACTTAGCAATGGATTGTGTATCCGGTGGGACAAAAAATAACTTCAAAAGTTATGGTCATAAAATCGGTGCAATGACTGAAGAACAAAAATATATTTTATGCGATGCCCAAACTTCTGGAGGTCTCTTAGCTATTGTCAGAGAAGATACAGTATCTAAATTCCAAGAGCTTACAAAAGCTGCAGGTTTAACATTAACCTCTATTGGTCATACATGTGATTCTGGAGAAAAATTAGTGGAGATTATATAAATCATGAAGGATATGTGTAACGAAACTTTTGAAGACTTCCATCAAATAGTAATGAATAAAATACCTTTAATAGATGTAAGAGCCCCTATTGAGTACAACAAAGGCGCTTTCAAAAATGCAATTAATTTGCCCCTTATGAATAATGAAGATCGCCATGAAGTTGGTATTTGTTATAAAGAAAAGGGAAATGAAGAAGCAGTAAAATTAGGCCATAGATTAGTATCAGGCAAAACGAAGGAAAGTAGAATTGAAGCGTGGGTATCTTATCTAACATTATATCCTGAAAGCTTGCTCTATTGTTTTCGTGGTGGACAAAGATCTCAAATTAGCCAACAGTGGATTTTAGATAATACAGGGATTGTTATTCCAAGACTCAAGGGCGGTTATAAATCATTCAGAAATTATTTAATAGATGCCTTAAGACCTGCTGCTCAAAAGAGCAAACCAATCATACTTGGTGGTTATACAGGCTCAGGTAAAACCATATTGCTAAAAAAGTTGAAGAATTCTATTGATCTAGAAGATATTGCCAATCATAGAGGGTCTTCTTTTGGAAAATTCACCTCACCTCAACCTACTCAAATTAACTTCGAAAACAATTTAGCTTATGCTCTTATTCAACATAAAAGCAGTGAATATAGGCATATGATTCTCGAGGATGAAGGTCGTAACATTGGAAAATGTTTTTTTCCCAAAGATTTAGCAGAACATTTTAATTCTGGTCCAGTTATAGTCTTAGAAGCTCCATTACAAGAACGTATTAAACTGACATTGGATGAATATGTTTTACAAGCTCAGAGTCAATTTTTAGAAATCTTTGGACATGATACTGGTTTAGAAAAATGGCATTTGTCTATCAGCAAAAGTATAAATAAAATAAAAAAAAGGCTTGGCCTTGAACGCTACAGTGCAGTAGTTACTGCTTTAAACTCTGCTTATGCAGATCAATTAAACACAGGAAAGCATGATAAACATAATGCCTGGATAAAAATTTTGTTACAAGGGTACTATGATCCTATGTATCTGCATCAGCTAGAAAAAAAGAGTAATAAAATTGCATTTAAAGGCAATGCTTTAGAAGTGTTGCAGTATCTAAATAATTATCTCTAATACAATTACAAACATAGATAGAGTAAATAAGGAGCAATCATGAATAATAAAATAACTTTCGCTAGTGCAGAAACTTGCATGATAATGGATCCTATCCACAGCAATTCATTAGGTAATGTACATGGTGGTGAACTAATGAAAATCATGGATAATATTGCAGGCATCGTATGTGTGAAACATACAAAAGGTACTGTTGTAACGGCAAGAGTAGATGAAATAGAGTTCCACAAACCTGTTCATGTAGGAAATATTGTCACCTGCACTGGTCAGTTAGCTTATGTGGGAACTTCCTCTATGCAAGTAATGGTAAATGTTGTGGTAGACAGATTAGATGAGTCTTCAGATCAAGAACCAGCATTAACTGCCTTTTTTACTATGGTTCACCTTGTAGATGGAAAACCTTCAAAAGTACCTAAATTAGTTATTAATACAAAAGAAGAAGAAGAGCTTTATAAATTAGGCGAGAAAAAATATAAGGAAATAAAATTAAAATTATAGTGTAATCCTAACAAGAAATACAGAACCCCTTTGTTTTCTAAATGGGTTCTGATATATCTATTTGGACTTATATTTGGTTAATCTACTATTAAGTGTAATTTATAGGCATAGCTCTAATATAAACCAAACAAGTTTAATAGTTTTTGCCAAAAGGTTAACATTTCAGGCTCTGTGTCAGGTGATTTTAGTTCTTCGGACAGTTCTATGGGAGCAGTTTTTAATACAAATTGCACAAGGGTTACGTCAGTGTTTTTGTCAGATACAAAGGATTTAGGAGTAAAATCAGACCGATCATAATTTTTTGTCATTTCTTCTATTTCCACCTGTATAGTATCAGGAATATCAGCCACCGCGTCGTTTAATTTGCTTGTGCCCTCATTTAAGTCTTTAGCTCCCATGCTTAAATCTCCAATACCCTTCGTAAGCGAGTTGATACCTGTATGTACCTCGTCGTATCCTCCGGAAATGCTCTTAACTCCACTCGTGTATACACTAAGGCCTGTATGGAATTGATAATAGCTATTTGATAACTTAGACATTCCATCTTTCAGCTGTTGAATTTGCTCTCCAACATCTATTCCATGTAAAGATTGCTCTATTTCATTTGCCATTTTCGAAAGAATCTCAGCAATTATATCGATAGATTTTGCTATAGTATCAAGGCTACTATCAACTGCTTCAAAAGCTTCCTTTACTGAAGCATAAGTACCTTTGACCGTCTTACCTGCTACATAATACTCCATTAGCTTGTCAAGTGAGGCGCTCAATTGATCGTTACCGTGTACCTCTGTGTAGAGTTCAGTAGGGTCTATATCCGTATCCGGTATGGTCGATATTGTTGAATCAAGGGCTGAATAGGCAGTGTTATACCCACTTTTCAAGGTTTGCATACCATCGGTTATTTCTCTTAATCCGCCTTCAAGTTGCCTTAATCCATCAGGTAACGCGGCTAGGTCACCTAAATCAAATTCACCAGTGCTTTCTCCATCAATATTCTTTGCAATATCTGACAGAGCACCTTTAATCTGAGTCGATGCATTAATCAATTCCCCCGAATTATTACTAAGTTTCAATAATCCATCAGCAAATTCCGAAGATCCATCATCTAATTTTTGCGCTCCCAAATAGGTTTGTGTAATGCCATTTGACAACTGATTTACACCTTTATTCAGATTGCTCACAGCATCTGACATACTAATCATATCTTCAACCAAACTGTCGGTATCAGGCATTTCAATGTTCATGGAAATCGGCATAGCGGATATTTCAATCCCACTCATTGTAAAATCCTGAACATTTGCCGTTATTGTTATCTCCCCGATTTCTCCTGGCATAACCGTATGTGTGATCACCTTGTTTTTACCTGCATTAGCAATGGTGGCATTGGGCGATACTATATCTGTACACTTATCTGAATCGAAAGTCAAGGATACTTGAAGTATATAATTTTCGTAGAATACAGGATTTATAGATTCATTTTGCGTAATAGATATTGTAATTGATAAGGCGCCGTTTTTCCCTGCAAGCTCTGAAGGCGAAATTTCGTCTTTGTCCAGTTGATAATCTGCGGAAACTTTCCAGGGCAACTCTTTGGATTCAAGAGTTCCCTGATAATAAAAACTGTCATCTGTGGTATTAATTGTAATCATATCGTTAGTTTGTGTCAGCTTTTCCGACGATGTCATATTTCTCACGGTGCTATAACTACCGTAATCAGTTATCATTCCACCCTTAAAGCTATTAACTACATAAATGCTATTTACACTTCCCTCCAAACCTAATGTACCATAAACTACCTCCTCTTTTTGTGTAGGTGGCTCTGCTGCAATGACCGGTACAGTCACAGTAAAAATAAAAATTACCGTTAGAAATATAGATAGAAACTTTTTCATTTTTAAACTCCTTTTCAAATAGAATTATCTGTATTGTCGATATAGAAGTCGTTTTTCAACGTTGTTTTTTCAATAACCTTGTCAAAAATAACAAGTAGAGCAGGCAATACACAAACTACCATGACAAAGGATAAAGCCGTTCCCCTGCCAAGCAATATACCAAGTTCTGAAATAATTGGGTTACTTGATGTTGCCCCAAGAGTAAAACCTGCTGTGGCAAGAATACACGCAGATACGAGAATCGCTACTAAATTGTCAGAAAGTGTTTTCAACATGGCGTCGTTTTTTGGTAGTATTTTCCTCTCAATCAAGTATCTGTTAGTCAATAGAATGGCATAGTCCACAGTCGCACCAAGTTGTACGGTACTGATTATAAGATATCCTATAAAACTCAATGTACTATCAGTAAAATATCCAAAAGAAAGGTTTATCCATATTGCCGTTTCTATGCTAAACACCAAAAATATTGGAATTGTTAGCGAGCGGAATGTAATCAGCAAAACTACAAAGATCCCCAAAACAGCCACTAGATTGACAATACCTGTGTCAACCTCAACCACGTCCTTCATATCAAACAGTGTTGCACTTTGTCCGGTCAGATAATAGGTGTCATAATGCAGTGCGGCGGTGTCCATCACTGATAGAACAGTATCGAAGGATTGCTCGCCCTCCTCCGGATTATCAGTATTTAAAATAATACGCGAGTAATTTTGAGAGTAAAATTGATTGAGAGCTTCTTCAGGAACATACTGTGGAGGTATCTCAGCACCTACAGCTGTTACAAAGGAAACTACACTCGTCACATTTGGAATAGAAGAAAGCTCGTCGCAAAGCTCGGTTTCCCTACCTGGATTTCCCTTTGGTACCAAAAGTACAAGGGGATTTTCTTTCCCAAACTCCCCTTCAATCAATGCTGCGTCTCTACCAACGCGAGAACTTTCAGCTATACCATCCATACCGTACATAAAGCCTGTGCTAGATTGAGCAAGAAATGACGGTATCACTACAATAAGAGCCAATATAAGGAAAATCACTCTTGCTTTCATAAGTCCTTTGCCAATTCTATAGAAGCTAGGAACAAAGTTTTTATGCTGTGTTTTGTCAATAAGTTTATAGCTCACTAGTGTTAAAGCTGGTAAAAAAATCATTACGGACAGAAAACTCAGAATAACACCTTTCACCAGATTAATACCTAGATCCGATCCTATACCGAAGCGCATAAACATCAATGCTGAAAAACCAATAACTGTCGTAGCTGCGCTTCCTGCCACCGTTGGTAGTGCCCTCTTCATAGCAAGTTGCATGGCCTTATCAGGCTCATGTGATTCTCGGTAATCGTTAAAACTATGTAGTAGGAAAATGGCATAATCTAAAGAAACGGCAAGTTGTAAAATCGGGCTGACCGTTTGTGTTATAAAAGATATTTCACCAAAAAACACATTAGTGCCCATATTAATAATCACAGCTATTCCAATGGTAAATAAAAATAACAGTGGCTCTATCCACGACGTGGTGGAAAGGATCAGAATGATAATTATAGTAGGCAACAGAATAATCATGGCGTTTAAAACCTCTGATACTGCCATATCTTGCGTAGCAGAAGCATTAGCAGCATCGCCTGCCACAGCATCGTTTTCACCGATTAGGTCGTAGATTGATTCCATCACCGCTGATTCTTTTCCACTTTCGATAGATACACTTAACAAAGCATTGCCATTTTTGTAGTAGTTGTCAGTAATTGAAGCATCTAAAAACTCCAGTGGCGTTGCTAACAGTATATTCTTACCAAGAACGTCATCCAGCCAACTTACCGAAGTGACTCCAGGTATAGCTAAAATACTCTTTTTATAGTCGAGTGCCTCCAGTATTGCGACATCCATAAGCATGACCCTCGAGTTGGGTACGTCTCCGCTAAATTCTTCCTCCATAATAGAAATGGCTATGGTGGACTGAGCATCCTGTGGTAGATAATCTACCATGTCATAGTTAACCGAAACAAGTGTAGTAAATACTGCACTAATCAATGCCAGCGTAAGAAATACAGAAAATACGATTCTTTTATGTCTTGTTACCAGTCCCGAAATTCTCCTCACTGTCTATCCTCCTTAAAATCAAGTGCAAAGAATCATGTCTCTACACAAACACTTTGGTTTTAATTGAACACTATGTTGATAATTGTATCTATATATAGTATAATGACATTGTGTTTAATAATCAACAATCATATACTTAAATAGTGTAAGTTAATAAACATATATAATAATTATGTACGATATTTGCATATTTTGAAGAATGGGAGAACATGATGAAGGGCAAAAAAGACGATAGAAGAGTCATTTATACAAAGATGGTACTAAGAGAGAGTTTAATTAAGCTACTTGAAAAAAAGAACATCTCGCAAATTTATGTAAAAGAAATATGCGAAATTGCCGACATCAATCGTGGCACCTTCTATGCCCATTATAATGACCAATTTGATTTATTAAACAAAATACAAGATGATTTATTCGAAAATATAAAAATGCATCTTTCCGCCTATACTAATGATGATATACATACTCCCCCAGTTGACATGGTCGAGAAGATATTTGAATATATCAAAGAAAACTCTAAGCTGTGCAAGCTCTTACTTAGTGATGGAGGAGATTTGAAATTCCAAAAACGTGTACTCACTCTAGTATATGAAAAAAGCATCAATGAAATTACAAAGAACAGTTCAATATCTAAGGAAGACGCAGAATATATACACGCATTTCAACTTACAGGT
Source organism: Alkalibaculum sporogenes (assembly GCF_009362815.1). Classification (GTDB taxonomy): domain Bacteria; phylum Bacillota; class Clostridia; order Eubacteriales; family Alkalibacteraceae; genus Alkalibaculum_A; species Alkalibaculum_A sporogenes. The sequence continues at coordinate 35,015 of NZ_WHNX01000010.1, read as the reverse complement.
TGCCTCGGAATTATACAAAAATGGCTAGATGATGATATGAAAAAGTCGCCATATTTCATTGCAGAAACGATTATAAAATTGACTACTGGCTTGACAGAACTGATCAGGCACTAGTGCTATTATTGGTGTACGGTTACTTTACCCTCAAAAACTCTGAAACCCACTAGTATCAGTGAGTTTCTATTTGTGTCAAATATTTAACTTCTCTCTCTGTATTTCCCTTTTCTGTATTTCCCTTTTCTGTATTTCCCTTTTCTGAATTTACTCACAAACTCACAAATACCACCAAGTAGTTTAATGCGAATGACTAATCAAGGTTACCATAAATTTCTTACCTCTTTTTGAATTCAGCCAAGTGCCAAAGTTGAAAGTCTCATAAAGAATAGCATTTAAACTTGATTCTGCATCTTAACAGGGTGTTCCTCAGCAAACATTTTTCCATAAGACTTTAATTCATCAAAATAGATTTCATTATTCCATTCTCTAAAACATACTCCATTAGGTATAGAAGGGAAAAAACGTCCGCCCGGACAATAGGTATCGATTGCACGTCTAACTTCTGCTCTAATCTCTTCTTCTGTTATGTTCTCAATATCGATTTTGGGTCCATCAATGCCACCAATCATAGCTAATTTTCCTTCAGTAATTCGTTGAATTTCTACAATATCATTTTGTGGGATAACTCCTTGCCAAATATCGACTCCAATTTCAACCATATCTTTCACTATTGGCTGACATATACAATCCGCATGGTGCATATATATCATTCCACATTCATGAATCGCATCTGAAATCTCCTTTTGAAGGGGTTTAATGATCTCTCTCCATACAGATGGAGGAAGAAAAAGATTTTGCTTTGTACCCCAGTCATCATGATAGAAGATAATATCTGGTTGACATTCCTTAGCAATTCTTTTAATATATTCTATTTTATGATCTGCAATGACTCGGAGCAATGCTTTCATTTCATCTGGATATTCCAGATAGCTGATCAACGCATTTTCAACTCCCATTAGAAAATGGCTACGTTCAAAAATCCCTGCTGGACAAAAAAAACATACTAATTTTTCATCTCTATTTATAGCATCTACTTGCTGTTTTAATTCAGAGTAGTCAAAATCTTCGATAGAAGGTACTATAAGCTGTTCTTGCCACTTTTCAATATCCTTAATCACTATGTTTTCAGGAGTTAAATGAGGATGCGGTCCTGGTGATCCTGGCAAAAACATTTTCACTGTTCCCCATGAATCTTTGTATTCTTTTCCATCCTGTGGAATAATAGAATCCTTTAAAAATTGTGGATCAGTAATAAACTCCACTGCCGCCATCAAATCTCCATAGTAATCAGGTTGCTCACCATTGTAGATTGCCATAACATTCTCTCTTAAATTCATAATAACCTCCTATTTAAGTTATGTATTTGTAATTATTATTTATATTACAAATTATATTCTTTTGGAAACTTTAAGTCAATATAAATTGTTAAAATAATACTTAAAAAATGCTGAAACCCACTAGTATAAGTGGGTTTCTAAATATAATATATATTCTATTATTTGGTGGAGACAAGGGGATTCGAACCCCTGACCTTCTGACTGCCAGTCAGACGCGCTCCCAGCTGCGCCATGCCCCCATGTAAAAAACTGTGGTCTAAATAAAACTAATTTGTTCTTTAATTATTTTTGTAGCTGTATAAGCTTCTTAGCTACTCCTATCTATGCTATACCCTTTTATATTGAACTGAATTATTCTTCATATAAAAATATAACACAGTTTTAATGGCTTATCTAGTACTATTTATAATATATTTTTTGTCACCTTTCAGTAAAATATCCGTATGATAATATTGAAACACAGTTTCTTTGCCTCCTCTTTTTAAATAGAAACTTTATACGTGTGACATTTTAGATCTCTTGTACAATAAACCGGTTATTTTTTAAATAACCGGTTTATAATTTATAACTTCCTATTACATCATTACTTTACATATATTGTTAGTGAACTCTACTGGGTCGCTAATTGGCAAGCCTTCAATAAGAAGTGCTTGATTGTATAATAAATTGGTATATAAATCTAGTTTATCACTATCGTTCTCTAAAGCATTTTTTAATTTTTCAAACACTTCGTGATTTGCATTAATTTCTAATACTTTTTCTGCCTTTACATCTTGATTATTGGGCATAGAATTAAGTATTTTCTCCATTTCAATAGTAAGATCACCTTCGTTTGCAAGGCAAACCGGATGGTTCTTTAATCGTTTAGAGATTTTTACGTCTTTTACTTTGTCTTTTAAGATATCTTTCATAGAATCAAGTAACGCTTTATTCTCTTCTTGAGTATCAGCGCTTTCTTCCTTTTCTTCTGTTTCAATTCCTAAGTCTCCACTTGAGACTGATCTAAATTCTTTTTCTTTGTACATATTTATCATTCTTATTGCAAATTCGTCTATATCATCTGTGAAGTATAAAATTTCATACCCTTTATCAGATACTAATTCTGTTTGAGGAAGTTTCTCTATACGCTCTATTGATTCCCCTGATGCATAATAAATATACTTTTGTTCTTCAGGCATTCTTTCTACATATTCGTTTAATGTTACCATCTTTTTCTCTGTTGATGAATAGAACATAATCAAATCTTGTAGGTCTTCTTTATGATTGCCATAATCACTGTAAACCCCGAATTTCAATTGTCTTCCGAATGAATTATAAAATCCATCATACTTTTCTCGTTCATTAGTTAAGATATTTTGAAGTTCATTTTTTATTTTATTCTTTATGTTCTTAGCAATTAATTTGAGTTGTCTATCATGTTGTAATATTTCTCTGGATATATTAAGAGATAAGTCTTCAGAATCAACCATTCCTTTTACAAAACTAAAATAATCAGGTAATAATTCTTGGCATTTATCCATTATTAAAACTCCACTTGAATATAACTCTAATCCTTTTTCATATTCTTTTGTATAATAATCGAAAGGTATGCTTTCTGGAATGTATAAAATAGAATTATAGCTTACCACTCCGTCAACACTAACATGGATATGTTTTATAGGCTTATCGAATCCATAATGTTTTTCCGAGTAAAAATTCTCATAATCTTCATCCGATAATTCATTTTTATTTTTTCTCCAAATAGGTACCATACTATTAATAATTTGTTCTTCTGAATATTCTTCATATTCTCCTTCAACACCCTCTTTTGGCTTTGATTGTGTTATATCCATTTTTATTGGGTATCTAATAAAATCTGAGTATTTTTTTATAATACTTTTTATTCTATATTCTTCTATATACTCATCATAGTTTTCATCTTCTGTATTTTCTTTAATTTTTAAAATAATATCTGTACCGACGGTTTCTTTGGTAGCAGGTTCAATAGTATATCCATCTGCTCCCTGAGATTCCCATTTATATCCTTGATCACTTTCTTGAGTTCTACTAAGCACTGTAACATTTTCAGCAACCATAAATGCTGAATAAAAACCAACACCAAACTGCCCAATAATATCGTATCCATCTTTAATCTCATTGTCTTTTTTGAAAGCAAGAGATCCACTTTTTGCAATCACACCAAGATTTTCTTCCATGTCTTCTTTACTCATTCCAATACCAGTATCAGAAAGAGTCAAAGTTCTATTATCTTTATCGATGCTAAGTTTTATAAAGTAATTCTCTTTTTCAAAGCTAACTGAACTGTCATTTAGCCCCTTATAATATGTTTTATCAATAGCGTCACTAGCGTTAGATATTAGCTCCCTCAAGAAAATCTCTCTGTGAGTATAAATTGAGTTAATCATCATATCTAAAAGTCTTTTAGATTCTGCTTGGAATTGTTTTTTTGCAGTCAATTTTTATCTCTCCCATCATTTGTATATAATACTTATTAGCACTCTTCTATACTGAGTGCTAATATATTTATTTTCACATATTTTAATTTTGATGTCAAGGATTATCTTGGATATTTGTTTATATCTACTTACTAATTTTAACCTCTTAAAGCATCTATAATCTAAAATAACAGTCTGTCGAGAAAGTTAAAGGTCAAGGAATAAAAAAGTCTAACGGACGCAGCGTATACAAACATACGTAAACGTGTTGGACTTTTACAATGACGCAGAGATTGAGATTTGTCGTCAGTCTAAAAGCTCTGCTTTATGAGCAGAGCTTTATATTTTACTATAATTCTTTGACTAATTTAACTAAATTTTCTACAGTAAAACCATATTTCTCGATTACTTCACCACCAGGTGCACTTGCTCCAAATTTATCTATGGTTAAGGTTTTACCTTCTAATCCTATATATTTATGCCATCCAAAAGAAGATCCCATTTCTATAGCTACCCTTTTTTTAATATTTGCTGGTATTATAGTATTCTTGTACTTTTCATCTTGTTCTTCAAATCTTTTAAATGAAGGCAATGATACTACTCTTGTATCTATCCCATCCTCAAGTAATACTTTTTGAGCTTCGATAGCTAATGACACTTCACTACCTGTTGCAATTAAAATAGCATCTATGTTTTTTTGTTCCTTTGATATTATATATCCTCCATTTTTAACTTCTTCTCTTTTAGAATTCTCTAAAGTTGGAAGATCCTGTCTAGTTAGTAAAATAGATGTTGGTCCAGTCGTTGAGGTAATAGCAAGTTCCCAAGCACCCATTACTTCATTTGTGTCGGCTGGTCTTATTACATCCATATTTGGAACTGCTCTAAGTCCTGCTAATTGCTCAATAGGCTCATGTGTAGGTCCATCTTCTCCAACTGCTATAGAATCATGGGTAAATGCAAATATTGACGGAATCCCCATTAATGCAGCTAACCTCATTGCTGGTTTCATATAATCACTAAATATAAAAAATCCACCTGAAAACCCTTTTAAACCATGAAGGACTAATCCATTTACTATAGCAGCCATAGCGTGTTCTCTAACTCCAAAGTTTATATTCCTTCCACCTGGATTATCTATACTAAAATCTCCATTAATTCCTTTTATTTTTGTAGAAGACGATAAGTCAGCACTTCCTCCTATAAGTAATGGACTTTCTTTTTGAAGTAGTGTTAGTATTTCTCCTGAGGATACTCTAGTAGCTACTGATGACTTAGGCTTGTATGAGTTGAATACATTATCAAAATCAATATCTATTACTCCATTGTTAGTAATCTGTTTTATAATTTTACCGAGTTCAGGATATTTCTTGGTGTATTCTTGCAATAGACTATTCCAATTTTCGTATGCAACGATACCTTTTTCTTTATTTTCTTCTGTAAAATGATTATATATCTCTTGTGAGATGTCGAATGGTTCGTGTTTCCAACTTAGATTTTGTCTTGTTATTACAGTATTTTCTTCACCTAATGGCGCACCATGAGTAGCACTTTTACCAGCATGAGGAGAAGCGTGTCCTATTATTGTTTTTACCTCTATTAAAGTAGGTTTTGTATGATTATTCTTAGCTTTCTCAATAGCCAAATTTATATTATTGGGTTCTTCTGGTTCATCAACTTTTATATAATTCCAGTTCATTGACTCAAATTTATCTTTAATATTTTCTGAACTTGCCATATTGACTGGCCCATCAAGCTGAATATCATTTGAATCAAATAAGATTATAAGTTTAGATAAAGCAAGATGACCTGCTAAACTTATAGCTTCTAGGGATATACCCTCTTGTAGATCTCCATCTCCACATAGAACATAAGTATAATGATCCACAATTTTTTTATCATCTTTATTAAATACTGCACCAAGATATTTTTCTGAAATTGCCATTCCTACAGCTGACGCGATACCTTGACCCAAAGGACCAGTGGTAACATCTACTCCCGGCGTATGTCCATATTCTGGGTGTCCAGGAGTTTTAGATCCCCATTGCCTAAAATTTTTTAGTTCTTTCATAGGTATATCATATCCATTTAAATGTAGTGTAGCGTAAAGTAATGCTGACCCATGACCTGCAGATAACACAAATCTATCCCTATTAAACCAATTAGGTTCTTTTGGATTGAATGCAAGTTGCTTAGAAAATAATGTGTACATAATTGGTGCAGCACCTAATACAATACCAGGATGTCCGCTGTTTGCCTTATTAACCATGTCAACACCTAGAAATCTTATAGCATTGATTGAAGTTTTGTCCATGTTTATTTCACCTCATAAATTATTTATAGTAATTAAATTATTTATACCCTTTTATATACGTAATATGCTCTTAATTACTTTTTATTTTGAGTTTAGACCCATAACATTTTTACCATGATAGATAGCTTCTTGATAGCTAATAAATTTTGATATATAATATATTTCTATGTAATATATGAAGGAGCAAAGTACATATGAAGTTAAAGGCTTTTAAAGCAGCATTTCCGTATACTATCCCAGTACTAATGGGATATCTGTTCTTGGGGATAGCATTTGGCATACTATTATCTAGCAATGGCTATCATTACATATGGGCTATCCTTATGAGTGTTTTTATTTATGCAGGATCTATGCAATTTGTTGCAGTAGGTTTGTTGACAAGTATATTTGATCCTTTGGGAACCATGTTACTAACCTTAATGGTAAATGCAAGACATCTTTTTTATGGTTTATCTATGATAACAAAATTTAATGATATGGGAATAAAAAAATTTTATATGATCTTTTCATTAAGCGATGAGACTTATTCTTTGCTTTGTTCTACTAAATCACCTAAAAATTTAGATAAGAATTGGTTTTATTTTTTTATTGCACTGCTAAATCAAAGCTATTGGATATTAGGCTCTGCTATTGGTGGAATAATAGGATCTCTATTTACTTTTAATTCTAAAGGGGTCGATTTTGCTATGACAGCTTTATTTGTAGTCATTTTTATTAATCAATGGCAATCAAATACTAATCATACGCCTGCCCTAATTGGCGTTTTTGCTTCGTTATTATGCCTTATTATTTTTGGTGCAAATAATTTTATCATACCATCAATGATAGCAATTTTATTTACCCTTACCGTAAAAAATAAACCGGCAAAAGAAAGGGATCCTCAATGTTAACAAACTCTAATTTAATCATAACAATAATTATTATGGCAACCACGACTTTTTTCACTAGATTAGTTCCATTTATTATTTTTCCTTCAAATAAAGAAACACCTAAATACATCTTATATTTAGGTGATGTACTTCCTTATTCAATTATTGGGATGCTTATAATTTATTGTCTTAAAAATATCTCATTACTTACTTTTCCATATGGAATGGGCGAGATTATAGCTATACTTTTCGTCATTATAGTTCATGTATGGAAAAAAAACACCCTTCTTAGTATTTGTGGTGGAACTATACTATACATGTTTTTAGTACAAACTATTTTTATCTAACTTTAAATACCTGAACACCTACCAAATTAGATATCTAAGCTAATTCAATTTTAACAGGTGTTATATTCATAATATTGTCACTCACTGGGCATCTATTTTCAACTGTTTTAAGCCATTTTGACAGTAATATTTCGTCAGCACTAGTTTCTGGTTTTATGAAAACAGTAATTTCTTTAAAACCACTTCTTTCTTTATCAGACTTTCCCATAAAATTATTCGGATTTAAATTCGCTTGTATATCAATTTCCAGTGCATTTAATTCTATACCCATTTCTTTTGCAACTACATGACACACTACATTTAAACATCCTGAAAATGCTGCTAATAAGTATTCTATTGGTGTTGCTCCTTGATTTGTTCCACCTACATTTTCAGGTTCGTCAATTATTATGCTAAACCTCTTGTTTTCACCATAGTTTTTGTCTTACTCTGACTCACTGCCTTAATATTACTAATTAAATCAGCCATTTTAATCCTCCTAAATATATTATAGTATTAGTATTGCTCCCTGATAAATATATCTTCACTGATATACGGTGTGAGATAAAATTTATAAGTATAAACTTTATTATTAACATATAGTTTAATTTTTATCATGTCTGGGTAATAATAGTTATGATATTTTTGAAAGGGAGATTGTAAATGAAAAAGTGGAAATGTAAAGTGTGTCAATATATTCATGAAGGAGAATTGCCACCAGATATATGCCCTGTATGCGGTGCTAGTTCTGAGGCATTTGAATTATTAACAGAAGAAATACAGGTATCCGAAGATGAAAAACAAGCAACTCAACAAATATTATTTAATTGCACATATGGTTTATATATTATCACATCTTTTAGTGGCGAAAAAATAAATGGTATGACTTCAAATAGTTTTGTTCAAATGACTGACACACCGTTACAAGGAGCAGTTGGAATAAACAAGAATCATTTAACTAGTGAGTATATTTTAGATTCTGGAGTATTTGCAGTGAATTTCCTAGGAAATAATAACCATAACGAGGTTAAAAGATTTGGATACAATTCAGGTAGAAATATTGACAAATTTAAGGGAATCGACTATACAACTTCTGAGAAATTAAATTTACCTGTATTAACTAATACAATTGGTTATGTAGAATGTGAAGTTCAAAGAGATAAATGTATAGATTTAGGTACACATACCCTTTATATTGTTAGTATTGTAGGTGGTAAAAACATAAATAAAATAGAACCTATGACATATGCGTATTATCGAGCCACTAAATAGTATACGGCCTCCTTATATGGGGGCTTTTTTTTATAAAATTATATAAGTATACATTATGAAACATTTACCAATACTAGGGTTTAATATTTACATTGAATTAAAAATTATTCTAGTATATTATTATGTCTTAAAGAATTGACAATTATTTCTCAACTAATCTATGTTGTAAATAATATACATAATAAAGGAGATCGACATGAAAAAGAAAAAAAACAGCTTAATTTTGACTTTACTTAGTATGTCAGTTATTCCTGTACTTATTTTAGGTACTATAGTAACCTGGTATGCTTCTATAACTTTAACACATGGTATGCAATATGAGGTAGAAGAAGGTTTAAAAAGTATAACGGTCTCTCTTGCTAGCGCCTATGAACATAGTTTTAAAGGTGACTATACTCTAGACGAAAATGGCAACTTGCTTAAAGGTCAAGGTATGATCAGTGGCGATTATCAAATTATAGATCAGCTAAAAAAGGATGCAGGAGTTGATTCAACTATCTTTTTTCAAGATACTAGGATTATAACATCAATTGTAGATAGTGAACGTAATAGACTAATTGGAACAAAAGCTTCAAATGAAGTATTAGAAAACGTCTATAAACAAGGGAAACAATATTTCGACACAGATGTAATTATAAATGAGGTTCCCTATTATGGATACTATTCTCCATTAAAAAATAGCGACGGAACAATTATTGGTATGGTTTTTGCGGGTAAACCAAGTACAGTTGTTTCATCAACAATTAATAGTGAAATTTTAAAGATAGCTTCCATAGCACTTATTATTATGATATTATCGATGATTATTTGTATTTTAATCGCAAGAAGTATAATCAAATCTTTACATAGTGTTACAAACTCTCTTAGTGAAGTTGCACTGGGAAATCTTAATCATATAGTAGAAGAAAAGGTATTGAACCGAAAAGATGAAATAGGTACTATAGGTAAATCAGTTGTAATTCTGCGGGATTCTTTAGTAAACGTAATAGGTAATATTGTGAGTTCTATTGATACCTTAGCTCGTTCAGCAGATAACCTTGATGAAACAGCTTCACAAACTAGCTCCACTACAGACGAAGTTAGCAAGGCCATTGAAGATATAGCAAGGGGAGCAATGTCACAAGCAGATGAAACACAAACAGCTTCTATTAATATTGTTACTATTGGCGAATTGATTCAACAGATAGTAAAAGATGTTGAACTACTTAACTCAATTGGCTCAACAATGGATTGTGCAGGCAAGGATGCTGCTATTATTATTGATGAACTAAACGATTCCAATGACTCTACAATCGATGCCGTTACGAGAGTTGCTAAACAGACTGATACTACAAATGAATCTGCTCAAGAAATTAAGCAGGCCGTTGAGATTATTACTTCTATAGCAGGCGAAACCAATTTACTTTCTCTAAATGCTAGCATAGAAGCAGCACGTGCTGGAGAAGCTGGAAGGGGTTTTGCAGTAGTAGCTAATCAAATCCAAAAACTTGCTGAACAATCTAACGAATCCGCACATAAGATTAAAGATATTATTGGAACTTTATTAACAGATTCTCAAAAAACCGTAGAAATTATGGAAGATGTAAAATCAACCGTCGCAGAGCAACAAAATAAACTAAATGAAACAAAAAATAAATTTTTAGAAGTAAGTGATGGGATTAGTGCATCTATGGATGGTATTTTAGGAATCCAGAGCAAAACTCACACTCTTGACAGTTCAAGAGAAACTATTGTAGATGCAATTCAAAATCTCTCTGCTATTTCTGAAGAAAATGCAGCATCTACTCAAGAAACTACAGCGTCTACTCAAGAATTAAACGCTACAATTGTTGAACTAGCTAATTCTGCTAAGTCATTAAAAGATCTATCAGTAAATCTAGAAAAGGAAATCAGTATTTTTAAACTATAGTAGATTTGAATTTTTGTAATGAGCCAAGTGACTGCTTGCAGACATTTGGCGACTACCTCGAGAAACTCTCAAAGCATGTTTCTTGAGGTTCATCATCTGATTTATCCCGAATTAACAGGCACTAAGACTCCCACTTCAAGGTCTCAACATAGTGAATAAAGTTTCACTCTATTTTCTTTTTTTAAATTCCCTAATTTGAGCATTATAATTTCGACGATTGTTGTATACTTTTCTTTTTTGTGACATTCCTCCAAAAAAATCTTTATAGAAGAATAAGAAAAAGTTTAGTAGCGATACAAGAGCAAACACTTTTTCTGGAAAGGCACCTGTAATTATTGTAACTGCATAAAAAAACCAATTTAAATAACCTAAGTATTTAATTTTTACAGGTATAATAAAAAATAATAAAATCTGATAATCTGGATAGTAATGCGCAAAAGCTAAGAACAGTGATAAATTAATGTATATTGGTATAGCGGGGGAACTTGTGAGTATTGATGCAATTATTGTTGCAACCATTCCAAATAAATAATAAATATTAAATTTTGAAGTACCCCATTCATTTTCTAGAGATGAGCCTATCATATAATAAAAATACAAAACTATGATAGCAAAAATTCCAGATGCTGGAGGTATAAATATAAAAGTAATTATTCTCCAGATTTCTCCTTGTAAAAACAAAGATAAATCAAAATACAAGTAGTATCTAAACCCAGGCATAATTAAAACTTCAATTAAATAAACGCCTAAATTAATAGCCGCTATATACATCATTAAATTTCGTATAGCAAATTTATCAAATACTCGTTCTAATTTCCATAACCATTTCAATAATAACACCTCTTTTAAATTCGTAGTTATATTTTACAAAAAATCAAGAGGAATTGCAAGGTTCTATGTTACAGCATAATAATACAAAAGAGGATTCCTTAGGAATCCTCTTTTGTATTTATTGCAACCCTGGTTTACTTGTAATATCTTTCAGCGCACTACCAGCTTCACGTTTTTGACCTTTAGTTTGTGCTAAATCTCCTAATGATACCATACCAACCATATGTTCTTGTTCAACTATTGGCACTCTTTTGACTTGTCTTTCAGACATTATTTGTGATATTTCATCCACACTAGATTCAGGTGAAGCTGTAGCTACATTACTAGTCATAATATCACCACATTTTGATTGCCCAGGTGTTTGATTTTCAGCTACATCTCTAAGTACTATGTCTCTATCTGAAATAATACCTACAATTTTTCCTTGATCTTCAACTGCAACTGTTCCCACACCAGTTTGTTTCATTTTTTTTGCTGCATCTACAATCATATCGTCTTTTTGAACTACTACTATTTTATTTGTCATAATTGATTTTGCTTTCATATTTATCACAACTCCTTTCAAAGTTTATTATGTACTTAAAGGAGATTATAATGACAAGTAATTATTTCAAAATTTTTTTATAAAAAATAATCGCATAATATTAAATATTAAATATTTTCTCCTGTTTTCAATGCCGCATCTTTTACCGCTTGGGATACTGACTCAACTACTCTTTTATCGAATATTTTAGGTATAATATACTCTGCATCTAGTTCATCTTTGTCTATAATATTTGCGATAGCAACAGCAGCCGCTATTTTCATATCTTCATTTATTTTTTTAGCTCTAATTTCCAAGGCGCCTTTAAAAATTCCCGGAAACACCAACACATTATTGATTTGATTATTGAAATCAGATCTTCCTGTGCCAATAATAGCGGCACCAGCTGCTATGGCTTCATCTGGCATTATTTCTGGTACTGGATTTGCCATAGCAAATATGATAGGGTGCTTTGCCATAGTATATATATACTCTTTTTTTAGTGCCCCTGCAACTGAAACACCTACAAAAACATCTGCGTCCTCTAAGGCAACTTCTAGATTACCAGATATATCGTTTTTATTCGTTAATTTTAGTATATCAATTTTATATTTAGACAAGTCATCTCTATTTTTGCTAATAATCCCCTTGCTATCGCAAAGTAATATTTCTTTTACTCCAAATTTATCCATTAGTTTAGCAATAGCTACTCCTGCTGCACCTGCACCATTGATAACTACTTTTACATTTGAAACATCCTTATTAACAACTTTTAAAGAGTTAATAAGAGCTGCCAATGTAACTATCGCAGTTCCATGTTGATCATCATGAAAAACTGGAATATCTAACTTTTCTATTAATTTTTTTTCAACTTCAAAACATCTAGGAGCAGATATATCTTCTAGATTAATTCCTCCAAAGCCAGGTGCAATATTTATAACAGTATTTACTATCTCATCAACACTTTGAGTAGATAAACAGATTGGGAAAGCATTTACGCCTCCAAATTCTTTAAAGAGTATAGCTTTTCCTTCCATAACAGGCATCGAAGCTAATCCACCAATATTTCCTAGACCTAAAACAGCAGAACCATCTGAAACCACTGCAACCATATTTCCCTTAGATGTGTATTTATACGCATCTTCTTCATTATCTCTAATTGCCAAACATGGTTTTGAAACTCCAGGTGTATATGCTAAAGATAGATCTTCATAACTTTCCACTGACACTTTAGACTCAACACTAATTTTACCTTTATTTTTTTCATGCATTTTTAATGATTCTAAATAATAATCCATTTTTTCCTCCTTGGTCGATAGTCTCACCTATAAAGTTTCATTAGGGTAAACATCTCTATAAATGTATAAACTCAATATTTCTATTAAAGCACAAACTTCTCTATAGCTATAGCCACACCATCTTCTAGATTTGATTTTGTTATATAATCTGCACTATCTTTTACAGGTTGTTCAGCATTCTCCATAGCGACCCCTAATCCTGCATATTCAATCATCTCTAAATCATTATAATTATCACCTATTGCCATGATGTTTTCTGAATTAATACTATATTGATCTGCTAAGTACTTAAGTGCATTTCCTTTATTAACATCCCTATTTATAACATCCACAGAATTCTGTAAGGATGACACACAATATATACCATTAATTTGATTCATCTCACTTACCAGTTGATCAAATCGTTCCTTTAGAACCCCAGTTTGTAATAAAAACATCTTCAACAGCTCATCTGGTTCATCTATCATATCCATAGGGTTATTCATAATTTTAATACTTACTCTATCATCTATATTCTGATCTTCGTTCCATTTTCGATATTGTCTAACTGTTTCACTTTCTTCTTTTGCGTAATAAGTTTGTTCACTATATAACTGATAATAAACATCATTGTATTCCAATAATTTGGATAGTGCATTTTTAAGTGAATACTGTGGAATAGGACATTTGTAAATCAATCTATTTTCTTCTTTAATCAAAGCTCCATTACAAGTTATTATTGGTGTTTCAATACCCATCAATCTAGTATAATACCTAGCAGAAGTATAAATCCGGCCAGTAGATAAAACAATTTTTACACCTTTTTTAGCTGCGGCAATAACAGCATTTTTAACTCTATTAGTAATCTCATGTCTCGAGTATAAAAGAGTTCCATCCATATCTATTGCAATCATTCTTACGTCCAACTCAATACTCCTTTCAACAACTAGCTCTAAAAATTTATTAATTAATTCTTGCTATTTTTTCTTAGCTATCTCTAGTATCCCACCCATTTTATCAATAATTCTATCATAGCACTCTCTTTTATGAGGAATTGAACACTTTGAACAATTTTTAATTCCTTTTTCAGTATAAGAAAAATCACCACCACATTGATCTCCAAGAGCATAAAGAGGACAATAACAAAATAGACAGTTGAAATTTTCTAATAAGTCAGTTTTGTGACAAGGAAAGTATTCACATTTGCTATTGTTAAAAAATTTAAAATTTTCTGTTTTATTTTTTTTCATTTTGTACCTTTCCAACAAATCGACATAATAGTCGTTGTTTACGTTTATAATCTTAATTTCGGATATAATTACACATAGTTTCATACTATTATAATAATAATTTAAAATTTAAACAATAGAAATAGAACTTTTGGATATTGTATAAAAAAAAGCCGTATATTTTCAACGGCTTTTTCTGCTATCTTATGGAGAGACAGTTCTTCCTCTAGATAAATTAAAATAATTAGTAATTTTTTGCCTTGATCCATTTTTAATTACTTCAAAATGCAAATGACTTCCAGAACTATTGCCAGTACTACCCATGCCACCAATATTTTGACCTCTAGAGACTCTATTTCCTACAGATACTCTTATAGAACTTAAATGAGCATATAGTGTTGAATAACCATTTCCATGATCTATTACAATGTAATTGCCATATCCATTACCTCTGTTAGTTGCTAGTGTAACTTTACCACTGTCTGCAGCATATATATTGGTTCCAACCCTATTAGCAATGTCAACTGCTCTACCACCGCTATGACTCCCTGGTTTGTTAATAGCGGTAATTCTTCCAGATGTAGGTAATCTAAAGCTTCCTTTTGCTTGTCCTGGAGGTAATGCTTTTGTGCCCTTTGCTATAACTTTATCTTGTGCTTCTTTTATAACTTTTTCATCAATAATTTCTGCAGAAATTTGATTATTATTTTCATATTCTACTATCGAAGTTATTTGTTTAATACCTTGTACACCTTCTGATATTACTTTTGTCTTACCAATATATATAGATGAATCTTTTTTGTAGACTGTTTCATAGTTAATTTTTTCTTCTTTAACCTCTTCTTTAACAGTTTCTATAGTTAAATATGGCTTTTCCACTGCAAGATTTATAAGCTCTCCGTCTCTAAGACTGGTTATATCTTTTTCAGGATTAGCATCTTCTATATCTTTGATATTTACACCACGATTTACTGCAATATCCCAAGATGTATCACCACTTTTAACTTTATATTGATTAATTTCTTCTGTCCCTTGACTTATAAGAGCGATAGCTTGATTTACTTCTTTAATACTACCATAGTTAACTAGCTTCTCTTCAATGGTATAATCTTCATGTATTACGGGATCTTCTATAAGTTTTGATTTATTATTTTCTTTAACATAAGGTGATAAGACTCCATCTATTACGCGTTGTGCATCTTCTTTACTACTAAAGCTAGCTATTTCTTCACCTTCAATAATAATAACTGCACCTTCTAAAGCTAAATCAATATTTGTATCATAGACTGCTTTTAAACTCTCATCAATATTTGATAATAATTTATCTTTTCTAATAAAAGTCTTTTCGAAAGCAATATCTTGTTGAAATACAATGTTATTGCCATACCAACTTGATAACTCTCTATTCACTCTACCAACTGCCTGAGCAAATACTTTTTGTTCTTTTACAATTCCAATATCTTGACCATTAAAACTAACTTGATAACCTATATTCGCATCATATATAGATACCCCTAAAACTAATACAATAATTAATAAACTAGTTACTATACATTGCTTCTTATATTTAGCTATAATACACATAGCGTTATGGCAACTATTAAGTGATGATTCTTTAAACTTTAATAATTTAAATTCATAAAATATTTGAAATTTGTGCTTTACAGTTCCAACAAAACGATCATATCTAAACGCAATTTCATTTATAGCTAATTTAGGGTTCATTAAGATATGAATAAATTTAATTAGTTTTAATTTAAAGTTAATAACTATATTGGACTTGTTAATTGGACTGATTTGTTTTAAAAATTTGATTCCCTTGAGATCCTGGTCATTTTCTTCATTAGTTAAATGAGTATTTTCCAATCTTACACCTCCAAGATCATTTACATATTAGATACAATAGTAAACTTCTTGTTACATTTTTTTTACACTAACCAGTCTACCATAACTTCATGAGAATAGAAACACTTTTTTTATACATTTAACATTAGTAATAAACTAACTTTATACTCGAAATTATGATATATTTATATATACTGATTGATAAAAAAATATACTATGCAATATGAGATGCAATTTAAGGAGAACGAACTAAAATGGATAAATTTGTTACTCACGACATTTTTAAATATGAATTAATTGCCCAAGCCTTATCAAATTATAATAGATTGAAGATTCTAGATTTGCTAAAAGATGGTGATTATAATATAAATCATATATCTAAAACATTAAAAATGCCTATGCCTACTGTAACGGTTAATATTCAAAAACTTGAAGAAAGTGGTCTAATTATTTGTACATCAAAATCAGGTAAACACGGTAAACAAAAGATATGTTCTCTAAAGTATCGGGAGTTAACCCTAAAGTTTTTTGATGAAGAAACTGAAACTTATAATATTGTGGATACAGACTTTTTCCCATCAATAGAAAAAAATCCTAGTACTGATTTACAGTTAACCGAGAAAATTATTGACGTTAAATTAGGTAGTTATAATAGTTTCAAAGTTAGTTCCTCTTATGGAATGGCATCAGCAAATGAACTTATTGAAAAAGGAAATGCCTTATGCTCATTTTCATCTGACGAAAAAAACAAATGTGAAGTTCTTTGGTTTAACGATGGTTTCATAACTTATGATATTCCAATAGATATTGGTGATAATATCTTAGATTCATTGAATGTTTCTTTTGAAATGTGTTCTGAACATATGTTTTTTAACAATAATTGGCCCTCTGATATTAGTCTTTGGATTAATAGTGTAGAATTAGGCACATATACAAGCGAAGGTTACTTTGGCGATAAAGGTATATTAACACCATCATGGTGGCCTATAGACAAACCTCAACATGGCGAATTAATTAGTTTTAAAGTTGATAACATTGGAACATATATTAATGAAAAAATCTTTAGTGCTCTAAAAATTAAAGAATTAATAGTAAGTGACAATACTATATCGATTAAAATCGGTATAAAGAAGCATGCTAAAAATTCTAGAGGTATAATGATTTTTGGAGAACAATTTGGAAACCACAAACAAAATATAAATGTTCATGTAGTATATAAGACCTTATAGATAATATAAAATTAATTTAAAAAAACTATGCAATAATTAATAAAAATGTAAGGAGTGTTTAATTATGAAATACGTTAGTATATTAGGTTCTACCGGCTCTATAGGGACACAGACTTTAGAAATAGTAACTGATAATCCCGACAAATTAAAAGTTGTAGGTTTAACTACAAATGAAAACATTGATTTATTAGAAAAGCAAATTAAAATATTTCAACCAAAAGTTGTTGCTGTAATGAATCCTGATAAAGCATATGAACTTCAGAAGCGCTTAGGTAAAAGAATAGAAGTCTTATCTGGATTAAATGGATTATGTGATGTTGCTTCTCTGTATGATGCAGATATTACTTTAACAGCTGTGCCCGGTATGGTCGGTCTTCTCCCTACATTAGAAGCAATTGACAAACGCAAAGATATTGCTTTAGCCAATAAAGAAACCTTAGTATCTGGTGGTCATATAGTAATGGAAAAAGCCAGAGAAAAAAACATTAAAATATATCCCGTAGATAGTGAACATAGTGCGATCTTTCAGTGTCTGATGGGTAATAGAGAAAAAGATATTCATAAGATTATTCTCACAGCCTCGGGAGGCCCTTTTAGAGGCAAAAGTCTAACGGAGTTAAAAGATGTTACCGTAGAGAAAGCTTTAAAACATCCAAATTGGTCTATGGGCAAAAAAGTAACGATTGATTCTGCTACTCTTATGAATAAGGGGCTAGAAGTAATTGAAGCAAAATGGCTGTTTGAACTAGACCCCGAACAGATTGAAGTAGTAGTACATCCTCAGAGCATTATACATTCCTTAGTAGAATATGTAGACCATAGTACATTAGCACAATTAGGATATCCTGATATGAAAATTCCTATCCAGTTAGCAATGTTTTATCCAGCTCGAATAAACAATAAGATTAAATCTTTAAACCTTGCAGAAATCGGTTCTTTAACCTTTGAAAAGCCAAATACTGAAGCATTTAGGTGTCTAGCTTTGGCCTTCGAATCGATAAAATTAGGAGGAAGTATGCCTACTGTATTGAATGCTGCAAATGAAATAGTAGTTGAAAACTTTTTAAAGAAGAAAATTGATTTTATACAAATTCCACAAATTGTTGAAAGGGTTATGGAAAAGCACGATATAATTTACAATTTAGACTTAGATAAATTACTACAAATCGATGAGTGGGCTAGGGCTACTGCTTCAACTATCTGCTAAATAGAAGATTGTATCCTTAAACTTAAGTATGTAATTATCCTTTATCTATAAATAATATATAGTAGTTTTAATTCATTACTAAATTTAAGGGCAATTATCTGCAAATGCCCTTAAATAATTTTGTTCTTGACCATGCTGATACTATAATTTCTAATCAAACTCAATCCAAAGTACAATAAGCTGACCTTCTTCATTTTCATACCAAGTAACTTCAATCAAATCATTACTGTCTATATCTAAACTTTCGATTTTATCTTCTGCTGATAAATATCTAAGGGCTATGTTTTCGTCGTCGCTTATAACTTCAAAACTATTTCTATCAATTAATCCAACATAATTAACATTTTTGGTAACCAAGTTAATTTCTTGGTCCACTTGGCTTAATACTTCCACTTTTTCTACATGGTTTTGTTCTTTTTCTCTTTTGTAAATTGTTTTAATTCGATCACCAGCATTTAGATTTAAACTGCTATAATCTTCATAGGCTCCATTCTTATAGAACACTATATAACCATTTTGATCATCAATAACCTCAAAGGAATTATTATCAGCAAAACCGACAAATGTACCACTTGAAGTAATCCTATCATCATTTGGTTTATCATTATTGTTTTCATCTACTGGCTGATCAATTATATCTTCATCTACTCCATCAATAATTTCTTCAGTATCAGGAGTACATCCTATTATGGTGACACTTATTATTAAAGTCATAAATAATAGTAATACGATCTTTTTCATTTTAACAACTCCATATTTATTGTATTTTTCAATCCTTAATATTTTATACCCCTAATTTAATTTTTATATCTATTATTTTTCATATTTTTATAAAAGTGTATGTTGTAGCAAATCTACTTTAAGTAATTGTATTCGCAAGTATCTTTTGTTATGTGTTTAGTTATGGTCCACTATCTTTCCTACACAAAAGAGAAATATTAATAAAATAATATTTCTCTTTAATATGCTATATTATGAAATCAAACTAATTACCAATTATTACATCAAACTTCACCTGAAATTGTTTACTCTTTTAGTACGTAGTTAATTATTGCATTTTACAAAGCTATATACCACCATAAGACTAGTTTTAGATAATACGCTTCCTATACCCTATAGTTTCTCAGCTATGTCAAATACAAGCCTCTCTGTGGCCTCCCAGCCTAGACATGCATCAGTTATAGATTTTCCGTATTTGCAACCGTCTATACCTTGGTTTCCTTCTTCTATATAACTTTCTATCATCAATCCTTTTATCATTTTTTTCAATAGAGGATTATAATTCATATTTAATAAAATTTCCATGGTAATTCTTGGTTGTTCATAATACTTTTTCATAGAGTTTGCATGATTTGTATCAACAATAATTGCTGGATTTGCTAAGTTTAACTTTTCGTATTCTTTAGCTATGTATGCTAAATCTTCATAGTGATAATTTGGTATATTTCTTCCGTAAGAATCAACGGCTCCTCGTAAAATGGCATGACTATGAGGGTTTCCTGAAGTTTCAACTTCCCAACCATTAAATATAAAATTATGACTCGATTGTGCAGCTAATATTGAATTAAACATCACAGAAAAATCGCCACTAGTGGGATTTTTCATTCCTACAGGTACATCTACACCACTAACTGTAAGCCTATGTTGTTGATTCTCAACTGAACGTGCACCTATTGCAATATATCCTAACACATCTGTTAAATATGTATAGTTCTCAGGATAAAGCATTTCATCTGCTGCAGACATATGAAATTCAGTTAACGATCGAATATGTAATTTACGTATTGCCTTAATACCTTCAAGCAAATCTGGATCTTTTTGTGGATCAGGCTGATGAACCATGCCCTTGTAGCCAATCCCAGTAGTTCTAGGTTTATTAGTATATATTCTAGGTATAATAAGGATCTTATCATTCACTTTTTCTTGAACTTGTGCAAGTCTTTTAATATACTCGCATACAGAATCTTCATTATCAGCAGAACAAGGCCCAATAATTAAAATAAATCTATCATCTTTACTTTCAAATATATTAGTAATTTCAATATCCCTTTTTTGTTTTATCTCTTTAATATGATTAGGCAAAGGTGTCCGTTCAAGAATCTCTTCAATAGATGGTATTTTTTTAATATAATTCATTCTCATAATATATTCTCCTCAAATACTTATTTTGCTCCCTAGTTGTTATCAATAATTTTCTTAATATTATACAATATTAAACATCAGAAAAGAAGCACTTTCTCATTAATTGTAAAATATTTGATTTAATTAATCTATGTTAAATTAAAATAATCATAATTTAATTAGGTCTTTAACTACTTCTCCAGCAATAATTAATCCAACTACTGATGGTACAAAAGATATACTTCCTGGTATTTGGTGTTTAGTTGTACATTTTCTAGTTGTGCCTGATGGACAGATGCAACCTACTGCACAACTTGCATCCTCATTACCTGTTGGTTTAATCGGTATTTCTTTAGAGTATACAACTTTAAGAGATGATATTTCTCTTCTTTTTAGTTCTCTGCGCATAACCTTTGCAAGTGGACATACAGATGTATTATATATATCTGATACCTCAAATGCTGTTGGATCTAATTTGTTTCCAGCTCCCATTGAACTTATAATTTTTATGTTCCGATTTTTAGCATTGACTACTAAATCTAATTTTCCAGTAACTGTATCTATTGCATCAACTATGTAATCATAATCGTCAAATATTAACTTTTCTCCTTGACCTGGCAAATAAAACTCCTGATATGTAGCAATTTCGGCTTTTGGATTAATCTCTAAAATTCTATCTTTCATAGCATCTACTTTAGGCTTACCAATAGTTTTTTTTGTAGCATGTAATTGTCTATTAAGATTAGTTAAGCAAATACTATCGTCGTCAATAAGAACAAATTTCCCTATACCAGAACGAACTAATCCTTCAACCACGAAAGAACCTACACCACCTACACCAAATATAGCTACTTTACTATTTCTCAATTTTTCCATATTTTCTTTTCCTATTATTAATTCAGTCCTAGAAAATTCATGTAACATGTAAATTCACCTTTCAAATGTAATTTGTATTATAGTATATCCTATAAAAGAGTACATTGCCATATTCTTTATCAGAATAAACATTTACATGCAGTAAGTATACATAGGACGCAAAAAATGCGCCTATGTATTTATTTAGTTACTATATATTACTATTAGTTTGTTTGACAATTTACGCAGGTTGTAGCATAAGGAATTAAATCTAATCTTTCCTCAGAAATTGTCTTACCACACTCTTTACAAAAGCCATAAGTATTTTCATCAATTGCATGTAGTGCTTCATCAACTTTTCTTAATATACTTATCTCATTATCTTTTATATAAGCTCCTCTTTCAATGTCACTACGAATCGTGCCTAAATCACCAGGATGATTGTCAAATGTAGAGAGCTCTTGATCCATTTCGTCATACATATCAGATACTCTATTTTCTTTCATTTTTTCCATTAGTTTATGGACTCTATCTTTTTCAGCTACAAGTTTATCTCTATATATTTTTAATTTTTCTTGTTTCACATAATATCTCCTCTTTTTTAAAAGTATGACCTTAGTTTTTTCAAAGAATTCATTTTCATTCATACAAATCAATGTTTAGAATTAAATAAAAAAAATATCTTCCACATTTATATGGAAGATATAAGTAAGTAACTTTATTTCTCTTGCCTTTCAGGCAAGGTAAATTGGGTATTGCTCCCGCTTCAAGATTTAAGATGTAAATGGGAGATTAAGTGCCTGTAAAAGCGCGATTTTCTGAAATTGCACATGTATCTAAAAAAACATTAACTAAATAAGGATCGAATTGAGATCCAGCTCCCTCTAATAGTTTGCTAATGGCTTCTTCTTTGTTAAAAGCTCTTCGATAAGGTCTCACGCTTATCATTGCATCATATGCATTCACAATAGATATTATTCTAGATAACTGTGGTATCCTTTCACCTCTTAATCCATGTGGATAACCTTTACCATCCCATCTTTCGTGATGGTACAATATGTAATCTGCGATATTATTTAATTCAGGTGACGCTTTTGCAATTCTATATCCTATCTCTGTATGTTTTCTTATTTCATCCCATTCTTCTGTACTCAACTTTTCTTTTTTATTAATAATGCTCTCCTGTAAAGTAATATATCCAATATCTGCAAACATAACTAATGATTTCAGTATCACTAACTCATCTTCAGTTAAACTAAGTTTGCTACCCATTTTTTTAACCAATTCATATTTAGCATCATTATATAAATGATATTTAGGATTTTTTGCTGTAATAGTGTCTTTAAATGACTTAATCATCTTAGCGTTAAAAGATTTGCTTTGTTCTAATTTATGCTTATACATCCATTCTTCTGCTCTTCTAATTGTGCTGTCAATATTTTCATCATCATTTTCTTTTGTATGATATCCTAATGAAACACTTATAGGTATATTATTAAATATATGATCTAGACATGAACTTTGGATTCTTTTATATATACTCTTCGCTAATTCTCTTGAAGTCTTAGGTAGTAGTATATAAAATTCATCTCCGCCCCATCTAGCAATAATATCTTCCTTCCTACAAAATTGCTTTAAAACATTTGCTACTTCTACTATAATTTTATCGCCTATATGATGTCCAAATACGTCGTTTGTCATCTTTAAGCTATTTACATCTCCTACAACTACTGAGATTGGTAATTGCCTTTTAGTATCTAATCTTCTTATCTCTTCTTTAAAAAATCTCTTATTATATAAACCTGTCATTTCATCATGATAACTTAAATATATAATTTCTTCATATCTTTTTATATGGTTTATCGCATTTTGAATCTTTAGACAAAATAGTTTTTCTAATATCTCATCATCTTTAGGTGTAACAAGGTAATCATATGCTCCAAGTGTTAGAGTTTGTTCCATAATATCAACATTCAAATTTTCACTACAAATAATAATAGGCAAGTCCATAACATGAGGATTTTCTTTTATTTCTTGGAGTACTTTAACATCACTCTTATCATTAATATATAAAAGACATACTTGAATATTATTAATTATTAATTCACTAATCAGATTATCTAGATATTCAAGATTAAAAATTGCTATTTCTTTTAACCTATCCTCTAATATATCCTTTATTAATAATTTTTCTTTGTAATTGTTGACAATCATAATATTACTAGCCATGACTACACTCCTTCATCAATACTAGCTATTTAAAACTACTGATATTATATCTATAATATACCAATTTAATATACTAAAATCATTAATATTTAATATTATAATATAAATTATCATTATGACATACAATTTTATTCATATTTTTACCAATATTAATATTTATTATTATGTTATATGAAATAATAGAGAAAATTTGTCAAATTTTGAAACTTGTACACTTTTAATTATAAATTATATCTAGTTTTACAAGGACCAATCCTATAAAAATAATTTATTCTAACTATTTATGCAACCACAAGAAACACGCTTTGCGATTTTCTCGCGGTTACGCGGTAGTCGCCAAATGTCTGCAAACAGCCACTTGGCTCATTACTTCGCGATAATTAGAAAATTATAGTGCAAATACTATAATTTACATGATTATTATGTTCGATTTATTACAAACTATTATTATACAAAGGAGGTGCAATCATGAGTAGAAGATCACAAAAATCTGGTTTACAACAATTTAAAGTTGAATGTGCAAGAGATCTTGATATCAACTTAAAAGAAGGTTATAACGGTGAATTGACTTCAAAACAAGCTGGCTCCATAGGTGGAGAAATGGTCAAACGTATGATACTTTCTTATGAAGATAAAGCTAAAAATAACAATATGTAATAACTTTTTTTCACAAGACATTGTTAATTAACAATGTCTTGTGTGTTTAAATTTCTGAATTTAACTTTCCACTGCATGCATCTTAGGTAATATCATATCCATTATTTGAGATAATATTTCTTTTGCATATATGAGTTCGCCAACAGAATACTTTCTCATTTCGAATTGCTCTGCTACTGTATCTATACCATTTTGTGCTGCTTTCATAAATAATTTTTCTTCTTCTTCATTTGGATCGCTATTAATAAACTCATGTGCAAGTCTTAAAGCTTCCTCCTCATGCAATTTACCTAAAGCCTTACTAAAACCCTCGTAATCAATCATTCATATTCCTCCTAATGCACTAATATATAGATTATGTGAAGAATTTGTGATTTTTATACATTTGTAGAATTTTATATTTTTTATCTAACTATCTATTTTAATTTTCTTATTCATACAATCATTTAAGTAGATTCTTAACCTTTTGCTATTCAATTTATTAAATATTGTAGACCTTATTTTCATATAATATAGACATAATTATCATAATATCTTGTGTTTTCTTAAATTGTGAATGGTACTAGTAACTTGCCATATACTAACTATATAGATTATGTCATATTAGATACTGGAGATAACTGATGAAGAATATTATTAATATTATTGAAGTATCCAACCTCTCAAAACTTTGTGCACAAATCATACTTGAAAATGGTGGAGAAACTTACAGGGCTGAGGAGACAGTTTCTTTAATTGGTCAATCACTTGGTCTTGAAACAGATATAATAGCTATACCTACTGGTATATTTATTAGTGTTACAAATAATAATGGTCAAGTAAATACAGTAATTAAACGAATTAGAAATCGAACTGTCAACTTGGCTGCAATTCATAATGTAAATGATGTATCGAGAAAACTAGTCAAAGGTCAACTA
The DNA here is from genome assembly GCF_009362815.1 of Alkalibaculum sporogenes. Classification (GTDB taxonomy): domain Bacteria; phylum Bacillota; class Clostridia; order Eubacteriales; family Alkalibacteraceae; genus Alkalibaculum_A; species Alkalibaculum_A sporogenes. Next base: position 9,576 of record NZ_WHNX01000010.1, on the reverse strand, counting down.
AATATTCAAGAGTCAATAGAGAGGCTAGAGCAGTTACATAATGCAGAAAATCATAATAAATTTATTTATATTTTAGCAGCTGCAGTTTCCTCCGGTTTTTTCGCACTACTATTACAAGGAACTATATTTGATCTGTTTGCAGCGGCTTTTTGTGGCATATTCGTTCATTTAGTATTTAATTTGATTGAAATTAATGATATATTTAATTTTGCAATTAGTATCATTGGTGGGGCTATAATCTCTATTTGCTCTATAGCATTAACTTCTTTTTTTAAGATAGGTAATATTGATATAATTATTATAGGGGCTATGACACCATTATTACCCGGTTTAGCTATGACAACTGCAATTAGAGATGCAATGCGTGGCGATTTATTGTCTGGTGTTGCTAGAGCTGCTGAAGCTTTAACAGTAGCTATTGCCTTAGCTTTCGGTGTTGGTGCAATTCTTTCTATTTATTATGGACTCTAATATTTAATTATATATATCTTAAATATTTCTGATTAAGAAAGGAGTCAATATCTTGATAAGAGAATTTTTTATTTGTGTAGTAGCAGTTATTTTTACTGCTATCTTGTTTAGAGCACCTATGAGAGGTATATTACTTAGTTCTCTTTTAGGTGGAGTAGGTTATATACTATTTAAAATACTTTCTTCAGATTCAAAAAGTCCAATAATCGCCTATTTTACTGCAACATTTTTCATTACTGTATTTAGCGAAATATTTGCGCGACTCTTGAAAATGCCCGCTACTATTTTTACTGTACCTGCTATTATCCCTTTAGTACCAGGGATAGGTTTATATCGTACAATGTTGAATTTAGTACAAAATAATGGTAGAGCATCTGAATCTGGATCTATTACTATACTAGCTATTGTAAGTATAGCAATGGCTATGGTTATGACTTCTCTATTGACTAAAATAATTAATACTCTTGTAAATACTTCTTATAAGAAATTGTAACTTTAAAGATAAAATATTAGTAGATTATTCACCAATATGTTAAAATAATGATTAGCCCTTAGGGAACCCTAATGTTGCATTCAAAAGGCTTTATAATCAAGTATCTTTAACTAAATACGATTGGAAAATGTTTTTTATTTAATTTTATCCTATATTTTTGATAATTTAAGTTCAACTATCGTGGTTTTTTTTATAATTAAATATACATCTCAGACATTATCATTAGTACAAATATCAATGAAGCTTTTTGTTAGAGACTTTATACAAATCTATTAAATTGTTAAGTCTATTTTAAAAATATAAAATATAATATGTTATATAAAAGGAGTGATTCTGTGAGTGAACCAACTGGAACTAATTTCATAAACAACATAATAGACGAAGATATAAGGAATAATATATATCAGAATAATAAGGTTCTGACGCGTTTTCCTCCTGAACCAAATGGATACCTTCACATTGGACATGCCAAATCTATACTATTAAATTACAATACTTCTTTAAGGTATAATGGCAAGTTTAATTTGCGTTTTGATGATACCAATCCTGTCAAGGAAGATGAAGAGTATGTGCAATCTATCAAAGAAGATATTAAGTGGCTTGGTGCTGACTGGGAAGATAGATTATTCTTTGCCTCAAACTATTTTGACAAAATGTTTCTTTACGCCTTAGAACTTATTAAAAAAGATTTAGCATATGTAGACGATCTATCTCCTGATGAAATAAGACAATACCGCGGAACTCTATTTTCTCCTGGTAAAAACAGCCCCTATAGAAATAGAAGTATAGAAGAAAATTTAGAGCTATTCACTAGAATGAAAGATGGGAAATTTATAGATGGTTCAAAAGTATTGCGTGCAAAAATTGATATGTCTAGTCCTAATATCAATATGAGAGATCCTATTATATATCGAATCTTACACACTCACCATCACAATACAGGCGATACCTGGTGTATTTACCCTATGTATGACTATGCACATCCTATTGAAGACGGAATAGAGGGCATCACTCATTCCATTTGCACTTTAGAATTTGAAGATCATAGACCTTTTTACAACTGGTTACTTGAAAATTTAGATGATTTTAAGATTCAACGACCTAAACAAATTGAATTTGCTAAGTTGCAATTAAGTAGAACAATTATAGGCAAAAGGTTTATAAAAACTTTAGTAGATAAGGGCATTGTAGATGGTTGGGATGATCCACGTTTAATGACTATCTCTGGTATGAGAAGACGAGGAATTACTCCAGAGGCCATTCAAAATTTCTGTGATGAAATTGGGGTAGCAAGATCCAATAGTATCGTTGACATTGCAATGTTTGAACACTTTGTTAGAGATGATTTAAAGTTAAAAACACCAAGACTCATGGCTATTTTAGATCCCATTAAAATAGTTATTACAAATTATCCTGAAGATAAAATAGAATGGTTAGATATGCACAATAATCAAGATAATGAAAGCCTTGGAATAAGAAAGATACCTTTCGGCAGAGAAATCTACATTGAAAAGGAAGATTTTATGGAAGTGCCTATTAAAAAATACTTTAGGCTATTCCCTGGAAATGAAGTAAGATTAATGGGAGCATACTTTATCAAATGTAATGAAGTTATAAAAAATGCTAATGGAGAGATTATACAACTTAACTGCACATATGACCCTGAGACGAAATCAGGTAGTGGTTTTACAGGTAGAAAGGTTAAAGGGACTTTACATTGGGTATGTGCACAAAACTGCATTGAATCAGAAATCAGGCTATACGACTATCTTTTAAATGATAATAATGATATTGATGATGATGAAGATAACCCAGATCCTTTAAACAATATAAATCCAGATTCACTAAAAGTAATAAAAGGATATTTAGAACCTGAATTAGCAAACGCAAATTCAGGAGATAAGTTTCAGTTCGTGAGAAATGGTTACTTTGTAGTGGACTCAAAAGACAGCACTAAAAATAACCTAGTATTTAATTTGACTTTAAACTTAAAGAGTTCTTGGAAACCATCTAATAGCTAAAATTTTCCAACAACTCTATAAAGGAACCTAATTTATTTTAGGTTCCTTTATACTATAATAATAACTCTAGTTTTGATATCTTATGTATATTACGTTAACACCTTGAAAATGACGTATAATAATAAAATTGAAATAATAATCGCTCTCCAGTTATATCTACTAAACACACTATATATTAATGATTTATTACTGTATCCATGTAATGATGACAAGTAAGGCAAGTGATATAGTATCCTTTCAAGATTGCTATTGCCTAAATATGCAAAACCTAATAATGGAACATATATAATTATTGCCTTAGCTTGCTTATCAATGAGTATAAATTCATCCATTAATCCCTTAAAATTATTCATAGAATTAGAATTTTTATTCATTAGTTTATTAAAGCTTAAATCACTTAATTTTTCATTACTTTCTTTTCCGTTAATAAGAATATAAGACTTGATATTGTTCATTATCTTAATATTTAACTCTTTCACAGGAGGATCTGATTTTGAAGGATTTACTAGGTCTAATGCCTCTTTATAAGAGATAAACTCTTTCATGTTTTTAATAGATATTACATTTCCATCCTTTAGGAATATTTCCAACGAATTATCATCTCTAATATTAATATTTTCAATTACTACCTGAGGCTTCCCTTGAATAAAATTTTTAATAAATTCGATACTACTTCCTTTTATCTCTTGAGAAGTATGATCAATTTTTATAGTATCTATTATTTTTCCTGACACACTACTAATATCTAATAATTCATCTGTATTTTTAGATATGGTTTTTTGACTTAGCAGAAATGAAGTATTATTCTTAAAGGCTTCAACATCGTTATTGCTTTTTATTGTAAGATTAGTCTTATATTCAGTACTAATTTTATCTACCTTTATTTTAACCACACCTTTCATCTTATGTTAAACCTTTTAAGATATATCGGCAATAATTTATATATTTATAGTTTTATATTTATAATGAATATAAAACTTAGATTAATGCATGAAAACCTTCACACAATTGTATTACAAAGCAATCAATTATCAAATGATTTATCAACCTTTATTTAACATGTAGTTCTTCGACATGACTTCATTTGGTTCTTTTACTTAATCTATAATAATGAGGATGAGCAAAAAGGTAAAGGAATCTGAAAAGACTACTTCAGATCCCTTAGTATATTTTTTTCTAATTATTCTTTATATCTCAATATATTCCTTGGCCTGTTCTTCTCCTCTAAGAACTCGAATTGTACCGAGTGCTAATGATTCCATTTCATTCTCACCTGGCATAATTTCAACCTTACTTATGTATTTCACTCTATTTAATATCCAGTTTGTTAACATCTCTGAATAAGCGATCCCTCCTGTGATAACAATATAATCTACCTCGCCAGACAATACAGTAGCCATGTCTCCTATTCCCTTTGATATCTGATATGCCATGGCTTCATATACTAATCTTGCTTTTTCATTCCCATTTTTAATTAATATTTCCACTTCCCTTGCATCACTGGTATTGAGATAAGCTTTTAGCCCACCGTTTCCTCTAAGTTTTTTATGGATCGTTTCTTTATCGTATTTGCCTGAATAACACAGGTCAATCAAATCTTTACAGGGTACCCTCCCTGCTCTCTCAGGAGAAAATGGACCCTCATCATCTGCCATTATATCTACAATTTTACCTTTCTCGTGAACAGAAAGGCTAATACCTCCACCTAGATGCGCTACCACAAAATTAAGATCTTTATATCTTTTTTCATATTTTTGAGCCACCTTCATTGCCATAGCTCTAGAATTGAGTGCGTGGCAGGTACTGGTCCTAGGGATTTCTGGCATGCCAGAAATCCTTGCTACATCATTCATTTCGTCTACTCTCACACTATCATAGATGTAAGCATTTACTCCTATATATTTTGAAATTTCGTAGGCAAGTATAGCACCTAAGTTTGATGCGTGTTCATATGTTGGATTATTTTTTAATCTATCTACCATAGTTTCATTTACTACATAAGCTCCAGATTTAACAGAGGGCAACATGCCACCTCTACCAGTTATTGCATTAAAATCCATCAATTTGTATCCTCTTTGATTGAGCTCTTGAATAATGCTGTTTTTTCTCATATGGTATTGTGATATTGTGTTTGAATATTTTTCAAGTTCCTCAATCTTATGTTCAATATTTACAACTAATTCTTGAACAGTATCGTTGTATACTGCAATCTTTGTAGATGTAGAACCAGGATTAATTATTAATAGTTTACTCAATAGCTACTCCTCCTACACTAGACTTTTGTTTTTTACTCACTGCAAGTAATAAACCTAATGCAATTGATAAAAATGCCGAAACCACAACTCTATATACACCAGGCAATAAAAATACTATGGTATGACAGGGTATCCAAAACAATGGTATGGTTTTAAAGAAAGAAAAACTGATCATATTGTAAAAGTCTATTCTTTCAATAACGCTTTTTATAGAAATTTTTCCCTCTTTAAAAACCACCCTCATATCAATATACGTATCACAAAACTTATGAAACAGAAACATAATAGGTCCAAAGGTAAGATTCATAATTACACTTGTAAGTAGTGCAGTCAGAAACATGGAGCCTTCTCCTGGTAGTTTAGATGCGGCTTGTGCTGCTATTACACCACCATTAAAAATGGTGAATACAAGAACGATCATTATACCAATGATCCCCCAAATAATACCCTTTAAGAGTGTTCCCGTGTTAACTGCCCATGTTTCATTGATAATTCTATTTCCTGCCAAATCACCTAATGTAGCTAATATTAAAAACTTTATAAAGCCACTTATATATGGATGAATAGACGTAAATTCTATGAATATGTTTCTAGATACTGGTACTAATAACATGAACACCCAAAGAGCAAGTATGATAGTCCAGATAATCTCTCCTGTATAAGACTTACTAATTTTTATAACGTATCTTGAAATCATACCAAATCTATCCCCACTTTAAGCGCTTTCATATTAAGATCAATAAATTGTGCTTTTACATTTTCTTCTAGTATTTTATCCCAGTTTATTTCTTCTAGATTCATAAGTTTTATTATCGACCCAAGCATTATCACATTCATAACTTTTGCATTTCCAAGTTCTATTGCTTTATTGGCTGCATCTACGATAGCAGTACTTACTTTACTTTCAATTTCTTTAATTATATCTTTAGAATAATCAGATTTGCCTGAAAGAACTGGCATTGGATTTATTTCGTAGTTATTAACTACAACTCTTCCATCTGGCTTTAAGTACGATAACCATCTCAAGGCTTCCATTTTTTCGAATGATACTAATATATCAGCCCCTCCAAGTTCAATTACTGGTGATTCTACCTTATCTCCATATCGAATTTGTGATGATACAGAACCTCCCCTTTGACTCATTCCGTGAATTTCATTCATTTTTACATCATAGCCAGCTTCCATTAATCCCAATGTCAACAATTTACTAGCTAGTATTGTTCCTTGACCGCCTACTCCAACTAATAATATATTTTTAGTCATTTATTCTTCCACCCTTCTAATCGCTTCAACTGGACAAACCTGCACGCAAACTCCACAACCAACACATTGTACATTATCGATTTTAGATTTTTTGATATTCTTATCATAAGCTATTGCAGGACAACCAGTCTTAATACATTTCTTGCATCCAATACATCTTTCTTGATCAATTTTGTATTTAGTTGAAAATGCTCCTGGAAATTCTTCTTTATCTTCTATAGAGAATTTTTTTAATGCGCAAGGCCATCTTGTAATAATCACAGATGGTTCGGCTATGCCTAAAGCCCAATTAAAAGACTCTTTAGTCTCTTGCAAATTATTCGGATCGATGACTTTAATGTGTTTTATCCCACACGATACTACTAATCCTTCAATATCAATAACTTGTGTTGGCTCCCCTTGCAAGGTATATCCAGATCCAGGATTTTCTTGATGTCCAGTCATGCCTGTGATTCTATTGTCTAATATTAAATTTACTGTTTTGCTTTTATTGTAGACTGTATTAATTAGCCCATTTATTCCAGTATGAAAAAACGTTGAATCTCCTAGCACGGTAACAACTCTCTTATTATGTTCATCTTGCATATCAAATACTTGTTGTGCTCCATGTCCTGAACTAAACGCACTCCCCATACATACATTAAAATCCATTGCATTGTACGGTTCTGCAAAGCCTAAAGAGTAGCAACCAATATCTCCAGCAATAACGATATCTTTTCTTTTTCCTAGCTCATAGAAAACTCCTCTATGGGGGCATCCTGCACAAAGTGTAGGTGCTCTATTTACAATAAGGTCTTGGTTGTATTCAATTAAATCCTTGGTTTTACCATCAATTGATTTTCTTAAAATATCAGGTGTCATTTCTCCATATGAAGGAAATATATCCTTACCAATACATTTTATGCCTAACACCTTTACAAAATTTTCTATAATCGGATCATTTTCTTCTATTATGTATATGGTTTCAACTTTTGACGCAAACTCCTTAATTCTCTCGTCTGGAAGTGGATATCCAAATCCAATTTTTAAATAAGATGCATTTTCCCCAAACATTTCTTTTGCATAGTGATAACAAACTCCTGAAGCAATCACACCAACTTTAGTATCATTGATTTCAATAAAATTGAGATCTGTAGCATTTGAATATTTCTTTAACTCATGCATCCTTTGTTCAACTACTACTCTTCTTTTTCTTGCAAAAGCTGGTACAGTTACATATTTTTCTAGCTTTTTTTCATACTTTATAATTGGTTTTTCTACTCTCTCTACACAATCAACAATATCTTTAGAGTGACAGACTCTTGTAGTCATCCTAACTAATACAGGTGTATCGTATTGCTCACTGACCTCAAAAGCAATTTTAATCATATCTTTACATTCTTGGCTATTTGCAGGCTCAAACAACGGTATTTTGGCAAATGGAGCATAATTTCTATTATCTTGTTCATCCTGTGAGGAATGTTGTCCTGGTTCGTCTGCTGTAACTAGTACTATGCCTCCGTTTACACCTGTATAAGCTTGTGTAAAAAGTGCATCTGATGCGACATTTACGCCTACATGTTTCATCGCTGCTATAGCTCTAGCTCCAGCAATAGATGCTCCACAAACAGCCTCAAGTGCGACTTTTTCATTTGTCGCCCACTCTGCTTTCATATCACTATATAGTGCAATGTTTTCTAGTATTTCAGTACTTGGTGTACCTGCATAAGCAGAAGCATATAAAACACCTGCTTCGTAGGCTCCTCTTGCTATAGCTTCGTTTCCCGTCATTAATTTTTTCATATTTTAGTACCTCCATTTTTATTAACAGCAGAAGCTGATATGACTAAAGATAAAAACTTTTCCTCTGAACTAGCACCTCTAGACGTTAATACAATAGGTACTTTTGCCCCAAGTATAATTCCGGCCATTTTAGCACCTGCAGAATATACCAAAGATTTTCCAAGTATGTTACCTGCTGTCATGTTTGGTACTACTAAGATATCAGCATCTTCTGATACTTCACTTTTGTAGCCCTTTAATTTAGCTGACTCTTTGCTCATGGCTAAATCATAGGATATAGGTCCTTCAATGGTACAATTCTGTATTTCATTCGCTTCACTCATTTTCTTGAGTTCGTTTGCATCAATTGTCTCAGACATTTTGGGATTCACGTTTTCTACTGCACATAGTACTGCAACCTTTGGGTTTTCATACCCCATAGAACGTAAAGAATCTACTGCATTTTCAACAATTTGTTTCTTTTCCTCTAGATTAGGATTAAGGTTCATCCCACCATCAGTTACAGCCAAAAGTTTATGATAAGATTTCATCTCGTGTAACACCATAAGGGACATAACTCGATTTGCTCTTAATCCATCTTCTTTGTTTACAATAGCTTTCATTAAATCTGCTGTTTGTATTTTTCCCTTCATGATAAAATCAGCTTTATTCTCATGAACAAGTTTTACTGCTATTTGTGCAGCCTTCTTTGGATCATTTTCATCAATTACAGATATTAAGTCAGCATTTTCTAAAAAAGACTCTAATATTTCTACTATTTTTTTCTTACTACCTATTAAGATTGGTTCTACTACTCCAGATTTTTTTGCTCTGATAACTGCTTCTAGTGTATGCTCGTCGTCTGCAGACACTACCGCTACTATTTTTTTTTCATTACAATTTTGAATCCTCTTAATTAATTCATCAAATGATTGAATAGACATATTTTTACCCCCTTTATACTTTATTTATAGCAATAATCATGCCAAGTAGTAAATCCTTGCAATATCAATGTTTTTTGACATATAAAGAAACACCATGTTTATATTTCTAAACATGGTGTTTCTTTTAGTTAACACTTCTTTTTAGTTTGTATTTTTAGTTTGTATTTTTAGTTCGTATTTTTTTCCACAATGCAGTTCTACTTATTCCAAGACTTTTCGCTATCTCCGTTTTATTCATTCCACTTGCTTCTAACATTTTAATTATATTTTCTTCTACTAATTTATTTATTTCTTTTAAGTTAATATTGATTTCTTTCGAATTAGTGGATAATATTTTTTCCTCTTCTACGTCAAAATCTAGATTTTTA